>DAOUEZ010000031.1:0-56665 GCA_034429995.1 Dehalococcoidia bacterium
AGGCCCTGGCCTGGGAGCACGTCTACAATACCGTGCGCCCCCACCAGGCCCTGGGATATAAGACGCCTAAGCAGTTCCTGGAGGACTTCGCCCTTGCGCGCCCTCCTTAGTGTCACTAATGTACTGGACGAGTACAAAGGCTTGCTCGCGGCTGCAGCAATTGCTAGTATACAGCGTCACCATCTTGGGAGGGGGCATGGAAATGTTCGAGAGGATACTGGTACCACTGGATGGATCGCCCTTGGCGCAAGCGGTCCTGCCTTATGTGATGGTAGTGGCCAAGGGGTTCCATAGCCGTGTCATCCTCTTCCATGTCGCGGAGACGGCCCTTGACCTCGAGGCTCCTGAGCAGAAGACCTACGCCGATGAGACCATGGAGCGCATGCGTCCCCTGGCCGAGAACTACCTGGCGGGGGTAGCCGACGAGTTGCGTAGAGAGGGGATCGATGTCCAGACCAAGGTAGTGGGGGGCCGGGCAGCAGCACAGATCGTAGAGCACGCCGAGCAGGAGAACGTTGGCCTGATTGCCATGTCTACCCACGGACGCTCGGGGTTGGCCCGCTGGGTGATGGGAAGCGGGATCGACAAGATTCTGCGCGCCTGTGAGCAGCCCGTCCTCCTGGTCAGGCCACGCGACGAGGGCGCCAGCGGCGAGGCTGCCGCACGGTTATCAAAGATCATCCTCCCCCTGGACGGCTCCAACGCTGCCGAAGCGGCCCTCCCCTTCGCCGAGGAGCTGAGCAAGGCCCTGGGGCTGGAGGTTATCCTTATTCAGGTGATCGGCGTCGAGACTACTGTGCGCTTCGGCCCGATGGCACCAGATAGCTGGCCGGTGCCTAGCGATGTCCTGCAACGGCTGGACGTGGTGGCCTCCGGCTACCTCGCGGGCCTGGCCAAGCAGCTTAAGGACAAGGGATTGACGGTGCAGTGGGAGGTACTGCGCGGCGCGGCAGGCTCCAGAATCGTGGAGTTCGCCAAGGAGACCTCCGACAGTCTGGTGGCCATGACCACCCACGGGCGCTCCGGGTTCCGCCGCTGGGTTATGGGTAGCGTAACCGACGAGGTAGTGAGGCACACGGGCGAGCCAGTCCTGGTGATGCGTCCCCATCGTTCCCGCTGATTGACACGAAGCACAACCTTTGTCAAAATTGGGGCAGACCAAGCGAATAGGGTGCCGAATCTCCGTCAGGGGAACGGGGGAACCAACTGCTTGCTGGCTAGCAGGCACCGGGGTGAATCTCCGACGGCGTCGGAGTAGGCTAGCTCCTTCAAGCCGAACCCGTCAGCTAACCTCGTAGGCATGCGAAGGAGAGGCTAGCACAGAGGGACGCGAGGCTAGGCCTCCCGTCCCTTCGTTCGTATTGGGCACAGACGCCGCTCGCTGGCTGGCGGGGAGAAGGCGACGGTGGGGGAACTATCCGAAGCATGAGTCTCCCCAATGAGAAGAGCACGGTAATGAAGGGCAGGCGATGGGCTGCCTGGCGCTTGGAGTATGGCCTTCTCATCTTCGTCGTCGCTTTGATGACCGTCTTTGCCTTCGCCTTCTTCTATTTCCAAGTGGAGGTGAGCAGGCTCAAGGACTACGGCTACGCCGGTGTGTTCATCATCAGCTTCATCGGGGCGGCCTCGATGATCCTGCCTACCCCTGCTCTTGCCTCCGTGGTTGGCGGTGGCGCGATCCTCAACTCCTATCTGGGCATACCCACCTTCGTTTTCGTGGGTGTCGTCGCTGGCCTGGGAGAGGCTCTGGGCGAATTCACTGGCTATGCGGCTGGCTACGGCAGCCGCATCGTGATCCAGGAGCGCCCAGAATACAAGCGGGTTCGAGGCTGGATGGAGCGTCACGGGGTGATCACCATGTTCGTGATGGCTCTCATCCCCAACCCCCTGTTCGATGTGGCTGGCGCAGCGGCAGGGGTTGTTCGCATGCCCCTGGGGCGCTTTTTCCTGGCCGTTCTGGCAGGGAAGATCATTAAAGACATGTACATGGCAGCCGTGGGCGATTTCGGTACCGACATCCTGGGAGGGTTGTTGAGCTAGGCTCTGACGGCTTTGACGCGTGTACGAGCGTATGTTATACTTCCCGCAGATCATCTGGCCTTTATTATTTTGAGGCCTCGCTGAGGGAGTGTGCATAGGTCACCTCTCTCTTAGCTCCGCCCTAGGGCGGAGAGCTGCGGTCGGCGGGGAGGTATTATTCGATGGCCATCAATCTCAGCGTCATTTTTCGTGTTGTTGGGGCTATCTTCTTTGGCTATGTGGGTCTTCGTATGGGGGCGTTTCTGGCCGAGGGGGACAGTGGCACTACGGCGGTGATCTTCTGGGCGGCGCCGCCGGTGCTGTTTACCATCTTCGGGGTCATAGCAGGGCCCTTCCTCTTTCTGGAGCCCCTACGCCGCTTCCAGCAATGGACCAGTGACATCGAGCCCATTCAGTTGGTGCTGGGCACCGGCGGCCTGGTGGCTGGCCTGTTGGTGGCGGCTCTCCTGACGCCCGCCCTCGTCTCTCTTCCTGGCATCGGCGGCGTGCTTGCTCCTTTTGTGGTTAGCGCCATCCTGGGCGCTCTGGGCGTGGCGGCCATGATCAATCGTGAGGAGCAGTTCGCCGATTTCCTTTCCCGCTATCTGCCCCTGGCGAGCAGGAGGATGGGCCATGTGCCCCACCAGATCATTCTCGATACCAGTGCTGTCATCGATGGTCGCATGGCCGATATCGTCCAGACAGGCTTCGTCATGGGCACCCTGGTGGTACCTCGCTTCGTTCTGGATGAACTACGTTACATCGCCGATTCCCCGGATGCGCTCAGGCGCAACCGCGGCCGGCGTGGTCTGGATATCCTCGGTCGCCTTCAGAAGGAGGCGCCGGTGCCCGTACAGGTCTCGGAGACTGATTTCGAGGATGCGCGGGATGTGGACAGCAAGCTGATCCGCCTGGCCAAAAGCATGGGCTGTTCCATCATGACCAACGACTTCAACCTCAATCGCGTCGCAGAGCTGGAGGGGGTACAGGTTCTCAACGTTAACCACCTGGCCAACGCCGTCAAGGCGGTGGTGTTGCCCGGCGAGGAGATGGAGGTGCACATCATCCAGGAGGGGAAGGAGAGCGGCCAGGGGGTCGGCTTCTTGGATGATGGCACCATGATTGTGGTGGAGGGCGGCCGCCGCTACCTGAACGAGCAGTTGGAGGTCATCGTCACCCGCGTTCTTCAGACCGTGGCTGGTCGGATGATCTTCGCTGCGCCCAAGACGGCTAGCTAATACGTCGATTAGAGCTCGCCTATGTTGGCCAGTCAGGAGTCAGTGGGGGCCATTATCGCTGCTGCCGGCCGCAGTGAGCGGATGGGCGGCAGGGATAAGCTGTTCGCCGTCGTTGGTGGCGAGCCCCTTCTCGCCCACGCCATCAGCGCCTTCGATGCCTGTCCCGGCGTGGACAGGGTGGTGCTGGTCGTTTCGCCAGAGAACGTGGAGCGGGGACGAGAGCTGGTGGCCGAGGCCGGCTTTAGCAAGGTGGCAGCCGTCTGCCAGGGGGGCGAACGCCGCCAAGATTCGGTGCGTAACGGCCTGGAGGCGCTGGCGTCTTGTCAGTGGGTGGTGGTGCATGACGGGGCCCGCCCCCTGGTGACCGCCGGGCTCATCGAGCGGGGCCTGGAGGCGGCGAAGGAGACAGGGGCAGCCATTGCCGCCCTACCCATCGCGGATACGGTCAAGGAGGTGCAACCACTGGGCCTCATCGGGCGCACCCTCTCCAGGGGCCAGCTGTGGGCCGCTCAGACGCCCCAGGTCTTCCGCTATGACATCCTGCGCCAGGCTCACCAGCGGGCCCAGGGTGAGGCCACCGATGATGCCGCTCTGGTGGAGAAGCTGGGCTACCAGGTCAAGGTATTTGAGGGCTCGCCCCGGAACATCAAGGTGACCACCGCCGCTGATTTGGCCCTAGTGGAAGCGCTCCTCGCCCAAGGCAGGGCAGGTTAGACATGCGGGTGGGCATCGGCTATGATATACACAGATTTCAGGAGGGGCGTCGGCTCATTCTGGGGGGCGTGGAAATAGCGGGCGAAAGAGGGCTCGGCGGCCACAGCGATGCCGATGTCCTCCTCCACGCTATTATGGACGCCCTGCTGGGGGCCGCGGGCCTGGGCGACATCGGATGCTTCTTCCCGCCGGACGATCCGAGCTACGCCGGTGCTGACAGCCGCCAGTTGCTGGCCCAAACCAGCGAGATGATAGCCCAGGTGGGCTACGTGGTCTGGAGTGTGGATGCTACCGTCATTGCCGAGAGGCCCCGGTTGAGCGCCCACATCCGCTCGATGCGGCAGCGTATCGCTGACACCCTCGACCTGGACGAATCGAGGGTAAGCGTTAAGGCTACCACCAACGAGGGCATCGGCGACATCGGTCGCGGTGAGGCGATTGCCGCTCTGGCTGTAGCCCTGCTGCAGGAACGTTAGGAACAGAAATCGGTATGGCCTTATCTCATAGGACGGTTCCTTCTCTGGCCGTGGCGGCGCGCTGTCGCTTGGTCTGCATATGTATAGAGGGGTGCCCCGCTGGGCCGGGACACCCCATAGAGGGAAAAAGACAGCCACGGACAGGAGGGATAGCCCGTGTCAGTCTTACGAGGCATTAAACGCGATATCCAAGCTGCGCAGGAGCGAGACCCAGCCGCTACCAGCGCCCTAGAGGTTGTTCTGGCCTACCCCGGCTTTCACGCCCGCCAGTTTCACCGCCTGGCTCATTTTCTTCATCAAAGGCGCCTGCGTGTACCGGCCAGGGTCGTTTCCCACCTCAGCCGTACCCTCACCGGCATCGAGATCCATCCCGGCGCTGAGATCGGCGATGGCTTCTTCATCGACCACGGCATGGGGGTGGTCGTCGGTGAGACGGCTCAGATCGGCGACAACTGCCACCTCTACCAGGGCGTGACCCTGGGGGGCACCAGCACCAAACGGAGCAAGCGCCACCCTACCCTGGGCGACAACGTGGTGGTGGGGGCTGGTGCCAATCTCATCGGGGCAATAAAGGTGGGGAACAACGTGCGCATCGGGGCTGGCTCCGTGGTGGTCTCTAACGTCCCTGACAACGCCACCGTGGTGGGCGTGCCCGGCCACGTGGTGGCCTATCATGACCCCGGCAACGATACGATCTTGAAACTGCCCGACCCTGAGTGGGATATTATTCAACGGCTGGAAGGGCGGATCAAGAAGCTGGAGAAGCGCATCGCCGAGCTGGAGAAGGAGAGAAAGCAGGAGCCAGCCGCCAGCCAGCGCCAGGAGGATACCCTTTGAAGCTCTACAACACCCTCAGCGGCAAGAAGGAGGACTTCACCGCGCCGGACGGCCCGGTGAAGATGTACGTCTGCGGCGTAACACCCTATGACCGCAGCCACCTTGGCCATGCCATGAGCTACATCATCTTCGATGTCCTCCGCCGCTACCTGGAGTACCGCGGCTACGAGGTACGCCACGTCCAGAACTACACCGACATCGACGACCGCATCATCGCCCGCGCCCACCAGCTGGGTATCTCCCCCAAGGAGCTGGCCGAGCAGTTGATCGCCGACTATGCCGCCGAGATGGAAGCCCTTAACGTCCTGCCGGCCCACGTCTACCCCCGCGCGACCGAGGAGATCCCCACCATGATCGAGATGATCGCTACCCTGGTGGACAAGGGCTACGCCTACGTGGCCGACGGCGACGTCTACTTCCGGGTCAGCGCCAAGAAGGACTACGGCAAGCTTTCTGGCCGCACCCTGGAGTCCATGCAGGCCGGCGCTCGATGCAGCGTGGCGCGGGAGGTGGAGCCCGGCGAGAACAAGGAGCACCCGGCCGATTTCGCCCTCTGGAAGGCCGCCAAGCCGGGCGAGCCTTCTTGGCCTAGCCCCTGGGGGCCTGGTCGTCCCGGCTGGCACATCGAGTGCTCCGCCATGTCCGTCAAATACCTGGGCGAAACCTTGGACATCCACGGCGGCGGCGTCGACCTCATCTTCCCCCATCACGAGAACGAGATCGCCCAGAGCGAGGCCTACACCGGCCGCGAGCCCTTTGTTCGCTTCTGGCTGCACAACGGCTGGCTGTACCTGGGTGAGGACAAGATGAGCAAGTCCCTGGGAAACATCATCCCCATCGCCGAGGGCCTAGAGAAATACGGTGCCGATGGCTGCCGCCTGTTCGTCCTCAATTCCCACTATCGCAGCCCCCTCACCTACAGCGAGGAGGCGCTGGAGGCAGGCAAGCGGGCTGCCGAGCGCCTTCGCCTGGCCGCCGGCCTGCCCGGCGCTGGAAAGGGGCCTCCCCTCGACTCTGAGGCCTTTCGCAGCCGCTTCATCGAGGCCATGGAAGACGACCTGAACACAGCCCAGGCCTTGGCCGCCCTCTTCGACCTGGCGCGGGAGATAAACCGCGGCCGCGACCAGGGTCAGCCAGTGGAGGAGGCCCAGGCGGCCCTGCGCGAGCTGGCGGGGGTCCTTGGCCTGACCCTGGCCGAGGAGGAGGTGGGGCTGGCCGCCCGCCCCTTCATCGACCTGCTGGTGGAGCTGAGAGATGAGCTGCGGGAGGCCAAGCTCTACCAGCTCTCCGACAGGGTGCGCAGCCGCCTGGCGGAGCTGGGCATCGCCCTGGAGGACACCTCGGAAGGGACGCGCTGGCGCCGCAGGGGCTAAAGAGAACAAGACCCTTCTCCTGACTGGTTCATTCTTTGTGGGTAGGGGTTTTCGGACTATCCCGCGGGTTGTCCGCCTTGCGGACTCCGCCTCTGGCGGAGAAACCCGCGGCTTCTCAGAATCGAAAATTTGGTGCTGCGGGATTTATCCTGCAGACTTAGCCGGTGGTGAACCAGGTACCCCCTTCTCCTGCCCATTGCGTGCCCCTGGGCGTTGTGCTATCATCGCTGCTTGGCCCATCGGCTGGACATCTTGCCTGCCGCCAGGCAGGGGCGCGAAAGGGGGGATTGATGCACCTGATCATCGATGGCTACGGGGGCGTTCCCCACAGGCTGGCTGACCTGGAAGTGGTCCGCGCGCTCTTAGACAGGGTCCCGCTCGAAATAGGGATGGTCAGGATCGCGCCGCCCTATGTTTGCCGCTATGAGGGCCCTAAACCCAGCGACTGGGGCATCTCCGGCTTCGTGCTCATCGCCGAAAGCCACCTCAGCGTTCATACTTTCCCCGAACGCGGCCTGCTTTGGGCCGACATCTTCTCCTGCAAATCGTTTGACGCCGACCAGATAGTGGAAGCAGTGCGAGAGGCCTTTTCCTTAAGGGAGGCGCGGGTCACCCTGCTGGGGCGGGGCTTGGATTACAGCGAAGTGTTGGCCCCGGCAGGTGTTCGTGGGGCATCTCCCTAGGGAGAACGGCGGGTGCATGAGCTGTTCGGCTCTTCCGTAACCCCCTTCCCTGTGAGCGATAAGGCCGGTGCCGCCGAGCTGGTGCGGCGCATGGGCGGCACTGCCTTTCAGGCCCGCAAGCTGGCTCAGGCGGTGCGCATCTGGGACACCATGCTCCAGGGCGAGGTCACCATCTTCCTGGGCCTGGCAGGGGCTATGGTGCCGGCCGGCATGCGCTCGGTGATTGCCTACCTCATCGAGAACCGCCTCGTCGACTGTCTGGTGAGCACCGGCGCCAACCTCTACCACGACCTCTACGAATGCCTCGGCTATCGGCACTGGCAGGCCGGTCAAGAGATCGATGACCTCCGGTTGGCCAGGGAGCAGGTCTATCGCTTCTACGACGTGCTGGCCAGCGAGCAGGACTTCTCTGAGGGCGAGCGCTTCATCACCGACTTCTCTCTGACTCTGGACCCCTCGCGCTCCTACACCACTCGCGAGTATTTCCATCTTCTCGGACAAGCGCTTGTGCCGGTGGCTAAGGAGGAAGGGATCCTAACGGCGGCCGTCCGGCAGGGTGTTCCCATCTACTGCCCGGCTCTGGGAGATAGCGTTTTCGGCTTGGCCATAGCCGAGGGTCGCCTGCGCAGCGGCACTCGGCTCACCTTCGACATCATCGCCGACGTGGTGGAGATGGCCCACATCGCCACCCAGGCCAAGACTAGCGGCGTCGTCTACATCGGCGGCGGCACCCCCAAGAACTTCGTCCAGCAGGCGGCGGTGGCTGCCTATCTTTTCGATCGCGAAGGGTCGGGCCATGAGTACGGCATCCAGATCACCATGGACCAGCCCGACTGGGGAGGGTTGTCAGGCTGTACCTTCGAGGAGGCCCAGTCCTGGCGCAAAATGGCGGCCGATGCCACCTTTGTGACGCTGCGGGCCGAGGCCACCATCGCTCTGCCCATCATCGTCAGCGCCCTGGCCGAGGGCAGCGCCCAGGCCATCCGCGACCGTCGGCGGCCCGTCATCTCCTTCGAAGGCTTGGCTGGAGCCTAGCGGCGGCCGATGGCTCAGGAACACTTCTTTCCCCCCACCACCTTCGCTGCCATCCCCCGGGAGTACGCCCGTTTCGAGCAGGCCCGCGTGGTGATCCTGCCTGTCCCCTACGAGAGCACCGGTAGCGGCCGTGCCGGCTGCCGCGAGGGGCCACGAGCGATCATCGAGGCCTCGGAGGAGATGGAGCTGTACGACTTCGACCTGGAGTGCGAGCCCTATCGGGTGGGCATTCATACCCTGGCGGAGGTGATGCCCCACACGGGCGACCCGCAGGCCATGGTGGAGCGGATCGAGGGGATAGTGGGGGAGCTGCTGGACGGCGGCAAGTTCGTGGTGACCCTGGGGGGCGAGCACACGCTGGCTGTGGGCGCCGTGCGAGCGCACAAGCGGCGCATCGCCAACCTCTCCGTTCTTGCCCTGGACGCCCACGCCGACCTGCGGCAGGAGTACCTGGGCACCCCCTACAATCACGCCTGCGTCCTCCGCCGTCTCCTGGATGACGGCTGCCCCCTGGTGCAGGTGGGCCTGCGCAGCGCCACCCGTGAGGGGCACGAGCTCATCCGCCAGCGGGAGCTGCCCTTCTTCTCGGTTTCGGCCTATCGCGCTCTGGCGGGTGCCTCAGGAGAAGTCATTTCCCGTCTGAGCGAGGACGTCTACGTTACCATCGACTTGGACGTCTTCGACCCCTCCCAGATGGCGGCGGTGGGCACCCCCGAGCCGGGCGGCCTCTTGTGGGATGAGGTGGTGGCTCTGCTGGCGGCTGTGGCCAGGGAAAAGCGAATCGTAGGCTTCGACGTGACAGAGCTGGCCCCTCGTCTGGGCCCTTTTGCTAACGCTCAGTTGGCGGCCAGGCTGGTCTATCGACTCATTGGCCTGGCGGTAGCTGCCCCCGAAGGGCCTTGATCTGCTCTAGGTGCTCGCGGGCCTGGTCGGCGACGATCTGGGCGTACTGAGCTATGCTTATTCGGCCCTGCTCCTCGTGGCGGCCCGTGCGCTGCCACTCCTCCTCGCCTAGGTTCTCCAGCAGGTAAGCGAGGCCACCCCAGAAGGCCCGGATGGCGGTCAGCACAAGGGGCGTGCTCTCGTTCTGGTAGTCGCGCTCGCGGGCCAGCGCCTCCTGATCGTAGGACGGCAGGAAGGGGTCGTCCTCGCTGAGCATGTGGCCGATGCGCTCGCCCCCGATCTCGGAGAAATCGCGTAGCTGACAGCAGACCTCCTTGATCGATCGCTCGCGGGGCGATGGGTGCCAGCGGAGGGCGTCTTCGGAGAGGCCCTGCACCAGCTCCTCTATCTGACTTGGTAGGGCCCGCAGAGCATCTATGGTCTGTTGGCGAGTCATGGGTCATCCTTCCTGCGAGGTCGCGCTGGCCTCATACGGCCGTAGCCGTTCTTCGACCTGCTGGCGGCTGGCGATGGCCGCTGTGCCTGGCGCCTCCACCGAGACGCTGGCGGCGGCAGCGGCAAACAGGGCTGCCTGCCAGGCATTGTCCGTCTCGACGTAGCGGCTGAGGAAGGCGGCGGCGAAAACGTCGCCAGCGCCGGTGGGGTCGACCTCCTCGGCCGGGATTGCCGGGACCTGACGCCAGCGGCCCTCGCTCCACAGGCGAGCACCCTTGGCTCCTCGCGTAAATCCCAGGAGGGGCACCTGGGCCGCCCAGCGAGCCAGCGTTTCCTCCACCTCCGTGGGCGGCAGGTCCTCGTCGGACACAAAGAGGGCCCGGCTGTGCTTGAGGAGAAGGCGCGGCCGCCAGCTGCGGGGCGAGATCTGCTCCACTCGCCCGTCGGGGCGGATGGCGCGCAGCCACCCCTGGGGAATGATGGCCAGCAGGGAGCGGCTGAAGCAGCGCGCTACCTCTTCCTCGACCTCGCCCACCAGCGGCCCCAGCAGGACGACCTTGGCCCTCAGGAACTCTTGAGGCACGTCCCTGGCGGCGATGGTTCCTGCCCTTGCCCAAACGTATTGAAGGCGTCGTTCGGGGCCGTAGACGTTCTCGAAGATGGTGGTTTCGCTGGAGGGGAGCAAGCGGACGTCGATGTCGGGCAGGAGCAGCGATGGGTCCAGGTCGCTGGCAGCACTGGTGAGCACGGCCGTACGCAGGCCCAGCTTGCTTGCGGTGAGGGAGGCGTAGGCCGCGCTACCGCCCAGGCGCCAGCCTTCGGCCGCCTTGTCCTTGGCCAGGTGGCCGATGACGAGGAAATCGGGCGCCCCCATCGGAGTTTCTAGGGCGAGCGGCGCTTGAGGGAGATCGCCACCTTGCGGCTTTCTCCGTCGCCAAGGCTGAAGCTGCTGACCTGGGGGTCATCGGCCAAGGCCAGGTGGACGATGCGCCTCTCGTTGGCGGGCATGGGCTCCAGGGTGATGGTGCGGCCGGTGCTCTTGACCTTTTCGGCCAGGCGGAGGGCCAGTCCTTTCAGGTTTTCCTCGCGGCGGCGCCTGTAACCCTCAACGTCCACGGTCACCAGGGCTTTCGACTTGAGCTGGCGACTCACCATATGATTCACCGTGTACTGAAGGGCGGCCAGGGTAGAGCCGCGTCGCCCAATGAGGATGCCCAGGTCTTCCCCAGCCACGTCCAGGACGGCGCTCGCCCTTCCCACCCCATCGCCGGGGGTCTCAGGCGGGCGCGTTGTCACTTCAGCGTCGATGCTCATGAGTTCCAGCAGACGCTGCAAGAACTCCACAGCCATCTTGATGGTGGGGCTCTCCAGGCCGACCTGCTCGGTGGTGACCGGCCGCACCAGGACGCGAGCGTTCTCACCGCCGAGGCCAAACAGGCCGGTACGTCCAGCGCTGACAACCTCTACCTCAACCTGGGAGCGATCCAGGTGCAGTTGCTCCAGGGCGGAGGCTATCGCTTCATCTACGGTCTTTCCGCTTCCCTCTGCTTCTTCCATGGCTCAACCTCTTCTTGCGCTTACCCCCCGTGGGTAGGGCAGCCTCGACAGGCTCCTCGGCCGGCTCTTTCTCCTTGGGCGGCGGCTCCCCTCGGCGGCTCGCTTGCTTGCCGGCCGGGGCGGCGGACGGCGGCAGGAGGACGGTGCGCCAGTTTATGCGCTCTGGGCCGTGGGCGAAGTAGTACATGATCACGCCGATTATATTGCTCATGGCCCAGTACACGCCCAGGCCGCTGGGGACCTGCAGGGTAAAGAAGGCGAACATGAGGGGCATCATCCACAGCATCATCTGGTTGGTAGACTGGGTGCGGGGGTCGGTGGTGGGCGGGGTGGCCAGCCGCTGCTGAACGTAGGTCGAGGCGAACACTATGAAGGCCAGGATCAGGCTCGTATCCGGCTGGCCGAGGTCCATCCAGAGGAAGTTGTTCTCCAGTGGCACCGCTTGCTCGATGTAACCCCAGGGGTAGAGCCGCTGCGATAGGCCTACAAGGCTCTCGGGCGTTCCGCCCACTGTGATCCTTAGGGCGTTATAGAGGGCGATCCAGATAGGGAACTGAACAAGCATGGGCAGGAGGCAGCCCAGGGGATTCACCCCCGCCTCGCGGTAGAGCTTCATCGTCTCTTCCTGGCGGCGCTTGGGGTCCTTGTACTTCTTCTGGAGCTCCTGCATCCTGGGCTGAAGGGCAGACATGGCCCGCGAGGAGCGGATCTGGCGCAGGGTGAGGGGCATGGTGAGAAGGCGCATCGAGATGGTGAAGATGATGATGGCCACCCCGAAGTTGCCCAGGACGATGTTGTTGAGGATGACCAGGCCGTTGGTTATGGGGTTGACGAAGACGAGATCCCAGAGAAACATGCCCCAGCTACCTCACTCGGTTAGGAGCAGCCGCTTGTACGTGCCGTCCGTGCTCACTGTGAACAGGTCGCCGCCCTGAGCGCTGATGTAGGCCGTGGCTCCCTGGGCCAAGGGGTCGGCCAGGACAGTCTTGGCCAGGTCGATGGGCAGGGGCCACACAGGCTGGCCATTCTGGGGGTCAAGCCCGAACAGCTTGCCCTTGCGGTTAGCGATAAGCAGCACGTCGTCGAGGAGCACCGGCGCCGCCCGCACGGGAGCCTCCGTATCGAAAGGCTGCGCCCACTTGGGCGTGCCGTCGTTCACATCCAAGGCGTAGACCTTGCCGCTCAGACAGCCGGCGTAGACGCTGTCCCCCAGCACCAGCGGCTGCGTCCAGAACCAGTCGTCGGCCTTGAATTGCCACTTCTCTTCGCCGCTGGCGGCATCGAGGGCACGGATCCTGCTGTCCAGCCCCCCCACCAGGAGGGCTCCGTCGGCCAGGACGGGCGTGGAGGCCAGGCCAGCCTTGGCCTTGAAGTGCCACTTCTCTTCGCCGCTGGCGGCATCCAGGGCGTAGACCTTCTTGTCCATGGACGCCACGTAGACGACACCATCGGCCACCAGCGGGGTCGCCCAGATGCTATCGCCGCTCTTGAAGGGCTTGTCCCAGCGCTCCTGGCCGCTGTCAGCATCGAAGGCGTAGAGCTTGCCGTCGTCCGAGCTCACGTACACCACGCCGTCCTGAACGACAGCGCTGCCGATGATGGACCCGCCGGTCTCTACTTGCCAGCGAATGTCGCCTGTCGCCAGGTCCAGGGCGTAGAGCCAGCCATCATAGGCGCCGAAGTAGACAGTGCCATCAGCCACCAGCGGCGTGCTGTAGATGGCATCGGGGTCGATCTTGCTGCCGTCGTCGTGCTTCTGGTCCTTGGGGGGGAAACGCCAGATCACCCTGCCGCTGGAGTCCCCGATGTCGATGGCGGCCAGCTCTCCCCGCCCGATGCTGGCCACGAGCAGGTCGTCTGCCAGCGTCGGCCCTGCCCATCCCTCGGGCTGGGCGATGCGGGCGCAGGCTGTAGTAAGAAAGAGGGTCGCCAGCACCAGCAGGAGAAGGAAAGACGACCCTAGGAGCTTTTCACGTCGAATTGTATTCCTCCTGGCAGAGGCGATGCTCGAAAGCTCGCCCTGGCTGGCCTGATGGATGGGTTAGGGGACAGGGTCATAGCCGCCAGCGCTGAAAGGATGGCAGCGGAGCAAGCGTCGCAGGGCGAGCCATCCCCCCCTTGTCAGACCGTAGCGCTGGACGGCCTCGTAGCCATACTGAGAGCAGGTAGGCAGGTAGCGACAGGAAGGCGGCATCGTCGGGGAGATGTGCCGCTGGTAGAAACGGATGGCCGTCAGGACTGCGCTCTTCACCGTTCCTTCCTTGCCTGCTGCCAGACAGGGTCAGCCCCGTCCAAAAGGCGAGCGCGGGATAGCAGGTTGACTATCGCCTCTCGTAACTCATGATAGCTTGCCGTGGCAGCCGGAGGTCGTGCCAAAAGGATCAGGTCCCATCCCGGCTGGACAGTCAGGGGACGCAGCCCCTCCCTCAGTCGCCGCTTGAGCCGATTCCGCACCACTGCCTTGCCCACGCGCTTGCTAACAACGAATCCGCAGCGGTAGTGAGGCAAGTTCCTAGGCAAGGCGCGCAAGACCAGCAACTGGTTGACCCAGGCGCGACCCTTTCGATAGACGCTAACAAAGTCCTTGCGTGCCTTCAGCCGTTCCCTCTTCTTCATATGGCGACAGCCTATGGCGGTAGGCCGCATCTAGACAGCGAGACGCCAGCGCCCCTTGAGCCGTCGGCGCTTGATTATGTGACGACCGCCGCGGTCGCTCATGCGAGCGCGGAAGCCGTGTTTGCGCTTGCGAGGGATTCGTTTCGGCTGATAGGTCCGCTTGGGCACAACTCTCTCCGCTGCCTCAGGCTGCCGCCATTATACTTTAGGGCTCGTGGGGGGTCAATTGAACCTGCCTGGCGGCGGGCAGGTTCGTCTACGAGCCTGGGCTGGCCAGGAGCGTGGGGTGGGCGGCGCCACCATAGAGAAAGCGGTACACCCCATAGTTCTCGAGCACCACCTTTACAAAGGTACGGGTCTCGGTGATGTCTATGAGCTCGACGAACAGGTCCATGTCTGCGGCGGGGAGGCTTTCCCGCCAGCGGATGGCGTTGCCCGGGCCGCCGTTGTAGGCGGCCAGGGCGAGGAAGAGGTTGCCATCGAAGAGATCGAGCTGGCTGTGCAGGTAGTGGGCACCGAACCGGATGCTCACCAGCGGCCGCAGCAGGTCTGGGGTGGAGAAGTCCTCGATGCTCAGTTTCTGGGCGATCTCCTGGGCGGTAAGGGGCATAACCTGGGTGAGGCCGAGGGCGCCGGCGGGCGAGCCGGCCGTGGGGTCAAAGAAGCTCTCCTGGCGGATCGTGGCCAGGAGGAGAAGAGGCGACAGGCTGTTTTCGGCGGCAGCAGCATCGACGAGCTGCGCGTAGTCCAGCGGGTAGGCCAGCTCCAGAAGGGCCCGCGGGGCCTGCTCCAGGTGGACGTCGGCGCTCTCCAGTAAGTCGGTGGCGGCGCGGGCTGCCAGATGGGTGAAGCCGAGGTCATGTAAGGCGCGCGCCAGGCGGTAGAGGCTCCAGGGCTGCGAACGGCTCTGGTCGATAAGCCAGAGAAACTCGTCGGTCGCCTTTCGGGCCAGGCCTAGCTGGTGGAGCTCCTGGCCTCGCTGCCAGGCGGGCAGGTCGAAGGGCGACATGGCGGCTGCCAGGGCCTCCGGACCCCAAAGGGAGGCTAGCCATGCTTCGGCTGCATCCCAGTCAGGGGCAGCCGTCGCCTCTATGGTCTCGTCGGGCCCGAGGGGGAGGGCGACGGCAGCTTGGTCCCTGAGCCAGGCTTCGGCTCGCAGGGCGTAGAAGCTGGCGGAGACGGTCTCTAATGCCTGCTGGAAGTGGGCGGATGCTCCCTCACTGTCGCCGAGGAAGAGCAGGTCTGTCTGTCCCAGCCAGAGATGGGCCTGAGCGCGGCGCTCGGGGCTGGTGGAAGCGGCGAGTATCTCCTTCCAGGCGGCACTGGCCGCGGCGGGGTCGCCGGCCTGGTAGGGGATCAAGCCGCTGAGGAATGCTGCCCTGGCCGCCCAGAGGGAGTCAGGGTAGGCCTGCCAGAAGTCTCGGTAGGCTGTGGCGGCCTCGAGCGGCCTATCCATCTCCTCAAGAAGGAGGGCATGGGCCCAGGCTGCATCCTCGCCTAGATCCCCGTCAGGGTCGAGCTGGAAAGAGGCCTCGTAGTCAGCCATGGCCTCTTGCGTCTCGTCCTGGCGCTCGCGGATCACTCCTCGATAGTAGTGAGCCACCGCCGCTTGGGGTGCAGGCGGGTTGCCTTCCAGGAAGGAATCGAAGGTAGCCAGGGCTTCATCGAAGGCCCGCTGGCGGTAGTGGACGATTCCCTGAGTCAGAAGGCCTAGCGGCACCTCTGCCGCCAGGAGCGAGTCAAGGGCGTTCGGCGCCTGGGCCGACCCAGGGTACTGCTCTACGATGTCCAGCAGGGCTTGCTGCCAGCGGTCGCCGTCACCCAGGCGGCGGCTGAGACTGGCGATGTGGGATAGGGCCAGGGCCTTGTAGGCGTCGGAGGGGCTCTCCTGGAGGAGCCTGCCGTACCACTGGATGGCCTGTTCGTCGTCGCCCGTCTCTCGATAGGCGTCGGCCAGCCTCAGAAACAGGGTGGGGGCCAGCGAGGGCGGCACGTCGAGGGCCAGGGCCTTCTCTAGCTCCTGGGCGGCCTCATCATGGCGGTCCTCCTGGGCGAGAAGCTGGGCCAGCTCCAGACGGGCGTAGACGGCTGCTGGCCCGTCATCGTCGGCGTAGTCCTCCAGAGACTGGCGTGCCTTGTCCCCGTCGCCCAGGGCGGCGTAGGAGTAGCCTAACAAGAAGCGGGCGCGTAGGCTCTCTTCCTGCGAGGGTTTGGCGTCAATGTAGGCCTTCAGTTCAGTGACAGCATCATCGTATCGCTCGATGGTGATGTAGGTCAGGGCCAGGTCGTAACGGGCCCGCTGCTGGGCCTGGCCATCGGCCTGTTGGATCACCCCCTGATAAGCGGCCGCGGCCTCCTCATACTGGCCGTTTCGCTGGTAGTCGCGAGCTGCCGCCAGGTCGGCCGTCGTCTGGCTGGGCGTGGCAGGGGTAGCGCTGGCCTCTGGTGAGGGCGCGGTTTCGCCGCCGCAGGCCGCAAGGAGAGCCAGACCCACGATGGCCAGCACGGCCACCCCAGCCCTGAAGGGCGCTCTCTTATGTAGGATAACGTCCATCTGCTGGTTTGTTTTCTTCGTTGACAATGCTCGAAGCGAAATGTTACGCTACTTTAGACTGCTCAGGCAAGACGGCGAATGCGGTTGTGAATGTGATCCGTTGTACAGTGGTGGATGAGCGGGGTGCCGTCAGCTTCATAGTTCATGCTGATGCCTTGTCGGCCCTGACTGCTGCTTGCTCGACCAACCCTTCTAGCCTGCAGGAACTGCTGGAGGGAACTGAGCCCTACTATCACAATCTCAAAGAGCAGGTGCTCAACGGCCTGGCCATCTTTGAAGAGCGCAATGCCAGAGGCAACTATCAGGTCATCCACCAAGCCCTGACGTTCTTCGCTCCCCATGAGCAGCCTGTGTTCCGGGTCGTCGATGACTTGACCCGTGAGATCAGCCTGCGGCCGGTGAAGGCGGGCGCTGTGGTCTTCAACCTGCGGGCCAAGCGCATCATTCAAATTGTCAACACTTATCAGGAGATACGGCGCACGGGTCGCGCTCGTGTGTTCGATGGCAGCGGCCTCACCGATACCGTCTACAGCTACCGCCTGCCAAGGGATTGGGCCCTGGTCCCCTGACTGGCGCTGTCTGGCCTTATAGAAACCTTTTCTGCGTGGGAGCGTTCTAAATTAGCGAACTGGCTATGCAGCCGCAAAGCGTATCTTCACATCCCTGGCAGGGGCGTTCGGTCTGGGCAGAGATTGACCTGGACGCTCTGGCTGATAACGTCCGTCTCCTTAAGAGCCAGGCCAATGGAGCCGCCCTTCTGGCCGTGGTCAAGGCCAACGCCTACGGCCACGGTGCCGTAGCGGTGGCACGAGCGGCTTTGGCCGCTGGTGCCGACCGGCTGGGCGTCATCTGCGTCGACGAAGGGGAGCAGCTTCGCCAGGCTGGCATCACTGCCCCCATCCTAGTGATGGGCCACACCTCGGCGGAGGAGGCCCAGCGTCTGGCTGACCTGTCCCTCACCCCCTCGCTTGTCTCTGACCAGATGGCTCTCGCCCTCGCCCGCATGGCCAGCGAGCGGGGGATCGAGATGCCCGTCCACCTGAAGGTGGAGACTGGCCTCAACCGCTACGGCCTTCCCCCCAGCGAGGCCGCTGACCTGGGCCGCTGGCTGCGTGACTTGGACGGTATTCGAGTGGAGGGTCTGTTCACCCACTTCGCCTCGGCTGACGAGGGGGACAAGAGCTACACGCTGGAGCAGCACAGGCTCTTTCTATCGGTGGCCGAGCAACTAGACTGGGTGCCTATTCGTCACGTGTCCAACACAGCCACCCTTCTGGACATGCCGGACATGAGTTTGGAGATGGTACGGCCGGGCCTGGGTATCTACGGCTGCTATCCCTCGCGCCAGGTGAAACGAAGCCTACCCCTCAGGCCTGTGCTGTCCCTTAAGGGCCGCGTAGCCCGTCTGTCCTCCCTTGCCCCGGGTGAGTCTGTGAGCTACGGTCGTACTTGGAGGGCACCTCGTCCCAGTCTCATCGGCCTGGTGATGTGCGGCTACGCCGACGGCCTGCCCCGCGCTCTCTCCAATCGCGGCAGTGTGCTCGTCCGTGGTCGGCGGGCGCCGATAGTGGGGCGGGTGTGCATGGACATGTGCATGGTGGACCTTAGCGACATTCCCGATGTGGCCGTGGACGACGAGGTGGTGATCATCGGCCGCCAGGGGGAGGAGGAGATATCGGCTGATGAGGTGGCCGAGCTGTGTGACACTACTAGCTACGAGATACTGTGCGGCATCTCCGCCCGCGTGCCCCGCCTCTATCTGCGGCAAGGGCGCATCGTCTCCAAGCAGACGCTGGTGACGCAACTTCAGGAGGAAGTGACGGTGGGCGTCCCCGAGGGGGTGCTGGCCGAGGAGCCTTCACCGGGCAGTGCTTGAGCAGATTGACAGAGGGTTTGAGCTAACTTAATTTTTCCTTGTGAGTCAGCGTTTCGATTCTGAAGAAGAAGGCCATCCCGCCGAGGGGATGGAAGCAGCGAGGGGCAGGGCACAGCGGAATCCCCTGCTCATCTTTGGTGTCGCCATCTTTGCTGCTGCTGCTTTTTACCTCGCTCTCATCGTGGCCACCCAGGCCGACGATATTTTGCTGCCCGGGAATGAACTCAACCTGCCCGGTCTCAATAGGCTGCCTGGTATAGATAGCGGTAACCCCGAGGCCGCCAGCATCGAGGAGCGGATCAACATCCTGGTGATGGGCCTCGACCGCCGCATAGACGAACCGAAGGACTCTCCCACTCGCACCGACACCATGTTCGTGGTCAGCGTTGATCCCTACAGCAAGACGGCCGGCGTCTTCAGCATCCCCCGCGACCTGTGGGTGGAAATTCCCGACCGCCAGGGAGGCTACGTCAAGGACCGCATCAACGTGGCCTACGAATATGGGCCCATCAGGAAGTACCCTGGCGGCGGGCCGGGCTTGGCCGTGGCGACGGTGGAGCACAACTTCGACATCGAGATCGATCACTACATGGTGCTGGACTTTGTGGGATTTATGGAGCTGGTCGATGCCGTTGACGGCATCGATGTGGAGGTGGAGGACTATATCTTAGACCCTTCCTACTGCCTGACGGCCCACTGCGATGATCGCCAGATCATCATGTTCGAGCCGGGGTTGGAGCACATGGACGGCGAGCGGGCTCTAGCCTACGCGCGCGTTCGCTACGGTTCCGGCGACCTCCAGCGCATCGAACGGCAGCAACAGGTAATAAGGGCGGCGGTGGACGCGGCCCTTGACGCTAAACTGCTCATGCCCAACAGGGCCGTCTCTATCTACAATAAGTTCCGCGATGCCGTGAACACGGATGTCAGCGTTTTCAAGGTGCCAGGGCTGGCCCTCCTGGCCAAGGACATTCCGCCGGAGGATATCACCACCATCTCTCTGGCCTCGGCGGTGCAGGACGCAGTAATCGGCGGTGCCCAGGTGCTGGTTGCCGATTGGGACGAGGTGGAAGCGCTAAAGCGGGAGGTCTTCTTTGATGGCCGGTTGCGGTCTGAAGGGGCCTTTGTGGAAGTACAAAACGGCACTGCTGCTCCCGGCTTGGCCACCAGTGTTGTGAACTACCTGGCCAGCCGCGGCCTAGCGAAGACAGACATCGCTATCAGCGATACCAGCGACGGTCTATACCATCAGGAGACGCTAATCTACGACCTGGCGGGAAAGGGGTACACCGCCAAGAAACTAGCCGAATGGCTGGGTCTGCCCAACAACTGTATACGGGAGGTGGGGACAGACGAAACCACGCCTATCCCCACTTCCTCCGCTGATATCGTTGTTGTCCTGGGCGCCGATGCCCAAACTCCCGAGAGCTAGACTCTCGGCCCGCTGGTTGACGCTGGCGGGTGGTTCGTAATCTACTGCTCGAACCAACTCCCCATCTGCATGAGGGTGCCCATGTCGCCGGTGAAAGTGAACTGGCCGCTCATGAAAGCGGTGGTTGCATCCAGCTCGCGGCGCATGATCTTCAGCCAGACATCGGAGGGGGTGTTGATAGTGACTGTGGGGCTGGCGTGCTCTCCTTCGCTGGCAGTGCAATTGCCTTCCTTGACTTCGAGGTAGTAGTCGCCGGTCTCGGGCCCCGTCACCTTGAACTGGATGACCGCACTAACGCCCGCTGCCTTGTCGGCCTTGAACTGCGTGGGCATTCCCAGGAGCCCTTCCTTGCAGGTCTCGGGAAGCTGCTGAGTCATACTTGCACCTCCTTCTTGCTGACTGCTAAGTTCGCGACGCAGCATCGGTTAGGATACCACTAAAGACTTCAATTCGTCCATACCCAGGCGCAAGGAATATGCCTTGAGTTCATCATGAATTTTTTGGCCGACGGGTGTTTCTTTCTTCCGTCTTGAAGTCGTTCTGGACAGGCTGTGGACGCTTGGGCCCAGCCTATTTCGCTTTCTTCTTGCTAGGGCGCCTCTTCTTGGGTACTTCTTCAGCGGCGGGTTCCTTCTTCTTGGTACGACGCTTTCGAACCGGCGCTGCCTTCTCCTCAGCGACGGTAGCCGCCGCCAACACAGTGCTGTGCTTTTTCATGAGACGGGCCTTGCGGCGAGCGACGCTTCTATGGTGAAGCGCCCCCTTTTGGGCCGCTCGATCTAAAGCGCTGATGGCTATCCGCACCGCCTCGACCGATGCCTGCGGGTCGGCGCTGGCCATGGTTAGCTCAGCACGATGAACGGAGGTCTTGGCCGTGCTGCGGCGTGCTCGGTTGCGCAAGCGCTGTTGCTCCGACCTTCGCCAGGCCTTGGCCGCCGAACGACTACCCAAAGAGATGATTCCTCCTTCGAAGCAAACTGGAGCTATCATAAGCGAGCCGGGCTGCTTTGTCCAGTGGAACTTGCCTGAGGAGCTGTTGCTATAATGAATGGCCTGTGAGGCAAGGACACAATGACGGGTAAGAGCGACAGCGAAGCGATCTTCTTGCGGCCCTGGGGCGGGGTGGCGGGGGCGGCCATTATCGTGGCGGTGGGCTTTTTGGGTAGCCGCCTCCTGGGCGTGGTCCGCACCATGGCCATCGCTGACGCCTTTGGTACCACCCCCGACCTTGACGCCTACTGGGTGGCCTTCCGCCTGCCCGACCTTATCTTCCAGGTGCTGGCGGGCGCCACTCTGGGCAGCGCCTTCATCCCCACTTTCGCCCGCTATATCGCCCAGAAGGACGAGGAGGAGGCCTGGCGCCTGGCCAGTTCGGTCCTGAACCTGATCGCTGCCCTAACCGGCGTCTTGGCCGTAGCGGCGGTGATCCTGGCCCCCTGGCTGGTGCCCCTAATGGCGCCGGGCCTGGAGGAAGGGCTGCAGGACCAGGCGGTGGAGCTGACCCGTATCATGCTGGTGTCGCCCGTCCTATTTGCCGTCAGCGGCATGCTCACCGGCATCCTCAACGCGCGCCAGCACTTCTTCCTGGTAGCCCTGGCGCCCATGCTCTACAACCTGTCCATCATCTTCGGTGCCGTCTTCCTGTCCGAGCCCTGGGGGGTGCGGGGTCTGGCCGCTGGCGTGGTGCTTGGCTCCGGTCTCCACCTGCTGGTGCAGGTGCCAGGGCTTTTCGGCGTCGGGATGAGGTATCGCTTGGAGGCCCGTTGGCGCCATCCGGGGGTGCAGGAGGTGGCCCGCCTGATGCTGCCGAGGATGGCAGGTCTGGCGGCCGCCCAGGCCAACTTTGTGGTGGCAATCTTCTTCGCCTCGCGCCTGGAGGTGGGAAGCATCTCTGCCCTCAACTATGCCTGGCTGCTGGCGATGATGCCCCTGGCCTTATTCGGCATGGCTATCGCCACCGCCGTCTTTCCCACCATGGCTCAGCAGGCAGCCACCGATAGCCTGGATAGAATGCAGAGCACGCTCTACACCAGCCTCCGCTACATCCTCTTCCTTACCATACCAGCCAGCGTCGGCCTTATTCTCCTGCGGGGCCCCCTGGTATCTCTCTTGCTGGAGCGGGGCGAATTCGACCCAAGGTCGGCCAGCATCACTTCCTCCGCCCTCCTCTTCTATTCGTTTGGTTTATTCGCTCACAGCGGCATCGAGATCCTCAGCCGCGGCTTCTATGCCCTGCGCGACACCCGCACGCCGGTGGTCATGGCCGTGCTCTCGATGGTGCTCAACCTACTGTTCAGCATAGCCTTGGTGGGCCCGATGGAACACGACGGCCTGGCCTTGGCCATGTCCCTGGCCACCATAATCGAGGCCTCCCTTCTCTTCATCGTTCTCCGGCGTCGCCTGGTCGGCCCCGAGGCGGGCCTAGCGAGCTTCCTTCTGCGCACGATTGTCGCTACCGCCCTCATGGCGGCGGTGGTGTCGGTGTTCATAGCGGTGGAGGAGGCCGCTGACCCTCTGGGGAGCCATACCGTCTGGGAGGCCCTGGTGAAGGTGGTAGGGGGTGTTGCCCTGGGCGGCGGCACCTTCTTCCTGGCCGCCCTTATTCTGCGCTGCGAGGAGGCTCGCACCTTCTGGCGGCGTGTGGGGCTGGTTCGTTGACGAGAGGCTTGTGGTTGCTTTTCCGGCCGATCTGACCTATAATTTGTCTAGAAATGGCTTACAGCGATAAGGTTCTCATATGTCGCGATTGCGGCACCAGTTTCACCTTTACGGCGGGTGAGCAGGCTTTCTATGCCAGCAGGGGCCTGTTGAATCAGCCGACCCGCTGCCCCTCATGCCGTTCGACGCGCAAGTCGGGTCGAGCGCCGGAGGAAGGTGGCTACGTGCACTATGGCGCCGCCGCCAGCTTTGGCGGACGTACGCCGCGCCAGATGCACCCTGCGGTCTGCGCCGAGTGTGGCCAGATGACGGAGGTGCCCTTCCTGCCCAGGGGCGATAGGCCTGTCTATTGCAGCGAGTGCTATAACAAGATCCGCGAGCGCTCATAGGGGATAGCGGCAGCCCAATCCCAGGGGCTGGTATTTAGTCAGCCCTTATCTCTTTCGGTAGGGCGTTGATGAGTAAGAGAATAGCCATTATTCAGCTTTCCCGCCTCCTGGGCAAGGAGGAATTCTACCGGTATCTCTCTCTGGAGGAGGGTTCAGAGCCGGACGAGCTGAGCGGTGAGCAGACGGCGCGATTGAGACTGCTGGTGGACGAGCGGCTAGAGGAGCTGGTGCGGGGGTTGGCCGCCGAGGTGGCGGCCTCCGACGATGTCACTGACGTTGTGTCGGGCGTGGCCTATCTAGAGGACCGCTTGTCCTTCTTCAGCGAGCTGCTGACCGCCGGCCAAAGGGAGAAGGTTCGCGACGGCTTCGCCAGCTTCTCCTCTCGCTGGCGATGAGCCGAGATGTGTGCGCCGTTGACACAGGCGGGGGCCGAGGCTAGACTGGGGGCAAATCGAACAAAGGCGACGACGGAGACGAGTAGGGCGGCGCATCTGCCCAGCGAGTCCCGTAGGGTGGAAGGGGACGCAGCGCTGGTTGCTCGAAAATCCCTCCCGAGCCGCCGACCGAACGCCCCGACAGGTCGGGGTCAGTAGGCTCGGCCGAAGCGCCCATCGTTACCAGGGGCAGGGGCATAACCAGCGGTCACGGACAGGGGCTGGCGTGCCTCCAAAGAGTGTCCTCCGCCTCTGGCGGAGGGAACAAGGGTGGTACCGCGGGTATCTTGAATGAGGCGCCCGTCCCTTAGGGGGCGGGCCTTCGACATATTGGACAGGTGGTGCAGATGTTCCGGCCCGTCAGTAGCAAGGTGAGCTTCCCCCAGCTGGAGGAGAGCATCCTCCGTCTGTGGAAGGAGCGGGACATCTTCCACAAGAGCATCGACCAGCGCCCGGAAGACCGCCTGTTCATCTTCTACGAGGGCCCTCCCTACGCCAATGCCAGTCCCGGCATCCACCACGTGCTGGCCCGTGTGTTCAAGGACGTGATCGTGCGCTACAAGACGATGCGCGGCTATCGAGTGCCCCGCAAGGCGGGCTGGGACACCCACGGCCTGCCCGCTGAGCTGGAGGTGGAGCGAGCCCTGGGCTTCAAGAGCAAGACCGACATCGAGAGCTTTGGCATCGAAGAGTTCAACCGCCGCTGCCGCCAGAACGTCTTCTCCTATCTGAAGGAGTGGGAGGCCCTCACCGAGCGTATCGCCTTCTGGCTGGACCTGGGCGATGCCTACATCACCTGTACCAACGACTACATGGAGTCCTGCTGGTGGGCGGTCAAGCAGTTGTGGGATCGCGGCCTGGTCTACCAGGACTATCGGGTGACGCCTCACTGTCCTCGCTGCGGCACGTCGCTGTCTGACCACGAGGTGGCTCAGGGCTATGAGGAGAACACGCCCGACCCCTCGGTATGGATAAAGTTCCGCCTGACCCCGGAGAGCGAGCAGAAGCTGGGCCAGAAGGTGCCCGGCGAGGCGCCCACCTACTTCCTGGCCTGGACGACCACCCCCTGGACCCTTCCCGGCAACACCGCTCTGGCGGTGGACCCCGAGGCCGACTATGCGGTGGCGGAGGTGGCCGGCCGCCACGGCCCCGAGCGGCTGATCCTGGCGGCCACCCTGGTCGACCTGTCACTGGGGGACGACTACAAGGTGGTGGCTCGCCTGGAGGGGCAGGAGCTGGCCGGCTTGCACTACCAGCCGCTGTACGACCCGCGCGACTCGGGCGTGGAGGCTCTTGGTTTCAATGAGGAGGGCCGTCTGGTGCCCCTGGGGCGAGGGGAGACGGTGGAGAAGGCCTATGGCGTCATCACCGCCGACTTCGTATCGCTTACCGAAGGCACAGGCATTGTCCATATGGCCCCTGCCTTCGGTGGCGAGGACTTTGAGGCCGGCAAGGCGGAAGGGTTGCTGTTCGTCCAGCCGGTCGACCTGCGGGGCCAGATGACAGCGCCGGGTACTTCCTTCGACGGCCTGTTCGTCAAGGATGCCGATGAGCTCGTCCTGGACGACCTGGAGGAGCGAGGCCTCCTCCTGCGCCGGGAGACCGTCTATCACACCTATCCCTTCTGCTGGCGCTGCGGCACCCCTCTCCTCTACTACGCCAAGCCTAGCTGGTATATTCGCACCACCGCTGTCAAGGAGCGCCTGGTGGCCCTCAACCGGCAGATCAACTGGTACCCGGGCCACATCAAGGAGGGGCGGTTCGGCAACTGGCTGGAGAACAACATCGACTGGGCGGCCTCGCGGGAGCGGTTCTGGGGCATCCCCTTGCCCATCTGGCGCTGCCAGGCCTCCGCCGGAGGCGGATCCGCCTCTGGAGGATGCGGCCAGTACGACTGCATCGGCTCTCTGGCCGAGCTGCGTGAGCGGGCGGAGGACAAGACGAAGGCTGAGGCCCTGGACGACCTCCATCGCCCCTACGTAGACGAGATCACCCTGGCCTGCCGCCAGTGCGGCGGCAGCATGCGGCGGGTGGTGGAGGTTCTGGACGTCTGGTTCGACTCGGGGGCGATGCCCTACGCCCAGTGGCACTACCCCTTCGAAAACGACGACACCTTCGGCAGGAGCTTCCCCGCCGACTTCATCTGCGAGGCCGTAGACCAGACCCGCGGCTGGTTCTATACCCTGCATGCCCTGTCCACCCTGCTGTTCGATAGCGTCTGTTTCCGCAACGTCATCTGCCTGGAGCTCATCCTGGACGCCAAGGGCGAGAAGATGAGCAAGTCGAAGGGGAACGTAGTGGAGCCTTGGGCGGTGATCGATGCCCACGGCGCCGATGCCCTCCGCTGGTATCTGTTCACGGCCACGCCGCCAGGGACAGCCCGTCGCTTCTCGACAGAGCTGGTGGGCGAGGGCCTGCGCAAGTTCTTGCTCACCCTCTGGAACATCTACTCCTTCTTCCTGACCTACGCCCTCATCGACCGCTTCGACCCTCGCGGTCAGGCCCAGGGCGAGAGGTCGGAGCTGGATCGCTGGGTGCTGTCGGAGCTGAATGTGCTGGTAGATAGGGCCAGTCGCTACATGGACAACTACAACCCCACCGATGCCGGCCGTGCCATTCAGGCCTTCGTGGATGACTTGTCCAACTGGTACGTGCGGCGCAGTCGTCGTCGCTTCTGGAAGAGCGAGGACGATGCTGACAAGCTGGCTGCCCACCAGACGCTGTACACCTGCCTGGTGACGGTGGCCAAGCTGCTGGCCCCCTTCGCGCCCTTTCTGGCCGAGGAGATGTACCAGAACCTGGTGTGCGGTTGGTTCCCCGAGGAGCCGGAGAGCGTCCACCTGGCCCTCTGGCCCCAGGCGGACACCTCGCTGGTGGACGAGCAGCTCATGGCGGACACGCGCCTGGTAATGCGTATCGCCAGCCTGGGTCGCAATGCCCGCAGCAAGGCGGGGATCAAGGTGCGTCAGCCTTTGCAGAGGGTGCTGGTCAAACCCCGCTACCCGGTGGAAGGGGAAGGGCTGGAGCGCCTGGCGCCGCAGATCCTCGAGGAGCTGAACGTCAAGGAACTGACCGTGGTGGGTGAGGAGGCGGGGTTGGAAGGCGAAGGCCTTGCTCTCGCCGCGGAGAGCAGCTATGCCGTCGGGCTTGATACGACCATCACCCCCGAGCTAGCCGACGAGGGGCTGGCCCGCGATCTGGTGCACCGCCTCCAGACGATGCGCAAGAACGCCAGCTTCGACATCGCCGACTACATAGTCACCTACTATCAGGGAAGCGAAGAGCTTTGCCGCATCATGGACAAGCACGGTGGCTACGTCCGCCAGGAGACGCTATCGCGGGAACTGGTGGCTGGGCCGCCGCCGGCCGGTGCCTACGTGGAGGAGCAGAAGATCGCTGGGCAGGCGATCACGTTGGCAGTGGAGCGACGGCCCTGAGCCTACACAAAATTTGTTTCGCAGCCAAGGTGGGCGAGGGTTGACGTTACTTATTAGCCGCTTTATAGTCGCTCGTGTGTCCTGAACCGCTGATAACCCCTCTGGGCGAGATGCTCCAGCGAGCGCGTCAGGCTCGAGGGCTAACATTGGAAGAAGTAGAGCGGGATACCCGTATCTCGCGCCGCTATCTGCAAGCCCTGGAGAACGAGAACTTTGGCCTTCTGCCGGCGCCGGTCTACGCTCGTGGTTTCCTGCGCACTTACGCCCGCTACCTGGGCCTCGAACCGGCCAACCTCCTCCCTCTTTTCCCCGTGGGCTATGTGGAGGAGCCAGCCCTCCAGCCCTGGCCGGAAGTGAAGACGCCTCGGACCTGGCCCAGCAGCGGCCTGCTGGCTGGCGCTGTCGTTGGTGTGCTCATCCTCATCGTGGTTCTGCTATACAGCCTGGGGGGACAGGGGGAGAGCAGCCACCCCCTCTTCGGCTTCCAGACCGCCACTCCTGAGACGGCCGCAGTGCTGCCAGGGGCGGAGGCGCCCGTGGTGGCTGCGACCGTGGCCGAGACGCCGTCGGCTCCCCTGGAGATCCCTCCCGGAACTATGCCCGACCTGCGAGCACAGCCCCTGGCTGACGCCGAAGCCGCCTTGCGCGACCTGGGCCTGAGCTATCTGGTGGTGCAGGTGAGCAGCAATGAGATGCCCGAGGGCCACATCGTCCGCCAGAGCCTCGAGCCCGGCAGCGAAATCGACCCCAACCAGGTGGTGACCCTGGAGGTAAGCCGGGGCCCCTAGCCCATGGCCCAAGCCAATAGCACCCCCGGTGCCGGCAGCCGCTGGCTCCGCACGACCGTCAAAGTCATCTCGCTGGTGCTGGCTGCCGCGAGTGCCCTCGTGGCCTTAGCGGGCTACCTGTGGGTGAAGCCGCTTCGTCTCCTGCTGGAGGAGCCCATCCCCCCCCGACGTCTCCGTCGAGGACGTCCACTTCCCCAGCCGCGACGGCACCCGCCTGCACGGCCTGTACATGGCCGGCCGACCGGGATGGCCTGTCCTTCTCCTCTGCCATGGCTACTTCAAGAGCGTGGCCGAGCCCTTTGGACTCGCCTGCGAACTCAATCGCCTGGGCTATCAGGTGCTTCTCATCGACTTCCGGGCTTGCGGCCTCAGCGACGGCCGCTTCACCACCCTGGGCTATCGGGAGGTTCTCGACCTGCTGGGGGCGGTAGACTACCTGCGCGCTCGTCTGGGCGACCTGCCCATCGGCGTGCTGGGCATCTCCATGGGGGCAGTGGCGGCCATCATGGCGGCAGCCGAGTGCTCTCACATCAAGGCCATGGTGGTCGATTCGGCCTATGCCGACCTGGAGAGCGCCCTCGGAAAGAAGCTGGCCGATTATCTGCGCCTGCCCTTCCTGGTGCCCCTGGGATGGGTGAGCATCAGGCTGGGGGAATGGATCTCGCAGGGGAACGTAGCGGCGGTGAGGGCGGTGGACTACGCGGGCCGCCTTGCGCCGCGGCCGTTACTGATCATCTACGGCGAGCGGGACGATTACCTGCCCTCTGGCCATCCCCGGCGCCTGTTCGACGCAGCTAACGAGCCCAAGGAGCTGTGGCTGGCGCCGGGCAGCGGCCACGCCATGGCTCGTCTTGATCACCCTCGGGAGTACGTTCAGCGGGTGCAGGCCTTCTTTGGGCGCCACCTGTTGTCGGCCTAGGCGGGGGTCTTAGTCCCCCAGGGCCTGGATGATCTCGATCTCGTAATCGACGAGCTCGGCGTCCAGGCGCTCTCTCTGGATGAAGCCGACCACCCTGGAGAGAACCTGGTGGGCGTGCTGGCCGCTGGTGCTAACGCAGCTAATGCCTATGGCGGCCATCTGCCAGCGGTCGTGCTCGTCGATCTCGGCTACCGAGACGTTGAAGCGATTGTGGATGCGAGTGACGAGGGACTTTATGACCTGCCGTTTGTCTTTCAGGGAGTGGTTCTCGGGCAGGTGCAGCTGGACGCGGCAGAGCCCTATAGTCATGCTAGTCTTCTGATTCGCCTTCTGCCTCTCGCAGGGGAGGCAGGTCGTCCGGCTTCTCTAAGCCGAAGTACTCCAGGAAGCGGAAGGTGGTGCCGAAAAGATAGGGGCGGCCCTGGGCTTGGGCCCGGCCAACCTCGGCGATGAGCCCTCGCACCTTGAGGGAGGCAATGGCCCGCTCGCAGTTGACGCCGCGGATGGCCTCAATAGTCATTCGGGTTATGGGCTGCTTGTAAGCGATGATGGCCAGGGTCTCCAGGGCGGCCTGGGACAAGCTACGGTCCTCATCCAGGCCCAGGAATCGCTCCACGTAGGGGGCTACCTCGGGGGCGGTGACCATCTGTACGGCGCTACCCGTGCGCTGGAGGCGGATGCCGCGCTGGCGGCATTCCTCGTTGAGAGCGTCTACCGCTTCGGTTACCATCTGGGGGTTCACCCCCAGAGAGCGGGCCAGCATGTCCATGTCCAGGGGCTCCTCTGCCACGAAGAGGATGCTCTCGACGATGGCCTTTAGCTCTGAGGGCGAGGGGGACGGCAGGTCATTCATGGCAGGGGTGGTCTAGGCGCTTCTTGCTCGCCCTCCGGGGTAGGCTCAAGCCCCCTCTCGGGCGGGCTAAACCTTATCTGAACAGTGGGCAGGCCCACCAGGGCCACGCCTATCTTCTGCTCGATGGTCTCCTGGGTCACCCGACAGGCCTCTTCGGTGGCTTCGGGGACGTTGGCATCCGGGCCGAGGACCAGGTTCAAGGCCACTGCCAGCCCTCTATCGCGGGCGGTTACCGAGGCCTTGGACTCTTTGACTTGAGGCAGGGCGGTCACTTCCTGCTCGATGCGCTGGTTGATGTCCTCAGTGGAGAGGACGGCGGTGGCCCCTGTCACCCCCTCCAGGCGGATGTCGGCGCTCGGCCCCGCCGGCGCCAGCTCGGCCACGATGACGATCAGGCAGAGGACGACCAGGGATAAGGCGCCCAGGGTGAGGATGAGCTTGGAGGCATTGTCGGTGTGGTCGTCGAGGTAGCGGACGAGGTCGCCCAGGCGGTCGATGGTCTCAGTGTCGGCAGCCCAGGTCACCAGGATGACCACGGCCATGAAGATAACCCAGATGGCCGCCAGAGCCACGATGATGCCCCGGTTGAAGGCATCCACCCTGCTTACCTCTCAATCCACCCTGCCTGGCGGCGGGTCAACTGCTGGCTCAAGCTCTCCCCACAGACCGTCGCCCAACGGCTCAGCCAGGCGAGCAGGCAGGAGCCGGTTGGCGAGATCAAAGCCGGGCTGGCGGCCGGATGCCGAGCCGTTTTCGGCGCATAGGCCAGAGGCCCATCGGCCTCTGGCGGAAGTGTAGACGCGCAGGTAGTTGTCGGTCAACCCCCGCCAGAGGGGCGGTCGGCCGTCCTGCCGCGTCTTGGCCTCCTCCCACAGGACATCCATCGTTCGCCCCCGGAAGCGGGCGCGGAAGGCATCGGCGGAAGCACGGGCCATCTGCAGCATTCGTTCCAGGCGCTGGCGCTTGACGGCGTGGGGTACCTGCTCCTTGGCGAGGGCGGCCAGTGTGCCCGGCCGTCGCGAGTAGGGGAACACGTGGATGGCGGCGAAGGCCAGCTCCTGGCAGAGGTCGTGGGTGCGCTGGAAGTCCTCGTGTTCCTCGCCGGGGAAGCCGACGATGACATCGGTGGTGATAGCCGCGTCGGGCAGCCACCGACGGATGAGGGCGACGGCCCGGCGGAACTGATCGACCGTGTAGCGACGGCGCATGGCGGCCAGGATGCGGTCGCTGCCGCTCTGCAGAGGGAGGTGGAAGTGGCGGCAGAGGCGATGGGTCTGCCATAGGCTCAGAAGGTCCTCGCTGATGTCCTGGGCCTGGAGGGAGGAGAGGCGCAGGCGGGGGATTGTGGTTTCGGCCAGGAGGGCAGCCAACAGCTCTCTTAGACCTTGGGCCAGGCCGAGATCGCGGCCGTAGTTGCCCACCTGGGTGCCCGTCAGGACTACCTCCTTCGCCTCCTCTGCCTGGCGGGCCAGCACCTGGGCGACCACCTCCCTTATCGGCACGCTCCGCTCGCGGCCGCGGGTGCGAGGGACGATGCAGAAGGCGCAGACCTCGTTGCACCCCTCTTGGATCTTGACGAAAGCGCGGGTGCGGAGGCCGCTGCCGGGCCTTATCGCTGCGGGGCCAGCGCCGAGGCGGCCTTGCTCCTGCCACTGGCGGAGAAGGCGCTGAGCGATGGCTGGCTTGTCGGCGTTGGCGACCAGCCAGTCGGCCCCCAGACGCTGGCCCAGGTCGCCGCCGCCGTCTTGTTCATAGCAGCCGGTGAGGACAATGGTGGCCTCGGGGGCCAGGCGACGGGCCAGGCGCGCCAGGTGGCGCGACTTGCGATCGGCTACGTGGGTCACAGAGCAGGCGTTGATGATTACGGCGTCGGCGGGCGCCGGCCGGTCGATGACCCGGCAGCCGCGGGCCAGAAGCTCGCGGGCCAGGGCCTGGGAGTCGGCCTGGTTGAGCTTGCAGCCCAGGGTGAGGATGGCGACGATCGGGGAAGGGCGTTCGGACATGATAGATGCTCGCGGTTTCCATCATATCCCCTTGGCGGCCGCCTTTCAAACGGGCCGGTGGTCAGCGGGTACGAGGGGCGCTCCTAGGAAGGAGGGTGCCAGTCGTGCCAGGGGCCCCAGAGGGCCCAGAGGCTGGCCACGCCGAAGACCAGTAGGGTCTGGATGGCGACGGTCAGTGGGTCCATCTCTTCCTCCCTGCTGTCCTTTTCTAGCAGCGGGTGAAGCCGCAGAGGGGGCAGCAGATGCAGCCTTCGCCATGCACCAGGGGGCCGCCGCAGTCGGGGCAGCGGGGGCTCTTAAGGGGACTAATTCTACGCATCGCCCATTCTCCTAAGAACATTCGTTCTTTCTGAGGACGAGAATAGCAGAACGTCTGTTCGTTGTCAAGGGGTTAGCTGCAGAAATTTTCGGTCGGTAGGATACGGGCTATGGTTGTTGACCTGCCCCCTGCGGGCTGATAGAACTAATAGCATGGCGGTGCTGGGTATACGAGTGCATCCTAGAGACAACGTGGCGGTGGTGGCCGCAGACGTTCAGGCGGACGACATGGTGCGGCTCGACGACGGCAGTGAGGTGCGGGCGGTTGAGGCTATTCCCCGCGGCAGTAAGATGGCCCTCGGCGCCATCGCTTGCGGCGAGGCGGTAATCCGCTACGGCGAGGAGATCGGCAGGGCCACAAAGGACATCGCAGCGGGTGAGTACGTGCACACTCACAATCTGGCGCGCGATTAGATGAGCGAGGACTTTGTTTTCCAGGGCTGGCGGCGGGCGGACGGCCGCATGGGCATCCGCAACCACTGCCTGGTGCTGGCCACGGTGGCCTGCGCGGCGGGGGTGGTGCGGGAGGTCGGGCGTCGACTGCCGAACGTAGTAGCGGTGGAGCATGCCCACGGCTGCGGCCGCGGCGGCCCCGACCTGGGCCTCCAGATCAAGACCCTAGCCGGGCTGGTGCAGAACCCAAACGTGGGGGCGGCGGTGCTAGTGGGCCTTGGCTGCGAGGTGGTCTCGACCGGCCTGCTGAAAGGCGTCCTGGCCAGGAGCGGGAAGCCGCTGGAGACTGTGGTCATCCAGGAGGTGGGTGGGTCGAAGAAGGCGGCGGATCAGGCTGAGGCCGTGGCCCGCCGCCTGCTTGGCGAACTGGAAAGCCTCCCGCGCGAGAAGGGCACGGCCGCCGACCTGATGGTGGGCCTGGAGTGCGGCGGCTCGGACACCTTCTCCGGGCTTACTGCCAATCCGGCGGTGGGAAAGGCCGCCGACCGGCTGGTGAAGCTGGGCGGCACGGCCATTCTTGCCGAGACCACCGAGATGATCGGTGCCCTGGGGCCGCTGCTCAAATCGGCGGAGAGCGAGGAGGTGGCCGCCAAGCTCAGGGCGAATGTGGACCGGCAGGAGGCGAGGACCCGGGAGATATTGGGGCCTCTGGCCGGTACCGTTCTGGCCCCCGGCAACGTCGAATCGGGGCTCACCACTATCGCCGAGAAGAGCCTGGGCTGCATCGCCAAGGGCGGTAGTTCGCCCATCCGGGAGGTGGTCGACTACGGGGATCGACCAAGCAGCAAGGGCCTGGTGGTTATGGACACCCCCGGCTACGACATCGAGAGCCTGGCCGGCATGGCGGCTGCCGGGGCCCAGGTCATCCTGTTCACCACCGGCCGAGGCACCCCGGTGGGATTCCCAGCCGTGCCGGTAATCAAGATCTCCTCGAATTCTCAGCTCTTTGAGGCGATGCCTGACGACATCGACCTCGACGCTGGGATCATCCTGGCCGGAAAGAGCATCAGCGAGGTCGGCGAACAGGTCCTGGACCTCCTCCTGCGGGTCGCCCGCGGTCAGAAGACCAGGGCCGAGATCAATGGTCAGGCCGTGTTCGCCATCGCCCAAGAGGGGCCGGCCTTCTGACCAGCCGACTTTTCCTCTGACTGCAGCATCATTCCCGAAGAATGGTTCTCATCGTTTGCTCTTGTCTTGCCACCGTTCCCCTCGTCCCTGTTCGCCGCTACAATAGGGGCGTTGTCGTGTCATGAAGATCGTCATTGCCCCCCAGGAGTTCAAGGGCAGCCTTACCGCCATCCAGGCCGCTCAGGCCATGGCTGAGGGCCTGCGGCGGGCTCTGCCCGACGCCACCGTGGTGCTGGTGCCCATGGCCGACGGCGGGCCGGGCACGGTGGAGGCAGGGGTAGCTGCCGCTACGAACGGGCGGCGGATGACGGCGGCGGCCCACGACGCCCTGAGTCGTCCCCTGGAGGCCGCCTGGGGCATCATCGACCACGATACCGCCGTCATCGAGATGGCCGCCGCCTCCGGCCTGATCCTGCTGACTGAGGACGAGCGCGACCCCCGCATCGCCTCTACCTACGGCACGGGCGAGCTCGTCCGGGCCGCCCTGGACGCCGGCTGCCGTCGGATCATCGTCGGGATAGGGGGCAGCGCCACCAACGACGGCGGCGCTGGCATGGCTCAGGCCCTGGGCGCTCGCCTGTTGGACGATGCGGGGCAGGAGCTGCCGCCCGGCGGCGCCGCCCTGGCTCGTTTGGGCCGCATCGTCCTGTCGGGCCTGGACCCGCGCCTCGGGCAGTGCCGGGTGCTCGCCGCCACCGATGTCTTCAACCGTCTGTGCGGCCCTGAAGGAGCTTCGCTGCTCTACGGCCCGCAGAAAGGGGCGACGCCTGAGGTGGCGCGAGAACTGGACGCAGCTCTGAGACAGTACGCTCAGGTCATCGAGCGCGACCTTGGGGTGCGGGTGCTCGACCTGGCGGGGGCGGGGGCAGCGGGCGGCCTGGGAGCCGGGTTGGTTGCCTTTCTGGGGGCAGAGCTCGTTCTAGGGGCCAAGCTTGTGGCTGAGGCGGTGGGGCTGAGGGAGAAGCTGGAGGGTGCCGACCTGGCGCTCACCGGCGAGGGGCGGCTGGACGCCCAGACGAGCTTCGGCAAGGCGCCCTGGGAGGTGGCCAGACTGGCCAAGGGCTGCGGCCTGCCGGTGATAGCTATCGCCGGCTCGCTGGCGGAGGACTGCCGGCCAGCGCTGGGCGAGGCTTTCGATGCAGTGGTAGCCATTACGCCGCGGGCGATGTCGGTCGGAGAGGCCATGGCCCAGGCGCCGAAGCTGGTGGCCGATGCCGCCGAGGGAATGGCCCGCCTGATCTTGGTCGGCGGGCACTTGGGAAGGCGCTAGGAGTGCAGTGATGGATTCTCTTCTAGAGGAATTCCACCAGGTGGGGCGAGACCTGTATGCCGCTGGCCTTGTCTCCTCGCACGGGGGCAACATGAGCGTTCGCCAGGGCAAGGGCCTGATAATCACCAGCCACGGCAGCCGCCTGGGTCACCTGGCGGAGGGGGACCTGGTAGAGGTCGGGCCGGGCCTGGAGCCCAGGGTTGAGCCGTCCATGGACCTGGCCCTCCACCAGGCTATCTACGCCGCGGTCAGCGAGGCGGAGGCGGTCGTCCATGTCCATCCTCGCCATGCCATCGCCCTGTCGCTGGCGGGGAGGGAGATCCGGCCCCAGGATCTGGAGGGTCAGCACTATCTGGGCGTCGTGCTGGTCGTGCCCAGGAGCGAGAACGTAGCCCAGGCTCTGGCCGATGCACTGCGGCAGCACAGGATAGTCGTGGTGGCCGGGCATGGAAGCTACGCTCGCGGCGACAGCCTATGGCAGGCTCTCCAGTGGACATCGGTGCTGGAGGAGAGCGCCGAGGTTCTGTGGCTGCTGCGCGCCCTTAGGCAGAAGGCGTAGACGGCGGTGCGGGTGGCGCTTCGGGCAGGGGTGCCTCCTCGCGGGGCTGGAACAGGTTCAGAAAGATGAGGGCGATGAGTCCCGCCGATATGGCAGCCGGAATGATGGTTCCTGCCCAGGTGATGTCCCCCGCGCCCCGGTGATAGAAACAACTGAGCACGACGACCACCTGCTCGATGAGGGCCAGCCAGAAGACCTGGCGATAGCGCTTCGGGTCGCGGGCCGCCCACAGGTAGATGATGGCTGGGATGACCATGGAGGCGCTGAAGGCCCGTCCCGCAAGGATGCCAGAAGCCTCATGCCCTTCCATATCGAAGAGGAAGCTGTCGGACAACACCTGGGCGACGACGCCCACGATGTCCCAGACGGCCAGCAGGATGAGGACGATCCTGGGCCGGCGCAGCGTGTCTAGAATGCCAGCTTGAGGCGCGGTTGGTTGGACTTCCCCGGTCGACGCCATGGGCAACCTCCTTTTAGCCCAGGCCTAGCTCCTCCAGGCCCTCCTCATCGAACCCCAGGTAGTGGCCGAGCTCGTGGAGCACAGTCTTGCGCACCTCCTCGACCATCTCCTCCCGACTGGAGCAGAGCCGCTCGTGGGTCTCTTGGTATATGACGATCTTGTCGGGCAGAGCCATGTTGTAATAGGCGCCGCGCTCGCTGAGGGGGACGCCCAGATAGAGCCCGAAGAGGGCATCACCGTAGCGACTGCCCGCCTGGTGGCGCTCCGCCAGGTTGGGGCGCCACTTGACCACGATATCCAGGTTGTCCAGCTGCTCTTGGAACTGGGCGGGTAGCTTGGCCAGGGCTTCGAGAACCAGCTTCTCGAACTCGTGCCGTCGCATCAGCCTACCGCGTTCTCTCCCAGACACAGTGGTAGCCCTTGCCGGCGATGGCCTTGAGGATCTCCTGCTCCTCCCGCCGGTCGAGCTCCTCCAGAACCTCCTGGCACTGCTCGGCCGCCTGAGGGAAGCCAGCGCTGGTCAGCCGCCTTACGATGCGATCCCAAACGCCGCAGGTGACCAGCTCCCGGACGTGCTTGGGCCACCAGACGGCGGTGATCTTCTCGGGGAGACGGAAGCGAGGGCGTAGCTGTTTGATGCTCTTGAAGCGGTCCTCCAGCGATGCGGCCCGCGGCACAAGCTTTATCAGGGGGCCTTCGCTCTCCGAGCAGCGGGTGTCGATGAGGAGGCGCTGGGGCAGGATCAGGAAGCGGACGGTGATAACGTCGGCCTTATTGATGACCGCGAAGATAGCGTCAATATCGATGGCAAAATCGTTATCCATAACGGGGTGAGGAGCATAACAGCTTTCCTTTATTGTAGCATCGCGCCCAAGGGGCCAGCAACCAGGCCTAGCCGCCCGCCAGGTAGGCCTCCAGGACGCGCCGCACCATCGGTCCTGCCTCCAGGGAGCCCGACTGTCCCTCGTCCAGGGCTACCAGGGTCACGATGGCCGGGTCGTCGCGGGGGGCATAGGCTACGAAGAAGACGTGGTCTTGGAAGATGATGTCCTCGGCCGTGCCCGATTTCCCCGCCGCCGCCACGCTTGAGCCCAGGAAGGTGCTGTAGGCGGTGCCGCCCGGGTTGGCGATAACCAGGGTCAGGCCCTCGCGGATGGCCTCCAGGGTGGCCTGAGAGGCTGGCAGAGGGTTGATCTCCGCGGCGGTGAACTCCTGGGACATCAGCCCATCGGCGGAGGCGATGCGCTGCACCAGAAGGGGCGCACGCAGGATGCCGCTGCGGGCGATGGCGTTGTACATGTTGGCTAGCTGCAAAGGGGTGACCAAGAGAAAGCCCTGGCCTATGCCCATGTTCACGCTGTCGCCGCTGTACCAGGGCTCCCCCACCTGCTCTTGCTTCCAGGCCGGGCCCGCTGCCACTCCCTGGGCCTCCTCCAGGCCGACCACTCCCGCTGGCTCGCCGAAGCCGAAGGCGGCAGCGAACGAGGGCAGGATCTCAGGGTCGGTGTGATCCAGGGTAAGCGCCACCTCGTAGAAGACGGTGTTGCAGGAGGCCATCAGCCCCTGGCCCAGGGTCAGGAGGCCGCGGTCCACCGACTGCCAGTTGTGCTTGGGGTTCTCCGGCCCCAGGCCGTACCACACTGGCGAGCAGGGCAGGGTGGAGCTGGCGGTGTAGCCGCCCTTCTCCAGGCCAGCGGCCATGGTCACCACCTTGAAGGTGGAGCCCGGCGGGTAGGTAGCCAGGACGGTCCGATGGAAGAAGGGCTGGCGCGGATCGGAGGCCAGTTGCTGGAAGACCTCCGCGCTAAGGCCATCGATGAAATCGTTAGGGTTGATGGTCGGGTGGCTGGCGATGGCCAGGATGCTATTGTCGATGGGGTCCATCACGATGATGCTCCCCTCGCGATCGCCCAGGGCTGCCTCCGCTTCCCGCTGAACGTTGATGTCGATGGTCAGGTGGATGTCCCTGCCCGGCCTGGCCTCCTTCTTGGCCAGCACATGGGAGATGGTGCCCTCGGGGGTGATGATCGCCAGCGTCCCGCCCCGCTGGCCGGCCAGCTCCTCCTGGAAGTAGGCCTCCAGGCCGGCCGCACCCACCATGTCGCCGGTCCGATAGCCCTGGCCGGCCAGCTCCTCTAACTGCTCCTGGCTCACCTCCATGAGATAGCCCAGAGTGTGGCCGGCCAGGCTGCCCTGAGGATACGTCCGCTGGAGCTGTGGCCGGACGACCACGCCCTCTATCTGGTAGAAAGACTGGGTGACCTCCTCGGGCGTGCCGTAGGGCAGGGTCTTGAGGGGAATGAAGTAGTAGGAGGGAACGTCTGCCTCCACCTCCTCCCGAATCTTCTCCTCGGCCATCTCCAGCTTCTCGGCCAGAGTGGAGATGAGCGCCTCCTTGTCCGTGATCAGCCCTAGCACCGCCCCCACCACGTGCACGCGGCCGTCCAGGGCCAGAGGGATGCCGTGACGGTCGTAGATGGCGCCTCGCTGGGGCACGTCGGTGAAGAAGTGGACGAGCGAGGCGCCGCTCAGCTCCCGGAAGATGAGCGAGGGGCTCCACAGGATGCCCCAATGCTCCTCTTCACCCTGGCCCTCCTTCACCAGCTTCATGGTGTTCACCTGGGCGATGTCGCCGAAGAAGGCGGTGGAGATAGTGACCGAGAAGGGCAGCTCGGTGGCCTCGGGGTCGGGCGAGGGCTCAAACAGATAGCTGACGCCGCTGATGGTGGCCTCCTCGGCGATGGCCTGGTAGCGGGCGACGAAGTCCTGGCGGCTGATCTCGGCCTGGGCGGAGGAGGCCAGCAGGTCGTACATCTGGCTGTAGCCGCCGTCCTGCCAGAGGCCAAGGAATTCCTCCGCTATGCTGGAGGAGGACGGCGCTGGCGTGGGGGACGGCGGGGTCTCTTCCCCCTGGATGCAGGCGGTGAACACCAGCGTCGCCAGCAAGAGAAAGGCGGCCAGAAAGGCACCGACACGCACCCTGTTACCCCCTTCGACCCAATGGCGATTAGCTTATTCTATCACCGAGTTGCAGCCACAGCCGGGCGTAGTACGTCATCTGGAGTGAGACCCTTCGCTACGCTCAGGGTGACAGCATGGGCCAGCGTCATTCTGAGCGTAGCGAAGAATCTCAGCGGCGATGTGGGCAAAATGGCAAGAGCCTACCCTGAGCAAAGCGAGGGGATGCGTCGCCACATGTGGGAGGCAGTACAGATTAGGTCATCTCCGGGCTGAGGGAAGGCTGGCCGTGAAGCTCCTTGCGCTGAATCCAGCGGCTGCCCTGGGGGGTGATGAGGAGGACGTCGATGGGGCCGCCCACATTCTTGGGCCGCGCCTCGAAGCGCATGGTGTCGATGGTGGTGCGCACGGCATAGATGGCGAAGTCGATGGCATCCTGGACGTTCATCAGGTGCCAGTTGATCCGGGCTCCCGTAATCTCCAGGAGCTGGCCGTCGGGGCCCACGACCTGCTTAGCCTTCAGCAAGCGAGTGATGACATCCACCTGGCCAGCCCAGGTGGCCCCGTAGGTGATGTCGCCTGTCTGGGGGTTCACGTTTCGCCTCTGCACTAGGTTCTTCTGCACGTGGCAATAGTAGACGTGGGGAACGCTGGCCCGCCCCTCTCGCTTATAGCCGGCCACGTAGAAGCCGGTGTCGCCCTCCGGATACTTGTCGTGCAGAGAGCTCACCAGCTTGCGGGCCACGGCCTCGACGTCGTCTTCCTCGTCCACCACCTCCTCAGCGAAGCGCTCCAGCTGGCTTTGCACACTTACGCCCCCCAGCACGGCCTGGCCGAAGGTGCTCACCCCCACCTGCTGGCGGGACAGAAGGAAGGTCTTGTAGGTGAAGTCGGAGTTGACGGTCTCCACCTTGCCCTTGAGGGTAAGCGTCTGGCGGCTATCAGAGGCCATGACAATAGCTTCGGGCACGTAGACTGTCACTACGAAGGACATGACGCTACCTCATATCTCAACGCCGATTTCCGACGTTGGTTCCGCTCCTCCTGCTCTCCTACCCGTAGACGATATCCCCCTCCGCCAGGCCGCGGGCTATGATCATCCGCTGGACCTGGCTGGTGCCCTCGACGATCATCAGTTGGCGGGCGTCGCGATAGTGGCGCTCCAGCGGGTGGTCCTTCATGTAGCCCTGGGCACCCAGGATCTGGAGGGCGTCGGAGGAGACCTTGACCGCCATCTCGGTAGCGAAGACCTTGGCGAAGGACAGGTAGGGGGCGTACTGGCGCTCGTACTTTCCCTGGTCGACCATCCAGGCCGCCTGGTAGACCAGGTGGCGGGCGGCCTCGATCTGGGTAGCCATGTCGGCCAGCATGAACTGGATGGCCTGGTGCTCCAGGATGGGGCGGCCAAAGGTACGACGCTGGCGGGCGAATTCCAGGGCGTAGGCTAGGGTTCCCTCGGCCAGGCCTAGGCCGCGGGCTCCCACCACTGGGCGGATGGTGTTCAGGGTGAGCAGGGCGATACGGAAGCCTCGCCCCTCCTCACCGATGAGGTTTGCGGCGGGCACGCGGCAGTTCTGGAAGACGAGGTTGGCGGTGGGGACGCCGGTCACCCCCATTTTGCGGTCGAGGCGGGCGACCGAGAAGCCAGGGTTGTCGGTGGGAACGATGAAGGCGGAGACGCCACGCGTGCCGGCGGCAGGGTCGGTCCTGGCGATGACGATCACAAAATGGGCCACGCTGCCGCCCGAGATGAACATCTTCTCGCCGTCGATGACGTACTCGTCGCCATCACGGACAGCGCGGCTTTCGATAGCGGCGGCATCGGAGCCAGCGTTGGGCTCGGTGAGGCAGAATGCCCCCCTGATCTCACCCGCCGCGGAGCGTGGGAGCCAGGCTTGCTTCTGCTCCTCGCTGCTGCCGATAACGATGGACTGAGTGGATAGGGCGGAGAGGAGAAGGATGAGACCGCAGGAGCAGCAGTACTTGGCTGTCTCCTCTACAGCTAGAATCAGGCCCAGCAGACTGCCGCCGCCGCCGTACTCGACCGGGATGCTCAGGCCCAGAAGCCCGGCCTGGCGGAAGACGGCGAAGATGTCCTCAGGGTATTGGGCCTGCTCATCGATCTCGGCGGCGCGGGGCTGCACCCGCTCGCGGGCGATGCGCCGCGCCGTGTCGCGGATTAGCCTGTGGGTTTCGCTCAGTTGATAGTCCACCGCTCGCTGTCCTCCTTACGAATCTAGGTCGTCCTGGCCGGGGCGGACGCTACGGTCGCTCGGCAACCCCCAGTATAGCCTCTGATCTGAACGTGGTGCTACATCGTGGTACACAGCGAGCAGCTCAGGCGGGAGTTCGCGGTGGCGCTACTCGGTGACCACGGCGGTGCCGTACACCAAGACCTCGGCGGCCGAGCCCATTATGTCGGCTGTACTCATACGCACCGCCACAACGGCGTTGGCCCCGAGCTTCTCGGCCTCCGCGGTCATTGCATCTATGGCTTCCTCTCGGCTCCTTTCCAAGAGCTCGGCGTAGACCCCGACCTTCCCGCCAACGATGGAGCGGATGCCGGCCTGGATGTCCCGGCCAAGGTGGCGGGCTCGGACTGATTGACCGCGCACCAAGCCCAAGGACTTGACCACCTTACGACCAGGCACCTCATCGGAGGTAACCACGAGGATTTGACCTTTGGCCATGATGAACCTCCTGGCTGACTTCGTAGAATTGCGGTTTGTCAAGTATACAAGCGCCTTGCTTGAAACACCACCAAAGGTCTACCTGCATTTAACTTCCCTAGGGGCTGATGTGTTTATATTATTGACGCATGATGGCGGCAGGGCTTTGTTTCTTTGTCGAGAGGCCTGGCAGGGCGGGATGGCTTATAGACCGATAAGCGACTACGGGGTCATCGGCGACATGCACTCGGCCGCCCTGGTAAGCAGGGACGGTTCCATCGACTGGCTCTGCTTCCCGCGCTTCGACTCGCCTAGCGTCTTCGCAGCGATCCTGGACGACAAGCGAGGCGGCTGCTTTGCCATCCGACCAGCGGGCGAGCACCGCTTTTTCCAGTCCTACCTTCCCGACACCAACGTGCTGCTCACCTCCTTTCAGACAGACGCAGGTCGGGCCACTGTCACCGACTTCATGCCGATGGCTACGGACATCACCGTCTCGGAGCACGAGGTCATTCGCATCGTCCGCTGTGAAAGCGGCCAGGTGGTTCTGGACTGCCTCTTCCAGCCCCGCCTGGACTACGGTCGCGGGCCTACTCACTTGACCTCCACCTCCCGCGGGGTGGTGGCTAGGAATGGCGCTGCCTGCCTCGGCCTTGCCTCGCCGGTGCTATTTGACATAGGGGACGGGACGGCGCGGGCTACCCTTGCTCTTGGGCCGGGTGAATCGGCGGCCTTCGTGCTGCGCTGGGGCGAGGAAGAACCGCGACCCCTGGCCGATTACGATATCTACGGCAAGCTGGGGGGCACCGAGGCCTACTGGCGAACGGTAGCCAACGACTGGCGCTATCATGGGCGATGGGCGCAGGCCGTCAAGCGCTCGGGGCTGGTTCTCCATCAGTTGCTGTATGCCCCCACCGGTGCCATCTGTGCCGCCGTTACCACCTCCCTGCCCGAGAAGGTCAACAGCCATCGCAACTGGGACTATCGGCACTGTTGGTTGCGAGATGCCGCCCTCACCCTGGATGTCTTCCACCGCCTCGGCTATACGGCTGATACCTCTCTGTTCATGGGCTGGCTGGGGCAGTTCTTCCGCGGCATCGGGGGTACGGTGCAAACCCTGTATGGCATTGGCCACGAGACCGAAATCACGGAGTACATCCTCGACCACTTTGAGGGCTACATGGGTTCGGGCCCCGTGCGCATCGGCAATGCCGCCGCCGAGCAGCTTCAGCTGGACATCTATGGGGAGGTGGTCCTCTCTTTTGCGTCGTTCTATCGAGCCGGCGGCTACATCGGCGACGCCCTCTGGGCTTTGACGGAAAGCCTGGTGGAGGCGGCCGTCAGCAACTGGCGTCTGCCCGACCACGGCATCTGGGAGGTGCGGGGCGAGCGCCGCCACTTCGTCTACTCCAAGCTCATGTGCTGGGCCGCTCTGGACCGAGGCATCCGTCTGGCCAAGGCCCTGGGCAAGACGGTGGATTTGCAGCGCTGGCAGCAGGCGAAGAGAGCCATCCACCGAGATGTCTTGGCTCGCGGCTGGAATGAACGGATGGGCTCCTTCGTGCAGTCCTATGGGTCCGACGTGCTGGACGCCAGCCTTCTGTTCATGCCGTTGGTTGGCTTCCTGTCCGCCAAAGACCTGCGCATGGAATCGACGATCCTGCGTATCCAGCAGGAGCTATCGGCGAACGGTTTGGTCCGTCGCTATCTGCCCTGGCAGGCGGACGACGGCCTGGGGACGGACGAGGGCACCTTCACCATGTGCACCTTCTGGCTCATCGGCTGTCTCATCCAGCTAGGGCGGCTGGAGGAGGCCCAGCGGCTCTTTGAGAGGGTGATCTCCCTGAGTAACCACGTGGGGCTTTTCTCGGAGATGGTGGATCCCCAGAGCGGGGAGTTTCTCGGCAACTACCCCCAGGCCCTCACTCACATCGCCCTCATCCACACCGCGCGCAACCTCGACCTCGCCCTGCGCCAGGCCGAGCTGGGTAAGGTCGTCGCCTACTAGAAGCCGGCGGCTTCTCCATCCGGCACCTCGCCTGCGATTGTCATTCCCTTCACTCAGGGCGGACCCTCGGGCGATCTCGACTGGACCGGCGGTCACCTGACCTAGGAAAAGACGAGGGCCAGGCGGCTATTGCTCACACCTGGCCCTCGCTGCTCGGGGCGAGGAGTAGCAGTGGCCTGCCATAGCGGCAGGCCACCGCCGTCGATTAGGACTTGTCCTCGATGACCGGGTGGGCCTTGACCTTGATGGTCTTAGGCTTAACCTCCGCCGTCTTGGGCAGGGTGACGGTCAGGATGCCCTGCTCGAAGACAGCCTCTGCCTTGCCGTGCTCCACCTGGGTGGGCAGAGGCACAGAGCGGCAGAACGAGCCATAGCGCAGCTCCCGCCGGTGGTAGTTCTCCCGTTTGACCTCCTCCTCGCTCTTAGCCTCCCCCTTGATGGTGAGGACGTCCTCAGTGATGGAGATGTCCACATCCTCGGGCCGAACGCCGGGCAGGGGGGCCTTCGCCACCAGGGATTCCTCGGTCTCGTAGACATCCAGGGGGAAGACGAACTCGGTGCTCTCCCAGGGGATGAGGCGAGGGCCGGGGAAGAAATCATCAAAGAGACGGTCGGCGTGTCGGCGAAGGCTCCTAATGTCCGCGAAGGGATACCACCGCATCAAGCTTGCCATCGATACACCTCCTTTGCCCAGGCTTGGGCTTTTTGTTATCCTTCCGCTACAATCATAGCGGGGGGAACATGAGTTGTCAAGACTCTTTACAACATCATTATCACAGTTCCTTCTTTTCATTTGACATGCGCCCTGCCCCTCTCGTATAATGAGCCCAGAGGGAATTGTCTATGGCCAAAAGGGACTATTACGCCATCCTGGGTGTCAAGCGGGGCGCCAGCGATAAGGAGATTCGCCAGGCCTATCGCCGCCTGGCCCGCAAATACCACCCGGACGTCAACGCCGGCGACAAGGCGGCCGAGGAGAAGTTCAAGGAGATCAACGCCGCCTATGAGGTCCTTTCCGACCCCCAGAAGCGACGCAAGTACGACCTCTACGGCGACCAGTGGCAGTACGCCGATCAGTTCGAGCAAGCCCGTCGCCAGGGCGGCCAGCGCTGGGTCCGGAGCGGCCGCGGGGCGCCCTTCGGCGGCTTCGACCTGGGCGACCTCGGCTTCGCCGATCTGGGCGATTTGCTGGGTGGGCTATTCAGCGGAACTCGCACTCGCCCCCGCCGTGGCGAGAATGTTCAGCATATGGCGGAGGTAAGCCTAGCAGAGGCATATCGCGGCACCACTCGCGTCCTTAACATCCAGACCGAGGAGCCCTGCACCACCTGCGGCGGCAGCGGTCGCCTAGTAGGTGCCGTCTGCCACGTCTGCCAGGGCAGCGGCGTCATCGTGCGGCCGCGACGCCTGGAGGTTAAGATACCGCCCGGCGTCAGCGACGGCTCACGGGTGCGGGTGGTCGGTGAGGGGCCCCGACCGAGCGGTCGGGGCGGCGGCGCCAGGGGCGACCTCTACCTGGTGATATCGGTCAGGCCCCACGAGCGCTTCAGCCGCCGCGGCGACGACCTGCACACGGAGGTGGAGGTGCCTCTCCTGGACGCTGTCCTGGGTGGCGAGGTAGCAGTGTCTAGCCTCAAGGGCAAGGCCATGCTCAAGATACCGCCGCTAACCCAGAACGGGCGCGTCTTCCGCCTGGCCGGCCTGGGCATGCCTCACCTCGGTGGTAGCGGCAAGGGCGACCTCTACGCCAAGGTAGAGGTGATACTGCCGGCAGACCTCTCGCCCGAGGAGCGGGAGCTGTTCGAGAAGCTGAAGAAAGTGCAGAGAGTGGAGCCGAAGGGACGAGGCTAGTGCTTCAGCAAGTGTGTGAGGTGAAGTTCGTTGCGAGAGCGGATGATTCCTGAAGAGGAGCCCTGTTACATAATAAGCGTGGCGGCCAGGATGGTGGGCATGCACGCCCAGACTCTCCGCTACTACGAGCGAATGGGCATCATCGCCCCGTCACGATCGCGGGGTCGCATACGTCTTTACTCTCAGGCGGACATCAGCCGCCTGCGCCAGATCCAGCGCCTGATCAACGACCTGGGGGTGAACCTGGCGGGAGCGGAGGTGATTCTGCGCCTCAACAAGCGCATCCGCCAGATGGAGGAGGAGATGGAGGAGCTGCGGACGGATCTGCAGCGGATAAGGGACAGGCACCTGCCGCAGCCGATGGAGTGACGGATCATCCGAGAGAGGGGGACAGGACAATGCCAGCGCCGACGGAAGAACTGATTGCCACCATCAGCGAGAGCTTGAAGGCTGCCGCTGACGTCAAGGTGGTCTACGGCGAGCCACAAGTCATCGAAGGCAGGACCATCATCCCCGTGGCTGTGGCGTCGTATGGCTTCGGCGCCGGGTCCGGCGGCCGGGGCCGGTGGGGCGGCGGCGAGCGGGGCGAGGGAGGCGCTGGCGGCGGTGGCGGCGTCTCAGTCAAACCCATCGGTTGCCTAGAGATAACCACCGAAAGGACGCGCTTCATTCCTATCGTCGACGTCAATCGCCTGGCCACGCTGGGCCTGATTGCTCTGGTCGTGATCCTCTTCTGGTTCCGGCGTACATTTCGGCGGCAATAGCTTTGCAAGAGGTGTGACTTGCCATGATGAGACAAGACAGATTCACGGAACAAGCCCAGGAGGTGCTGGCCGCCTCCCAGGAGCTGGTGCGCAAGGAGCGCCACGCCCAGTGGGACGTGGAGCACGTCCTCTTCGCCCTGTTGAACCATCCCGGCGGCCTGGCCCAGCAGATCCTGGAGCAACTCAAGGTTGACCCCCAGCAGGTTAGCCAGCGGGTGGGGGCCGTTCTGGAGCACATGTCCAAGCTGGCCTACGATGTGGTGCAGGTCTACACCACCCCTCGCATCGTGCGCATGCTGGAGGCGGCCAACGCCGAGGCCGAGCGCTTCAAGGACGAATACGTGGGCGTGGAGCACCTCCTGATCGCCATCTCCGACGAGCGAGAGGGCGAGTCGGCCAGGATCATGCGCGAATTCGGCATCGACAAGGAGAGGATCTACCAGGCGCTGGCTCAGATTCGCGGCGGGGCCCGCATTACCGACCAGCGGGCGGAGAGCAAGTACCGCGCCCTGGAGCGCTACAGCATCGACCTCAGCGAGCTCGCCCGCCAGGGTAAGCTCGACCCGGTCATCGGCCGCGACGACGAGGTCAAGCGGGTGATGCAGGTCCTCAACCGCCGCACCAAGAACAACCCGGTGATCATCGGCGAGGCGGGCGTGGGCAAGACGGCCATCGCCGAGGGCCTGGCCCAGAAGATCGTCGCCGACGATGTTCCCGAGAACCTGAAGGGCAAGCGAGTGCTGGCCCTGGACATGGGGGCGATGGTGGCTGGCAGCAAGTTCCGCGGCGAGTTCGAGGAGCGCCTGAAGGCGGTGATGGACGAGATCAAGCGGGCCCAGGGCGAGGTCATCGTCTTCATCGACGAGATCCACCAGGTGATGGGCGCCGGCGCCGCCGAGGGGGCCATCGATGCCAGTACCATGCTGAAGCCCGCCCTCTCCCGCGGCGAGCTTCAGTGCGTGGGGGCCTGCACCCTGGACGACTATCGCCAGCATATCGAGAAGGACCCTGCCCTGGAGCGCCGCCTGTCGCCTGTGTACATCGACGAGCCCTCGCCTGAGGACACCGTTGAGATGCTGAAGGGCCTCCGCCCTCGCTATGAGGCTCACCACAAGGTGAAGATAACGGACGAGGCCATCGAGGCGGCGGTCAAGCTGTCCAGTCGCTACGTCACCGAGCGCTTCCTGCCCGACAAGGCCATCGACCTGATCGACGAGGCGGCCAGCAAGCACATCATCGAGGCCCAGGCCCTGTCGCCGGAGCTGCGGCAGACGAAGGGTCGCATCGATGAGCTGGCCCGCCAGGAGGAGGCGGCCTCCGGTCGCGGGGACTACCAGGAGGCGGCCCGCATAAAGAGCGAGCGGCTGCAACTGGAGAATGAGTACGAGACCGCCAAGGCGCAGTGGGCGGGGGAAGACAAGGTCGACATGACGGTGAGCGCCTCCGACATCGCTAGCCTGGTGGCCAACATGACCGGCATCCCCGTCGACCGGCTGATGGAGGGGGAGGCCGACAAGCTCCTGCGCATGGAGGAGCGCATCCACGACCGCATCGTCGATCAGAACGAGGCGGTGGCCGCCGTATCCGACGCCATCCGCCGTGCCCGCTCCGGTCTCAAGGACCCCAAGCGGCCCATCGGCAGCTTTGTCTTCCTGGGCCCCACCGGCGTGGGCAAGACGGAGCTGGCCAAGGCCCTGGCCGAGTTCATGTTCGACGACGAGGACGCCATGGTGCGCGTCGACATGTCCGAGTACCAGGAGCGCCACACGGTGTCCCGCCTCATCGGCGCCCCGCCGGGATACGTGGGCTATGAGGAGGGCGGCAGCCTCACCGAGGCCGTGCGCCGTCGCCCCTATCGCGTCGTCCTCTTCGACGAGGTGGAGAAGGCTCACCAGGACGTGTTCAACATCCTCCTCCAGATACTGGAGGACGGTCGTCTCACCGACGGCCACGGCCGTACGGTGGACTTCCGCAACACGGTGGTGATCATGACCTCCAACCTGGGCACGGCCGAGTTCCAGCGGCCCGCGGTGGGCTTCATGCCCGCCGAGAGGCAGACCAAGAGCGAGAGGGAGCGGCTGCGCAGCGCCGTGGAGAAGGCCCTCAAGGAGGCCTTCCGCCCCGAGCTGCTCAACCGCATCGACGAGACGATCATCTTCGAGCCGTTGACGGAGGAAGACCTGAAGCAGGTCGTCGAGCTGCTGACCAACGACGTGCGCAAGCGCCTGGCCGAGCGGGGCGTCGGCCTGGAGCTGACGGAGGCGGCCAAGGAGGCGCTGGTTAAGGAGGGCTTCGACCCCGTGTTCGGCGCCCGCCCCCTGCGGCGCACGGTGCAGCGGCGGGTGGAGAACCCGCTGTCCAAGCGCATCCTGGCCGGCGAGTTCGGCGAGGGCGACACGGTGCTGGTGGAGGTCACCGACGGGGAGTACGTCTTCAGCCGCGAGGAAGCGAAGGTGGCGGCGAAGGCAGGGACGAAGGCGGCGAGCTAGACCGCTGACAAGCCCCAAGGTAGCGAGAAAGCCGGCGCCTGTGCTTTCCTTAGCCCTGCGGTCGGCTTAGAATGGCTTACGTAGTCACGGGTGCCCCGGTCGGGCGTGGAGGTTGAGGGACGATGACAATGAGGCTTTCGGAGGAAACGCGGCATCACCTGCGGGTGGCCTGCAAGGAGAACCTGCTGGCCGTCAGGGCGGTCCTTGATCTGCTCATCGGCGGGGTGGAGCCCGCCCCGTCCCGCGCTCCTGCCCCCTCCGAGCGGGCGGCCAGGCCGCGAGCGCCCCGCCGCCGTCGGCGGCCGCCGCCAGCGGAGTAGCAGGCACCCTTCGCATCTGGCCTCTTGGTTCCACTGACTGGTGACTGGTTCATTTTTGGTGGGTAGCGCTTTTCGGACCATCCCGCGGCTTCCCAGAATCGAAAACTTGGTGCTGCGGGATTTATCCCCGCAGGGTTAGGGAGTTCACTCACCGGCGGTGAACCAGTCACACTGGTTGCCGTCGGTTGCGTTTAGTAGCCGAGGCCGCTATCATGGGCGCAATAGATGGCTCAGGAGGAGCCCGATGCGCGTGAACACTCGTACCGAGGCCCTGGTAGTCGCCCTGCTGCCGCAGAAGGGTATCTTGGTGCAGGTGACATTGGTGCTGGCAGCCAGCGCCTTCACCGCCCTTGCCGCCCAGGCGCGGATCAACCTGCCTTTTACCCCGGTACCGATCACCGGCCAGACCTTCGCTGCGCTCCTAGTGGGGGCGCTTCTCGGCAGCCGCCTGGGGGCAGCCAGCATGGTCACCTACTGGTGTCAGGGAGCAGCGGGCTTGCCCGTCTTCGCCGGCGGCATGAGCGGCTGGGCCTACGCCACCGGCCCCACGGGGGGCTACATCGTGGGCTTTATCGCCGCCGCCTATGTGGTGGGCTTCCTAGCCGAGCGGGGCTGGGACCGCCGTCCCTGGACACTGGCCCTGGCCATGTTAGGGGGACAGGTTCTCATCTACGCTGCGGGGCTCTCCTGGCTCGCTCGCTTCGCTTCTGGCAAGAACGTTTTCGAGTTGGGTCTCTATCCCTTCATCCCCGGTGACACCGTAAAGCTACTGCTAGCCGCCTCTCTTGTCCCCTCGGGGCGCGCTGCCCTGGGCGCCCTGCCCATGGGCGGCCTCCCAAGCAGGGCGACAGGATGGACGCTGGCTCTCCCCTGGCGCTGGCTCTACTGCCTGGGCGCCTCTCTCCTGGTCATTGGCTCACTTCTGCCCTGGGGCACCGATGCCGGCCGTCAGGCCTCCGTCAATGGCCTGGTGGCAGGTGAGGGGGCAGTGACCCTAATAGCGGCGGCCTTAGCCTTTGTGGGGGTGGCCCTGGCTTGGCGGGGGTTCCTCGCTCCTTTCCTCTCTCACCTCTGGCAGTCGACGGTGGCCATCGTGGCCGGATTCGTCGCCTTCTTCAACATCATCCACGCCGTGACCGATGAGGCCTTCTGGCTGGCCAGCATCGGTCCCGGCCTAGCGGTCATCGCCATCGGAGCGGTGGTCATCTTCCTGGCCGCGGTGGGGGAGGGAGCGCCCGAGGCCTCCCCAGGCAGCGCTGAGCCGCAGTAGCAGTATCGCCGGTCGGTCCTCTTCTAGTCCCTTGCTATCAGCGCACCTTCACCGTATCCGCGGTCACCGTGTCCGGCAGGGTGTAGCCGCGGAAGGCCAGGAAGCCCAGCAGGGCCGATAGGCCGGCCACCGGCCCTATCAGGCGCACCCCCAGGGGGTTGTCGGCGGTGCTCCCCAGTACGAGCAGAGAGGCCAGGATCAGGGGGAAGAGGGCCGAGGCTATCTTCTCCAGAGTGGCCTGAGTGCCGTAGTAGATAGCCTCCCGTCGCATGCCCGTCTTCAGCTCGTCGTAGTCGATGATGTCGGCCATGATGGCGTTGGGGAAGGTGAAGACGGCCGCCATGGGCAGCCCCATCAGGGCCACGAAGAAGACCGCCTGGAGCAGCGTGTCGATGCCTGGCAGGAAGCCCATGAAGGCGATAAACGGCAGATAGACTCCTCCTATCAGCATGGCCGTCGAGTAGACCCAGGCCTTGCCCCGGCGTAAGGACATTCGGTAGACCAGGGGAAGACAAAGCAGAACAACAATGATGGCCGCGGCCATCAGCACGGCGACGATGGTACCCTCTGCCACGCCAAACTCCAATCCGAACAGTTGGAGAGTGGCCGGGTTTCCCGCCTCCACTTTGGCGATGTCGCTGGGGAAGTCGCCCAGGAGCACGGCGCCGGACCAGAACGGGAGGGCGGCGGTCATCATCGATATGGCCATATTGAACAGGATGAAGGTAGGCAGGAAGAAGAGGAACGGGTTGTTGGTGAAAGTGGAGCGAATCGCCTCGATCGGGTTCACCCGGGCGGGCTCCACGTCCAGGCGCACATGTCGCCAGGCGCCCGACAGGGCGATGTAGCGGGAAGCCATTCCCATGACGGCCATGCTGATGGCCATCGCCTGGAAGCCGAAGGCGTCTCGTATGATCCCACTGCCCACCAGGGCGATGGCCGCCCCCACCGTGCCAAAGAACACCTGCCAGGTCACTATGCTCACCCGACCCTTGGAGGTCACGGCGATCTCCGGCAGGAGGGATTCGAAGGGGCCGCCGGATAAGGTGCTGAACAGGTGGAAGGCCTCCAGCATGAGGAAGAAGTAGAGGGCGTTGACCATGCTCTCGCCAGCGATGGGGGGCGTCCAGAGGAGGACGAAGAACACGGCGTAGAAGGGCGTGGCCAGCACCACGAAGGGGATGCGTCGCCCCCAGCGGGAGCGAGTGCGGTCGCTCCACCAGCCGATGAGGGGGTCGTCCAGGGCCTCGATGAGGCGAGCCGCCGTGAACAGAGCGCCGAGGACTAGGATGGGTACACGCTTCTCGATGTCGGCATCGCCGGGAGGAGCGTAGAAGTAGATGAGCCAGAGGTCCTTGGAGCGGCCGATGACGTTGCCCCCGAAGCTGCCGGAGGCATAGACTAGTCTATTGAACAGTGGTAGTTCCTGGCGGTCGTTAGCCACGATCCCTCTCTGGCCTCAGGGGGCAGTCCATCTGGCGGGCTGCGACCTAGCGATCGGCCCTCTCCTGGGCCAGCGCTTCCTCGATGGCTGGCGCATACACGCCCCACAGCTCGCGAGGCAGCAGGCGACCGATGGCCACCATCACCTGCTGGCTGGCCAGGCGCTCTCGCTCTCCTTTCTCCACGCTGCGAGGTACCTGGATCGAGAAGGGCGGGCCAAAGGATGCGATTAGCCTCCCTTCTTCCTCGAAGATGCCGACGGGAAGCAAGGGTATGGCGCGGCTGCTCAGAGAGAGGAGGAACGCGCCCACCCCCGGCATGGGCTCGATGAGGTGCCCCGTGCCTATCGCCTCAGGGAAGAGGCCGATGGCGTCTCCCGACCCGCGCAGCACGTTCAGAATGGTGCGCAGAGCGGCTGCGCGGCCCACGCCACGTTCGGCGGCGCGGGGAACGATCACCAGTCCGTATACCTGGGCGATGCGTCGAAATAGCCAGCGGAGCGCCCAAACGGGCACGGGGAGCGGGCCCAGGCGAAAGTTGTACCATTCGCTGGTCATCAGCCAGTGCAGCGATTTCTGGCTGGTGCGCCTCTGAGCCACGGCGTGAGAGGCCAGCATGCCGCCCCAGAACACCTTCAGGCCTGGGCGCTCGTAGTGATTGGCCACCAGAACGAAGGGACCTTCGGACGGGACCTGCTGGTCGTTGCGAGCCTGCGGCTTGGGCCTGGCGGCCATGAGGGACGCTTCCACGTCCGCCGCCAGGTGGCGAGTCTGGCCGCGAAGCACCGCCCAGATGAACCTGAGGATGAGAGACGTGCGGAAGCGGTACACCTCTTGCCGTTCTTGCGTTGGCTCGTCCATGCTCTTCACCGGCCTCAATTATAGCAAGGGCCGCCCGTTCCGGGCCGCAGCCTCTTTGGCAGCGGCCAAGATCTTGAGGTCATTGCGTATGTTATGGCGAACGTCAAACGGGAGCGAGGCCAATCTGCCTTAGGTTGAAGCATCGTTGGCATTGGAAGCAGGGCCAGCCGCCGCCGGAGGTTGTCGGCTATTTCGTCGCAGATAGAAGACGTCCTCAAATCGAAGATTTAGCATCCAGATCGCTATCAGGCCAGTCAGGCCAATCCAGATTGAAATGAAGACGTGCGTTCCGATGGCATAGCCCGCCGCCAGGCTCCGGTCGACCCCGAAGAGAGCGACAACCTCCGCGAGGGCGACTTCATATACGCCAATGCTGGTGGGGGTGAGAGGCAATGACACAACCATGTTCGCCCCAATCATGATGACGAGATAGGCACTAAACGGCAGGTCGAGGCCAAAGGCTTGGCCGAAGAGCCAGAAGACCACCACCTCGATGAGCCAGGCCGGGAAGGAGATCAACATGGCTGGGGCAGCGAGCCGAACATCGCGTAGGGCGGCCAGCCCGTCAACAAAAGGAGGGATGAGCGCGGCTGCCTGGTCTCGCAGCCAGCGAGGCAGCCAGCTGGCCCACTTGGCCTGACCAAGGTCGGTTGGGAGCCTTACGCGGGCTGCCAGGGCGGCTGCCAGCAGCCCCACCGCTACCAGTGCGGCCAAGCCCCACAAGACGCTGGTTCGCAGGACCGGGGCATCCTGGAGTGATAGACCAATCACGAGCAAGGGGATAAACGTAGCTGCGTCCAGCAGCGTTTCCACCACTATAACGGTGGCCGTGAGTTCCGCCCGCGGAATGTTGTACCTCTGGGCAGGCACCTGAATCCGCACCAGGTCTCCCGCGCGCACCGGCATCAGGTTGTTGATCATGTTGGAGATGAGAAACGTACCGAAGAGGCCAGACAGAGGCAGCCCCGGGATACGGCCAAGGAAGATACGCCAGCGAAGTGTATGGATCAGCTTCGATAGGGTGAAGACCAGCAGGGCCGCCGCCACCCAGGCGTAGTGTACATCGGCGAAGGTCCGCAGGGCCTCGCCAATGTTCACCCGCCAGGCGAGCAGCCCCAAGAATAGGAAAACGAATGCCAACTGGAACCAGATGCGCCGTCTGTGAACCGTCTGCCTCCCGACATTCATCGGCTATTCCTTGCTGCCCTGGCCAAACAGGCCGCCGGTCGCCTAGATTCTATCGCGAGCACTGAGCGGCAGCAATTTGGGGCCGCGCTTTGGCCGCCATTCTTGACTGGCGTCATAGTATACTGTAATTGCAAGGAAGGTGGTCTGCTATGCCCGTAGTGACCATGTCCGGGACGATAGGCAGTGGTGCCCGCGAGGTGGGTCAGCTAGCGGCGGAGATCCTGGGCATTGACTATGTGGATCGGCAGATCATGGTGGACGCCGCCCGTCGCCTGGGCGTCAGCGCTGAAGCCCTGGCCGAGCGGGACGAACGTTGCACGGGCTTCAGGGACAGGCTGGCCAATATGCTGCGCGCCTTCTTGGAGCGCTCGGCCGCGGCTGGCGTTGGAGACCCCGTAGTAGGTAGCGACGGCCTGGAGGTTCTCTTGGCTCGCTCCTACCGCGAGATGGGCGCCGACGTCGGCAGCTCGGCCCAGGAGCTGGACGACGCCGTCTACATAGAAGCGGTAAGCGCCATTATTAGCGAGTTGGGTCAGAGGGACAACATCGTTATTGTGGGTCGCGGCGGTCAGGTGATCCTCAAGGAACTGCCCAGTGCTCTCCACGTGCTCATCCAGGCCCCCCTGGAACTGTGCGCCCGCCGGATCGTCGAGCGCGACCAGCTAGCGCCTGAAGAAGCTAGCAAAAGGGTTCACGAACTCGACAGCGGCCGAGCGGCCTTCCACCGCAAGTTCTTCAAAGTCGACGTGAACGATCCCTGTCTCTATGACTTGGTGATCGATACCAGTCGTCTCCCCTACGCGGTGGCAGCGGAGATAGTCGCTCTGGCAGCGCGGGCCAAGGAGAGCTAGGCCTTTTGCTAGTGGCCCTACTTCTCCTCATTTGCCTCTAAGCGGTTGAGTATCCCCCTGAGGACGGTCTCGCCTCGTTCCAGGCGGGCTCGGATGCCCCAGGAGCCTTCCAGGGGCAGGTTGAAGGCGGACGCTTGCTCCTGTCTGTCGGCGGGCATGGCGCCCACGGCCTGGAGGAAGCTATCGGCCTCGGCCGAGTTCTCCCCGAAGAGGCCTGTCAGCAAGTAGCGGGTCTCATCTATCCAGCGGGCGTGGTCATTGGGGACGGGGCCCAATCCCCGCAGGTGGGCCAGGCGCTCCAGTTGGCGGCGAATCCTGTCGGCGGCTGACATGAGACACGATACCTACGCTAAGCATTATAGCCAGCCGCGAATAGCAGGGCTAGCCCGTCGGCAGGAAGGGCCGTTCGCTGTTGATTCGCTGCCGTTGGCGCTCTAGACTCGGAGCTATGTGGCGAGGACGAAAGGGCGAAGATCCAGCAACGGCAGGCGTGTCGGTTGCCGGGCAGGGTGCGCCTCTGTGGACGGCCGACTTCCTGATCGTCCTGGCCTGTACGCATCTTGCCTTCGCCAGCTTCGTCTCCACCTACACTACCCTGCCTCTCTATCTGAGAGATGCAGACAAGTGGCAGATCGGCCTGGTGGTGGGCAGCATGGGCCTTGCCGGGATGCTCATACGACCCCTGGCCGGCCTCTGGACGGACCGCTATGGGCGCAGACTGTTCATGGTGATAGGCGCCGGGGCTGCAGCCCTCAGCCTGGCGGCCCACGCCCTCAGCGATGATCCCTACCTGCTGCTGCCGCTGCGGATGGTGAATGGGGTGGGCATGGTTCTCTTCGTCACCGCCGCCTTCGCCACTGTGGCCGACATGGTACCCGCCGACCGCCGCGGTGTTGCTTTCGGCTACCTTGCCATGATGAACAGCTTGCCCCAGGTCTATGCTCCCTGGCTGGGGCTGACGATAGCCAGGACCTGGGGCTTCACGCCCTACTTCCTGACGGCGGCCGTGCTTTCTGGCCTGGCTTTCCTCCTCAGCAGCCGCATCGGTGGCGGCAGGGGTGGGGCGAGGGCGCCGGAGGGATTCACGGCTGCTGCCCTGGTGAGCCGTAGCACGCTGCTTCCTGCTTCCTTGTTCCTGTCCCTGACGGTGGCCTTCGGGGCTATTCAGGCCTTCCTGCCTCTCATGGCCGAAGATCGGGACCTGGGCAACCCCGGGCTCTTCTTCGTGCTGTATGGCGTGGTGGTCGTGCCTCTGCGGCCTGTGGTAGGGGCCATAGCCGACCGTTATGGCCGGGCGGTGGTGTTCCTTCCGGGCCTGGTTGTGGGGGGGCTGGGCATGTTCCTGCTGGCCGCCGCCTCCGCGCAGGGGGTGATGCTGGCGGCAGCGGTGCTCTTCGGCCTTGGCTTCGGTGCGGCTCATACGGCTCTTCTGGCCCTGACCGTGGACCGTGCCGACAGCGAACAGCGAGGCGTGGCTATGTCCACATTCGGCTTCGCCTGGGACACGGGCTCGGGTGTGGGGGCGCTAACCTTTGGTCTGATGGCTGGGTTCGCCAGCTATGGCGCCGTGTTCGCTATGGCCGGTGCCCTTCCCCTGGCGGCCAGCATGCTCTTTGTGGCTGGCAGTCGCCTGCCCAGGCGTGGCTCGCCTGCTACGGTCGGCTAGTGGAAGTTGAGCTCGTAGTGGCCACAGCGCTCGCGGTGCTCTCGCCTGAGACGCTGGCAGAGCTCCTGATACGGAGCGGAGTGGATGGAATCGGTGGTCATGATTACGGCGTCTTCGTGATTGTCGGAGTAATAGCGGTGGCGAACACCAACCTTCCTGAAGCCGTACTTTTCGTACAGGGCCTGGGCCGCCTGGTTGGAGGCGCGAACCTCGAGGGCGATGACCTCGCGTTCGTTGAGGGTGGCCAGCGCGATGGCAGCGATGAGCATGAGCTCGCCGATGCCACGGCCGCGGTGGCTCTCGCGCACGGCGATGGTGACGATGTGGGCCTCATCCAGCGTAAGCCAGACGCCCACGAATCCCACGATGGGCTCGCGGCTGGTCTCGACCTCCTCCTCGCTGCCAAATAGCCGCTTGAGCTCGCCCAGCCAACGCCCCATGCGCAGCGGCGTGGGAGCCATCCTCGGTTCGTCGTCCGCCAGCGGGGCCACTGCTTCCTCGGCTCCCTCTCGCTGCTCCACCGCCACTAGATAGCGGGCCAGGCGGTTGTGCTGGATATCCTGCTTGAAGGCGGTCGCCGGCCACATATTAAGAAACGACTCCTCCTCGATCTCCATCACCTGGGAGATGTCGCCCAGGTCCATCGGGCGCACCTGATAGCGGACGGCCGTTGTCTGCATGTCTGCCCTCCGACGGAGTTCTCGGCCATTTTAGCACAGGGGGCAAGGGGGCCTCACGCGGGCCCTGTAGAAGATAACCCGCGACCTGGGACCGATGATTCAGGAGCGGCACCAACGGCGGGCAGCGTCAGCAAGGCCTACCTGAGCCTCCGCCGAAGGCGGATCAGCCCCTGGCTGAACCGTCTCCTGGCGTACCACCCGCCTGCCGTGAGAGCGATCAGCGCCGCCGCC
>DAOUEZ010000032.1:0-4700 GCA_034429995.1 Dehalococcoidia bacterium
GAACAGGACGCTGTCCAGGCGGTCGAGGACGCCGCCGTGGCCGGGCACCAAGACGCCCGCATCCTTGACGCCGGCCCCCCGCTTGACCAGCGACTCCGCCAGGTCGCCCAGCTGGGCGGCGACGGGCACCAGGACGGCCAACGGGATGAGCGGCCAGACGTCCACCCGCAGGCCGAGGGCGTAGTTGAGGACCACCAGGCCCAGGGCACCGAAGAGGATGCCCCCCAGAGAGCCCTCCACCGTCTTGCCGGGGCTGATGCGCGGCACCAGCTTGGTGCGGCCGAGGGCTCTGCCCACGAAGTAGGCGCTGGTGTCATTGGCGAAGACGGCGAACACGGCCAGGTAGACCCAGTCCTGGCCGTTGTCCAGGTGGCGCAGAAGCACCAGATGGCTGCCCAGCCAGCCGATGTAGAGGATAGCGCCCAGGCAGTGAAGCCAGTCCGGCAGGGCTCGCTCGCCGTCGCCTCTGAGGATGAGCCAGAGGAAGGGGAGAACGGTAGCCAGAGCCAGGGCGCCCGCCCACCAGTCGCCGCCATGATGGGCCCCCGCCACCAGCAGGGCGGTGAAGCCCGCACCCATCAGGCCCAGGGGTCGCTGGTTCAGCAGCCGCGGCAGGCGCACAGGGCTGATGGCGGCCAGGGGGTTCTCCACCAGCGTCGCATTCGTCGGCGGCGGTGCCACGGCAGCGTAGAACTCCAGGGCGGCGATGAACAGCAGGATGCCCAGGACGACAGAGAACCAGGCGCCGCCGGCCCAGATGACGGCAAGGATAGCGGGCACGCCGATGACGGCGGTGGCGACCCGTTGAGGGAGCATTAGCGCTTTCGGGAGTCTTTGGAGGAACTCCGCCTATCGCTGGGCAAGTCTTCGTCTTCGGGAAGGACGCCTCCGAAGCGGCGCTTGCGCTGGCTGTAGTCCAGGAGGGCCTGGTCGATGTCCTCGCTGTCGAAGTCGGGCCAGTACACGTTGGTGGAGTAGAACTCGGCGTAAGCCCCCTGCCAGAGGAGGAAATTGGACAGGCGCATCTCGCCCGCCGTGCGGATGATCAGATCAGGGTCGGGGATGTCGGCGGTGTACAGATAGGAAGAGAATACACCTTCGTCGACTCGATCCGGGGACAGGCCGTTGGTCATCAGGCGGCGGGCAGCGTCTAGGATCTCCACCCGGCCGCCGTAGTTGAAAGCGATGCACACCGTCATGCGGTCGTTGTCCTTGGTCAGTTCGATAGCATCGAGGACCTGCTGTTGGAGCTTGGGCGAGAGGCCGTCCAGACGACCCAGGTGGAGAAGGCGGATGCCGTTCTCGTGGAAATTCTTGGTCTCTCGCTTGATGACCCGGCCGAGAATGCGCATGAGGCCCTGCACTTCTAAGCGCGGCCGATTCCAGTTCTCGGTGGAGAAGGCGTAGAGGGTGAGGTACTTGACGCCGTAGTCGGCAAAGCGCTCGATGACCTGGCGGATGTTCTCGGTGCCAGCGCGATGGCCGGCCATGCGGGACAAGCCTCGCTGACGAGCCCAGCGGCCATTGCCGTCCATGATGATGGCCACGTGGTTTGGCACACAGCTCAGGGAAAGGGGGGTTGCCTTTTGGACGGGTTGCACAGCCATAACCTTCATTCCGCTGCTACATAACGATAAGGATAACGTCCGGTTCCTCCGCAAGCGCTGCCTGGGCCCTCTAGACCGCCAGCAGCTCCGCCTCCTTCTCCTCGCCTACCCCGTCGATCTCCTGGATAAAGCCGTCGGTCAGCTTCTGGAGCTCTTCCTGAGCTCCATACTGGGCGTCCTCGGAGATATCCTTCTCTCTCTGCAGGCGACGCAGCTCGTCGTGGCGGTCGCGGCGCACGTTGCGGACGGCCACCCGTCCCTCCTCCACCTTCTTGCGCACCACCTTGACCAGCTCCTTGCGCCTCTCCTCAGTGAGCTGGGGGATCACCAGGCGGATAATATTGCCATCATTGGCGGGGTTGAGGCCCAGGTCTGACTTGAGGATGGCCTTTTCGATGGCCCCCAGGCTCTGGCGGTCCCAGGGCTGGATGGCGAGGAGGCGAGGCTCCGGCACGTTGATGGTAGCCAGTTGATTCAGAGGGGTGGGAGCACCGTAGTAGTCCACCCGCAAGTGCTCTATCAGGCCTGGGTGAGCGCGGCCGGTGCGAATGGTGGCCAGCTCCTTGCGCAGGGCCTCTACTGCTTTGCCCATCCGGTCTTTGGCATCGGCCAGGACATCGTCTATCATGGCTCACCTCCCGGTGCCAGGGCGGTTTCGTGTTGGGCCACCAGGGTGCCTATTTTCTCGCCGCAGGCCGCCCGCGCAATGCTGTTGGGCGCTCGCACATCGAAAACGATGATGGGGAGATTGTTGTCCATGCACAGAGAGAGGGCGGTACTGTCTATGACCTCCAGACGACGGCTGATGGCTTCCATGTAGCTGAGCGTTTGGAAGCGGCGGGCGCTGGCAACCTTGGCGGGGTCAGCATCGTAGACGCCGTCCACCTTGTTCTTGGCCATGAGCAGAACGTCTGCATCGATCTCGATAGCTCGCAGGGCGGCCGCTGTGTCGGTAGTCATGTAGGGATTGCCGGTGCCGGCGGTGAAGATAACCACCCGCCCTTTCTCCAAGTGGCGAATGGCCCGGCGGCGAATATAGGGTTCGGCCACTGCCTGAACGGTGATGGCCGATTGGGTGCGCACGGTGATGCCCAGCCTCTCCAGGGCGTCCTGGAGGGCCAGGGCATTAATGATGGTAGCCAGCATGCCGGCGTAGTCGGCAGTGGCCCGATCCATGCCGGCGGCGCTGGCATCGGAGCCGCGAAAGATGTTGCCGCCGCCCACCACAACCGCTGCCTCGATGCCCATGTCCAGCACGTTCTTGATCTCATCAGCGATGAGGGTCAGGGTGTCGGAGTCTATGCCGTAACTCTGGTCACCCATGAGGGCTTCACCGCTGAGCTTCAGGAGGATGCGGTTGTAAGGTGCCGTGGCCATGGGCCACCTGCCTTTAGCGCCCTAGGTGGAAGCGGGCAAAACGGCGCACTCTGATATTTTCGCCGGTCTTGGCTATGGTGTCGTTGATCAGGTCTTGAATAGTGCGGCCGGGGTCTCTGATGAAGGGCTGGGCCAGCAGGCAGAGCTCCTCAGGGTTGCCGTCGCTGCCTGCTGGTAGTTCCTCGGGGGCGATGTGCTGGGGGTCGGTGGCCGCCACCTGCATGGCGAGCTCGTGGGCCAAGGCCCGGAACCCGTCGGTGCGGGCCACAAAGTCGGTCTGGCAATTCAGTTCCACCAGCGCCCCCAGGCGGCCGTCGGGGTGGATGTAGGCCTCCACCAAGCCCTGCCGCGTCTCTTGGGTGGCCTTCTTTTCGGCTATAGCAATGCCCCGCTGACGCAGGATCTCTTTGGCCTTGTCTAGCTCTCCGCTGGTTTCCTCTAGGGCCTTCTTGCAGTCCAGCATCCCGGCGCCGGTGAGGTCGCGCAGTTTCTTGACGGTCTCGGCGGAAACAGCCATCATATCTTGCCCCAGGCCTGTTGTGCTATTCGCTGGCTACTTCTTGTTCCTGCTGCTCGTCTGATTCGGGCGGTGGTTCAGCTTCCCCTTCAGCTATCTCTTCGGGCTGTGGCTCCTGCGGTTCGGCCACCGCTTCGGGCTTCTGCTCTTCGGGCTCGGCCACGTATGTGGGCGGCGGCTTCTCCTCCCCCTGGCCGACGTATTCGGGTGCAGGCTCGTCGGGAGAGGCCACGTAGCCTGTCTCTTGGAAGGCTCCCACGTCCACCGCCTCCAGGGCCTCCTTGGCAGCGTATTCGCGGGCGGCCAGGCCCTCTAGGACGGCGTCGGCTATGCGGCCGGTCACTAGCTTGATGGCTCGAATGGCATCGTCGTTGGACGGGATGGGGTAGTCGATCTCGTCAGGGTTGCAGTTAGTGTCCACCATGGCCACGATAGGTATGTCCATGCGGATGACCTCGGCCACGGCGATGCTCTCTTTGGAGGGGTCGACCAGGTACAAGGCGCCAGGTAGTTTGGTCATCTCTTTGATGCCCACTAGGTGGCGATTCAGGCCCGCTATCTCCTTCTCCACCCTGAGGGCCTCTTTCTTGAGCATGCGTTCGAACTCGCCCCGCTCGCGGGCATCCTCCAGCCGTACCAGGTGGTCGATGCGGGCCTGAATGGTGGCGAAGTTGGTGAGGGTGCCTCCCAGCCAGCGGCTGCTGACGTAGGGCATAAAGCAGCGCTTAGCCTCCGTCTCAATGGTCTCCTGGGCCTGCTTCTTGGTGCCCACGAAGAGGATAGCATCCCCCTCAGCCGCCAGTTCCCGCACGAACCCGCAGGCCTCCTCCAGGCGCCCCACCGTCTGCTGAAGGTCGATGATGTGGATGCCGTTGCGCTCGCTGAAGATGAAGGGTCGCATCTTGGGGTTCCAACGGCGGGTCTGATGGCCGAAGTGGACTCCGGCTTCCAGTAGCGCCTTCATGGAGACGGGGCTGGTCAAAGGCCTCTTCCCCTCCTTGAATTCTCTTATCGGTCGGGTGTTCGGCTGAAAGTATAGCATAGGCATAGGGGCGGGGCAATGGCGTGTACTCGTCCAGTACATTAGTGACACTAAGGAGGGCGCGCAAGGGCGAAGTCCTCCAGGAACTGCTTAGGCGTCTTATATCCCAGGGCCTGGTGGGGGCGCACGGTATTGTAGACGTGCTCCCAGGCCAGGG
>DAOUEZ010000033.1:0-91226 GCA_034429995.1 Dehalococcoidia bacterium
CCGCCACGCCAGCGGCGGAGGTGCCGGGCATCACCGATACAGAGATAGTCCTGGGAGCTCATCTCATCCTCGGTGGGGTTTTCGGCGCCGCCTTCCGCATGATCCCCGACGCTACACAAGCCTACTTCAATTACATCAACGATACCCAGGGGGGCGTCTGCGGTCGCAAGATCGTCTACAAGATGGAAGACAACCAGAACGACGCCGCCCAGGGCCTTGAGGCCGCACGCAAGCTGATAGAGCGAGACCAAGTCTTCGCCCTGGTCGGCTCTCTGGGGGACGACTCTGAGGCCGCCGCCTGGGACTATATCAACGAGAAGGGCGTGCCCGACATATTTTTCTCGGGAGGAACCCACCGATTCGCCACCGACCCCCAGGGTCATCCCTGGACCATCCCGCTGATCCCTAGCTACACCATCGAGGGGACCTTCCTGGGCGAGTACATCTCCGAGAACCTGCCCGGCGAGAAAGTTGCCGCTCTCTACGAGAATGGACAGCAGGGCTGGGACGAGCTAGCAGGCCTCAAGCTGGGCCTCGACCCTAACAAGAATGAACTGGTCACCGAGCAGAGCTTCGAGCTCACAGACATCTCTATCAGGTCCCAAGTGGCTAACATGAAGAAGTCTGGCGCCACCGTGGCCGTCTATCTCACCGGCCCCGGCCAGGTTGGTCAGGCCATCAAGGAGGCCAACCGCCTCGGCTGGCACCCGGATATCTTCATGAGCTACACTTCTGCAGACGATATCATGTTCCAGTTCGTCTCGCCCGAGCTTCTGGACGGAGCGATCACCCTCCAGGCCTTCAAGCTGGCGACAATGAGGGACGACCCGGCAGTGGCCAGACACTATGAGCTCATGAAAGAATACGGCGGGCCCAGCCCCTCCAACTTCACCATCTATGCCCAGTTGGTGGGGGAACTGACGGTGGAAGCCCTCAACAAAACCTGCGACAACCTGACCCGAGAGGGCTTGATGGACGCCGTTGAGTCTATTCAGGACTGGCACAGCGACCTGCTCCTAGACGAAGTCAATGTCACCTTGAGCGACACCGATCACACCGCCCTCCAGACCGCCAGGATGCTGCGGGTTATCGTGGAGGATGGGAAGGCCAGGTTCGAGTACTTCGGCCCGCTATACGTGTTCGAGGACTAAGAACCGACGCCTAGCGCTGGAGACCTGCTCAACCGCGCCTTGGCGGCGAGGCTAGTCTTCCTGTTCCCCTTCTCGCCTGCCTTTGAGAAACTCCTCCAGTTCCTCGATCAGAATGTCGCCGCCAGGAAGCTCGGCACCTTTCGCCCCTGGCGCCGCCTCTTCCTCCGACAGGGCGTCCGACCGGCGCTCCAGCTCCTGGACGTAGGCAGCGATCTCCGGATTGCTGGCGATTGCCCTAGCCACCTCCCTCTCGAAATCGGCCACGGCCCTCTCAAGCCGGCGAAGGTCAAGACCCAGATCGAAGAGAACGTTCAAGCTGTGCAGGAGCGCCGCGGCCCCCTTGGGGTTCTCCGTCGTCCCCAAGTAGTGCGGCATCCCTGCCCACAGGCTGACCGCCGGCACTCCCTGCCGCCGGCAGGCATCGTGTATTGTGCCGACAATGCCGGTGGGCCCCTCGTAACGGGTGGGCGCGATACTTAGTTGCTCCAGCCTCGCCGCCAGTTCTGGGTCGGTGGCGAAGCCGGTCAAAGGCACCGAACGAGAGTGCGGCGTCTCGCTCAGGAGTGCGCCAAGACTGATCGCCTGGGTCGCACCACACTGCCGGGCGACCTGAAGAACGGCCCCCGTAAATGCCCGCCACTTTAGGTGGGGCTCGCTGCCAAGGAGAAGGACGAAATCTCGCCTCAGGGCGGGGTCTGCCTTGTAGAAGAAGGCGTTGCTGGGCCACTCCAGTTCCCGCTGCGAGCCCGGGGCAAGGTGGATCGTGGGCCGCGCACTGGTGAAGTCGAAGAACTCCTCGGGGTCGATGCTGGCGAATCTTTCGGCCGACCAGCCGTCAATCAAAAAGCGCACCGCCGAGGTTGCTGCCTGACCGGCGTCATTCCAGCCGCTAAAGGCCATCACCAGAACGGGGCTGCGCAGGGAAGGTAGTTCACCCACTTCAAGATAGCTCATCTAAGGCACGCCTCGGCATTCATGTTAGCCCCACCCCAGGGAGCTCGCTCTCAATGACAGAGTAGCCCCGCAGCGGCCAGGGACGCAATACCCCCTAGTGCCGTTGCGTCCCTGTTCGCCAGGGAAGACAGGCACACTTGAAGCACCTGCCCTCCCGAGCCTAAGATTGGCTTACTTAGCGGTGACGGCGCAGGTATGACCGAGCCTCAAAGAAGACCAAACCGCCCGTTTCTGGCGGGAGCCCGCCCCCTGGCCTTTGCCCATCGAGGCGGCGGCAAGCTCTGGCCAGAGAACACGATGGTGGCCTTCCAGGGGGCCGTCCAACTGGGATGCCGCTACCTGGAAACGGACCTCCGCACCACCAGGGACGGGGTCATAGTCACCATCCACGACGAGACCGTGGACCGCATCAGCGATGGCTCCGGCCCTGTCCACGCTCTCACCCTGGCTGAACTGAAGCGCCTCGATGCCGGCTACCGCTTCTCCCCCGATGGAGGTCAGACCTTTCCCTTCCGCGGAAAGGGGGTCGCAGTCCCCACCTTGGCTGAAGTGACGGAGGCCTTCCCCGATATCTTCCTCAACCTCGACATCAAGCAGAAGGAGCCTCCCATGGTCGAGGCCCTGGTTACCTTCACCGAGGAGGAGGGCGCCCACGACCGTATCCTCGTGGGCTCCTTTCACGACCGTATGCTGAAGGAGTTTCGGCGACGTACGGGCGGCCGCGTAGCCACCTCCGCCGCCAGTCGGGAGGCACGCCTGTTCTGGCTAGCCAGCCGCCTGGGCTTGACGCGCTTCCTTCGCCCTCCCTACGATGCTCTCCAAGTCCCGGCCCGCCAGGGTTCCCTTTCCGTGGTGGACCATCGCTTCGTTCAGGCTGCCCATCGCCTCGGCATCCAGGTGCACGTGTGGACCGTGGACGAAAGCGAGGAAATGCACCGCTTGCTCAACCTTGGGGTGGACGGTCTAATGTCCGACAGGCCCGATCTCCTGCTCGATGTCCTGCGCCTCTCGCAGCCGCAAGCTTGAACGCACTCGTCCTGGCCGCGGAAAGTGCGTAGACACAAACATCTGGCCGTCTTACACTGAAGTCAAGAGACGATGGCTGCCTGGGACCATCTCCGTGCCACAACCCTGGGCCGGCTGCAAAGCCTCACACTCCAGCATGAAGCTCTTCTGCCCTATGGACTAGCTCTGCTGGTCGGCCTAGCCGCTGGCGGCGGGGCTATAATATTCCGCCATCTCATTTCGGCCTTCGACTGGGTCTTCTTTAACCGCCTGGGCGACGCCCTCAGCCCGCTAGGCGACCAACGTGTCATCCTTCTGCCCATCCTGGGTGGCCTGTTGGTAGGGCCCATTATCTATTTCCTGGCCCGCGAGGCTAAGGGCCACGGTGTGCCCGAGGTCATGCTGGCTGTGGAGACGCAGAGAGGGCGCATCCGGCCCCGCGTGGCCGTGGTCAAGTCCGTCGCCTCTGCCCTCTGCATCGGTAGCGGCGGCTCTGTGGGACGCGAGGGACCGATTGTCCAGATCGGCTCAGCCGTAGGCTCCACCATTGGCCAGCTCCTTCAGCTTTCCGAGGAGAACATCCGCCTGCTGGTGGCCAGCGGCGCCGCCGGCGGCATTTCCGCTACCTTCAACGCCCCTATTGCCGGCGTCTTTTTCGCCCTGGAGATCATCCTTCGCCGCTTCAATCTGCGGAACTTCAGCGTTGTCGTGCTGAGCTCGGTAGTCGCCGATGCCATCGCTCATACCTTCCTGGGTGATGACCCCGCCTTCGCCATCCCTCCCTATGCGCTAGAGAGCAACCTTGAACTCCCACTGTACGCCCTCCTCGGCCTTTTCGCCGCCCTGGCTGGACTTGCATTCATCACTGCCCTCTATAGAACTGAGGATATCTTCGACTCCCTGCGTCTGCCAGAGATGGTCAAACCGGCCATTGGCGGTCTAGGAATAGGTGTCCTCGGCCTCTGGTTCGTCGATCTGTTCGGAGTAGGCTACGGCGGCGGCCCAAGCGCTAACGCGATGACCAGTGCCCTGGCAGGCGAGAGGGCCCTGCAAGTTGTCATCGCCCTGGCGGGGCTCAAGATCCTGGCCACCTCCCTCACCATTGGCAGCGGTGGCAGTGGCGGCGTCTTCGCCCCCTCTCTGTTCATCGGAGCCATGCTGGGCGCTGCCTATGGCGATGTCGCCCACGATGTATTCCCCGACTTCACTGGGCCATCTGGGGCCTACGCCCTGGTAGGGATGGCAGCAGTTTTCGCCGCCGCTGCCCGCGCACCTATTACGTCCATCCTCATTCTCTTCGAGATGACCCGCGACTACAGTATCATCCTTCCTCTTATGATGGCCGTGGCCGTCAGTACAGTGGTGGCCCAGTTCATACGACGCGACACTATCTACACCCTGAAGCTGCGGCGGCGCGGCGTGGAGATTGAGGAAGGGCGGGAAGCGGCGCTGCTACAGACCATCACGGTAGGGCAAGCCATGGCCCGCAACTTCGATGTGGTATCGGCCGACACGAGCGTAGCGGAGCTGCTGGAGGGCATTTCTGCCAATGGCCAGCCGAGAGCATTCCCCGTGCTCGATCGTGACAGGAAGCTCGTAGGCATCCTCACCCCCTCCGATATCGAGCGCGTCCTTGATAAGGATCTCTCGGCTTTGACAGTTCAGGACATCGCTGCCAAGAACCCTGTCACTATTTTCCCTGACCAAACGCTTGAGGAGGCGGTGAGGCGGCTGGGTAGCCAAGGCCTGCGCCAGCTACCCGTGGTCAGCCGCCACGACCCCTCCGTATTGCTGGGCCTCTTGCGCCACAGCGACGTCATTAACGCCTCGGGGCGCGCTCTAGCCGCCCGCGGCCGTCCTGCTCAGCCTGCCCCTACTCCCGCCCAGGTCGAGCTCTACGGCACCGAAGAAATGGAGTTCAAGGTGGCCAGCCGCTCCCCGCTGGCAGGCAAGCGCATTCGAGACATAGACCTGCCCGCAGACAGCATCATCGTCTCCATTGTCCGCGACGGCTCCCCTATCATCCCCCGTGGTGACGTCTCTCTGGAGCCAGGTGATCGCGTTGTCCTTATTGCCCTCCCCTCAGCCATCCCGAAGCTATGGGAACGTTTCGGCTATCATCGCCGCCGGAGGCGCGGATGACCCAACCACGGACAAGGCGACTGGGTAGAACCGGCCTGCTGGTCAGCGAGCTCGGCTTCGGAGCAGCAAGCGTGGCTGACATCCCCGAGGGCGAGAGGACGCTGCTCAGGGCTTTCTCCCTGGGCATCAACTTCGTAGAGACGGGGCAATGCTACAGGGGCAGCGAGCACTGCATTGGAAGAGTGCTCCGGAGATTGGGCCAGAATGAAGGCCGCGTGCACGTGGCAAGTAAGACCCTCAGACGCTCAAGGGATGGTGCCTTGGGCGACCTAGAGAGGAGCCTTAGGCACCTCGGCCTGCCAAAGGTGGCCGTCTATCAGCTAAACAGCGTGGAGGAGGAAGACTGGGAGCAGGTTACAGCCAAGGGCGGAGCGCTGGATGGGCTCAAGGAGGCGCGAGACTGCGGGCTCGTGGCCTACGTAGGGATTTCCAGCCACACGGTGGAGGTCCTGCACCGGGCGATAGAGAGCGAGAAATTTGATACCATTCAGATAAAGTACAGCGCCTTCAACACGGCGGGAGAAGCCCTCACCCGTCTGGCGCAGGAGCGGGATATCGGCGTCATCGCCATGAAGCCCCTTGGCGGCTTTGGAATGCTCGGATGGCTCAAGTCCTCTCCTCACGCCAGGTTCTTGAATGCCAGAACGCTTCTCCGCTACGCCCTGTCTAATCAATACCTATCGGTGGTGATCCCGGGAATGCGCTTTCCCTGGGAAGCGGAGCAAAACGTAGCAGTCGCGACCTCTCACGATCGCATGACGCCCGCTCAGAGGGAGCGCCTTCGCAAGCGGGCGCAGGCGTTCATGGCGGAGGCGGCCAGGACAGTGTAGGCCGCCAGCATCAATCGCGCTCTCTTGCCGATGCCCCTGCGCTTTCTCTGGCTTGCCTGATCGTCTCGAAAGCACGCTCTATCAGTTCCAGCACGGCGGTCTTCTCTTCCGGGAACTTGTACCCTTCCCAGTCCTGTCTGAATATCGGTGGATTGGCATGGTGGTCGAAACAGACCCTGGAGGTCACGTCCAGACCCTCGATCAGGGCGCCGATTTCTGCCAGAACCTCGTAGCGCGACAGCGGTGCGAATTTCCCCGCAGCATACTCGTCCCACAGCGGCGTTCCGGGCACGAGCATGAGGGACCGCACCCTGATGTAGTGAGGATCGATGGCGTTCAGCACCCTTGCCGTTCCCTGCACGTGCTGTCGCGACGCGCCCTTGCCTCCCAGGCCGGGCATCACGTATTCGGACAGCTCAAATCCCGCTTCCTTGGCTTTGCTGCCCGCTCCTATCATCTCGGCCGCGGTTGCGCCCTTCTTCACCCGCCTCAGCACTTCATCGTCGCCAGTCTCCAGGCCCAGGTGCAACCTGGTGAGGCCCACCTCTCTCAATCGCCTCAGGTCCTCTGGATTCTTACTCAGAACGGTCTTCGCCCGCCCGTAGGACGTGACCCGCTCTAGCGATGGAAACGCTTGATACAAGTAGCGAACTATCTGAATCAAGTCCTCTGTCTTGATCACGATGGCGTTGGAGTCTGCCACGAACGCCGTCGTCGGCTCGCCCTGGTATCCCTGGAGATGCAGATGGTCTACGCTGGCCCTTAGCTCGTCTATGTCTTCTCTTACCTCAGCGACGGAGCGGATGGTGTTCTTGCGGGGGAAGCCCTTGTAGACCGGGCAGAACGTACAGTAGTTCCAAGGACATCCCCTCATGGCTCTTATGAGCAGAGAGTAGGCCTCGCTAGGAGGCCTAATGGGCGGCAGTTCATATGGCACGGTACTACCTCGCTCCTCGATTCATTCTAGAGCACCTCTCCCGGAAAAGCATCCCCGAAGCCACTGCTGGATGCTGGCCACCGCCACGAGTTGGAAGCTTTAGTGAGAATTCGTCGCATTTTCGGGGAGATTTCCTGGAAATTTGTCGCCTTTCCCCTATCGAGATCGCTTTGCCGGTGATAGGCTGGTACTAGAAGGACGCTGGGGCAAAGGCCCCCTGCGTGCCCAAGGGGCGGCATTCCTTTGAGATCATACCCTATCAATCTGGTTGGCCTGGCGGGCAGACGCTGCGTCGTGGTGGGAGGTGGCGAGGTGGCGCAGCGCAAGGTGGAGTCCCTCATGGAAGCGGGCGCAGACCGAGTAGCGGTGATCAGTCCTCGCCTCACCCATAGGCTAAGGGCGCTCTTGCAAGCGAAGCGGATTGAGCATCGCCCTCGAGGCTACCAACAAGGAGACCTGGAGGGCGCTTTCGTTGTCATCGCGGCAACGGGCGATCCGGATGTAAATGGAGAAGTCTGGCAGGAGGCCCAGGAGAGACGCCTTCTGATCAACGTGGTTGATGATCCTCAGCGGTGCAACTTCTTTGTGCCTTCGGTGGTGCGAAGGGGAGACCTGACGATCAGCATCTGCACCGGAGGGCAAGACCCAGCCCTTTCGGCTCGCCTGCGCCAGGAACTTGAGCCCCGCTTTGGCCGCGAATATGCCGCTTTCCTGGAGATAGCGGGGGCTCTGAGAGAGCGCGTCGGCAGAGAGCTTTCCGGCCGGGCCCGCTCTCGCTTCTGGAACGCCCTGGCCGATTCAGAAATGTTGGCCTCGCTCAAGGAAGGGAAACGGCAAGAGGCGGAACAACTGGCGAACGACATCCTCGCCACCTATGCCCTAAAGGCGAGAGGCCGCAGGGCGAGGACAATCGGCGCCCTTCCAGAGAGCCAGCAGTGAATATCTTAGCGATCGGCCTAAACCACAAAACGGCCCCGGTTGAGGTGCGAGAGAGGCTGGCCTTCACCGGCAGCCGCCTCCGCCAAGCCCTTTTCGCCCTGGCGGAATGTCGCGCTCGCCACGATGGTGTCCTTCGGGAGAGTGCCATCCTCTCCACCTGTAACCGCACCGAAATCTATGCCCTGGCCGAAGATGCAGTCAGAGGGCGTGAATATCTGGTGCGTTTCCTGAGCGAGCAGCAAGGCTTGCCCCCAGCCCAGTTCGAAAGCCCCCTCTACACCTGTGAGGACGAGGAGGCAGTGAACCATCTGTTCAGTGTGGCGGCAGGGATCGACTCCATGATCGTAGGGGAAAACGAGATCCTGGGCCAGGTACGAGAAGCCTATAGTCTTGCCAGCACCAGCAAGGCGATAGGGCCGGTGCTGGCGAGATTGTTTCGTAAGAGCATCACCGTGGGCAAGCGAGCCCGCACTGAGACAGCTATCGGTCGCGATGCTATCTCCATCAGCTACGCGGCGGTGGAGCTGGCTAAGAAGTTCTTCGAAGACCTTAGCAGTTGCCGAGCCCTGGTGGTGGGCGCCGGAGAAACCAGCGAGTTGACCCTCAAGAATCTCATGGAAAATGGCATCGGCGAGATCAGCGTCATCAACCGCACCCGGCGCAAGGCCGAGGCCATCGCCCGCCAGTGCGGGGGCCAGGCCCTGGGTTTCGGTCGTATCGCCCAGGCTCTCTGTTCGGCCGACATCGTCATCAGCTCCACAGCGGCTCCCCATCCGGTGATTCGCAGCCAGGCGGTAGAGCGGGCCATGGGCCTCCGCCAGCAGCGCCCCCTCTTGCTGGTGGATATTGCCGTCCCGCGTGACGTTGACCGCGAGGTCAGCCACATCGACAACGTCCACCTCTACGACATCGATGATCTGGAGAAGGTGGTGGAGACAAACCTGGAGCGACGCAGGCGTCAGATCCCCAAGGTGAGAGCCATCATCCATAAGGAGCAGACAGACTTCATGGCCTGGTTCAGGGCTCTGGAGGTGCTGCCCACCATCACCAGCCTGAGGGCGCGAGCCGAGGAGATCCGTCTGGCGGAACTGCAGAAGGCTCTGCGCAGGCTGGGTCCCCTCCCCGAGCGGCAGAGATCGATCGTCGAAGCTCTCTCACTGGGCATCGTAAACAAGCTGCTTCACTCCCCTATCGTTAACCTCAAAGGCCGAGCCAATGGTCAGCAGAGCCGCCTCTACGCCGCGGTACTTCAGGAGCTCTTCGCTCTGGAAGGCGGGGAGAGCCAGGACAGGCAGAGCGAGGCATAACGCTCGAGGAGGGATGGTGAGAGCCGACCAGCGCACCTTGCTCATCGGCACGCGCGGCAGCCGACTAGCCAGGGTACAGGCCGAACCAGTGCGAGAGATGCTCTCCTCCCTCCACCCGGAGAGGGCCTGGCTGCTGCGAGAAATACGAAGCGAGGGCGATGTCCAGCGACAGGCAAGCCTGACCAGCATCGGCGGCCGCGGGGTCTTTGTGAAGGCGCTCGAGGACAAGCTGCTGGCCGGCGAGATCGATCTGGCCGTCCACAGCCTGAAGGACATGCCGACACGACTGGCAGCGGGTCTGAAGATAGGGGCTGTCCTTCCCCGTGAGGACGCCAGAGACGCACTTGTCTCGCGCGGCGGCCCAACCCTGGACGATCTGCCGACAGGAGCCGTCGTCGGAACCGGAAGCGTCCGCCGGCGCGCTCAGCTTCTGGCCTATCGTAGCGATCTGGTAACTCAGGATGTCCGGGGCAACGTTGACACCCGCCTGAGGAAGCTGAACAGCGGAGGCTATGACGCCTTGATTGTAGCTGTGGCGGCGCTCATACGTCTCCACCGCAGCTCGGCCATCAGCCAGTATCTGCCCCTGGCGCTCATGCTGCCCGCCGTGGGGCAGGGAGCCCTGGCCGTCGAGGTGAGGGAGAGCGACGAAGAGGTGGGAGAGCTGGTCCAGCCGTTGAACAACCTCGCCACTGAGAGAGCCGTAAGCGCCGAGCGGGCCTTTCTCGCCGCCCTGGGCGGTGGCTGCACTGTACCCGTCGCCGCTCACGCGGCAGTATCCGACGAGCGGCTGAAGCTCCAGGGCATGGTGGCAGACCTAGACGGCAGGAAAGTGATCCGCGACAGCCTGAGCGGTTCCGCTGCTCAAGCCGAAGACATTGGTCGACGCCTGGCAGACAGGATCCTGAGCCAGGGCGCCGCCCAGATCCTGCGCGAGGCGGCAAGTGTGCAGTAAGGGGCTGGTCTACCTGGTGGGGGCTGGCCCAGGCGACCCGGGGCTGATCACGGTGAAGGGCCTGGCCTGCCTCCAGAAGGCGGATGTAATCGTCTACGACCGGCTGGTCAGCGCCAGCCTGCTCAGGCAAGCCCCACGGGGATGCGAGATGATCGATGTGGGGAAGAGCCCCCAGCGGCACACCCTCCCCCAGAAAGCGATCGACGCCCTCCTGGTAGAAAAGGCGCTCGCCGGGAAGGTGGTAGTGCGCCTGAAAGGGGGCGACCCCTTCCTCTTTGGCCGCGGTGGCGAGGAGGCGGAAGCCTTGGCGAAGGCGGGGGTGCCCTTCGAGGTAGTGCCGGGCGTGACCAGTGCCATCGCCGCACCGGCTTATGCTGGCATACCAGTCACCCATCGCCAACAGACTAGCGCTTTTGCCGTAATCACCGGCCACGAGGACCCCACCAAGGCCGATTCTAGCCTCGACTGGCAGAAGCTGGCCACGGGCGTGGGCACCCTGGTCTGCCTTATGGGCGTCGGCAACCTGCCCCAGATCGTGGCCAAGCTCATCGAGCACGGGCGAGACCCCCACACACCGGTAGCCATCGTCCAGCAAGGAACGGAGGCGCGGCAGAGGACGGTGACCGGCACCCTGGCCGATATCGTGCAAAAGGCGCGAGCGGCCGATATCAAACCGCCAGCGGTAACGATCGTTGGCGAGGTGGTGGCTCTGCGGGACAAGCTGCGCTGGTTCGATACAAAGCCCCTCTTCGGCAAGCGGGTCCTAGTCACCCGCTCGCGGCAGCAGGCCAGCGCCCTCTCGGAGCGATTGCGGCAACTGGGAGCGGAACCACTTGAGTACCCGGCCATCGAGATCGCCCCTCCCAAGGATATGGCCCCCCTGGATGAGGCCATCGCCAGGCTCTCCGCCTACGACTGGCTGATCTTGACGAGCACCAATGGTGTGCGGGCCTTTGTGGACAGAATGAGCGAAAAGGGAACGGATATCCAGGCCCTGGGGAGACTGAAAATCGCGGCCATCGGCCCGGCCACGGCCCAGGCCCTCGCGGGGCATGGCCTCCGGGTCGACTACGTGCCGGAGGTCTACACGACCAAAGAGATCGCCACCGGCCTCGGCGATGTCACCGGGGAGCGCATCCTGCTCCCCCGGGCCGAGCAGGCGCCGAAGCAATTGGCCCAGGCCTTGCGAGGCAAGGGGGCAGTGGTCGATGAGGTCGTCGCCTACCGGACGCTGGCCGTCGGCGCACCGGACGAACTGAAAGCCCTGCTGGAGGAGGGACAGATCGATATCGTCACCTTCACCAGCTCGTCGACGGTACGCAATCTAGCGAACAGCCTCCAAGGCCTGGAACCCGCTAAGGTCTTGTCATGCTGCCTGGTGGCCTGCATCGGGCCGGTCACCGCCAGGACGGCGCGGCGGCTGGGCATTCGGGTGGACGTGGTAGCCGGGGAGCACACCATCGCCGGGCTGGTGGAGGCCATTGTCACCGCTGTTGCTGAAAGAAGGCGAGATGATGAGCGCTAGGGAGACTGTTGATCGGCTACGGCTTCGCAGGGAGACGAGGGAGGTCGAGGAGATAGCGGCTGCACTTCTCCACCGCCCCCGCCGCCTGCGGCGGCTCGATAACCTGCGCCGCCTGGTGCGGGAGACCCGCCTCTCCGCCGGCGACCTCATCTATCCCCTGTTCGTCGTTCACGGCCAGGGGATCAGGGAGGAGATCGAATCCATGCCCGGCAGCTACCACTGGTCGCTTGACCTTCTCCCCGCCGAAGCGCAGGACGTCGCCGGCCTGAGCATCCCAGGGGTGATCCTCTTCGGCATCCCCGCCGTCAAGGACCCCATCGGCAGCGAGAACTTCGACGACCACGGCATCGTCCAGGAGGCTATCCGAACCATCAAGAAAGCTGTGCCGGAGCTGGTGGTGATCACCGATGTCTGCATGTGCCAGTACACCGACCACGGCCACTGCGGCATCGTGGAGGACGGCCGCGTGCTCAACGACGAGACGCTGGAGGTCCTGGCGCGGGTGGCGGCCTCCCACGCCGCCGCCGGAGCCGACGTTGTGGCCCCCAGCGGGATGATGGACGGCCAGGTGGCCGCCATCCGCTCCGCGCTGGATGTGGCGGGCTTCAGCCAGGTGGCCATTCTCTCCTACGCTGCCAAATACGCCTCCGCCTTCTACGGCCCCTTCCGCGAGGCGGCTGAGTCGGCCCCTCAGTTCGGCGACCGTCAGGGCTATCAGATGGACCCGGCCAACGCCCGCGAGGCCCTGCGGGAGGTAGCCCTGGACATCGAGGAAGGGGCGGACATGGTGATGGTTAAGCCTGCCCTGGCCTACCTGGACATCATCCGCCAGGTGCGCGAGGACTTCGACCACCCCCTGGCCGCCTTCAGCGTCAGCGGCGAGTACGCCATGGTCAAGGCAGCAGCCCAGCGCGGTTGGATCGACGAGAGGCGGGTGACTCTCGAGCTTCTCACCGCCATCAAACGGGCGGGGGCGGATATGATCCTGACCTACTTCGCCAAGGATGCTGCCCGCTGGCTGGGCGAGTAGAGGGAGGACTACGCTGGAATACCTGCCTCGCCTCATCTTCTGGGAGACAACGGCAGGGTGCAACCTGCGTTGCATCCACTGCCGCCGCATCGACGTGGCCGACCAGCTCGTGCCGGAGGACCTGACCACCGCCGAATCGAAACAGTTGATCGACCAAATCGTGGCCTTCTGCAATCCTATTCTTATCCTCTCCGGCGGTGAGCCTCTCATCCGGCCGGACATCTTCGAGATCGCTGAGCACGCCGTGGCCAAGGGACTACGCGTCGCCCTGGCGACCAACGGCACCCTCATCGATGGGCCCATGGCCCAGCGCATCGTGGATGCAGGCATTCGGCGGGTAGCGGTCAGCCTGGATGGGGCCACCGCAGAGACGCACGACAGCTTCCGCGCTGTCCCCGGCTCGTTTGCTCAGGCCCTCGAGGGCATCCGCCACCTGCGGGCACGGGGGATGAGCGTGCAGATCAATACCACCGTGGCCCGCCACAACGTTGATGAGCTGCCCCAGGTCCTGGACCTGGCCCTCTCCCTGGGGGCCGATGCCCTCCACATCTTCCTCCTGGTGCCCGTCGGCTGCGGCCTGGAGATCGCCGACGAGCAGATGATCTCCCCCCGCCGGTACGAGGAGGTGCTCAACTGGTTCTACGACAGGGATCAGGAAGGGCTGCTGGAGCTGAAGGCCACCTGCGCCCCCCACTACTTCCGCATCGTCCACCAGCGAATGGCGGCGGAAGAGCGGCAAGCCCCGCCCAGCCAGAAACGCCAGCGGGGCGTTGGTGCGGCTGCCTCCAGCGACCTCTATGCCATGACCAAGGGATGCCTGGCCGGAACCGGGGTCTGCTTCGTCTCCCACAAGGGCGAGGTCTTTCCCTGCGGCTACCTGCCGCTGGTGGCAGGGAGCGTGCGCAAGCAGCCGCTGCAACAGATCTGGCAGGACGCGCCCATCTTTAAAGAGCTACGAGACCCCGAGCTTCTTCAGGGCAAGTGCGGCCGCTGCCAGTTCAAGCGCATCTGCGGCGGCTGTCGAGCGAGGGCCTACGGCACGAGCGGCAACTATCTGGACGAGGAGCCCTTCTGCGTCTACGAGCCGCCGCCTTTGCCACGGGCAGCCCGCCTGAAGGAGAGTGGCTGATGCTCAGTGTCTCCCGTCTGCTGACCGGCACGCTCACCCCCGCCGACCCCCTGCGCTACGGCCGTCTCACCTCGGAGGTGCCGGCTCACCTCCTCCACTACTCGCTGGACAAGAAACCCATCGTGGTCTGGAACCTCACCCGCCGCTGCAACCTCCACTGTGTCCACTGCTATGCCGACGCCACGGACAAGCCTCAAGCGGGGGAGATGACCACGGCCGAGGGGAAGCGGCTGATCGACGACCTGGCCGACTTCGAGGTGCCCGTCCTCCTCTTCTCCGGCGGCGAGCCTCTCTTGCGGGAGGACCTGTTCGAACTGGCAGCCTACGCCGCGGGCAAGGGAATTCGCTGTGTCCTTTCTACTAACGGCACCCTGATCACCCCCGAGGTGGCAAAGCGGATCGAGGAGGCGCGCCTCTCGTACGTGGGGGTCAGCCTGGACGGCGTAGGGAAAGTGCACGACAAGATTCGCGGCAAGAAGGGGGCTTTCGAGCAGGCCTTGCAGGGCATCCGCTACTGCCGGGATGCCGGCATCCCCGTCGGCCTGCGTTTCACTGTCCACGCAATGAACGTCGACGAGCTGCCAGGCATATTTGACCTGACGGAGAAGGAGAGAATTCCCCGCCTCTGCGTCTATCACCTGGCCTACGCAGGGAGAGGAGACAAGATGCGCCGCTTCGACCTAGAGCCCCGCCGGACGCGGGCGGTGGTGGACTACATCTTCCAGCGGTCGCAGGACCTCCACGCCCGAGGCATCGAGAAGGACATCCTCACCGTGGACAACCACGCCGATAACGCCTACCTCTACATGCGGGTGCAGAAGGAGCAGCCCCAGCGGGCGGAGGAACTTTATCGCATGCTGCGCTGGAATGGCGGGAACCAGTCGGGGATCGCCGTCTCCAGCGTCGATCCGTTGGGACACCTGCACGTCGACCAGTTCTCCTGGCACTACTCCCTGGGGGACGTTCGCCAGCGGCCCTTCGCCGAGATGTGGAGCGATACCAGCGATCCGGTCATGCGGGTGCTGAAGGACCGCAAGCCCCACCTCAAGGGGCGCTGTCGGGTCTGCAAGTGGCTGGACGTCTGCAACGGTAACCTGCGGGTGCGGGCCGAGCGATACTTCGGCGATTCCCTGGCCCCTGACCCCGCCTGCTACCTGACCGACGAGGAGATCGGCATTGCGCCGGGGACGCCGGCAGCCGAGGAGGCGGCCAAGTGGCCGGTGCCAGTGCAAGATGAATCAGCGGAGTCGTCCCAATTGTTCACCACTCGCAGGAGGCGCTAACCATGGCAAAGGCCAAAGAGGCAGCCGCTCAGCAGCTAGACATCGTTGATCGCCGCCTGCTGGACCTCTTGCAGCGCGACTTCCCCCCAACGACGCAGCCCTTCGCAGCGATCGGCGAGAGGCTTGGGCTGCCCGAGGAAGAAGTGCTGGCGCGGGTACGGCGCCTTAAGAGCCCCGACGAGAAAGGGCTCATCCGCCAGATCAGCGCCATCTTCAACACGTCCGCCTTGGGTTACAAGAGCACCCTGGTGGCCATGCAGGTCCCCCAAGACGAGATCGAGCGGGCGGCGGCGGCGATCAATGGCCACCCAGGGGTCAGCCACAACTACCAGCGTGACCACGCCTGGAACCTGTGGTTCACCCTGGCCGTGCCCCCCGACGAGGACCTGGAGAGCACTGTCCAGGCGCTGGTTGAGAAGGCAGGTGGCTATCCTTATCGCCTATTTCCCGCACTGCGGGTCTTCAAGATCGCCGTGCAACTGGATATAGAGGGCGCCAGCGGCATTTCGGCCGTCGATAGCCCTCAAGGGAGCCGTCCCACCCCTGCCCTCACCGTCCGCGATAGGGCCTTCATCCGTGAACTGCAGAAGGATATCGAAATCGTCTCCCAGCCCTTCGCAGACGTGGCCGAGCGCTTAGGGGTGAGCCAGGAGGAAGTCGTCGCCTGGCTGCAGCAGGCCAAGGCTGCGGGCTGGTTGCGTCGCTTCGCCGCCATCCTGCGTCAGCGGCAGGCAGGTTATGTCGCCAACGGCATGGTAGCCTGGCGTGTGCCGCAGGACAGCATCGAGAGAGTAGCGACGGTTGCCGCCTCCCTGCCCCAGGTCAGCCACTGCTACCAGCGCCTCACCTACCCTGACTGGCCCTACAATCTCTTCACGATGATCCACGCTAAAAGCAAAGAGAACTGCCAGGCCGTCGCTCGAGAGATCTCTCAGGAGACGGGTGTCAGCGACTACGTCATCCTGTTCAGCACCAAGGAATACAAGAAGGCGCGCCTCAAGTACTTTGACCCGGCCCAGGAGGTCATGACAAGCAGGTCACAGAGCCTCTACACCGAGGCCCAGAGGTACATGCCTGGCGGCGTCAACAGCCCTGTCAGGGCTTTCCGCGCCGTGGGAGGAGAGCCGCTGTTCATCGCCAGAGGGGAGGGCCCCTATATCTACGACGTGGACGGCCAGCGCTACATTGACTACGTCCTGTCCTGGGGTCCTCTGATCCTGGGGCACGCCCATCCACAGGTGGTAGGCGCTCTGAAAGAGGCCGCGGAGCGAGGGATTAGCTACGGCGCCCCCACCGCGCTGGAGACCGAACTGGCCAAACGGGTGGTGGAAGCAGTGCCCTCCGTCGAAATGGTGCGCTTCGTCAACTCGGGCACCGAGGCCACCATGAGCGCCCTGCGCCTGGCCCGCGCCTACACAGGGAGGAGCAAGATCATCAAGTTCGAGGGCTGCTACCACGGACATGCCGACTTCCTCCTGGTTCGGGCGGGCTCGGGAGTGACCACCTTCGCTCTTCCCGACAGCCCTGGTGTGCCAGAGGGCACGGCCCAGGACACTCTAGTAGCTCCCTACAACGACCTGCAGGCGGTTGACAGGCTGTTCAGCGAGAACCGCGGCCAGATCGCCGCCGTGATCGTCGAGCCCGTGGCGGGGAACATGGGCGTGATACCTCCCGAGCCCGGCTTCCTGGAGGGCCTGCGAGGGGTGACAAAGGCGGAGGGAGCGCTCCTTATCTTCGACGAGGTGATCACCGGCTTCCGGGTGGCCTATGGCGGAGCCCAAGCCCTGTATGGCGTAACGCCCGACTTGACCTGCTTGGGCAAGGTCATCGGCGGCGGCCTTCCGGTCGGGGCCTACGGTGGCCGCAGGGAGATCATGGAGATGGTGGCACCCCTGGGCCCCATGTATCAGGCGGGCACCCTCTCCGGCAACCCCCTGGCTATGACCGCCGGCATCGAGACCCTCAAAGTGCTCACTCAGCCCGGGGCCTACCAGCGCCTGGAAGACAAGTCCGCGCAGCTCGCGGCTGGCCTGCGCGCGGCGGCCGAGGCTGCCAGGATACCGGTCTTTCAGACACGCGTTGGCTCCATGTTCTGCACCTTTTTCAGCGCCGAGAGGGTCGTCGACTGCGCTTCAGCGAAGAGGTCCGACAGCAATAAATACGCCCTCTTCTTCCGAGCGATGCTGGAGAACGGCGTCTATCTGGCGCCCTCGCAGTTCGAGGCGGGATTCCTCTCGCTGGCCCACAGCGAACAGGACATCGAACGAACCGTCCGGGCGGCAGAGGTAGCCTTCTCAGGGCTCAGCGGCTAGCGGCCCAATCGGACTGTGCCGCTCTCGCCTCATGGCCTATCGAACCACGAACACCCGCGTCTTCCAGATCTGGGCGGGGGCGTTGCGCAGGGCCTCGTACCTGGGCTTCCCCACGTTCAGGACTTTGGCCAGGGTTTTGCCGGCAAGCCCCTGCAGGTATTCGCATCTCTTGAGGAACGAGTGCAGGGTCAGCTTGTCGCCGCCCAGGAAAACGTAGTCCAGCCGCTTCTCATAGGCCGCGAACTTGGTCGTCACAACTGAGCACGCTTTGTCAAATAGCTCCCGGGCCTGCTCTTCCCTTCGCCGCTCGAAGCGCCGCTGAGACTGACCACCAGCCCGATGCCTCCCTTTCACGAACCTGGTGCCCGTCTTGGATGTCAGGAGCCGCTCGCCTTCAAAGACGCCGATCGAGTACCCTCCCAGCCTCAGAAGCACGACCCCCAGCAGGTATTTCTTATCCAGCAGCATCCGCAGATAAGAACTGTCCCAGGCCGGAGAGAACTGGTTTACGTCTACGGGAAAAGGCGGCAGAAGCGCATACTTACGGTCATCGCTCCAGAATAGAACGAGGCCTGTTTCGGACTCGACAAGGCTAGCGGGAAGACCCTTCATTTCTTGCAGCCAGTCGCCACATTCGTGCCCTATCGATTCCAGGTAGGGAAATAGATGGCCCGGCTTAACGTACAGGGCAATGCTTTCGCCCTCCGGCTGCTCCAGTTCGGCCAGCCAGCGCTCCAATCTGCCCCGCGTCATGTAGTAGCGTTCCGCAACCTCCACCATCTTCCCGATTTACCGCTCGCCAGCCTTATCCCTCCTCACACCGCCTTCTTCAACTCTTCGTACGCCGCCATCGCCTCGTCGACGGATGCGCCGTCTTCCAGGGTGCTGACGTCGCCGATGTCTACCTCGCTTGCCACCGCCTTGAGCACCCGGCGCATGATCTTGCCGCTTCGGGTCTTGGGCAGTTTTGCCACAAAGAACAGCCGCTCGGGAGTGGCGACGGGCCCCACCACCTTCCGGATGTGCTGCGCGAGTTCCTTACTCAAGGCATCAGAGGCCTCGTAACCGTCCTTCAAGATGACGAACAGCACGATGGCTTCGCCCTTTATGGGGTCGGGCTTGCTCGCTGCGGCGCCTTCGGCGACGGCCGGGTGCGAGACGACAGCATTTTCGATCTCGAGGGTGCCCAGGCGGTGTCCTGCCACCTTGATGACCTCGTCGGCTCTGCCGAAGAGCCAGAAGTAGCCTTCCTCGTCCTTCATTGCGTAGTCACCGGTGTAGTAGGAGCCTGGGAATCGCTCCCAATAGGTCTGCTTGTACCGCTCGGGGTCCCCGTGGAGGCCCACAAACATCCCCGGCCAGGGCTTCTTGATCACCAGCAGCCCTTTCTCGCCCGGCGCGACGGCCTCGCCCCTCTCGTTGACTATGGCGGCGTCGATGCCCGGCAGGGGAAAGCCCGCTGAGCCCGGCTTCAGGGGCAATTGCTCTATTCCTGGGGCATGGGAGATCATGATCCCGCCCGTCTCCGTTTGCCACCAAGTGTCGACAATTGGGCAGCGCTCCTTGCCGATGTGCTGGTAGTACCAGAGCCAGGCTTCAGGGTTGATGGGTTCTCCCACCGTCCCCAGCAACTCCAGGCTGCTCAGGTCGTGCCTTGCTGGCGCCTCCTCCCCGTGCTGCATAAACATCCGTATGGCGGTAGGCGAGGTGTAGAAGGTAGTGACCCCGTAGGTTTCGATAATGTTCCACCACCTGTCCAGGCTGGGATAATCGGGAGCCCCCTCATAGAGGACGATGGCAGCCCCGTGGGACAGGGGAGCATAGACAATCGAGCTGTGGCCGGTGACCCAGCCAACGTCTGCCGTGCACCAGTACACCGACTCCTCTCTGATGTTGAAGACCCACTGATAGTTTGAGTGGTTGAACACCAGATAACCACCCGTGCTGTGGACGATGCCCTTGGGCTTTCCCGTGGTGCCGGAGGTGTACAGGATATACAGGGGGTGAGAAGACTCGACTGGCACGGGCTCTACTGACGGGGCAGCATCCTCGAGGAGGTGATGGTACCAGAAGTCCCTCCCCCCTTGCATGGGGACGGACTTGCCCGCCCGATTGACGACCACTGCCTTCTCCACACAGGGCGAGAGGGCTAGCGCCTCGTCGGCTGTTTCCTTGAGGGGCACCGCCTTGCCCCTACGGAAACCGGCGTCGGCAGTAACGAGGAGCTTGGCCCCGATGTCGTTCATCCTATCGGCCAGGGACTGGGCACTGAATCCGGAGAAGATGACTGTGTGAGTAACCCCAATTCTCCCGCAGGCCAGCATGAAGATAGGCAACTCCGGAATCATTGGCAAATACAGGGCTACGGTGTCGCCTTTCTTCAGCCCCAGGTTCTTCAACACCGAGGCACACCTGTTGATCTCGCTATAGAGCGTCGAGTAGCTCAGAACACGGCTATCGCCGGGCTCTCCTTCCCAGTAGATGGCTACCTTGCTTTTTCTCCACGTCTTGACGTGTCGGCCAACGCACTCGTGGCAGGCATTGAGCTGGCCGCCGACAAACCATCGAGCGAACGGCGGCTTCCATTCCAGCACCTTGTCCCACGTCTTAAACCAATCCAGCTTGCGGGCCTCTTCCGCCCAGAACTCTTCCGGGTCGCGAAGAGATCTGTCGTAGACTTCGAAATACCTCTTCCGCGGCCAGTACTTGGGCTCCGGAGCAATAGAGCCAGTCATGCCAAATCACCTCCTACAGCCACAGTCTACCACGAGGAAGACCCAGTTCGACAACAGCCCTGGAGGAGTCCAATGTGCTAGACCATTTGGATGGCCTGAACGACGAGATGATAAGAACCATTCGACATCCAACGGCATTACCCGCGCTGTTCAAAAGCAGCGCCTCACAGGGTAAACTTGGCGATGAAGCTTGAGGAGGAGCAATGGACGCCTACAGCTGCATTCGTACCAAACGAGATACGAGGGCCTATCAGGACAGGCCTATTCCTGAGCAATCTCTACGGCGCATCCTCCAGGCTGGGCGAATGGCGGGCAGCGCCAAGAATCTGCAACCCTGCCGCTTCGTGGTCCTCCAGGATGCCCCGAAGAAAGAGGAACTCGCTGTCTGTGGCCAGTTCGCTCAGCACACAGCATCGGCGCCGGTCGTGGTGGCCATCGTGCTACCGCAGGGCGGGCGTGAATTCGACGCCGGCCGTTGTGCCCAGAACATGATGCTGGCTGCTTGGGCGGAGGATATCACGTCTTGTCCGGTTACGATGCACGACGGGGATTGCGCCCTGCACGTCCTAGGGGTTCCGAAGGGCTACCGGGTCTCCATCGTTCTCGCCTTCGGCTACCCGCCACCCTCAGGGCCCCAGCCCAGAGGCACGCCCCGCATCCCACTTGATGAACTCGTGCATTGGAGCGGTTGGTAATAACCAAATATCCGATGAGGGCCGAGAAGTGGAAGATACCTCGCCAACTCTAATCGGTCAGTTGCACGGGTGACAACCAGGGCGACAGGACAGGCCAATGCCTCGTTTCGCCCTTCGACTGTCCTAGGGATTGAGTCTTCCCCGCGCGATGAGCCCCTCAGCAATCTGAACCACGTTCAGCGCAGCGCCCTTCCGCAAGTTGTCTGACACGCACCAGAGGTTCAGCCCGTTTTCGATGGTTGGATCTTCCCGGATTCGCCCTACCAGCACCATGTCCCGATATTCGGGTTTCCGGACGTCAAGAGGCACGGGATAGGTGCGCTCAAACGGGTCATTTCGGGGGGTGTTGGTGTTCGGTTCATCGATGACGACGATGCCCGGCGATCTCGCTAGAATCTCCCGAGCCTCAGCAGCGGTCAGCTTCCTTTCCGTCTCGATGTTGATGCTTTCGCCATGCCCCACCAAGACCGCCACCCGCACGGTGGTAGGACTTATCTTGATGGTGTCATCCCCCATGATCTTTTGGGTCTCCCACACCATCTTCATCTCTTCCTTGGTGTAGCCGTCCTCCAAGAATTTGTCGATGTGAGGAAAGAGGTTGAACGCGATTGGACTAGCGAACACTGTCGGCTCGAAGGGAATATCGTCCAGAGACTTGAGGGCATGAGGAATCTGGTCCAGAAGCTCCTCCTGCGCCGCCACACCCCATCCCGAGACGCTCTGATAGGTGGATACGACCACCCTACGGATCCTGGTAACCTGGTGTATTGCATGAAGAACCAACACCATCTGGATGGTGGAGCAGTTGGGACTGGCGATGAACCTCTTGTCGGGCGTCACTGCGTCAAGGTTCACTTCCGGCACCACCAGCGGGACGGCGGGGTCCATACGGAAGTCGCCTCCGTTGTCCACGCAGATGGCTCCCGCTTCGACCGCCTTCTTGCCCCACTGGACGCTTGCCCCCTTGCCTCCCTCTTTGCCTGCGAAGAAAACAACCTCCGCACCCTCGAAAGCCCCTTCGTCGGTCTCCTCAACATGAAACCCCTCCCCGGCAAGCGTTTCGCTGCGCGCCCTTGTCGCACAGATCCGTGGGGGCCATTGCATAGGGAAGTTGCGCTCCCGCAAGATGGAAACGATTTGTTCCCCCACCATGCCCACGCCCACAACGGTGACCTTTAGCGCCATGCTGACCTCCCTGAACAGGCACAAGGAATCTCACTGCTCGTGAGAACCTGTCCTAAGACTTAGCCTAATTCTCCCTCATTGAACAACAAAAGCGCAACAGCCTTCGTTGCGCCCGCCGCGACTCCACGTACATAAAGCATCACAAACCGAGCGCCCACTTGTCAAGATGGCATGAGAAGACCGGTCTACCCGACACTGCGAGGGAGGAACGCAGGCTATGTCCGCAGATGCGCTTGCCAGCCTTTCCGTCTGCGCGTACAATAGGGCCGCCAACTTTTAGGTAAGGAGGTCAGTCATGCGTAACCGGGGAAGGAAACTCGCTCTCTCGCTTCTGGCGGGCACGCTTGCCCTGGGTCTGGTAGCCTTGATCTGGGCCATAGGGATCGGCTCGTCAGAAGCCCAGCAGGACGCCATGCAGAACTGCCCCCAGGCAGGCAAGTGGGCGATATCGGTCTGGAGCGGCGATGACGGCACCGATGCTGACCAGGCTTTCGCCACCTGCAATGAAGCCGGGGTGGCCGCCGCCTACAGCATCGACGCCCAGGAGAACTGGTTGGGGTGGTTCGCCGACCAACCCGACATCAGCGAACTAACTACCCTGGACGATATGCAGGGCGTCATAGCCCTCGGAGGCACAGAAGTTCCCGCCTCCCCAACGCCCAGCCCGACGGCTTCGCCGACCGTACCCGACCTCGCGGCGGGCTGGACGAAGATCGAGCCGGGCGGCGACACCATCTGCTCGCTCGGCACACCGTACGCCTACTACGTGCATCCGGGCACGGTCAACCGCCTGGTGGTCTACTTCCAGGGCGGTGGTGCCTGCTGGAACGACTTCACCTGCTCGAACCCGGACATATACTTCGACAACACCGTGGACGAGAGCGACAACCCGGAGAACTGGACGGAAGGGATCGGCGACCTGGACAACCCAGACAACCCCTTCAAGGACTGGTTCTTGGTTTTCGTCCCTTACTGCACGGCGGACATCCACTGGGGGGATAACACCCAGACCTACACGATAGGGGACGAGGACACCACCCTCTATCACAAAGGGTTCGTGAACGTCAGCGCAGTTCTGGACTGGATTCAGGCCAACTTCGAAAAGCCGGAAAAGATCTTCGTGTCCGGCTGCAGCGCGGGGAGCTACGGCTCCGTCATGGGCGCTCCCCACATTCACGCGCTCTACCCCGACGTGTCCCTCTACCAGCTCGGCGACGCGGGCGCCGGCGTGGTCACCGACGATTTCTTCGCAAACTGCTTCCCGAACTGGGGTGCGATAGAAAACCTCCCGGACTGGATTCCGGCGCTGGACATTCCCTGGACCGAGATTACGATGGCCAAACTCTACACCGCGCTGGCAAACTACTACTCTGACGACCGCTGGTCGCAGTACAACACGGCCTACGACGAAGCCCAGATCTTCTTCTACGCCGCTATGGGCGGCGACGCCGGCGACTGGAACGACCTCATGCTCGCCAGCATCCAGGAGATCCAGGACAGCGCTTCCAATTTCCACTCCTACACCGCCCCAGGCGCAATCCACTGCATCACCGGCGACGACATCTTCTACAGCCGCGAGGTGGAGGGCGTCAAGTTTCACGACTGGGTGGACGCCATGGTCAACGACGAGGCGTGGGACGACGTGATGTGCACGGACTGTGAGACCGACCCCGAGGCGCAATAAACTCGGCGTCTCTCGCTGGCAGGGTCCGTGCCCCTGAGCCAGTCTTGACAGCTACCAGCCCGCCCTTCCATTGAGGAAGGACTACGACGAGGGGTCTGCGGGCAGGGGCTCCGGCATGGCCAAGCCGAGTTCGTCCGCCAGTCGCTGTAGCGTACCCACCACCGGCGGATGGAGGGGGATGCCCTTGGCCAGCCGCTCCTCGCGGGCCTCGAATTCGCGCTGGCCGGCGACTAGCACGCGTTCGGCCCCGGCTACGGTCGGCGCGCTGCGAAACGTCCGGAGCATCTCGTCCATCATCGCCTTGAACTCCTCCACCGGACGAAAGCCGTCGACCCGCAGGGCGCCGAAGAAATGTCCCACCTCATGCTTGATGTAATCGATGTGGAGGCTGTAGCCGAGCCCGGGCAGAACACCGCTGAGGATATCCACCACCATGGCCAGGTCGTAACCTTTGTAGGAGGCGCCTTCAGGCGTCGAGCCCAGGGGCAGCAGCCAGCCTATCCTCATGATCCGGGTCATGTCGGTCGAGGGGTTGCCCTCCTCATCCGCCCCCCAGGTTGGGGGAATCGGCTTGCCCTCCTTCCTGGCCATCTCGAACTTTCCGTGGGCGGCGGCGCTGGTGGCCATATCCAGTAGGAAAGGGTAGCCGCTGCCGACAGGTACAGCCACGGCAATAGGGTTGGTACCGAGCATACGCCCTCGCCCGAAGGTGGGCGCCACGAAGGGAGGGCTGTTGGTGGAGGCCAGGCCGATCATGTCGTAGGGAACGGCCATCAGCGCATAATACCCAGCAGCCCCGTAGTGGCGACTCCTGGTCACAGCCACCATGCCCGTGCCGCACTCCTTCGCCTTCTCGATGGCGATGGACATCGCCCGATAGCCAACGACAGGGCCCAAGCCGCCATCGCCGTCCATCAAGGCCGTCGAAGGGGTCTCATGCACGACACGGATGTTGGGGCGGGGGTTGACCAGCCCCTGCCTAAATCCCAGCGCGTAACTGGGATGGGTCATGAGGTGAGCGACCCCGTGGGATTCGATACCCATCAGGTCGGCCTCCACTAGGATCTTCGCCGCCAGTCGGGCGTCGTCAGGCGGCACATCCATCCGCTGCAGGGCCTGGTCGACGAAGTCGCTCAGACTGGCGGCGGAGAATCGCTGCAAATCAGACATTGGGCTTGCTCCTTTGGCCGATGGCGGATGCCGCCCTACTGGTACGAGGGGCCGCCGGCGGCCCCGGCTTCGCCTCGACGAACCGCCCGTACGTCTTCCCCGACCGCTCGGGCCATGGCGCCGGAGTCGGAGGAGACCAGAACCATACGAAATCCCTCGGCGATGCGCTTGGGTGCGGTCGTAGCGCTGGAGTTGATGCCAGCCACAACGTTGTGGCGCCGGCACGCCTCCAGGATGCGCTGGCGCGCTTCGGCATAGGCGGGCAGGTCGCCGTCCATTTGCGGCGGCAGGCCGAGGGAGATGCTCAGGTCCATCGGCCCGATGTAGACTGCATCAACGCCGTCCACGCTGAGAATCTCGTCCAGGTTCTCGAGGGCGGCCCTCGTCTCTATCTGGGGTATGCAGGACAGCTCCTGGTTGGCGTAGGCAAAGTAGTCCAGGCCAGCGTAATAAACGGCGCGGATGGGGCCGAAGCTGCGAATGCCCTGAGGCGGATAGCGGCAGGCAGCGACCGCTGCCTCGGCCTCTGCCCGGCTGTTCACCATGGGCACTATAACTCCGTAGGCTCCTGCGTCCAGCATCTTCATGATGATAGCCGAATCGTTCCAGGGCACGCGCACGAAAGGGGTTGTCGCTGTGGTGGAGATGGCCTGGAGCATAGCCAAGGCCGTGTCGTAGTCGATGAGCCCGTGCTGCATGTCGATGCACAGCCAGTCGAGGTTCTGGTGAGCCATCACCTCGGCCGAGAAGCCGCCCGGGATCATGAGCCAGCCCCCGAGCGCCGGTCGGTCCTGCTGCCAGAGCCGCTTAACCGCGTTCTCGCGCATGTCTCCTGCCCCCAATGAACCGCAAATAGCTGTTCATTCCTTAGCACCCCAACGAACGGGTGTCAACTCTGTTCTGCGACGCCGCCAGAGCCAGCCCGTCCAGAGCGTGCGTCTTCCTGGGACGCGAGTGCCAGTGTATAATCGTCGACGTAGACTAGGCTAGACCGCTTCCCGCCGTCGGGCTTAGCCGGTACCGCCGGCATGGCGTAGTCGCCGTGTCAGTCCCGAGGAAACCCGGGGAGGCTGTTGAAAGACGCCTCGTTCGCCCTTCGACAGGCTCAGGGCGAGCGGCCCTGAGTTGGTGTATGCATCTCCGCTCGTGGTGAGCCCGTCGAACCATGAACGGAGACAATGGATATTTTCAACAGCCTGCGGGAGTCACAGGAGGAGGCCATGAAGATCAAGGTACCGCAGCTTCTCTGGTACGACAATAGCGAGCTGGAGCTGGATTTCCCTGACTCCTGGGACGTTCACTTCTTGCCCCCGAAGGGCCACGACCGGCCAAGGCTGAGCCGGCAGGAGATAGAGCGAGCCTTCGCCAATCCCATCGGCACGCAGCGCATTCGCGACCTGGCTCGGGGCAAGAGCGAGGCGGTCATCATCTTCGATGACATCACCCGCCCCACCCCGACAGGTGAGATCGCTCCCTTCATCCTAGAGGAACTGAAAGAGGCGGGCATCTCTGACGACCATATCCGTTTTGTTGTTGCCCTGGGCAGCCACGGCGCTCACGACAACCACGCCCTGCGCAAGAAGCTTGGCCAGGAGATTCTGGAACGCTTCCCCGTCTACAACCACAATCCCTGGGAGAACTGCACGCCGGTGGGCACCACCAGCCGTGGCACGCCCCTGGCGGTCAACCGAGAGGTCATGAACTGTGACCTCAAAATCGGCATCGGCTGCATCCTCCCCCACCCTCAGGTCGGCTTCGGTGGCGGAAGCAAGATCATCCTTCCGGGAGTGGCCCACATCGACAGCATCGCCCATTTTCACAGAGAGGTCATGGCCAGCGCTCCCCAGACCACGGGCATGGGAAACTATGACGACAACGTCATGCGCTTCGACGCCGAGGAGGCTGCCAGGATGGCCGGCCTCGACCTGACGGTCGACGCCCTGTTCAACATGCGGGGGGAGATCTCGGCCCTGTTCGTGGGGGATCCGCCGCTAGAGCATCAAGAGGGAGTGAAGCTGGCCAAGGAGGTCTACGCAACAGAGGGGCTCTCGGGCGCAGACATAGCGGTGACTAACGCCTTCCTCAAGTCTAGCGAGACGGCCATTTCCATCTTCGTTGCCATACGCTCCATCAAGCTCCCAGGGGGCACTATAGTGATGATCATGAACGCGCCGGAGGGCCAGATCATCCACTACCTGCTCGGCAGCTTCGGGAAAACCTACGGCGGCAGACAATACGTCCAGCGGACGATACCGTCCGCATTCAAGGTCATCGTGCTCAACCCTCTGAAGGACTTGACCTGTGTCGACCTTTTCGGCGACGCCCAGTCCGTCACCTGGGCCAAGGACTGGGGCGAGGTGGTGGACGAGCTGCGAGCCAGCTATCCCGATGGGGCCAAGGTGGCCGTGTACCCCGACGGCACCATGCAGTACCTAGTGGGCACCAAGCCCAGCTAGCGCCCTGGGTTGTTCTATCACCGAGTTGCAGCGACACCCGCGCGTAGTATGCCATCTGGAGTGAGACCCCCTTCGACAGCCTCAGGGCAGGCTTCGCTACGCTCAGGGTGACAGCATGGCCTGGCGTCATTCTGAGCGGAGCGAAGAATCTCAGCGGCGATGTGGGCAAAATGGCGGGAGCCTGTCCTGAGCGAAGCGAAGGGATGCGTCGCCACATCTTGGAGACAATACAGCCTGGATTTTCGCCCCCCGGCGGCGCTACCGTTGGCTCAGCGTCAATATCGCTGATCAAACCAATCGTAGACGACCCTCGATAACTGCGCGCCGAAGATATACGCCGCATACTCGGAGGGCATCGCCTGCGACAGGTAGGAGATTGCGTAGGCGATCTGCTTGCCTCCTCGTTCCATCGTCACGATTCCGACGTCATTGTAGACCCAGCCGTCCCAGTCGGGGTGGTAGCCGATCTTGTGAGCGACCCTTACCTCCGGCGGAAGAAAAAGGGGCAACACATAGTTCAACCCTGGCTTAATATCGAGGAGACGCTCAATGGTATAGGCGGTCCACTCGGCTGAGAACAGTTCCCCTCGATAGAGCTTGGCCAGTACCATGTTGGTTTCCCTGGCGGTCAGGATGTTCGGCCGCCAGTCTGGCCCCGGATAGAACGGCACATAGCCATAAACAGAGTCTCTCATCCCCCAGCTCTGCATCAGCTCGTTGGCTCTTCCCACGCCTTCCTCCAGCGATCCTTTGATGCCCCGGACAAAGACCGCCACCTCTGGCGGTGAGCTGTGGCCAATGCCAATCTTTATCCAGTAAGCCCAATCCTCGGGCTTCGCCCTCCCGGCTTCGAACTCCTCCACCGCCACGAACAAGGCAAACATGTTGATGGTGCAGCCCGTCCTGTGCAGCGCATCGCCGTTGACGCAGATCGCTTCGCCCGTCTGAAGGTCGCTTACACAAATGGCCACGTCGCCGTAGTAGTTGCGGATCCTGTCCTCCAGAACGGCCTGCAGGGCCAGGAATTCCTCCGATACCTCCACTTGGGGAGCTTCGGCCCCCGGCGCTTGCGGGGTTGGAATCAGAACGATCAGTGGCGAAAAGCCCCGCACGTAGGTCATAGTCGTAAGCTCAGGCCTTCCAGGGATAAACCGCTGCCAGGTGCCATCGACGGCCAAGCCATAAGCGACTGCGATCTGGTCACCCATTTCCCCTACAGCTACGGTGGCTTCCCTGCTCTCCCCCGAGTAGCATATGCTGTTCCACCCCGACGCCAGGACGAGATCACCGCCGGCCAGCGATGGCTCCTGCACCCAGGGGGCATAGTCGTCCGCCAAGACGAATAGCGCTTCATGGGGGCGAACAGTGCTAATGGTGCTCAAGCCCGGCCGGTCCGGGAACCAGCGGTCGTAGCGCCCATCAGGCCCCGGCCGGTAGACGGCCAAGACATTATCGGCGGCGCCTGCCAGGGCATCGGCCAGAGGCCGCTCATCGCCGAAGTAGCAAGCGTACGTCCAGCCAGGGACCAGCGTGACGCCGGGCATCCAGGAGACGATGGAGAGGCTGGCGCCGTCGGCGTGGGCCACGTAGACGCCGCCGCTGGCCAAGTCGACGTCAACCGCCGACAGGCCCCCGCCAAGGCCAACCGCCGAGGTCACTACGTTGGTACGACCGTCAATAACCCACATGCGGTCGTCAGAGCTGCTACCCCCATAGATGCGACCGCTCGCGGAGTCGACCGCCAGGGCCTCGACCGAGCGGGGAACAGCGACAGAGTTGATAAGCGAGTTGTTGCTGGCGTCGATTACCAGAATAGTGCCGCCATCAGCGTCGCTCGCCTCCACAGCAGAGGTGGCAACGTACACTCGATTGGAACCGCTATCCACCGCAACGTCCCAAGCCCCAACAGGCGAACCGCTAGCCAAGGGCAAGCTAGCAATCAGCAGGTTAGATACCCCATCCACCACCGCAAGATCGCCGCTTTCGCTACTGGCCACGTAGACGCGGCCCCGGTCGGGGTTCACCGCCACACCTGTCGGCAGATCGCCCACAGCCACGGTGCCGATGACAAGATTGTGACGGCCATCGATGACCGAGACAGTGCCGCTACTGCGATTAGTAACGAAAACGCGACCCGTATTAGGGTCGACTGCCAGGTCCCAGGGTTCCTCGCCTGCAGGGAGAGTGGCGACGACCTCATTGCTTTCGCCATCTATCACCGTCACCTCGTTGCTCCCGCTGTTGGCGACGTAGACCCTGTTCGCCCTCGCATCGGCGGCTACGCCACGAGGAGCGCTACCTACCGGAATAGTAGCGATGACACTGCCGCTCGCACCGTCAATGACCGATACGTTCTCGCTCTCGGCGTTCGCCACGTAGATGCGGTTGGTGCTGGAGTTCACCGCCAGGGCCACGGGCTGGGAGCCATCGGGCTCCAGAGTGAGCGTGGTCACCAGGGCTGCGTCCTCGGGATAGGCAGGCTCGGCGGGGATAGCGGCCCCTACCACCAACAGCGCGAGGCCGACCAGAGCTAGCGCCGCAAACCGTGCTGCGAGTGCCATAAGGCAGACTGCCTTTTCATATTTGAGCGAACCGAGAATAACCCCAGAGCCTTTCTTAACGAATTGACAACGGTTTTGAAACAGTCAGACAATAGCACGTCAATTTATCAGAAAGGAAGGAGACATGCTAGGATGCAATACAAGACTATCTTGGTAGAAAAGAAGAACCATATAGCGATTCTCACCCTTAATAGACCGGAGAAATTGAATGCCATGAATCTGGAGTTAAAGAACGAGCTCTACCACGCCCTGGATGAGTTGGAGGCTGATGATGATGTTCGAGTTGTAATTATGACCGGGGCTGGGAAAGCTTTTTCATCAGGCCATGATATGAGCGCCCCTCCTTCCGAACTACCGCAGTTCGTAAGTCTCAAGGAAGAAGAGAAGCTACTCAACCTTGATAAGCCTGTAATAGCAGCAATACACGGGTATACTCTGGGCGACGGACTTCAACAGGCATTGTTGTGCGATATTATTGTCGCCTCGGAGAATGCTGTCCTTGGTTTCATAGGGGCTCGGGTAGGGGGGCTGTGTTATGGCTCCTTCTCGGTTGTTCCCGCTGTCGTAGGCAGGAGTAAAGCCAACGAGCTGCTCTTTACCTGTGACCAGATAAGCGCCGAAGAGGCTCATAGAATCGGCCTGGTGAACAAAGTGGTACCCCACGAGCAACTTATGCCCGCAGTCTTAGAGATGGCCGAGAAAATCATGAAATCCCCACCGCTATCGATAAAGTATACCAAGCGTGCGCTGAGGACGGCGTTGGTTAATCATGCTCACCGCAGGGCCCTGGAGGACGGATGGCGTGCCATCCTAGAGGCCAGCAGATGAAAGAGATGGTTCAAGCCTCCAGCCTGATGTTGCCTACGTGCTCGGCGCTGTGGCCAATGACCAAGGTCAGGAGGAGCTTAGCGAGGGTGCCGGATACACCCCAGGGCATGGTCATATCCTTGGCCAGCAGCTCGTCTGAGCTGGGACTATCGTCCGGGGCGAAGTTGCTACTGCGTCGGCTGAGCAGCAGCCTACATCCCCGCGAACTGCTTGATGCAGACGATAGAGCAGTCGCGACCGTGGATTCGCTCTGCCTCGGCCACGGCCTCCTCGACGCTGGCGGTCGGGATGAAGCCCACGTGTCGTGGCACCGCCGGGTCCTCCGCTCCAGCCACGAATACGCGAGCCGCGTGTCGCAGGCGCTTCAGTGGATGCGTCGCCAGTATCCCATGCACCGGGTGGAAGGCATAGCCGTTGCGGTAGCGCTCGATATAGTCGGCCCGACTGGCGAACTCGTCCATGAAGCGAGCGGTAATCTCGTACGGGTCGAGGGTCTCCGGCAGCACTCGGTTCCACACCTCCGGGTACGAGGGATGATGCTCCATATCCCAGTCCTCTGGGCAAGGCGTGGCCATGATCACCGAGCAGCCTGGCTTGCCCAGAGCCTCGATGTAGCCCCCCAGGTAGCCAAGCCCGGAAGAGATCAGGGTTAGAATGGGGTTCATACGAGCGAAGGTGGCATATGGGCTCCAGGCTGGAAGCCCGTAGATCACCACGTCAGCGGGGTCGGTGGCGGCACGCCGTGGCTGGTACAGCGAAGCCTGTACCTCAAGCGCTGCGGCCCGCGTCTCGTCCACGCCGCCGGCAAACACACGTCCGATGGTCGCCGGGTTAGCCAGCAACGTCTCCACCTTAAACACTCGGCGGCCCAGCCTTGACTCCAGATGCCGGCCCATCTCATCGAAGACGGCGTGCATCCGGTTGCCCCGCACAGACATCGTCATGCCGTCCGGCGTATGCGTCCAGCGAATGGAGCGCCAGGTGGACAGCCCAACGCAGACCGATTTCCAGCCGCCATTGAAGCCCAGGTAGCAGGCGGCATTGATGTACACAGTCAAGTCCGACTCCGCTACCAGGCGATGAACCTCCACATCATATCCATTGGGCGTTTTGCCCATGTACACGAGGTTGTCCGGGTCTTCGGCATCCTGGCAGCTCAGACGCGATCCGAAGCGCTGCACCAGCTCCTGCCCCAGGATGGTCGCTAGCTCCTGGTGCGTCCACCTGCGGTGGAGTCCGTTGGCGCAAACGAGCGAGACGTTCTCCTCAGGCACACCGGCTTCCGCCAGCTCTTCCAGGATTGCTTCGATGGCCAATCGCCTGACGGGACCGAACGACGGCGCTGTCGGATCGTCGAAGGCAATAAGCACCCGAGCCCCGGGACGAACCAGTTGGCCGACGCGGGGCAGGCCCAGCGGCTCCGCCAGCGCAGCTCGAACGGCCGCCTCTTGATCTGCCACCGGCTCCAGACGGGGCCCCCGACGCTCGCCGCCTACCAGTCGGGTGCGGTCGGGAAGGCTCACGTCTATGTTCGTGTTACCAAAGACCAGCGACTGTTCGATCATCATCGCGCCTCCTCCCAGTCTGCACCTGATTCTAGCGGCCGACACCTGGTCAGGCAAGAAGTGCGGTTCGTCAGCGACTTCCGAACTCTGTATAAGCGGTTCCTAGTGAGCACCTGGGGGGGCCGCCTGCTTTTCCCTCAGGCCGTGGTGGGCTGCCGCTAGCCCCCACATTTCGGCCGTGCAAGGCAGCCCGTCCAGCAGGGCGCATCGTGCATCCCAGAAATTTCTGGCAACGATTTTCTATTGACACCAACTCGACCAGCGATAACATGTTGGCCAAGGAAGAAGAGGGGAGGCATTGCACAGGTAACTTAGCTTTTAACTGCTCGTCGCACGGATTGGGGCAGAGGCGGAAAGGGTTGGGTGCGTCCTTGGGTGGTGTAGAGGGAAAATCAGTCGCTATCGTTGTTGTGTTGTCGATGTAATCCCCGAAGTGCCTCCTAGAGACGCCCCGAGTTCTCCTTCCCCGTTGCCCGAACTCCTCGACCGTTGATGCCCGCCGTTCGACGGCGGGAGAAAGTATTGTTTGTGTCTGTCTGCCCGCCCACAAGGAGGCGACCGCTGGAACGGCAACCGGCGAACGCTCACACCACCGCTGAGGCGTTTATCTATTGTCAGCGGCTCGCTGTGAGCCACTACGAGAACTTCACCGTGGCCTCCTGGCTTCTTCCCAGGGCACTCCGCCAGCACGTCTATGCTGTCTACGCCTTCTGCCGCCACGTGGACGACCTGGGCGATGAAGCGCCGGGCGACCGGCTGAGCCTGCTGGACGACTGGCAGACGGAGCTGGAGCGTTGCTACCACTCGACGCCCCGCCATCCCATCCTCATGGCCCTTCGGGAGACCATTCGCTGTTTTGCTATCCCGCCAGAGCCCTTCCTCAAGCTCATCGAGGCCAACCGCATGGACCAGCGCACAAGCCGCTACCCCACCTTCGAGGAACTCCTCCACTACTGCGATCATTCCGCCAACCCCGTCGGCCACCTGTTCCTCTATCTCTTCAGCTATGCGGACGCTGAGCGCCAGGGTCTCGCCGATGCCACCTGCACCGCCTTACAGCTCACCAACTTCTGGCAGGACATCGCTGTCGATCTGGGCAAAGGCCGGGTGTACATACCGCTGGAAGATATGGCCCGCTTCGGCTACTCCGAGGAGGAGCTGGAGCGAGGCATCATAAACGATGGCTTCCGTGCTCTTATGGCCTTCGAGGTCGGCCGAACAAGGGAGTTGTTCGCCAAAGGGCTGGGGCTCCTGGACATGGTGGATGGCCGTCTGAAGGTGGACCTCAAGCTGTTCAGCCTGGGTGGCCTAGCTGTCCTGGAAGCCCTCGAGAGGAACGACTACGATGTCTTTCGTCGGCGGCCGCGGCTTTCGCGCTGGCAAAAGGCCGCCCTCTTCGTCCGCGGCCTCCTGCCCGGCCGGCCAGCAGTGAAAACCTGGAGGAGATGATCTGTGGAAGGCTCAGTGCAGGGAGCCTACCGATACTGCCAAGAGCTAGCTAAGCGGGAGGCAAGAAACTTCTACTACGGCTTTATCCTCTTGCCGCCTGCAAAGAGACAGGCTATCTACGCCGTCTACGCATTCGCCCGCCGCTGCGACGACATTGTGGACGACGACCTGGAGCCGGAGGAAAAGGTCCGACAACTGGCCGAATATCGTCGCCGGTTGGAGCAATGCCTGCACGGCCAGCCCTCCGGCCCCACCTTCCTGGCCCTGCAGGATACCATCCGCCGATACGGTATCCCACCTGAGTACTTCTGGCAGCTCATCGACGGTGTGGAGATGGACCTGACCGTACGCCGTTACCCCACCTTCGCTGAACTGCGCCGCTACTGCTACGGCGTTGCCTCCACTGTGGGCCTCATCAGCATCGAGATCTTCGGCTATCGCGACGGCCAGCAAGCCCGCCAGCACGCTGAAGACCTGGGTATTGCCTTGCAGCTTACAAACATCCTGCGGGATATCCGCGAGGACGCTCACAGGGGCCGCATCTACATCCCCCAGGACGAAATGGAGCGCTTCCGCTATTCGGAAGCCGACATCTTTAACGGCATCGTCAATGAACCGTCTCTGCACCTCATGCAGTTCCAGGTGGAGCGAGCGCGCGAGTACTTCGAGCGGGGGCGAAAGCTGCTGCCTCTCCTCCCTCGTCGCTCCCGCGCCTGCACAGCCGTCCTCCAGGGCATCTACAGCAGGATCTTGGAACGTATCGAGGCTCAGCCGTCCGCTGTGCTGCGAGAGCGCGTGAGTCTAAGTGGCAGCCAGAAGCTAGCCCTGGCTGGCCGGGAGCTTGTTCGGAGCCTGGTGACGTGACTGAGGGGAAGCCGCAGGTAATCATCATCGGCGGTGGCCTGGCTGGCCTGGCGGCGGCCTGTGAGCTAGCGGAGCACGGGTACAAAGCCGTCCTCGCTGAGCGGCGGCCCTCCCTGGGCGGTCGCGCCTACTCCTTTTCCGACCCTCAGGGGAAGGGAGAGGTAGACAATGGCCAGCACGTGTTCCTGAAATGCTGCACCTATTACATCCGCTTCCTCCAGAAGCTAGGTGTTTGGCACAAGGTCGACCTGCAGAAGCAATTGCGGGTGACCGTCATCGATCCCCACACGGGGGCCAGCACCCTGGCGAGCTCTTCTCTCCCCGCTCCCTTCCATCTCCTGCCCTCCTTCCTGCGCTTTCGCCACCTCTCCCCTCTGGACAAGGCGCGGGCGGCCTACGCCATGCTCTCCATCCTTTTCAGCGACCGGACGAGGAACAATAAGCTCGACTCCATCAGCTTCTATCGCTGGCTAAAGAACCACGGCCAGACCGAGGCAGCTATCGACCGCTTCTGGAACCTGATCGTTCTCGCTACCCTCAACGACGACATTCGAAGGGTCAGCGCCGACCTGGCGATGATGGTCTTTCAGGAGGGTTTCTTGAAGCGGGCAGACGGGGCCAACGTTGGCTACGCGGCGGTGGGGCTTACCAGCCTCGTCGGCAGGGAGGCCCGCCGCTACATTGAGGAGCGAGGCGGTCGTGTCATCCTGGGCCAAAAGACGGAAGAGCTCTTGCTGGAGAGAAAGCGCATAGGGGGCGCCAGGCTCGCCGACGGCAGCATCCTGCAGGGGGAATGGTACGTCTGCGCGGTGCCCCACGAGATGCTCCTGACCGTCATTCCGCCTAGCCTCCGCAGCGACCCCTTTTTCCGACGGGCGAACAAGCTCACTACAACCCCCATCGTCAACATCCACCTCTGGTACGACCGGCCGGTCATGGACCTCGACTTCGCCGCCTTCATCAATAGCGAGGCGCAATGGGTGTTCAACAAAAGCAAGATGTGGCATCTGGCCGGCGATGGCCAGTACTTGGACGTCTCCCTCAGCGGGGCGCGGCACTACATCGACCTACCCAAGGAAGAGCTCATCGAGCGCTTCACGGGCGAGCTTCGCAGGCTCTTCCCCAGGGCTCGCCAGGCACGGGTAGAGCGCTGCCTGGTGGTGAAGCAGCGACAGGCCACCTTCGCTGCCGTGGCAGGCTCCGGCAAGTACCGCCTGCCCTGTCGTACGCCCATCGAAAACCTCTTCCTGGCTGGCGATTGGACAGCCACGGGATGGCCGGCCACTATGGAGAGCGCTGTCCGGAGCGGCGTTGCCTGCGCCAGAGAGATACGTCGTCTCGCGCCTCAGGCCGCACAGAAAGGAGGTGATCAAGAGACTCTCGACACTTCCACCGAGACCCGATCAAGAAGCAATCTTCATCTGTCATCCGTTAGGAGCAAGTCATGAAGATCAAGAAAGCTAAAGCCCTAGGTTTTTGCTTCGGAGTGCGCCGAGCCATCGAGGTCGTAGAACGAGGGGCGGAAGAGTATGGGCCTATCGACAGCCTGGGCTCAATAGTGCACAATCCGGAAGTGGTCAAACGCCTGGCTGCCAAGGGCGTTGATGTAGTGAATGGGCTAGAGCATGTCCAGAACGGCACCGTCGCTATCACCGCCCATGGCGCCAGACCCGAAGTGACGCACGAGGCGGCGGCGCGAGGGCTACACCTGGTCGATGCCACCTGCCCCATCGTGCGCAGGTTGCAGAAGATGGCCCAGCGCCTGCAGGCCGGCGGCTTCCAGGTGTTGATCTACGGTGACGAGCATCACCCAGAGGTGCGAGCCGTCCTGGCCTGGACCAATGGCGATGGCTCTGCCTTGCAGGACCCGGAGGCGCCTCTGGCGATTCGCCGACGCAAGGTGGCTCTCCTCTCCCAGACCACCAAGAGCGCGGAATCCTTCACTGCTTTCGTGGCCAAGTTCATGACCAAACATATCGGCTGCATAAACGAACTGCGGGTCATCAACACCACCTGTCCCGAGACCGAGGAGCGTTACCAGGCGGCGCGCGAGCTGGCCAAGGAATGCGACCTCCTTATCGTTGTAGGCGGCAGGACCAGCGCTAACACCCGCAAGCTGGCCGATACCTGTATCGCTACGGGCGTGGAGACCCAACAGGTGGAGACGGCTGCCGAGATCGACCCTGCCTGGCTGGTGGGCAAAGACTCGGTTGGGGTGACCGCCGGCGCTTCCACCCCCGACGAGTCCATCGACCAGGTTGTGCAGCACCTTCAGGAGCTGGCCAGCCAGCGCCATAGAGCCGTGAGCGAACAGCGCGAGGGCTTGCCGGGTGTGAAGTTTTCCTTCCGCAGCCTTACGATTCGCACAGACAAGGGGCCGCAGTTCATCGACATCACCGACGGGGTCGCTAGCCTTGCCCAAGAGTCGACCATCCGCAACGGGTTTGCCATCGTCTTCACTCGCCACACGACGGCAGCCATTCGCATCAACGAGAACGAACCCCTGCTCTTACGTGACATGGAGGAGTTCCTAGGGAAGGTTGCTCCCGCCCATGTCTACTACAACCACAATGACTTCAGTCGTCGCACCGCCAACATGACCGATAACGAGCAGCCCAACGGCCATGCCCACTGCCAGCAACTCCTCCTGGGGGCAAGCGAGGCCATCCCTATCGTCGCTGGCCAGCTCCTCCTCGGGCAGTGGCAACGCCTCTTCCTGGTGGAGCTCGACCGGGGCCGGGAGCGGGAGGTCGTGGTTCAGTTGGTGGGAGAGTAGGATGGAACTGCCCAACCTTTTCGCCCGTTATCGCATCGAGCTGGAGGAGTATCTCCGATCGGCCCTGCCAGAGAGCAGCCCGGCGCTCCTCTATCGCATGATGCGCTACCACCTTGGCTGGGAGGACGAGCAGGGCCGCCCCCTGGCCGAGGGCGCGGGGAAGGCTCTCCGTCCCACCCTTTGTCTCTGGGCCTGTCAGGCAGCAGGCGGTGACTGGCGAACCGCCCTACCAGCGGCCGCTGCCCTGGAACTGGCGCACAACTTCTCCCTCGTACATGACGACATCCAGGATGCCGACAGAGAGCGGCGCCATCGACCGACCGTCTGGAGCCTGTGGGGCCAGCCCCAGGCGATCAATGCCGGCGATAGTCTGCTGATCTTGGGCCGTCTTGTCATGTTGCGATTGGAGGAGCGAGGCGTAGCCCCGGCTAAGGTCATCGAGGCCTGTCGCGTACTGGACGAGGCCTGCCTGGAGATGATCAAAGGACAATGCTTGGATATCAGCTTCGAAGATGAGCGAGAGGTGAGTGTGGAGGCCTACCTGGACATGATCGCCAGGAAGACGGGCGCCCTCCTGGGAGCTTCCCTGCATCTGGGTGCCCTCGTGGCCATCGATGACGAGCCGCAGGTGAAACGCTTCGCCCGCTGCGGCCACCTCCTCGGCCTAGCCTTCCAGATTCGCGATGATATCCTGGGCGTCTGGGGCGCTGCCGATGTCACCGGCAAGCCAGTCGCGGCCGATATTCGCCGCCGCAAGAAGTCACTGCCGGTAGTCTACGCCATGGCCGTGGCCCAGGCTGAGGAGCGCGAGCAGTTGCTCCGAGTCTACAGCCAGGGGACGCCAAGTGACGAGGAGGTAAGTATTGTCCTCCAACTGTTAGACAGCCACAGAGCCTACGACTACTGCCAGCAGATGGCTCAAGAGCGCATTGAGGAAGCCCTGGCGGAGCTGGCACAGGTGGACATGGAGCCGACAGCCCGGCGCGAGTTCGAGGCGGTGGCCAAGTTCCTGCTGGAGCGAGAATTCTAGGAGCATGGCGAATCCGCCGATGTCGAGGGGAGTTGCATGGCCGGACAACCTGTGGAGCTAGCTCTGAAGCTGACCCGCTACCTTATCGAGAACAAGATTCGAGGGCGCCGCCGCTTTCCCCTTACCATGATCCTCGAGCCCTTGGAGAAGTGCAATCTGGCCTGCGAGGGCTGCGGCCGCATTCGAGAGTACGCGCCGGTCATCGACCGGATGATGACAGTGGAAGAGTGCCTGACCGCGGTGGAGGAATGCGGGGCACCGGTGGTCTCTATCGCTGGAGGCGAGCCCCTAATGCACCCCGATATCGACCGGATCGTAGAAGGCATCGTCCGCCAGAAGCGCTTCGTCTACCTGTGCACCAACGCCCTCCTCATGAAGCGAGCGCTGACAACCCTAGACCCGTCTCCTTACCTCAGCTTTGTCGTCCATCTCGACGGCCTGCGCGAAACCCATGACCGCTCGGTGGGCCGCCGGGGCGTCTACGACGTGGCGGTCACCGCCATCCGGCTGGCTCGCCGGGCAGGCTTCCGAGTCTGCACCAACACCACCCTCTATAGCGGCGTCCAGCCGCGGGAGTTTCAGGCGCTGTTCGCCATGCTCACCAGAATGGGCGTCGAGGGGATCATGGTCTCGCCGGCGTTCCAATTTGAGGAGGTCGCTACGAAGGACATCTTCCTGGCCCGCCAGCAGGCCATCGAGTTCTTTCAGTCCATCTTTGAAGGATGCCGAAACGGTACCCGCTTCTACAACAACCCCCTCTATCTGGACTTTCTCCAGGGCAAGCGCCGCTACCAGTGCACGCCGTGGACGGTCCCCACCCGCACGCCCTTGGGCTGGCGCCAGCCCTGCTATCTCATCGCCGACCAGCACGTGGGCACCTTCGCTGAGCTTATGGAGAGCACCCCCTGGGAACGCTACGGCTTTGGCCGAGACCCCCGCTGTGCCAGTTGCATGATGCACTGCGGCTACGAGGGCTCGGCGATCCTGGAGGCCCTGGAGAAGCCAGCAGCGGCATGGGAAATGGCGAGGCGAGTGCTCTTCCCTTCTAGGTAAGAGCGAGACGATGATCGCCATCGTCGCCGCCCTGGACACAGAGCTATCGGCCCTGGAAAGAAGGGCGAGGGTCAGGCGCTGGCCTTCGCCTGCTTGGCCACTCATCGGCGAAGGGACGCTCGCCGGAAGGCAAGTCCTGCTGGTGCGGACGGGGATGGGCTCTGCCCGCGCGCAGGAGGCCACCGCCGTCCTGATACAGCGCCACAATCCAGAGGCTATCCTGTCGATTGGTTTCGCTGGCTCCCTGGTGGACGGACTTCGGGCGGGCCATCTAGTCATCGCCCGCCAGGTATATGTCCTCTCGGAACCCCTCCATGGGGGACCGCTGGCGGTGTCCAATGGGCTAGCCTGCGACCCTGCACTGGTGGCATTGGCCCTGGCGGCGGCTGGACAAAGGAGACTGGCCTTCCGCGAGGGCGCATCTCTCACCGTCCCCCAGGTGGTCAGCCAGCCCGAAGTCAAGGTGCGAATTGGAGACAGTTTGCCAGTCGAGGTGGTGGAGATGGAGAGCTATTGGGTGAGCCGCGTTGCCGCCGACCAGGGCATTCCCTTCTTGGTTGCGCGAGCCGTCCTGGATGAAGTTGGCGACCGTCTGCCTGACCTGCCCAACATAGTCGACGAGGCTGGAGCGGTCGCCAAGGGTCGAGCCTTGCGCCAACTCCTCTCGCGACCACGGGAGGCACCAGGCCTCATCCGCCTGGCCGCCAGCGCCCGTCGGGCAAGCCAGAGGCTAGCCGTCTTCGCTGAAGCCTTTGTGGACGTCCTCGCCGCTTCGCGTTCGCTCGGGAGGCACCAATGAAAGAGACTCAACCAGAAACTGCCTCCAACAAGACCACTGCCGATATCTCTGAAGCCGTAGACCTGGCCATCCAGCGTGCCCAGAACTATTTGCTGAGCATCCAATACCCCGAGGGCTACTGGTGGACCGAGCTGGAGACCAATGTCTGCATGGCCGCTGAATACCTGCTGCTGACCCACTTCCTCGGTGCAGCCGACCGCCGGCGCTGGGACAAGATCGTCAACTATCTGCGTCGCCAGCAACTCCCCGACGGCACCTGGAACATCTACCACGACGGCCCCAGCGATCTCAATGCCACCGTGGAAGCCTACTTCGCCCTCAAGCTGGCCGGCGTCTCCCCCGACGAGCCAGCCATGGACAAGGCCCGCCAGTTCGTCCTCTCGCGGGGTGGCGTCCCTAAGGTCCGCATCTTCACCAAGATCTGGTTGGCCCTCTTCGGCCAGTGGGACTGGCGGGGCGTGCCTGTCCTGCCACCAGAGCTTATGCTCCTACCCTCCTGGTTTCCCATCAACATCTACGAGTTCGCCTCCTGGGCACGGGCCACGATCGTCCCCATGCTCATCATCCTCACCCGACGCCCCGTTTGCCCTATCCCTGGCGAGGCCCGCATCGATGAGCTGTACCCTGCCCCTCGCGACCAAGTGGACTATTCCCTCTCCAAGAGCGCCAGACTCCTGAGCTGGAAGGCCTTCTTCCTCACTACCGACAAGTTCCTTCGTTTCTACGAACGCTGGGGCTGGAAGCCTTTCCGCCGACGGGCCACCCTCGCTGCCGAGAAGTGGATCGTCCAGCATCAGGAGGCCGACGGCAGCTGGGGCGGCATCCAGCCGCCGTGGGTCTATTCCCTCATCGCCCTCAAGCTCCTGGGCTACCCCCTGGACCACCCGGTGATGGCCAAAGGCCTTCGTGGTTTCGAAGGCTTTGCCATCGAGGATGAGGAGACCTTCAACCCTCAGGCCTGCCTATCCCCCCTATGGGACGCCTGCCTGGCTATGAACGCCCTGCTTGATTCGGGCCTGCCGCCGGATCATCCAGCCCTGGTCAAGGCCGCCCGCTGGCTGCTGAAGGAACAGATCCTCAGCGGCGGCGACTGGCAGGTGAAGAACGGCAAGGGCCCGCCCGGCGGCTGGGCCTTCGAGTTCGCCAACGACCTCTACCCCGACACCGACGACACGGCGGAGGTGATGATGGCCCTCCTCGGCACCCGAATCCCCGAAGAGGACGAGAAGGCTGAAGCCCTGGAGCGAGGCCTTCAGTGGCTCCTGAGCATGCAGAGCAAGAACGGCGGCTGGGGCTCCTTCGACGTCAACAATACCAGGCGTTTCATCACTCAGATCCCCTTCTGCGACTTCGGGGAGGTCATCGACCCTCCCAGCGAGGATGTCACCGCCCACATCGTGGAACTCCTGGGACGGCTCGGCTACGACAAGACCTTCCCGCCTGTCCGTCGCGCCCTTGCTTACCTGCGGCGTGAGCAGCAGCCCGACGGCTCCTGGTTCGGCCGCTGGGGGGTGAACTACGTCTACGGCACGGGAGCAGTCCTCCCAGCCCTGCAAGCCGTCGGCGAGGACATGGGGCAGGACTGCGTCCGCAGGGCCGTACGCTGGCTGATAGAGCACCAGAACGAGGACGGCGGCTGGGGCGAGACCTGCGCTTCCTACGCCGACCCAGCCCTGCGAGGCAAGGGCTCCAGCACCGCCTCCCAGACGGCATGGGCCCTGCTCGGTCTATTGGCTGGCGGTCAGGGAGCCAGTGAGGCTGCATTGCGAGGCGTCAACTACCTCTTGGAGACCCAAGCAGAGGACGGCTCCTGGGATGAACCGTACTTCACAGGCACAGGCTTCCCGCGCGATTTCTTCATCAACTACCACATGTACCGCAACTACTTTCCCCTCATGGCCCTGGGACGGCTATAGGAACCTTTCTCTTGCCAATCATCGCGCCTGGGAGTAGCATGGGGCTGCCCCGATTGTTAGGACTATCAACCTCCCGGCCATGGGAAACAGGCAGGAAATATCCAACTAAGGAGGCTGATGCAGCCGTGTGGAAGCTAAGTAAATTCTGGCCGATGTTCCTTGCCCTGGCAGCGCTCTTGCTGGTGATGCTAGCAGTGGCTTGCGAGGAGGAAGAAGAGGAGGGAGCTCCTACTGGCACACCTACCGCTACCGTGACCGGCACTCCTACCGCCGCAGCGGAGGCGCCGGGCATCACAGACACAGAGATAATCCTGGGAGCGGATGTCATCCTCGCCGGGGCCATGGGGGCGGTCTACGCCACGATCCCCCAGACCACGGAAGCCTACTTCAACTACATCAACGACACCCAGGGAGGCGTCTGCGGGCGCAAGATCGTCTATAAGCTGGAGGACAACCAGGACGACCCGGCCAAGGCCATCGAGGCGGTGCGCAAGCTGGTGGAGCAGCACAAGGTGTTCGCCATCGTCGGTTCCTTGGGCGACGCTCCCCACTCCGCCGTTTGGGAGTATCTGAACGAAAATGAGGTGCCCGACATCTTGTGCTCCGCCGGGTGTCACATGTACAGCGCCGACCCCGAGGGGCACCCCTGGACGGTCCAGATGATCCCCGGCTACCGGATGGAGGGGACGTTCTTCGCCCAGTACATCTCCGAAAACCTGCACGGCAAGAAGGTGGCCGTCCTCTACCCGAATCTCATGATGGGCACCGACCTCCTGCAAGGGGTGAAGGACGGCCTGGACCCCGACAAGAACGAGATCGTCTCCGAGCAGATCTACGAGATCACGGCGGTCTCCATTGCCTCCCAGGTGAGCAACATGAAGAACGACGGCGCTGAGGTGGTCGTCACCAATGCCACCCCCGGCTTCAGCGCTCAGGCCATTAAGCAGGCCGACCGCCTGGGCTGGCATCCCGAGTGGTTCCTGAGCTACATCAATGCCGACGAAATGATGTTTCAGTTCGTTTCGCCTGAGCTCCTGGAGGGTGCCATTACCCTCCAGGCCCTCAAGCTGGCGGCCTGGACCGACGACCCGGCTGTAGCTCGACACTATGAGATCATGGATCAGTACGGCGGGCCTACGCCCACCAACTTCACCATCTATGCCCAAGTGCTGGCGGAAGTGGCGGTGGAGGTGCTCAGCAGGTCCTGCGATAACCTCACGCGAGAGGGGCTCATGGATGCGCTGGAGTCGATTAAGGACTTTCACAGCGACTTGTTCATAGACGAAGTGAATGTCTCCTTCTCCGACACCGACCACGCGGCCTTTCAAACCGCCAGGATGCTGCGGGCCGCCGTAGAGGATGGGAAGGGTAAGTGGGAGTACTTCGGCCCGCTACTTGAGTTCGAAGAGAAAGCGCTGGAATAAGGTCAGCGGCGCCTGTGCGCGTGCTGCCAACCTTAGCTCGGCAGCACGTAGATCAGCACCAGAGAGTAGTGGAGGGTACTGCCGAGGACCACCAGCAGATGGAAGATCTCATGGTATCCCAACACCCGCGGCCATGGGTTCGGCCTCCTGACCGCGTACACCACGCCGCCCAGCGTATACAGCGCCCCGCCGAGCACCAGCAACACCAGAGGGCTGGCCGTGAACCAGGCCGCCAGCTCCCACGCCGAGATAAGGCCCAGCCAGCCGAGGACGACGTAAAATGTCACCCGGAGCCACCTCGGACTCGCCGGCCAGGCCAGGTTCATGAGGATTCCGGCACCTGCGACTCCCCAGATGACGGACAGCATGCTGATCCCCCACGCGTTGTTCAGCACAACGAGGCAGAAGGGCGTGTAGGTGCCGCCGATCAGCACCAGAACCATCGAGTGGTCCAGCCGGCTGATGATCGCCCGGAAGAGGGGCGTCCAGGTAATGCGGTGATAGCTCGCGCTCGTCCCGTACAGGAGCATCAGGCTCGCCGCGAAGATCGCCCCGCCGACATACGCCCGTGGGGAGTCCGCAGCGAGCAAAAGCAAGGGTGTCCCAAGCGTCGCGGCGATCGCCCCATAAACGTGAAACATGCCCCTTAGTGCAGGCCGTTGCCTGGGGGCGCTGTCAGCGATAGCGTGCATCTGCGGCTAACTACCTGCCGCCGACGGCCGGAGAGTCGGCGCTCGATCCCAACAAAGGCATGAATTATCCTGAGAGCCCTACATCGCCCGGGCTGGGGCGACTACCAGCGGCGGCCTCCCGTTCGACCACCACCACCACCACCACCGCCGCCGGGACGCCGGCCGCCCCCTCCCCTGTCCTGGGGCGGACGCGCCTCGTCCACGGTGATCATGCGCCCGTCCAGAGTCTTGCCGGTCAGCTCCCCGATCGCCTTACGAGCCTCGGCTGCCGTGGACATCTCCACGAACCCGAATCCCCGCGAGCGCCCGGAGAACCTGTCCACCACCACGGACGCCGAGTCCACCTTGCCAGCCTGCTCGAAGAAGGCACGGAGACTCTCATCGGTTGTATCAAATGAAAGGCCGCCTACGTACAGCTTTCTCGCCACAGTATCCTCCTGCTCCCCTCCGATCTGTCGTCGGGGGCAAATCTCCCACTCTTGGATTGCCTGCCTCTACGTCGGGAGATGATCCGCAGGAGGCAGCAACTGTTCAGAGTATATACCCTTCTCCTAGGATTAGGGAAGTAATTAACTAACCAAGCCCCCCGGCGTCCCTTTTCCAGGTTGTCGATTTGGGAGGTTGGAGCCATCGCCACTCCTAACCAACGAAGGGGGGGAGGGCGGAGGTTCCACCCTCCCCCCGGAGCAGATGTCCCTGGCAATCGAGCGCCGCTCCTAGTGTCCGAGGGTGAAGATCGCCTGCATGTCGCTGAGGGTCAGCAGGGTGTTGAAGTCCGACCCCGGGAAGTAACGCGACCAAGTGTTGCTTATGCGGTCAAGCGAGTAGGCGGCATCTATGGTGACGCCTGTGCAGGTGGCCAGGGCGGTGCCGGTCGCCGTGCTTGGGCCGTCCCACACGGACATCGCCCACCTCCCCGACAGCGGGCAGTCAAGGAGCTGGCCGGGAGCAGGCGTTGGCGTGGGTGTCGGTGTGGGTGTGGCCGTGGGTGTTGGCGTGGGCGTGACCGTTGGCGTCGGTGTCGGCGTGGGCGAAGGGGTTGGCGTGGGCGTAACGCCGGTGCAGTCCATGCCGACGGCGACGAGACCGTATACCGTGGTGTACGTGCTATCGAGAATGAGGTCCTCGTCCACGCTGCCGTCAGAATCCTGGTCCACGGTGTCCGCCTCGTTCTTGCCGGGGTCGTAGATGTCGGCGGCGGGCGCTCCGTCGTCCTTCACCACAATGGTGTCCAGACCCAGAGGGTAGATGCCAGGGGCAGCGCCGGTAACCACCTTCAAGGTGTAGCGGCCGAGCACGCCCTCGGTGTAGGTTGGAGGGCCCTCGGCTGCGTTCGTGCCCGTGTCATCTACCGTCGCCGCGTAGCTGCCGTCGGTGTCGGTGGGAGTGTCGCTGCCAGTGTCATCCGGAATGCTGTCGGTGTCCTCGGCGATCAGCACCACGCCGCTGGTCATGTGAACCGCGTCGGTGATCTGCATGGGAGCGAGAGCGCTGGCATCGGGATAGGTGAGGTTGTAGCTATAGCTGTCGAGGTTCCCGACGGTGGGGATATTCATCAGGAAAACGTCGATCTCGCGGCTCTGGCCGGCGTTGATACGCACGCACCTGTCAATATCGCCGAGCGAGTCCGCCGTGTTGCCGGTGGGGACCATATCGATGCCGACAGTGGTGACAGTGGCGACCGCAGACGCCTCGTCGCCGCGGAGCAGCCACACGCCGGCTAGCGCCAGCACCGCTGTGAGTCCAACTGCCAGGGCCAGGGCCAGCGCCCCACCCCGACGAAATGGCAATCCTTTCATGATTCTACCCTCCTACCACTAAAGGCCTCAAAGGAGAAGCCGAGCATACGATCGCTCAAATTTTACCCCAAACAATCAGAATGTCAATACGCACAAGCCCAACGCGAGCAAGGAAGCCCCCTGGTGGCGGATCATCCTGCCCGCGCAGCTAATCCGCCCACTTCCAGCGGGCCTGCTCCCCCGCCAACAGAAAGGGAGCTTTCAGGTGGGTGCGAGACTCCGAGATGGCGGCGGTATAATACGTACATCTTTCATCGGCCCTACGAGCCGCCATACCAAAGGAGCAAGAGGGAGGGCAGCGATGCTCAGACACGAGTACGCTGATCTGAACGGCATCCGACTGCACTACGTGACCGCGGGAAAGGGCGAGCTGATAGTGTTCCTCCACGGCTTTCCCGAGTTCTGGTACGAGTGGAAGAACCAGCTCGCCGAGTTCGAACGCGACCACCAAGCTGTGGCTCCCGACATGCGCGGCTACAACCTGTCATCAAAACCCGCAGACGTTGGTCAGTATCGGGTCGAGCACCTAATCGAAGACCTGCGCGCGCTCGTGGAGCACCTCGGCCACAAGAAGCTCGTCCTCGTCGGTCACGACTGGGGCGGCGCCATCGCCTGGGCATTCGCAATCTACCATCCCCATTATGTTGAGAAGCTCATCATCATAAACGCGCCGCATCCGGGCGTGTTCGAGCGCGAGCTGCGAGAGAACCCGGCTCAACAACGGGCCAGCCAGTACATGCTGGTGTTCCGCAGCCCGCAGGCCGAGCAGACTCTCTCGGCGAACAACTACGCTGCGCTGGTGGATGCCGTCCTGGGCGAGGGGCTCAAGCAGGGTTACTTCACCGAAGAGGACCGCAAGGCGTACATCGAAGCATGGTCGCAGCCAGGCGCTCTCAGCGGCGGCCTGAATTATTACCGAGCCGCGGGCATCGGCCCGCCCACGAGTGAAGGCGCTCATTGGCGAGCCACGCACAACACGGCCCCCGGTCTGTCCTCGCTGACGGTGAGGGTGCCGACGCTGGTGATCTGGGGCGAGAAGGACCAGGCTCTACTCATCGGCAACCTCGAAGGGCTTGGCAGGTTCGTGCCCGATTTGACAGTCAAGCGCATCCCCGACGGCTCGCACTGGGTCATCCACCAGAAGCCGGGGCTCGTTAACTCGCATATACGAGACTTCGTCGAGGGCAAGCGGTAGAATAAAGGCTCCCGCACCGCCGTTGCCCTACGGCTGGGCGGATGGTAGATTTGGGCTGCGGCGGAAGGCCGCCGGCAAACATCGTGGAAGCACCATCGTCCTAGCCCACAGCGGAGGAGCCCAATGGACCTTAGCATCCTCAAGCAGGCGCTCATAGAGGGCGACGACCAGACGGTCGCTGACCTGACCCAACGTGCTCTGAAGGAAGATCATTCAGCCGAGACGATCCTCAACGACGCCCTGATCAGCGGCATGGAGAAAGTGGGGGGGCTCTTCGAGCAGGGCGAGTACTTCGTGCCCGAACTGCTACTGGCAGCACGGGCTATGCAAGGTGCCATGGAGGTGCTGCGCCCTCTTCTCACCGCCAGCGACTATCAGCCAATGGGCAAGGTAGTCATGGGAACAGTCCAGGGTGACCTCCACGACATCGGCAAAAAGCTGGTGGCGATGATGCTGGAGGGCAGCGGCTTCGAGGTGATTGACCTGGGGGCGAACGTCCCGCCCGAGCGCTTCGTTGGGGCCGTGGAAGAGAGCGGAGCCCAGCTAGTGGGACTGTCGGCTCTCCTCACCACCACCATTCCCGCCATGCAGGCGACTGTAGGCGCGCTGCGAGAGGCAGAGCTGCCGACGCAGGTGAAAGTCATGATTGGGGGCGCCCCCGTTACCTCCGCGTTCGCCCAGGACGTCGGCGCCGACGGCTACGCCCCCGATGCCTCCAGCGCCGTGGCCCTGGCCCGCAGGCTTGTGGCCTCCGACTAACTGGCTTGAAGAGCAGGCCTCCGGTTCGCCCGTTTGAAGGCATCAGCTACAGGCTGTAGACGCGCTGCAAGCCCACAGTCAACGGATACGAGAGGTAGCATCGTGCGAGCAGACCCCGCTCCTCGCCAGGCGAAGCTCCTGAAGATCGGCGCATCCCCGAGGCCAGCCATCTACGATGGCGCCAAAGGCGTCTACCTGAGTCCCAGCCTGGCGCAGGTGGGCAAGCGACCTTCGGACCTCACTGAGTGGCTGAACCTCCTGGCCCCGGATATCGTCGGCCGAGCACATCGGGAGTATGTAGCTGCCGGTTCGCAGATCATTCAGACCAACTCCTTCAACGGAAATCGCTTCCGCCTGCAGGCCTGCGGCCTCGACTCCCGGGTGGAGGAAGTGAACGTCCTGGCGGCCCAGATCGCTCGCCAGGCCGCGGGGGACGACGTGCTTGTAGCGGGCGTCATCGGCCCCAGCGGGAAGCTGCCGACTGTGGGAGAAGTGGCAAAGGACGAGCTGGTGGCGGCCTTCGCTGAGCAAGCCAGGGCCCTGGACAAAGGAGGCGCGGACTTCTTCCACATCGAGACCATGTCCGATATGGACGAGGCAGTAGCGGCTGTAGAAGGCGTCCGAAGCGTCTCGGGCCTGGCGGTAGCGCTCACAATGTCCTTCGACGCCGGGAATGTGGAGCGAGGCCTGCGCACCATGATGGGCGTTCCCCCCAAGGCGCTGGTGGAGAAGGCGAATGAGCTCGAACTGTTCGCTGTGGGCGCCAACTGCGGCTTGGGCCTGGAGGGCTATCAGCCGCTCGTCCGCGACCTGATTGAGTCAGCGCCGACCGCCCTCGTTATCGCCAAGCTGAATGCGGGCAGGCCGAGGATTGAGGGCGGACGGGCAGTGTACGAGGCCTCGCCAGCCAGCATGGCAGACTATGCTGTCTGGTGCGCCCGCAACGGAGTTCGCATCGTCGGTGCTTGCTGCGGCAGCACGCCCGAGCACATCAAGGCGATAGCCAAAGCGCTGACCCGCGAGCTGTGAGGCCTACGGCTCCGGAAAGCCAAGGTAGGCCGCGAAGCGCGACGAAAAGTCGGGGCTTTCCGCCAGGGAGACGTGCCGGATGCGCCGGGCCAGGCGCCTCGCTTCTCGCAGTCGCTGGGGGAAGATGAGGGCAAGCTTGGCCCCCATGCCGGCCACGTTGCCGACGGGATGTATCCGCCCCTGCAGCGCCTGGGGGAGCATCCCCAGGGCGAGCAGACTCTCGGCTCGCATGGAACTGCCGAAGGCACCGCCAACGAACACGCGCTCGATGGACTCCGGCTCCACCCCCGCTTCCTCCAGAACGCTCTCGGCGCCCGTGCGGACGGCCGCCTTCGCCAACTGCACCTGGCGAATGTCCGCTTGGGTCAGCAGGATGGGCTTTGCCAACTGGTCCCCGTGAAGAACGAAGTAGCGCTGTCCTCCCTCCTCTCGCAGGCGGGCACGCAGGTCGGATGGCACGTCGGCTGGGACCTGGCCCGGCCCCAAGAGGCGCCCGCTGGGCAAGAGGAGACCGCGGCGCAGGAGAACAGTCACCGCATCCGCCAGCCCAGAGCCGCACAGGCCCTGCGGCGGCGCTCCGTCGATGGTGTCGAGCCGCAGCCGCCCGTCCTCCTCCTCCACCCACTCCACCGCGCCAGCGACGGCCGCCATCCCCGAGGAGATATGCACCCCCTCGAAGGCCGGCCCCGCGGCGCAGGAGCAGCCCACGGCCGTCCGGCGAGATAGCAGCACTATCTCGCCGTTGGTGCCTAGATCGATGAAGAGGCTTGGCTTCCGCCAGCCAGCGAGCCCCAGGGCGAGCAGCCCCGCCACGGCGTCCGAGCCGATTTGCCCACCCACGCCTGGCAGGAGCCTCACCCGGGCGTGAGCCAGTCGCTGAAAGCCGAGAACGCCAGCGGCCACCGGCGGCGTCTCGGTGAAGACCGGACGGTAGGGTGCTACACCAAGGGGCCAGGGGTCCACCCCTCGGAAGAGATGCATCATCGTCAGGTTCCCCACGGCTGTCAAGTTGGAAACCGCCTCAAGGGGAACGCTGTGGCGGGAGCACAGCTCCACCAGGTGCTCCTCTATAGCCCTGACGAGGCAGCTCTGAATCTCGGCCAGTCGCTCGCGGCCCTGGTGGGCATAGACGATGCGAGAGACGACATCGGCTCCGAAGGCCCGCTGCGGATTAGCGAAGGCGGTGGCCCCAATCTGACGCGCCCGGGCCAGGTCTACCAGATAGCAGACCACCGTAGTGGTACCGATGTCGATGGCCGCCCCGTAGCCAGTGGCCAGCCGCCGCCCGCCGCGCCGCTCTCTGGCTGACTCCGGTACGGCAGCCTCCGTAAGGATGCGAAGGGTAGCAGCAGGTGCCAGCGCCGGGATGACGATGCGGCAGTCGCGTTCGACCGATGCCTGGCAAGCCAGCCGCCAGCCAGCCTTTACAGCCGCGGCTCCCAGGAGGAGGTGATCTTCCGGAGCCGCTGGAGGAGCCCCCTCCAGGAAGCGGACGCGGCAGGCACCACACGTCCCTCGTCCGCCGCACTCGGAATCAATGCCCAGGCCGGCTGCCCTCACCGCTGCAAAGAGATTGTCGCCCCGCCGCACCTCGATCTCCGACTGAAAGCCGTGCAGAACGACGCGCACAAGATCCATATACGCTCCTCCAACCCACAGGGACCACAAGTGGCGTCCGAGGGACCACCTGCTCGCTTTCACAGGACATCCTGAATATACTATTGGCTTAGCTCTCAGGCAAAGCCGATGACTGCTGGAGGGCTGGGGGGAGTGACCGCCATGCTGGCCCGCGAGAGGGTGCTCACGGCCCTCAACCACGAGGAGCCGGACAGGGTGCCCATCGACCTTGGCAGCACCCCAGTGAGCGGCATCTGCCGCAATGCTTACGCCGACCTCCTCGCCTGCCTGGGCCTCTCACGACGGGAGATCCAGATAGCCGACATGGTCCAGCAGCTGGCGGGCGTCGACGAGGACGTCCTTCGGGCTCTGGAGGTGGACTTCCGGCCTATTAAGATGAACCCACCGGCCAGCTTTCGTCTTCAGATTCGTGACGAGGGGGACTACGAGACCTACTACGATCAGTGGGGGGCCAAGCTAAGCCGACCGAAAGTCGGCGGCTATTACTTCGACTATGTCGAATATCCAATCAAGGAATCCACCCTGCGGGCTCTGGAGCGCTACCCCTGGCCCGATCCCGACGATCCCAGCCGCTATGAGGGGCTGCGCGAGCGAGCGCGAGCCCTCCGTGAGCGAACGCCCTACGCACTGGTGGGCACCTGCGATTTGGGCACCGACATCCTGGCCAGGCCACAGTGGATCCGCGGCTACGCCGCGTCCATGCTTGACCTTGCGGCCAACCCCGACTTCGCTGAAGCCTTCCTGGAGCGGCTTACCGAGATCGCCGTGCGGGCCTGGAGCCACTTCCTCGACGAGGTGGGCGAATACCTGGACGTGGCGGCCTTCTACGACGACCTGGGGATGCAAGACCGTCCTCTCATCTCACCGGGCATGTACCGCCGCCTCGTCAAGCCGCGGCACGCCCGCATCATCGAGACCATCAAGGCCCGAACGAAGGCCAAGGTCTTCATGCATTCCTGCGGCGCCGTAAGCGAGTTCATCCCCGATATCATCGAGATCGGGGTGGACATCCTCAATCCCATCCAGGTATCGGCCGCCGGGATGGGCGACACGGCAGAACTGAAGCACCGCTACGGCCAGCGTCTGGCATTCTGGGGCGGCGCCTGCGACTCCCAACGGGTGCTTCCATTCGGCACGCTGGCAGAAATACAGGAGGAAACACGGCGGCGCATCGCCGATCTGGCGCCTGGCGGCGGCTTCGTCTTCGCCCCTGTCCACAACATCCAGGACGACGTGTCGGGCGAGAAAACGCTAGCGCTCTATCGCACGGCTCTGGAGCAGGGACGCTATCCCATCGGGCGAGCACCCACGGGACGCGAACGACAGTGGGGGCAGCAATGACCACGGGCCAGGTGAGGCGGGCGTCTATGCAGCCAGGTTTAGCTGGTGCCGAAATGCTCTCGGTTCCAGCGACGCCCCTCGTCCAGCATGGCTAAGTAGTTCTGCTTGGGGATGTAGTTGGCGGCGGTGTTGCCGCTGCCCAGGCAGTAGCCAGTGCCCTTGACGCCGCAGACCTCCAGGATCTCTCGGGTGCGGGCGCGCACCTGCTCCTCTGTGCCCCCGCCGAGTAAGTGCATGTCCACGCCGCCCAAGATGGCAATGCGGTCGCCCCAGCGCCGGTAGACCTCCTCCACCGGCATGATCTTGTCCTCGAAGGAGTGCTTGGCGTCGATGCCGATATCGTCGATGGCTTCGTCCATCATCTTGTAGACGTTGCCGCAGGAGTGGAAGATGAGCAGCCTGCCGGCCTGGTGGGTGATGTCGGTGATCTTCTTGTAGTGGGGAAAGATATAGCGACGGATGACGTCCGGCGAGACAAGGGTGCCGCTATAGAAGCCGAGGTCGTCGCTGAGGAGCATCATGGCCGCGTTGTCAATGGTGGCGGCCTGGGCGAAGGTGGCAGTCACGAGCTCTCCCACCCGCTGGCAAATGGCCTCTACCAGGTCTGGCTGATCGTGGAGGGCATAGGAGAAGGACTGCAGGCCCATGAGCCAGCTAGCGTTCTCGAAGATGCCGCCGTAGTGAAAGACAGCGACCTTCATCCCCTCCGGCACGCGGGCGCTGACGTACTCCAGGGCTATGTGCCTGATCTCTTCGGCCTTTGGCCACGGATAGGCCTCGAAGTCGGCCCAGCTCTGGATGGGGCCGCTGGCCTCGTCCTGCCAGTGGCGCTGGCCGTCGGGCCAGTTCTGGACCCCGGCGGTATCAGCGGCGGCCTTCAAGCTCCGTGGAAAGCTGAGACCCGTCACCATGAACACGTAATCGTAGCCCATCTCATAGCAGAAGCGGACGTACATATCGAGGGACTTCATCAAACCCGGGAGTTCATCCGCGGGAAGCTCAAGGGTAGGCTCCTCGACGTAGCGGTGCAGGTTGACGGGGAATTTCTCATCGAGGACGGCCTCGACCATGCCAGGGTCGGCGAACAGCTCGAAGAAGGGCACCGGGCCTGGTGGCCCCTGGCGCAGGATGGTGCGGCGCAGATTCTCGAAATCGGGCTGGCGCTGCACGGCAAATCGCGGTCCGGGAGACTGGGAATTCATCGTGACCCCTCCTGACAGGCGGCCGAACCTCACTGGCCCTTGAAGCCATTATAGCGATGCGCTGCCACCAGGCAACAGCCTGGCCGCTGACCCGCAGAACGAAGGGTTGATGGTGCCCAGCCGCCTCCCCGTCGCCACCCCGGCTAGGCCGAGAGGTGACCTGCCGACGAGGCGGCGAAGAGTCCGGCCCTCAGCGGAGGACGCAGCCCCTAGAGCACATCCTTTCGCTTCCGGGCGAGGAAAGGCGGCCTTTGCTTGCGACATGGCCTAGCCCTCGAAGAAGACGGTGAACAGCGCCTGCTGAGGAAGGGTCAGGCGCACCGATAGCAGGCCGTCGGGGCGGCGAGCCATGCTGGCTGCGGGCGCATCGCTCTCTAGCCTCTGCTCCTGGTAGGGCGGCGGCACGTGGATGATCACCTCGCCCTGCTTCTTGGCGGGCGGCGTCAGTCGCACTGTCAGAGCCCGCTGAGCGGCGTCAAAGCGGGCGTCTTCGATCTCGACGGCGCCCTGGCTGAAATGGAATGTGCTCGATACTATCTGAGGTTCGTTGGTGGCCGGGCGCAGGGAGAGGAGCTTGGCCGAGTGGGGCGGCATGACCGAGAGGCGAATCTCATGCTGGTGCACACCGAAGTAGCAGTCCTGCCACAAATCGAAGACGTGGACGGGCTCGGCGGGCAGGGGGACTGTCACCTCGCTGGGCTCATCCTCCCACTGGAACACGCCCAGGAGCCACCACCGCTGGAAGGAACGCTCGATGGCGAGGCGAAGGAAGCGAGGGAACGAGCGCTCGAAAAGGTCCAGGGGAATCGCCGAGGAGCCGTAGGGCGGCAGGAGGAGGCTGGCGATCTGCCACCGCTCGGGCGGCAGCTTGGGCATGGCATCGCTGAGGACGACCATTCCGCCGCTGAGGGCAATGGCAGTGGCCAGGGAGTGCACCTCGTCGAGGGAGAGGGCGGTCTCGCTGTCCCGAGCGAGCAGGCAGTCGGGGTCGTTGAGCCAGAGACGGCCGTGCGTCCAGAAGCGGTTGACGACGTTACGGATGGCGTTCTCGCAGGCGGGCAGCGACTCGACGGGTTGCCGATTCACAGCGGTGACCTCAAGCGGAACCAGCTCGCTGGATAGCCGCCAGTAGGGCGCCACGTCGGGCCCGATACGCTGGGCGTTGACCAGACCAACGGACGGGCCGAGGGGGGCACCGCAGCCCAGGATGAAGGCGTCGCTGGCCCCCCGGCGGATGGCTTCCAGGCCCCGCCGGTAGGCCTGGGCGCGAGTGGCCTGGCGGTCATAGCGCCTGCCCTCCACAGCGCCGGCGTAGATGAAGTCCAGCTTCAGATAGTCGAAGCGGCATTGGCCTACCAGCGTCTCGGCTACATGATCCAGCCAAGCCTGAGCGCCGGGATGGGTGCAGTCGAGGGCATAGCACTCCTTGCCCCAGTTGTGGATGGCCACCACCGGCCTGCCGGCGCCGTCGCCCACCATCCACTCGGGGTGCTCGCGGTAGAGAGCGGAGGTGGAGGCGGCCAGAAAGGGAGCCAGCCACAGGCCAGCCTTAAACCCTTTGTGGTGAATGCGTTCAGCGAGCCAAGGCAGGCCGTGGGGAAACTTGTCGTTGGTGGTGACCCAGTCGCCTATGTCCGCCTGGTAGCCATCGTCAACCTGGATGTACTCCACAGGCAGCTCATCACGATGAGCGTGCAGGAACTCCAGATTTTCCAGCACCGCCTGTTCGCTCACACCGCCGAAGTAGTAGTACCACGAGGACCAGCCGCTGGGCACGTGCTGCCAGCCCAGGGCACCCATCTGGCGGCCCAGAGCATCGCCGTAGCGAGCCAGGGCGTCCAGGGGCGGTCCCGTCACATCGACCAGCAGCTTCTCCGACGAGAGGCTCTGCCCAGGCGCGACGGTGAGGCCATCGGCGTAGGACACGGCAGATAGGGTGCGGGACGCCTGCCTGCCGCCGGGCAGCTCCAGGCGGACCTGGGAGAGCTGATCGGCGGCGGTGATGAAGCCGGCCAGGAGTGAGGCGCCGGTCGTCGGGTCGGCCACCAGGCCCACGAGGTCGCTGGTGAAGCATCCCTTTTGGGGGGTAGCCGAGGACGGCCCGATAATCGGCGAGGGAGCCGGCGGGTCATCCTGGGCGCAGCTCAGGCTAAGCGTGGGGCTCCAGGACTGCCAGCCGTGCTTGTAGAACTGCCAGCGGCGGCAGGAGCGGCCCAGGCCGAGGCGGCCGCGGCCAGCAGTCGGCGTGGCCAGCACCCGAAAGCTCGCCACGCCTATAGGCTGCGAGGAGCCGTTGACCAGTTCCATCTCCATGACGGCGAAGGGTTGGCCTTCGTACAGGGTCAGAAATAGGCGGAGCCCAGGGCGATCCCGGACGGCAAGGGTAGACAGGCGAACGGTGATGCCTTGGCCGTGGACGTCGCTGAGCGGCTGGACGTCGTACTCTTTGCGGAAGCCACTATCCAGGGTGCTGACGACATCGCCGCCCACCAGCTCCACGGCGGCATGGGCTCGACGGATGACCGTTCGGCCAGCGGAACGATCTCTGAAGGCCAAGCTGCCCCGGTCGAGCCGGCAGCGCACCTCCAGCCACCGATTGGCTATCAGCAGGCCATATCTAGTCTTGCGGACTACGACTTGCTCGGGCATTCGCTTTTGCAATGATTCGCAGACCGTCGACGGCCTGGCACACGTACATCTCAGCGGGAAGGCCTGTGCGGCTGCGATAGGTCTCGATCACCTGCCCTCGGAAGCTATCGATGGCCTCCTGGCGCACCAGGTTCACCGTGCAGCCACCAAAGCCAGCGCCGGTCATGCGGGCCCCCACCACTCCCTCCTGCCGACGGGCCAGCTCTACCATCAGGTCCAGCTCGGGCGAGCTGACCTCGTAATCGCGGGCTAGGCTTTGGTGAGAGGCGTAAAGGAGCTCGCCGAAGGTTAGCAGGTCGCCCCGCCCCAGGGCCTCCACGCTCTTGAGCACCCGCTCGTTCTCGCTTACCACGTGCCTGGCCCGTCGAGACAACGGCTCTGCCAGGCTACCTTCATGAACAACTAGCTGTTGAGGAGTTATGTCACGCAGTGTCCCCACCGGCCTGTCGCCGATGACGCGCGCCAGCACCTGAGCAGCGCGAGAGCACTCCTGCCGTCGCTGGTTATAGGCGGAATCGCTCAGCGCCCGCCTTATCCCCGTGTGGGCGACCACGATCTTCAGGCCGTGAGCGGCTAGGTCGAGGGGCACGGCCTCCGTCTCCAGGCTGCGGCAGTCGATGAGGAGAGCGTGATCGCGACGGCCCATGACTGCCGCCATCTGGTCCATGATGCCGCAACTGACCCCCACGAATTCGTTCTCCGCTCGCTGGGCCAGCAGGGCCAGGTCTCGGGGGGCTATGGCCAGTTCGGCGGCGCGCTGGAAAGCCCCCAAGACAGCCACCTCCAGGGCCGCCGAGGAGGCCAGGCCGGCCCCGATGGGTACGTCCCCCTGGATTGCCATGTCCAGGCCTGCCAGGCGATATCCCGCCTCCTGGAGCACAGCGGCCACGCCCCGCACGTAGTTGCTCCACACATCCCCTTTCAAGCGCTCGATATCGCCCAGAGGGAAGCTATCCTCTTGGTCGAACTCCAGGGAGTACACCCGCACCTGTCGGTCGGAGCGAGCAGCGAAGGCGGCGATCACCGTGCGGTCGATGGCCACGGGCAGTACAAAGCCCTCGTTGTAGTCGGTGTGCTCGCCGATGAGGTTCACCCGCCCCGGTGCTCTGGCCAGACCCTGGGGCTCCCTGGCGAAGCGACGGGCGAAGCTGCGGGCGAGGGCGCGGTCACGGCGGCCGGGTGCGGCGGTGTTCACCGGCTGGTAGCTCGTTACTCGCCCAGGCGGCGGTTGTAGTTCTCTATGATGTCATTGGCTTCGGCCGCCGCGTCAGCGAGGGCCTCGATGGGGTCTTTGGACCCGACCACCGTCTCCTCGATAGCGGTAGCGACAACCTCTCGCACGTCCCTGATGGGGCCGAGGAGCGGGCCGAGGGACTCCTGAGTCGATGGCGTCTCCAGGACAAGGTCGACGGGGACACGGAACTGCGGGTACTCGGCCACGACGTTCTGTGCCGCCGGCAGGTCGTAGGCAGAGATTCGCACCGGCAGGAGGCCAGTGCCAGCGTACCATTCGGCCTGCTGTTCCGGTTCCAAAAGCCACTTGATGAACTTCCAGGCTGCCTCCTGCTCCGCCTCGGGGCGTCCCTTCAGGATCCAGAGGCCCCGGCTGTACACCCCCGGCAAGCCTGTCCCGCCGGGAACGCCGGGCTGACCGACCACCCCCAATTCCACGTTCATGCCCCCGCGCTCCAGAACATCCACCACCGAACGCAGGGCTTGTGAGCTGGCGAAACTCATAGCGGCCCGGCCGACTCCCATCGACAGGAGAGCAGCGTCGCCGCCGGGGTTGCGACCAACGTTGAGGGCTGACCCGTCCTTGACCATTTCGTGCCACCAGCGGAAGAAGGCCTGCCCTGTCGGACTGTCGAAGAGGACCTCCGTGGCTCGTCCCTGGCGGCCGTTGCTGTTGTTCACATAGAAGTCGCCGTGCTCGGCCACGGTCAGTTCGACGTACCAGGGGTCGATGTCAAGGGCGATGCCGCTGCGGAGGAGGTTGCCGTGGGCGTCCCGCTTTACCAGCTTCTGGGAGAATTCTCGCACCTCCTCCAGATCCCTGGGTGGCTGCTCGGGATCGAGCCCCACCTCGCTGAAATCCAGCTTATTGTAGTAGAGCAAGGGGACGGCAATGGAGAAGGGCATCCCGTGGAGCTGGCCGTCCACGGTGTAATACTGTATGGCCTTCTCATCGAAGTCGGAAAGGTCGTAGTCCTCACCATCGATGAACTCCTGCACCGGCCTTGCGGCCCCGCTGTCCATGACTCTCTGGGCATCGACCTCGGCCAGATAGATGAGGGCTGGCACGTCCCCCGAACCGAGGGAGGCGATGAACTTGAGCATCGTTTCCTCGTCGTTTCCCTGGAAGGCCATCTTGACCTCAACCTCGTCCTGCTCGGAGTTGAAGCGGCGTGCCAGTCCCTGGATGGTGTCCAGGTTGCTGGCCACCTCCGAGTGCCAGAAGCTAATCTCCACCGTCCCCGCCGCCGGTGTCGCACTGCCTTCTGGCTCTCCTTCCTCCTCGCCACCACAGGCGGCCACGCTTACTCCAACAATGAGCAGCATCAGGAAGATCAGAGCCTTCTTCATGGCTATCCCTCCTCGTTAGCCTTTGAGAGCACCAGCGGTGAGGCCCCTCACCAGCTGGCGCTGGAACAGGACGAGCAAGATCAGTATTGGCAGCGCCGAGATCACTGTCGCTGCCATGGTTATATTGAACGTGTCGACCTCTCGGCCGCGCAGAGCGGCCAGACCGATCTGTACCGTGCGCATGCTGTCCTCGTTGGTCACCAGCAACGGCCACAGGTACTGGTTCCAGGCCTGAAGGAAGCCGAACACGGCCAGCGCGGCCAGCACCGGCCGTGAAAGGGGCAGCACCACGAAAGTGAGGAAGCGAATGTGACCGTAGCCGTCGATGGCGGCAGCGTCCCGCAGTTCTTGAGGGATGGTGAGGAAGTGCTGTCGCAGCAGGAATGTACCCAGGCCGGTGGCCAAGAAGGGCACGGTCAGCGCCTGGTAGGAATCCAGCCAGCCGAGCCACCGAATGGTCTGGAAATTGGGAACGATGGAGACCTCCCAGGGCACCATGAGGGTGGAGAGGAAGAGGACGAACAGGAAGGTTCGGCCGGGGAAGCGGAGGAAGGCAAAGGCGTAGGCGGCGAGGGCGGAGGTAACCAGCTGGCCAACCACGATGACGCCAGCCATGATAAGGCTGTTCAACATGTACCTCATGAGGGGCACTTCATCCAGCGCCTTTTTGAAGTTGCCCCACTGCGGATCGAAGGGGAACAGCTCGGGCGGCCAGGCAATGATGGTCGTTGACGATAGCAGGCTGTTGACCACCGTCATGTAAATGGGAAAGACGACTATGCCTCCCACCACTATCAGAACGGCATAACGCAAGGCGTAGCTCGCCCAGCGCCGATAGCGCTCGACCCCTCGTTTCCTTGCGGGCGTTGCTATGTCCACGCTCATGGCCTACTGATAGAACACTCGTCGCTCCAAGAAGCGAAGCTGAACTACGGTCAGGCCTAGCACCAGCAGGAAGAGGGCTACGGCCTGCACCGAGGCTACCCCGTAGTCGAAGCGCTGGAAGGCGTCCTGCCAGATGGAGTAGACGATAACGGTAGTGGCGTCCACGGGGCCACCTCGGGTCAGGATATGGATCTGGCCGAAGGACTGGAAGGCGAGGATGGTGCCCACCACCGACACGAAGAAAAGCGTTGGCGAAAGCATGGGCAGCGTCACGTGGCGGAAGAGGGACCAGTTGCTGGCCCCGTCGATACGGGCGCTCTCATAGAGCTCTTCGGGAATTGTCTGCAGGCCGGCGAGGATGACGATGAAGGCCAAGCCCAGATTGAGCCAGACGGTGGTCGCCGACACGGCGGGCAGAGCCCAGTCCAAGTCATTGAGCCAGTCGATCCTGGGCTGGCCAGCCTCGACCAGGAAGTAGTTCAGCAGGCCAACGCTGGGGTTGAGCAGCGTGAGCCACATCAACGATGCCACGGCCACCGACGTGGCCACTGTCGAGGAGAACATGAGACGGAAGATCGATATCCCCCGCAGCTTCTGGTTAGCCAGCAGGGCCAGGGCCAGGCCCAGCAGAATGCCCGGGGGCACCGTGTACAGGGCGAAGAGAAAGGTGACCCACAGGCTGTGGCGGAAGGACTCGGAGGAAAGGACAGTACGATACTGGTCGAGCCCAGCGAAGTCGCCTTGGTTGCCGAAGGGATCGGTCTCGTAGAAACCGAGGTAAAGGGCCTTGACCAGAGGGTAGAAGACGAAGGCGCCAAAGATGAGCAACGAGGGCGCGAGGAAGATGAGGGCGAACCCCAAGCGGTTGACACCCTTGAGCCGCTGAAGCAGGCGTCCTGCTGCGGCTATCAGTGGCAAGCGCTGGTTTGCGGTGACATCCGTCGCGTCCACGGGCAGACTCTGTGCTCGGGCCTAGCCTGTACTCACTCTATGCGCTGACCGGTGTCAGGGTCAAAGAAGTGCATATGCGCTCGGTCAATCCTCAAGCGGAGCCTTTCGCCCTCTCGCAGGCGTCGTCTGGCATCGAGACGAGCTACGATGGTGGTATCGCCAGCGGAAAAGGTGACGTGCTGCTCGTGCCCCATAGACTCCACGGTATCGACGACCACATCGAGGCAGGCTTCGGAATTCTCTTCTGCCTCCCAGTCCAGCAGGACGTGCTCAGGGCGCACACCAATGATCGCCTTTTCCCCGCCTAGAGCAGCCAACGCTCGAGCCTGCCCCTCGGTCAGAGGGAAGGAGGCACCGGCGCTGTGAGCTACTAGCTGGCCATCCTGCAGTCGGAGCTCGCTGTGGAAGAAGTTCATGGCCGGGCTGCCGATGAAGGAAGCCACAAACAGGTTAGCGGGGTGCTGGTAGACCTCCTGAGGGTCGCCGACCTGCTGAAGGGCGCCTTCGTGGATGATGGCTATGCGCGCCCCCATGGTCATCGCCTCCACCTGATCGTGGGTCACGAAGATCACCGTCGTCTCGAGTTGGCGGTGGAGCTTGATGAGCTCACGGCGCATCTGGACACGCAGCTTGGCGTCAAGGTTTGATAGGGGCTCATCCATGAGAAAGACCGAGGGGCTGCGAACGATGGCGCGGCCCAGGGCGACCCGCTGGCGCTGGCCGCCGGAGAGCTCTCCTGGCCTTCGCCGCAGCAGATCGTGCAAGCCGAGCATACGGGCGGCGTCCAGCACCTTCTGGTGACGCTCTCGCCTGGGGACGTGCCGCATTCGCAAACTGAAGCCCATGTTGTCCTGCACGGACATATGGGGATAAAGGGCGTAGCTCTGGAATACCATCGCCACGTCTCGGTTCTTCGCCTCCACGTTGTCGACGATGCGGTCGCCGATGATGATGCTGCCCTTGGTCGGCTCCTCCAGGCCGGCAACCAGTCGCAGGGCGGTAGACTTGCCGCAGCCGGAAGGTCCCAGAAGGACGAGGAACTCCTTGTCGTGCACCTCCAGGGAGAGGCCGTCTACGGCCACTACATCCCCGAAGTGCTTAGTGACTTGATCGAAAACAACACGACTCATCTTTGTCTAGAAGTCACTGCTCACTGGCCCCTGTCCTTGGGGCAGACACATCCCCCTCCACTGCCATCGTGGTAGGGCTACCGTAGCACGATTATATCATTGTATAGGCACTGCTAACGCCGAGAGTCTGACCGGCGACGAGGCTCGCGACGCCGAGGCCTGAGAAGAGGTCGGTGTTAGCGATGTGCTGGGCTGTGGGATCTGGAGGGCCGGGTGGGATTCGAACCCACGACTCCCAGCTTGTCAATCAGGACGTTGTTAGGCAATCAAGGCCGGCCCAAACAGCTCACCGCGTCAACCCTCCGGAGACGCACGACATTCTGGCACCCCACAGCCCTCGGCGGAACCGCCGACGGCTTAACCGGGCCGCAGGAACTGATTTCCGAGCGTCTCCAGCTCCACCCCCGGCCGCTCCCATGCTAAGAACACCCGGGAGAACCACGTCCTCCCCACGTACTGCACCTCGATGTCGTGCAGCCCCTCCTCCAGCCGCACACCCCCCTCCGCGACACCTGCTTTTTCCACACTCACCACCTTGCTCCCGTCGATGATCAATGTTGACTCGTCGATGGAGTCCAGCCGGAAGCGATACTGCCCACTGCTCGGCGCTAGCAGCTTCCCTGTCCAGCGAACGCTGAAGGGCTCGGGCAACGGCGGGTCATAAAAACGGTATGCCACAAATGGGTCGATCTGCTCCAGCACTGGCTGCCCCGACAGCCCCGCTCCCTGATAGTAGCGCCCGAGCAATCCTGCCGCTGTCACTGGTGGGCCGAACAGAGCCGAGGCCGGCACCGCTCCCCACGGCACCGACTGGCTGCTCCAGTATAACCGTACCCGTCCAAGCTCCTCGATTTGTGCCGCCACCTCCAAGTCATGGATGCCCCGCGCCAGACTGCCCCGCCATTCGGCCCGGCCCGTCCCCTCGGCTAGGAGCTGCCCGTCCAGCAGAAGTCGTGCCCTCCCTGGCGCCTCCACCCCCAGTGCGTACTCCTCGAACCCGGGCACCTTCAATACCCCTGACCACGTTGCCGAGAATGGAGGCTCCAGCGGCGCCTGTTCCGACCAGTCGAAGTCCACCGTCGCCGCCCGCTCCTCGACCTCTTCCCCTCGATCCGCCATCGACACGTACCTTGCGTCCAGCCCCTGCGCTCTCCGCACGGCGCCGGCTTCGATGATGGCTTCATACACCGTCGCCAATCCCTCCTGGGCCGACACCTTCGGCGGTCGAAACTCCTGAAGTTGCGCCGTCGGGTAGTACTGGCTCAGCAGACGGAACGTCTCCCAGGCTTCCCAGTCGAGCAGGAAGACGGTAGGCTGCTCCCCACCGATGGGCACATCCTTCACCAGCTCCAACGCCTTTGCCCGCTCCGGTTCGTCCGCCACGAACAGCAGCGTTGGGTGCCCCGTCATCATCGGCGATATTAAGAACTGATATGTGTCCCCCAGGCGGTTCATCTCCTTCGCTGCAATGGTCTGTTCAGGTGAGAAGCAGGCCCACACCGCCGTGTCCTCTAACTGCTTGTTGAAGAAGGTATCGTAATTCCGCTCCGCTACCAGCGAGAGCAGCGCCAGCAGCCCCACCACCGTCCCCCCCAGTAGGATCAGCCCCACTGACCGACTCCGCAGTGTTGTCAGCGCCAACCCTGGCAGACGCCAGCCATGTCCGTCCAGCGTCGCTGCCTCCTCCTGCGCCCGCTGCTCCGACGCCAGACGCCATGCCAGCCACAATGGCACCGCCGCCGCCAGCGCCACTCCCGGCGTCACCAACAGCGACCGCACCGCATGCGGTGCCTCGGTCTCGGCCGTCCCGATCCCAGCCCAGAGCGGGACCGCCACCCACAGCAGGATCAAGAAGTAGCCCGGCCGCCGGACATTGTACAGGCTGATGCCCAGCCCGAGCACAAAGGCGATCCCGGTGAACGTGTCTAACATCGGCGCCCACGGCAGATTGTGCCGACCGTTTCGGTCACCCTCTGCGTTGAACATGAGCGCGTGCCTCTTCGTGTTGCGCAGCAGCGCTTCGACGGTCTCGACGGTCGAATTCCCCTCGGTGATCGAGACCGCGCTCGCCCGCTCCGTGAACTCCGACGGATGCTGCGTCGCCCAGGCTGCGACGGGCGAAAAGGCCGCGAAGGCCGCCAGTGCCAGCAGCGCCATCCCGATGAAGGAACGGCGCAGCTTCACCGCCCGCTGGAAGATAGCTGTGTGCGCCCAATACAGCACCATGATGACGGGCACCAAGTACACCGCCCAATAGAATTGCAGCCCCAGCCCCAACAGGAGACCCGAAGCCAGGAAGTTCGGCCAACTGCCCCGCTTCAGCCCCCGCACAAGGAAGTACATGCTCGCGACCACGAACAGCGGTGAGAAGATGGGCTCCGTAGCGATGCGGCTGAAGTTGACGTGCCAGCGCATCACGGCAAACAGGAACGTGGCTATGCCAGCGAGCCGAGTATCGAAAAGCTCCCGCGCCAGCAAGAACACGAAGGGGATCGTCAGGATCGCTCCCACCGTCGTCGCCGCCCGCAGGGACAGGATGTGCCGCCCGAAGAACTGTATTGCCCCGGCGAAAACGTACAGTGGCAGCGCCGCCCGATTGGCTCCCCAGACTCCTGTGATGAATACCGGGCGATAGCTGCTGTCGTCCAGGATCCGCTCGGCAATGATCCCGTTCTCCGCCTCGTCTAGCCACACCCCGAAGGGATGGCTCGACAGCAGGTATGTCCGAAAGGCAATTCCGAGCCCCAGTGCCACGAAGAGCAGCCAGTATCGCCCGACGAGGCCCCACGCCCGCTCGACCAGCGGCAGCCTCGGATACAGATGCGAAACATGTGCGATAGGGCTTGCTCTCGGAGCCTCGGCCTCTGAGAAGTGGTGCCCCGCAATCGCTGCGATCGCCAACCCCGTCGCGATCGCGAATAGAATTAACCCCTGGCGCAAGTCCTCGGCGCCCTCTGTCGCCGCCTGCGCCAAGTACCCCACGCCGAAAGCCGACGCTAGCACCAGCAGCCGGACAGGAAAGCCCACAGGCGAACCCACCAGCCGTACGGCCGGGCCCCAGCTCTGACCCGAAAGACTGCCGCCTTGGCCGAAATAGCGAGGGCGTCTCATCGACTGTCCCGCTCCATGCTCGCCGCCCTCGACGTACCGTCCCTCCAAAATTCCGGCAGGGCCGCCGGGCGGCCCACTGGTTCTGGAATTTGTGCGCTTCGCAGTTTTCGTGACCACAGGAGAGGCAGAGCGACCGTCCCTCCCCCCCAGCCAAGCCAGAAGTCGCCCACGGAGATGGCTAAACAGTAACTGGCAGGGGGCAGGTTGTCAAAGGAGCGCTGCTGAACGGAAACGCCTCCCGAGGGGCCCTTTTCCGTATCTGGAGTCTGGAGGGTCGGGGGGGATTCGAACCGACGACTCCTGCATTGAGAGTCAGGAGTTCTTTCGCTGAGTTAGCAACTCAACGGCATCAACCGTCGCCAGTGGGGACACGAGATGATGTAGCACTCGACCAAGCGAGCCCCGACGACCTGCTTGGAGGGAAGAAGGTCACCCCGAAACGCAGGCCTAATTGTTAACCCCTTAGATTCAAAAATCGGGATGGATTTCGAGGGCATGCGGCCGGCGGCGGCCGAACCCTCACCCCAGGCGCTCGCCCATCCGGTCCGCCGGGCTTAACCGCACCATGCGCTGCTTATTCCCCTTGCCATGGCGAACCTGAATGCGCTGGCTCTCGAAGTCTACGTCCTTGAGTCGAAGGCTGTCGCCTACAGGGTAAGCTCAACGCCGCTGAGGGAGAGTTCCTCCTCTGTGACCATCCTCAATGGGGGGGCGGCGCTGACATCCATTCCGGGCTCGTACTTGAAGATGGGGGCGAGTTGCCTATTGAGCATGAAGATCAGGCGGGACAACGGGATCTCCACAGGACAGGCATCCTCGCACTGACCGCAGTTCACGCAGGAATCCATGACGTGTACGGCCCGGATCATGTGGAACATGGCGTCAGGCGGGATCTCGCCCCTGGGCACTACGCCTCTGTCTGCCTCCAGATAGCAGTCCTTGCAGTAGCAGATGGGGCAGGCGTCCCTACAGCCAAAGCACTTGGTGCACTGGCTGAACTGGCCGGAAGGTCCGAACCAGTAATCGAACCGCTCCTCAAGACTCATCGCCTGGAACTCGCCGAAATCTCTCTCCTGCCACTGCCGCGCCAGTTCGGTGGCCGCCCTGTCCTGTGCTCTCCTCGATTCGAGGGCCTCGGCGCTCGGCTGCTCCACTTTGATGTGGCCGCCTTCGACCGCCCTGTCGATGAAGTCGGCTCCTCTCTCGGAACAGACCTCTATGAACGTGGCCTCCCTACCCTCTGCTCCCCACTTCCCGCAGGCTATATCCGCCATGGTCGGGATGTTGATGTCGCATCTGCGGCAGTTCTCCCTCCGCCCGAGCCCTTTGGCCTCCAGCTCTGCCAAATCCCTTTCTTTCTCGCTGCCGTCCCGCAGCCTTATCTTCAGCTTGTCGTCCTCGATGTCCTCACTGGCAACATCGAAGGGATCCACGCCGAATTCCTCTTCCATCATCCGCTGGGCTACCACCGGACGCATGGTGCCGGTGCAGTTCAGGCCGATGAGGAGTACATTCTCAAGGTTGATCTGGTTGCGCTTGACCAGCTCGATGATCGCCTTGGCGTCGCACGGCTTGCAAGTCACGGCTACCCTCAAGTCGGAAGCACCGTCGAGGAATTCCTTGAGGCAGCGGGCCATGTTGGGGGAAACGCAGTGCAACGCTCCTGCCGTCGCCGCTACCTCTTCAGGATCATCGATCAGCACAGGGATGCCATCATACCTGTTGCCATCTCTTGCCTTGACGGCAAGCACGGCATCGACCTGGTTACTCTCCAGGGCAAACTTGAGGAGCGAGGTAACCGCACCCCCGCTTTCGGCCCTGTCCACTATTGCCGGGTCTGGGGACCAAGCCCAGTAGGTATCCCCCTTCATGCCTACACCTCTTCCTTGACGGCGCACACCTTGAACTCTGGCATCTTGCTTTTGGGATCAAGAGCGGGGTTGGTGAGGATGTTGGCGCATGACTCCGAGAAATGGAAGGGCACAAATATGGACCCTTGTGGCACACGGCCGGTCACCTTGGCGGTGACCTCTATCCTCCCTCGCCTTGTCTCCAGGGTGATCCGACTGCCGCTACTGATGCGCAACCTGGTGGCGTCCTCGGGGTTGATCTCGGCGTACGCTTCAGGCACCTCGCTGTTCAGCGTATCTGTCCTCCGGGTCATTGTCCCTGTGTGGTAATGAAAGAGATTCCTGCCGGTGATGAGCACGTCGGGATAGTCTGCGTCCGGCACTTCCGCCGGAGGCTTGTACTCCACCGCCTGAAAATGACCCAGCTTGTCAGGCGTGCCGAAGGCCTCAACGAACATGGTAGGAGTGCCTGGGTGGTCCTCGGAAGGGCAGGGCCACTGAATGCCCCCCGCCTTCTTCTCCAGTCTCTCGTAGGTGATCCCCTTGTATTGGGGGACGCAGCTCCTGATCTCTTCGAATATCTCTCCCGCCGAGGCATAGTTGAACTTGTCCTTGTAGCCCATCTTCTCCGCCACTCTGCAAATGATCCACCAGTCGGGCATGGCCTCGCCGGGAGGGTCGATGACCTTGTTGATCTTCTGCACCCTCCTGTCCACCCAGGCGTGGATGCCTTCTCTTTCTACCCAACAGGCAGCTGGCAGCACCACGTCGGCGTGCTTGGCTGTCTCGGTCAGGAATATGTCCTGAACCACGAAGAAGTCGAGGTTATCCAGAGCCCTCTTGACGTTCGTAGAGTCGGGGGCAGCCATGACGGGGTTTGTGCCCACTAGGTAGATAACTTTGCATTTGTGAATAATGTCCATGTAGGTAAGGCCGGGTTCAGTGGGTAGGTGCTCTACCCCCCAGGCGTTCTGGAAGAACTCGGCGGATTCCTGGCCTACTTGCTTGAATCCGGGGTAAAAGACATTGACGCAGCCCATGTCCCCTGCGCCCTCACCGTTGATCTGCCCTCTCATGGGGTTCACACCGGTCCCCGGCTTGCCGATGTGCCCGGTCAGAAGGGCCAGGTCGGCGAGGGCCGCCACATTGTCTGAGCCGGTGGTGTGCTGAGTGATGCCTTCATCAAAGAGGATGCAGCCCCTCTCTGCCTTGGCGTAGGCGATAGCCGCCTCTTTGATCTTTTCCGCTGCCACGCCGCTGATATCTGCGGCCTGCTCAGGGGAGGTGGCGGACAGAGCAGCGCGAAGCTCATCGAACCCCGCAGTCCTCGTCTCAATGAACTCTTTGTTCTCAAGGCCCTCGGCAAGGATAGCGCTCATCATGCCGTTGATGAGCGCTACATCCGTGCCCGCTTGCAGTTGCAGGTGGAGGTCGCCCAGGTAGCTCACGGTCACGGTCCTTCGGGGGTCTATGACGATGACCGTGGCCCCCTTCCTCTTGGCCCGAAGCACCTTCTTGGCGATCATGGGGAAGGTCTCTTTGATGTTGACGCCAGCGATGAGTATGCAGTCGGCCCGCTCGATGTCGAGCTGGGAGGTCTCCATGGTGCCCGAGCCCACCGTGGGCAGGAGGCCGGCCACCGACGCCGAGTGGCAGAACCTGGCGCAGTATTCGATGCTGTTGGTGCCCATGATGACCCGGGCGAACTTCTGCAGGACGTAAGCTTCCTCGTTGGTGCCCTTGCCGGAGGCGATGGCACCGAAGGACTCCGGCGGAACCCCCTTCAGCTTCTCGGCGACGAGGCTCAGCGCCTCTTCCCAAGAAGCCTCCCTGAACGTCCCATTCTTTCGAATCAAGGGCTTCTTGAGCCGATCGTCACTGTAGAGGAATTTGTAGGCATTTTTCCCCTTGGGACAGTTTGTCCCTTCGTTGACCGGGTGTTCCTTCCACGGTTCCTCGCCCACTATCCTCCCGTCTTTCAGTACGAGGTACATTCCGCAGCCGCAACCGCAGTAGGGACATATCGTCGGCACATATTGCAGATTCACGATGCTGCCCTCCTGAATGGGCTCGGCCCGAGCTGCTTGAGGGTCTCGACGAAGCTAGTGACGGTTTCCACCACCTTCGGCCCGTCGGAGGTTGAGATCCACTCCAGCCTGAGCCTGTCGCCGCCGATTCCTACGGCCTCGAGGAAGGGCTTCAAGCCTACCACTCTCCTCCTGGCGCTCAGATTGCCGCTATGATAGTGGCAATCTCCCGGGTGACAGCCGCAGACCAGGACGCCATCTGCGCCCAGTGCGAACGCCTTGAGCACCAGCCGTTCGTCTACCCTGCCAGAGCACATCACCCTGACTATTCTCAGATTCGGTGGGTACTGCAATCGCGCTGTGCCTGCTACATCGGCCCCCGCGTAGGAGCACCAGTTGCAGAAGAACCCCACTATGGTTGGCTCAAACCCGTTCGTTCTTGCCTCAACGTCATCCATGACTATGCCTTTCACATCGACGCTGCTTGGTCAGTCTGACCCGCGTATTCAGGCCCAGACTTATGGACGTATGCCCATAACATCCTAGGCAAGCAGGCGCTAAGGGTCAAGCCTCTTCTGGAGGTTGTCAGGAAGGTATTCGCCTAGAGCTCCGGCCTCCGTCGGCGTGTCTCTGCGACATCGATAGGCGTCACTTCGGGCCTGGGAGCGTCGTAGACGGTGACTACATTCGGAAGCCTGCCGAACTCCTCCCGTATCGCAGCCATCTCGTCCGCCGTCAAAGGCTTGACCGGGCAGGGGCGTAGCGGAGTGTTGATCTGCACCTCATCGGGGGACAATCTGCTGGCGATGGCGGCCAATCTGCCTGCGGCCTCTCGGTTGGCCTCAACGAACATGATCTGGAGCGCCAGCTTTCCCTTGTACGTTGCCCTGAAGAGCTCGATGGCCTCCACGATCTCCGCCAGGGAGAAGCGGGCCACCGGCCTGTTGATCCGCCGGAACAGTTGCTCATCGGGGGCGTCCAGCTTGGCAACGACCACGTCGGCACAGGCCAGGTCCCGCCGCACATCTTCCCGTGCCATGAGCGAAGAGTTCGTCAAGACCGCGCTAGGCAGACCTAGCACATCCCGAGCCAATCGTAGGGCGTCCCCCAGGTTGCTGGCCAGGGTGGGTTCGCCCATTCCTGAGAAGGTAACGTAATCAGCCGCTATGTTCCTGGCTGCCTCTAGCTCGCGAGCCAGAACACTCAGAGCGACGAAGTCGGCCCGCACCGTCAGCCGCCGCGCCGTCCTACCCAACTGGCAGTAGATGCAATCGAAGGAGCAAGTCGTCCCGCCAGCGGGCAAAAGATCGACGCCGAGCGACCTTCCCAGTCGCCAGGACGGGACAGGGCCGTAGAGGATCGAACCCATTTCCTTACTTTATGGTCGCCTCAGGGGCCCTGCCCGCCGAGCCCGCGTCTACCGCCCGGCCCTCGCAAGGCAGGGCCAGCAGGCCGAACGGGGAGCACGCTTGCGCTATCGCAACGCAGGCAAGAACCTCTGCCGGCTTGAAGTAGGCCACCTGCGGCATAAAAGCCACCCGTTGCCACTTGGTTGATCTTGGCGCGGCGTAGTATCAAGCAAGTTATGAAACTATGTCCATAATCACTTTACCACCAAGCACATGCGTTGTCACCGGGTTTGGAGGCCGGAGAAATTATCGCTGCCACGTTGAGGCAGCTCGCGGAGGCTCCCGCTCGTGGCAGACCCTGTCAACTCGTTCTGACTGACCGAGTCGACGTTCCCTGAAGTATAATGACCCGCAGGACATGGCTGTCTTAGTGGCAGAAGGGGAGACCTCATGCAGGCTCTCGACCTAGAGCAGGCCGAGCGCTATGAAGCTTGGTACACCACTCCTTTCGGTCGGCGAGCGGATCGAGTGGAGAAGGAGATGCTGCAAGGGCTCCTGGCAGACTTTGGTGAATCTCACTCCCTCCTTGAGGTGGGTTGCGGCACTGGGCACTTCACGGACTGGTTCGCTTCTCTGGGACTACCGGTGATGGGCCTCGACCGGCTTCCTTCTATGTTGACCTTCGCTCGAGACCGGCGGCCCGATCTCCCTTTCGTGCTGGCTGACGTCGCCCATCTCCCGTTCGGCGAGGCGGCCTTCGATGTCGTGGCCTTTGTCACGGTACTCGAGTTCTTGGACGCCCCTGAGGCAGCGTTGCGGGAAGCCGAGCGGGTGGCCCGCCACGGGCTGATCCTGGTGAGTCTCAATCGCCTCAGCCCGGTAGCTGTGTGGCGCCGGCTTCGGAGGGCGGCCTCCTATCGCCGCGCCCGCTTCCTCTCACCTGGCCAACTGGAGCGCCTGGTTCGCAATTCCCTGGCATCCCGACCGATGACGATCCGCTGGCGCACAGGCCTCTACCCTATGCACTGGCTGGATCAATGCACGGCTCTCCCCTTTGGTGCCTTGGTCGCCCTGAGCGTTCGATTTGAGGAAGGAGGCTGAAGCATGGAGGTGGCAGCACAGGTTAGCCTGTATCCCCTGCGCCAACCGGGGCTGTCCTCGGCGATCGAGCGCGCCCTTGCTGTCTTCAGGGAGCACGAACTGACAGTCAGCCCTGGCTCCATGAGCACTGTGGTGTCGGGGGACTATGACAGGCTGTTTGATGCCCTCAAACAGGCATTCCGGCAGGCGGCGGAGCAGGGAGAGACAGTGATGGTAGTCACCCTTTCCAACGCTTGTCCCATCCCCGGCAGTTGAGGCCGGCTTCCATCCAAGAGGTGTGTGCCATGCGACCCATCTGGGATTATCGGCCCTTGACCACTGGCCAGTTTACGGCTCGGCGATGGTTGGATAGCTTGGGGGGCCGCAGGTCTTGCGCGCTCGTGCTCACTCCAGCACCGCGCCCTTTGCGGCCGAGCTCACCAGCTTGACGTAGCGCCGCATGAAACCGGACGGGATCTCCCGTTCCACGGGCTTCCAGCCCTTCAGGCGGTTCCTGATTTCCTCGTCGTTCAGCTTCACCTCGAGCTTCCTGGCCGGGATATCAATGAAAATCTCGTCCCCGTCCCTCACGGCGGCAATGGGCCCGCCGACATAGGCCTCAGAGGAGACATGGCCAATGCAGGGACCGGCCGTGGCGCCTGAAAACCTACCGTCGGTGATCAGGGCCACGCGCCTGAAGCCAGCCAACTCCAATCCCAGAGTCACCGCCAGGGTCTCCGCCATCCCGGGGCCGCCCTTGGGCCCTTCGTTCCGGATCACGACTACCTCCCCCTCCTGGATAGTCCTTTCCCGGATGGCCTTCAGGCAGTCGTGCTCCGACTCGAAGACGCGCGCCTTCCCGGAGAAGACAAGCATATCCTTGGCGACAGCCGATTGCTTCACTACAGCGCCCTCCGGCGCCAGGTTCCCCGTTAGAATGACCGTACTCCCCTCCGGCATATGGGCATTCGCCTTGTCAGGAATGATCGTCTCATTCAGGATAACAGCCCCGTTGATGATATCACCGGTGGTCTTACCGGTGACGGTGAGGGCGTCGAGGTGGAGATCCTCTGCCAGCCGCCTCATTACCGCGGGAATGCCCCCGGCCATGTAGAGGTCGGTGACGCCATAAGGCCCGTTGGGCGATATGGCGCAGAGGGTGGGGATTCTCTTGTTGAAGTCGTTGAAGACCTTCAGCGGGAGGTCGAAGCCGACCTCATGAGCCAGAGCCGGCAAGTGAAGGGTGGAATTCGTCGAGCCGCCGATGGCCAGGTCTACCATGACCGCGTTCTCGATGGCCTTGGGAGTCAGAATCTTGTCCGCTGTGAGCTCCTCTTCCACCATCTCCACGATCCGCTTTCCCGCCATCCGAGCGAAAAGGAGCTTCTCCACATGATAGGCAGGGACGTTCGCCGAACGGGGCAGGGAGAGGCCCAACGCCTCGGTGAGGCACTGCATGGTGTTGGCGGTTCCCATCAGCTCACACGCACCGCAGGTTGCGGGCGTGGCCGTCGCGAGCTTGTCCCCCAGGTCCTCGTAAGAGTCGCGGTCGACGCTCCCCTTAAAGGTGTTCTTGAAGCGGATGCTCCATGCGCTGGGACCGCCCGTGATGAAGATGGCGGGGAGATTCAGCCGGGCCGCCGCCATCAGCATCCCAGGGACGATCTTGTCGCAGCCGGCAATGAACACGACACCGTCGTACATCATGCTTCGCACGTGGGTTTCGACGATATCCGCAATCAGGTCCCGCTGGGCCAGGACAAACCGCATCCCCTCATGCCCCTCGGTGATCCCGTCGCAGGGGGCTGGCACGCTGAACTCGAAGGGGATGCCCCCAGCAGCATGCACCCCTTCCCTCACCCGCTGGGCGATGGTGTCCAGGTGCATATGGCCCGGGTTGATTTCCGTCTGAGAATTGGCGCTGGCGATGATGGGCTTCTGCTTCCCCTCCTCGATATCGATCCCCGTACCCTGGAGAATGCACTTGCGGACTAAGCTGATAGGGAAGTCTTTGTCATCAAAAATAAGATTACTCTTGGGTTTCTTCACAACGGCCTCCTGCTCAAACGCTTATGAACACCTTCCCGTCGCCATTGACATCACCCACAGCCACTGACCGCCCAAAGTAGGCGTCTACCTGGGGGTTAGGGATATCCTAAGTGAAGATTGGGCTATGATTCCAATCCCAATGCATTGCTCCATGGACGTCTCTGTGAGATCTCCTCATCGGAAGAGAGCAAACCTAGCATGAAGGAATCGACACACTACGCTTTCACGTGGAGAGAGCGGCTGAGCGGTCTTATCAAGGCAGCGAGCCGGGCAAGATCGTTCATGGTCCTGGATTCGACTTATGAGTCATAGGCAAGAATAGCACATTAGGACAGAGGCCGGGTTTGCAGATGTCGACAACATTCGCTGCACGACATTAGCGCCGGAGCCAAACAGGTAGAGAGCCTGCCTCAGAAGCAGAAAATCATCGGTCGGCGATCAGTGCCGTCAGGCGACCCGGATTGTCAATCAGGACGTGCTGGCCAGATGGATCATGCGGGCGGGTACCCCACAGCCTCGTGGCTAGCCCAAATAGCTCAGCACGTCAACCCTCCAGATATGGCTAACATTTTGGCACCCCACAGGTATATGATCTGAAGATGGTAGCGAGGGGCCGGGGATGCATGCTTATTATCCAGAGTCGAAGGTTGAAGTCACCGGGTTTATAGCAAAACATTATGATCTAGTAATGGATATTATAACGTTGGGTAAGTATTCTTCTTTCATACGAAAAGCTGTTCGATTAATGGCAATTAGGCCAGATGATAAAATTCTTGATTTAGGGGCAGGGACAGGTAGGAATGCCTGTTTGATGATGAGATATCTTTCTGCAAGAGGAGAATTGGTAGCACTTGATATCTCTGAAGAGATGATTTCGCAATTCAAAAAGAATTGCGGCCATTTTTCCAATGCTGCAATCATCAATAAGAGGATCGACCAGGATCTAAGCTATGAAGGGTATTTTGAGAAGGTTTTTATTTCTTTTGTGTTGCATGGATTTCCTCAGGAGGCTAGGGACCAGATTATTAGGAATGCCTTTAAGGCATTAAAAAAGGATGGGACATTTTTTATCCTGGACTACAATGAATTTTCGCTAAAAGAAATGCCTTTCTATCTAAGGATTCCTTTTAAACTCATAGAGTGCCCTTACGCGTTTGATTTTATCGAAAAAGATTGGAAAGAGCTATTGTCCTCGCAAGGGTTCAGCAATTTTAGGGAGCATCCCTTCTTCGGCGGTTATGGACGATTGCTTAGCGGGGTAAAATCGATATGATAGAGCAACTGAGCTTTAAGTTGAAGCGGATTGGGGTCATTCGCACCCCGTATATAGACAACGCACCATATCAGCCGCTGGATGAAGCCAAAGGAGATTTCCGTGTAGTCGTTGATTCCCAATATGCGGACGGGCTTTATAAGCTTGCGAAATTCCATTATATCTACGTCATCTATTACATACACCACATTGTGCGAAGATTGTCAATGATTGTATCTCCTCCATGGGCCGGCGGTGCGAGGGTTGGCCTGTTTGCAAGCAGGTCACCAGTCCGCCCAAATCCCATTGGTCTTAGCGTTGTTCGCATAAAATCCATTGTAAATAACGAAATCCACACATCAGGCTTGGACGTGTTTGATGGAACCCCGCTTCTTGATATCAAACCCTACATAAACGATCTGGATTCCAAATGTGATGCCAATTATGGCTGGATTGAAGAGATGGATGACAAGGAACATCTCCTTTTACATATCAAGGGTATTCCTCATGACTACTGAGATAATGCAGATGAGAGCAACTTCATATAACGGCGAGTATGCGGTTCGCTTACGCTCGGTCAAGTCCCGGAAGTTGTTGAAATTGGTTGAAGGGCGGCTCCCCTCCAGATACGATTCATGTCCTGCGCGACAGCAGCAAAGATGCGCAGGACCGATGTGGGTGGTCAGCAACTTTCGGAATCTGTATAAGCAGTTCCTAATGGACACCTGGAGGCTTGCTCTTGCTCCCCAGGAGGCGATAGCGTATCGCCCAAGGGAAAGGAGCAGGCAATGCCACAGGAACGTCCTCCAGGGGATAGTCGGAGCCGGGCCACCAGAACTGAAGCTCATCGAGCGTATCGCCGAACTTCTCCGTTACGAAATCGAGATCAGGCCTGGGACCACAGAAATGGGTTGTAACCGGCACATCGCGGCCCATCACCTCTCTGACCCTCTCTTTGATCCTCTCCAGGCCCTCCATCTCCAGCCGGGCTATCTCCTCCTTGAACTCCGGGAGGGCGAGGTCCTTATCCAGGCTGGCGAAACCGTAGTTGATATTCGTTAGCCTGTCTTTCCAGGGCTCAAGGCTGCCCAAGTAATAATCTACGGTCCAATCCATCATCACTCTTTCTACCGCCCCGAAGACGGCTTCCGGAAAGAGGATCAGGTCCCTCAGGGCCTCTTTTACTCCCACTAGGAGGGCAAGGTTGGACACCGGCCCATAGCCTCCCTGCCTGAAGGCGACTTTGTCGCCGATTTCGTCGGAAACGATCTCGGAGGCCTTGGCCAGCACTTTGGCTCTCTCTCCTGCGAAGGGGTCGCGATATTCGAGCTCCTCGTAGACCTTCGGGTCGGGCCTCGTGCGGTCGGCGAGCGTCTTCTTGGGGTAGATGAGGCTGTCAGTGATGTAGACCTCCACCCCGTACGGCTCCAACGCCCACCACAGGTCGGAGTTCACCACGGACACGTCCGTCTTGTACTTCTGCACGTACCTGATGTGGCCAAGGGCTATCTTATCTGGATCGAAAGCAAACTGGCGCATGGAAACGCCCGACAGAGCCAGAGCCAGGTCAACCGACCAGTGCAGGAGCGGCACCTTGTCGGGCGTCTCTCCATGCAGATAGCACAGTAACCTTTCTGCCCCCGTCATCTCAGCCATTAGACTCCCTCCCTAAGTTCGCGCAGCAATCTGTTCGCCTCTTCCACCGCCTGGGGAGCGTTTGGGGCCCAGCCATCGGCTCCTATCTCCGCCGCCCATCTATCGGAGGTTACGGCGCCGCCGACGATGACCTTAAGGTTGTCTCTCAGGTCTCTGGCCTGCAGCATCCCTATCGTCGCTCTCTGCAAGGGGAGGCAGGCTATGATCATGCTGGCCAGAGCCCGCTTTGCTGCCGCCTCGGCCTCAAAGTAGTTGAAGGCCAAGAAACTCTCGACTATGTCTTCTAGATGTTGTTTCATATCCTGCTCCAGCTCTTGAACCTCCGCTGGTGCTCTTCGGCAGCCCATTCTAATCCCTCCACGCTCTCCTTGGGAAGGCCGCCTGCTGGAGAGAACTGCGAGAAGTCGAGCAGGCGGGGCCTGAATCCGGCATCATCAACGCTCTGGCTTCTGGCTCCTATGGCTAGGTGGTATTATCGGAGAGGCGGCTGGAATGGCTGGGGCAACACGAGCAAGCACGGCTGGTGGGAACTAAGTATGCTGTATTGCGAAGCGATCAAACGTCAGCCGGCCGATCTGTCACGTGTGCTTGAGGAGGCAAGACCAGTCGCGGCTCAGGCCGCGGAGCGGCTGGCGCAAGCGACTCGTCTCTATCTGTGTGGGGTAGGCACCAGTTTCCATGCCGCCCAAGTTGGGGAGGCACTCTTCAGGGCATTTGGAGTTGACGCCTGGGCAGTCCATTCCTTCGACTTTGCTGTCCACCCGCCGCCGCTCTCCACAGACCACGCGGTCTTGGTCATCAGCCACGAGGGAACCACGACCTATTCTGTGGAGGCGATGCATCTCGCCGAACGGCGTGCGGGGAAAGGAGATAAGTTGCCAGCGCAAGCTGCGGGTATTATTCTGAGCACATCCGGAGGAGATGTAGCACCATGCTTCTGACGGGCGGAGAGATCGTCGCCGAGCATCTTGTTGGTAGGGGCGTTCCCTATCTAGTGGGTATCCCCGGCCACGGCTGCCTGGGGCTCCTGGACGCCTTCAAATCGCGCGAGGGGCAGATAAGGGTCATCCAGGTTCGCCACGAGCAGAGCGCTGTCCACCTGGCCGACGGCTTCTATCGGGTGAGCGGGCAGCCCCTGGCGGTGTTCACCTCCATCGGCCCAGGGGCGGCCAACGCGGTGGTCGGGCTGGCTACTGCCTTCGTCGACTCCACGCCGGTCCTCGTCCTCTGCGGCGATGTACACACCTACATGTTCGGCCGTGGTGTCCTCCAGGAGGTGGAGCGCCAGCACTGGGCCGATTTGGCTCGCATCTTCCAGCCGGTTACCAAGCGCTACTGGCAGGTCACCCGGGTGGAACAGCTTCCCCAGGTGATGAACCGCGCCTTCAGCGAGATGCTGACTGGCCGCCGCGGTCCGGTGGTCGTCTCGCTGCCTATGGATGTCCAGGCGGAGGCGGCTGAGGTTGAGCTAACGTTAACGATGACGGAGCTGCCCCGTCCGACGGGCGCGGACCCAGCAGACGTGCGGCGGGCTGTCGAGCTGCTGCTCGCCGCCAAGCGGCCGCTGATCCTGGCCGGCGGCGGCGTTCTCGCTGCCGAGGCATCGGAGCCGTTGCAAGCCCTGGCCGAGCACCTGGGTGCGGCCGTTATTACCACCTTCGCTGGCAAGAGCTGCTTCCCCGAGGATCACCCCCTGTACGGCTGGCATGCCGGCTCCAAGGGCACTACCTGTGGCAACTATCTGGCCCGCTCGGCCGATGTTCTCCTGGCTGTGGGTTGCCGTTTTGCCGACCAGACTACCTCCTCCTTCCGCCAGGGCATCAGCTTCGCCATCCCGCCCACTCAGCTCATCCACGTGGACATCGACCCCGGCGAGATAGGGAAGAACTATGCGGCTGCCGTCGGGCTGGTCGGCGACGCCCGCGCCGTCCTCCAGCAACTGGTGGAAGAAGTACGGGCGCGCGCCCCCAAGCGGGAGTATGAGGGCAGTCCCTACTTCGAGGAGATCCAGCGGATTAAGGAGGACTGGCTTCGGGAGCTGAGCCCCTTCCGCGATTCCGAGCGGGTGCCAGTCACCATTTCTCGCTTCATCCGCGAGCTGCGGGCGTCCCTGAAGCGAGATGCTATCGTCGTCACCTCCGCCGGTCATCCCCAGGCCCAGGTCTTGCAGGAGTTTGCCTTCTATCAGCCGCGCAGCAACGTCACCGCCGCCGGTTTCTCCACCATGGGATTCACCCTGCCCGCCGCCATCGGCGCTAAACTGGCGGCGCCCGACCGCCAGGTGGTGGGCGTGGTGGGCGACGGCGACTTCATGATGACCATGCAGGAGCTGGCTACCGCCGTTCAGTACAAGGTGCCGGTGGTCATCGCCGTTCTCAACAACATCGGCTGGCAGTCCATCCGTGACCTCCAGATCGCCACCCTCGGGCCGGAGCGGGTGCTGGCCACCGAGTTCCTGCGGGAGGGCCAGCCCTACAGCCCCAACTTCGCCGATATCGCCGCCGCCTTCGGTTGCCACAGCGAGCGCATCCAGTCGGGAGAAGAGGTGGGCCTAGCTCTGGCCCGCGCCTTCCAGTCGGGTCGCCCCAGCCTTATCGAGGTGATGGTCAACCGCGAGTACCCCTACTCCGGCGGCCTGGTGACTGGCTGGTGGGATGTGCCCGTCCCCGCCTACCTCAAAGAGCGGCGACAGGCCTATGAGCAGGAGCGCAGGGAGGAGAGGCTGAGCTGAGGGGCGGAGGCAAGAAGGGGGGCAGCAGAGGCCTTCTGGAGGGCCTGACGGGCGCCTATCCGCGCGCCCTCTATCGGGCTGTGGGCTTCAGCGAGCGAGACTTCACCAGGCCTACGGTCGCCATCGTTAACTCCTGGAGCGAGACGACGCCCGGCCATCACCACCTGCGCGACCTGGCGATGGCGGTGAAGGAGGGCGTGCGGGAGGCGGGCGGCATGCCGGTCGAGTTCAACACCGTCGCCCCCTGCGACGGCATCGCCCAGGGGCCCGGCATGCGCTACGTCCTACCCTTGAGAGACGTGATCGCCGCCTCCATCGAGCTGATGATCGAGGCTCACCGCTTCGATGCCGTGGTCATGCTGGGCACCTGCGACAAGATCGTCCCCGCTATGCTGATGGCCGCCGCCCGAGTCAACCTGCCGACCATCTTCTTGACCGGCGGCCCTATGCTCCCCTGGTACAAGGAGGGGCGAGCGGTCGTTCTGAGCGATGTGAAGGAGGGGATGGGCCACCGCCAAGCCGGCAAGATGAGCGAGGAGGAGTTCTACTCGCTGGAGTGCAATGCCTGCGGCGGGCCCGGGGCTTGCGCCTTCATGGGGACGGCCAATACCATGAACTGCCTGGTGGAGGCCATGGGCCTGTCCCTGCCTGGCTGCGGCACCCTGCCCGCTGTAGCACCTGAGCGTCTCGAACTCGCTCGCGCCAGCGGCCGCCGCATCGTGGAGCTGTGGCAGAAGGATCTGCGGTTCAGCCAGGTCGCCAGCCTGGGCGCTCTGGCCAACGCGGTGAGGGTATTGCAGGCCATCGGTGGCTCCACCAATGCCGTGCTGCACCTGCTGGCCCTCGCGGAAGAATTGGACGTGGAGCTTGACCTCCAGACCTTCGACGATATCGGGCGGCAGGTTCCCCTGGTGGGGAAGTTCAAGCCGGCCTCGCCCCTGACGGTGGTCGACCTGCACGAAGCGGGCGGCGTGCCGGGGGTGCTGCGTCGGCTAGCACCCCTGCTGGATGGCGACCTGCCCAGCGTGAGCGGCCAGACCATTGGCCAGATCGCGGCGGCCGCCGCCGACTGTCATCCGGATGTCCTGCGGCCTTTGGATGACCCCCTGGCCCCAGAAGGCGGCATTGCCATCCTTCATGGCTCGCTGGCGCCGGCAGGGGCGGTGGTCAAGCAAAGCGGCGTAGAGCCGCGGATGATGCGTCACCGCGGCCCCGCTCGCGTCTTCGAGAGCGAGGAAGACCTGCGCGACGGGCTGCTCGCTCAGAAGGTGCAGGCCGGCGACGTGCTAGTCATTCGCAACGAGGGGCCCCGGGGTGGGCCGGGCATGAGGGAGCTGTCTATTCCCGCCGCCCTGCTGGTGGGCATGGGCCTGGCTGAAAGCGTGGCTATGGTCACCGATGGCCGCTTCTCGGGGGCTACTCGCGGCCCCTGCATCGGCCACGCAGCGCCGGAGGCCCACGACGGCGGGCCCATCGCCCTGGTCCACGACGGGGATCTCATCGAGATCAACATCCCCCAGCGCAGGCTCGACCTGCTGGTCGAGGCGGACACGCTGGCGCAGCGGCGGCGCCGCTGGCGACGGCGGCAATCGCCTCTCGCCGACGGTTTCCTCGCCCTCTATGCCCAGCGGGTGGGCCCAGCGGACCGAGGGGCCGTGCTCCGCTAGGGAGGCGTCATGGACAAACTACGGGTAGGATTCATTGGGGCAGGAAGAATAGCCGACCTGCACGCCCTCGTTTACCGGGACAACCCCGAGGCCGAGATCTATGCCGTCTGCGATAGCCAGGAGGAGGTGGCCCGTCAGCGAGCGCAGGAGTGGGGAGCGCAAAGGTGGCTCAATGACTACAGCGAGCTTCTCCGCGACGAGGCCCTGGATGCGGTGGAAATCCTCACGCCGCACCATCTCCACGCCGAGATGACCATCGCCGCCCTGGAGGCAGGCAAAGACGTCTCTCTCCAGAAGCCGCCAGCCGTCAACCTCGGTGAGGTCGACGCCATGATCGCCGCCGCCCAGCGCTCGGGTAAGCTGTTTCGGGTCTGCGAGAACTTCCGCTATTATCCCCCCTACGTCAAGGCGAAGAAGCTGCTGGACGAGGGGGCCATCGGCGAGCCCCTGTCCATCCGGGTGAAGGTCATCGACGGCTCGCCTCAGTTCGGCTGGCCTGTCCCTCCTGAGGCCTGGCGCTGGCGTCTGACTGAGGCCGAATGCGGCGGTGGGCCAGCCATCTTTGACCACGGCTACCACATTTTCTCTATAGTGATGTACTTCCTCGGGCCAGTGGAGAAGGTCTTCGCCTGGATCGAGTGGCGGGACGTGGGACAGGGGCTGGTGGCCGATATCCCAGCCATGATCGTCTGGAAGCACCGCCAGGGGATGCGCTACGGCTCCTGGGAGACCGTGGGCTCAGCCGAACTGATGGTGCGCTCTGAATTCTATGCTAACGACGAGTGGGTGGAGATCACGGGTAGCAAGGGCGTGATCTGGATCAACCGCTGTTCGGGGATGATGCTGGAAGGGCCGCCGCTGGTGCTCTATCGGGATGGCCAGACGAGGTCCTTCCACACGGTGGAGTCCGACTGGGGCGTGAGCTTTGTTCACGCCGGTCGAGACTTTCTGGCCGCTATCAGGGAGGGGCGCCAGTGCTCCCTCAGCGGCGGCGAGGCGCGAGAGATCCTTCAATTCTCCCTGGCTGCCCACCGCTCGGCGCGGGAGGGGCGGCAGGTGTGTCCGGAGGAGGTGACCGCCTAGCCCGACGGGGCGTGCTTGTGCCTGTCGGCGAGGGCCAGAGCGTCACGCCTCGGGGCAGGGTAACACGTGCGCTATCGCATAGGAAGGGAGAGCTGAGATGAAGGCCGCGTGTTTTGCTCGGTCATTCGGGAGGGTTTGGGCTGTGGGCGCGTCAGCCGTCTCTGCTCCCCGGGCGGGCGGTGTGCCCATCGTCCGGACCCACTGCGGCGACGTTCACGGGCTGGTGGCTCGCTACTCGCCCAGGCGGCGGTTGTAGTTCTCTATGATGTCGTTGGCTTCGGCGGCTGCATCGTCGAGGGCCTCGATGGGGTCTTTCGAACCCACCACCGTCTCCTCCATAGCGGTGGCGACGACCTCTCGCACGTCCCTCATAGGGCCAAGAAGCGGGCCGAGAGACTCTTGGGTCGATGGCGTCTCCAGGAAGAGGTCAACGGGGAGGCGAAAGAGCGGATACTCAGCTATGGCGTTCTCGGCCGCCGGCAGGTCGTAGGCAGAGACTCGCACTGGTAGGTACCCGCTGCCAGCGAACCATTCGGCCTGCTGCTCGGGTTCCAGAAGCCACTTGATGAACTCCCAGGCCGCCTCCTGCTCCCCCTCGGGACGGCCCTTCAGGATCCAGAGGCTCCGGCCGTATACTCCCGGCAAGCCTGTCCCGCCGGGGACGCCGGGCAGACCGACCACCCCCGGCTCCACGTTCAGTCCCCCGCGCTCCAGAACGTCCACCACCGAACGCAGGGCTGATGAGGCGCTCAAGCTCATAGTGGCTCGACCGGTTCCCATCGCCAGGAGGGCATCGGCATAACTGGGGTTACGACCGACGTTGATGGCTAGCCCCTCCTCAATCATTTCGTGCCACCAGCGGAAGAAGGCCTGCCCTGCTGGACCGTCGAAGAGAACCTCGGTGGCTCGTCCCTGGCGGCCGTTGCTGTTGTTCACATAGAAGTCGCCGTGCTCCGCCAGGGCCACGTCAAGGTACCAAGGGTTGATGTCGAGGGCAACGCCAGCGCGGAGGATGTTGCCGTGGCTGTCCTGCTTCACCAGCTTTCGGGAAAATTCTCGCACCTCCTCCAGATCCTTGGGTGGCTGCTCGGGATCGAGCCCTACCTCGCTGAAATCCAGCTTGTTGTAGTAGAGCAAAGGGACGACAATGCCGAAGGGCATCCCGTAGAGCTGACCGTCCACGGTGTAGTACTGTATCGACTTCTCATCGAAGTCGGAAAGGTCGTAGTCCTCACGGTCGATGAACTCCTGCACCGGCCTTGCGGCCCCGCTGTCGACGAGTTTCTGAGTGTCGACCTCGGCCAGATAGATGAGGGCTGGCACGTCCCCCGAGCTCAGAAAGGCCGTGAGCTTGAGCATCGTTTCCTCGTCGTTTCCCTGGAAAGCCATCTTGACCTTAACCTCGTCCTGCTCGGAGTTGAAACGGCGTGCCAGTCCCTGGATGGCATCCAGGTTGCTGGCCACCTCGGAGTGCCAGAAGCTGATCTCCACCGGCCCCGCCGCCGGTGTCGCACTGCCTTCTGGCTCTGCTTCCTCCTCACCACCACAGGTGGCCACGCTTGCTGCAACAATGAGCAGCATCAGGAAAATCAGAGCCTTCTTCATGGCTATCCCTCCGCTCTAGCCCTTGAGGGCACCAGCGGTGAAGCCCCTCACCAGCTGGCGCTGGAACAGGACGAGCAAGATCAGTATTGGCAGCGCCGAGATGACTGTCGCTGCCATGGTTATATTGAACGTGTCGACCTCGCGACCGCGCAGAGCGGCCAGACCGATCTGCACCGTGCGCATGTTGTCCTCGTTGGTCACTGCGCCCGCCTTATTCCAGTTCCTGCTCCTCGAACACAAGTAGTGGGCCGAAGTACTCCCACCTGCCCTTCCCGTCCTCCACGACAGCCCTCAGCATCCTGCCGTCCTCCAGGCCCCTGTGGTCAGTGTCGGAGAAGGAGACATTCACTTCGTCTATGAACAAGTCGCTGTGAAAGTCCTTAATCGACTCCAGGGCGTCCATGAGCCCCTCTCGCGTCAGGTTATCGCAGGTTCTGCTGAGGGCCTCCACTGCCACTTCTGCCACCGTCTGGGCATAGACGGTGAAGTTGGTGGGGCTGGGCCCGCCGTACTCGCGCATGAGCCGGTAGTGCTCGGCCACGGCCGGCTCGTCAGTCCAGGCCGCCAGCTTGAGGGCCTGGAGGCTAATGGTACCTTCCAGGAGCTCAGGCGAGACGAACTGAAACATCATTTCGTCGGAATTGTTGTAGCTCAGCATCCACTGGGGATGCCAGCCCAGGCGGTCGGCCTGTTTGATGGCCTGAGAGGTGAAGCCGGGAGTGGCGACGGTAGTGACCACCTCAGCGCCGGAGTTCTTCATGTTGGTGACTTGGGAGCTGATGGAGACCGCCGCGAACTCGAAGCTCTGCTCGGAGACGATCTCGTTCTTGTCCGGGTCCAGGCCGTCCTTCACACCTTGCAGGTGGTCGAAGCCCAGGGTGATGTTCGGATAGAGGACGGCCACCTTCTTACCAGGCAGGTTCTCAGAGATGTACTGGCCGAAGAATACCCCCTCGATCCCGCAACTGGGGATCATCTGGACCGTCCAGGGGTGCCCCTCGGGGTCGGTGCCGAACATGTGAGACCCGGCGGACAGCAGGATGTCGGGCACTTCATTTTCGTTCAGGTAGTCCCAAGTGGCGGGATGGGTTTCATCTCCCAAGGAGCCAACCATGGCGAACACCTTGTCCTGCTCCACCAGCTTCCGCACGACCTCCATGGCCTTAGCCGGGTCGTCGTTGTTGTCCTCCACCTTGTAGACGATCTTGCGCCCGCAGACGCCCCCCTGGGTGTCGTTGATGTAGTTGAAGTAGGCTCCTGTGGCCTTGGGAATCGTGGCGTAGACCGCCCCCATGGCACCGCTAAGGGGTACATCGGCTCCCAGGAGTATCTCTGTGTCCGTGATGCCCGGCACCTCTGCCACGGCGGTAGGAGTAGCGGCCGCCGTGGCTGTGAGCGTGCCGCCAGGGGTAGGTGTCGCCTCCTCTTCTTCATCTCCGCAGGCCACTGCCAGTACCAGCAGCAGCGCTGCTAGGGCTAGGAAGATCGGCCAGAATTTGCCTAGCCTCCGCACGGCTGCATCAGCCCCCTTTCTTCATCCCCTTGTTCTCAGCATGCTGGACAGTCGAGTTAGCCCCATCCTACTCACAGGCGCGAGGGTTGGCAAGGACGTAGGGATGTCCAGCTGCGCCGCTATTCGCCCTGGATCGACTGGCGGGACCGGCCTAGGCGTCTCGTTAGCAAACGGCAAGCAAATGATAAGGCCCCCAAGGAGGAACGCACCGTGAGGGGGCCTTTTCCGTATCTAGAGCCTGGAGAGCGGGATGGGTTTCGAACGCGTCACTGCCGAATTGTCAATCAGGGCGTGATGGCCGCAGGGACCCCGTGGGCGGTAGCCCGCAGCCTCAAGGCTGGCCCAGATACCTGAGCCTGTCAACTCTTCAGATACAGATGAGGTCTTGGCACGCGGCGGGTTAGAGGCCTATGCCTTACCCAAGGGCGCCCGCCTGGGTCGTGCGAAGGAAGTTCTCATAGAGGCGAAGGCCAGACTCGGCGCTCTTCTCCGGATGGAACTGGGTGGCCACGATATTGTCCTTGGCCACAACAGCGGGGAAGGTGACACCATAATCGGTCTCGCCTACCACAATCGAAGGGTCCTCAGGCTGGGCATAGTAGCTGTGAACGAAGTAGAAGAAGGCACCGTCAGAGATGCCCTCGAAGATGGGGTGGGAGCAACGCTGTCCCACACTATTCCAGCCCATGTGGGGCACCTTCAGACCGTCAGGGAGCCGCCGTACCCGTCCTGGCAGAATGCCCAGACAGGGGTGCTCACCGCCCTCCTCGCTCACCGAGAACAAGACCTGAAGCCCCATACAGACCCCCAGGAAGGGCCGACCGCTGGCGATGTACTCACGGATGGGCTCCACCAGGTGCCGCTGGGCCAGGTTGCTCATGGTGTCCGCGGCGGCTCCTACCCCGGGCACGATCACGGCGTCGGCACTGTCTACTGCCCTGGGCTCGGAGGTCACCAACGGGTCGAAGCCCAGCCGCGCCAGCGCTATGGCCACGCTGCGCAGATTGCCTGCTCCGTAGTCGACGACGATGAGCTTCATATTCATCCTTGTTCCAGAGTGTACTGTATCAGCCCAGCTATGCGACAGCCGAACACCCCCGCTCGCTATCGCACCAGCGGGCGGGTGCTCCGCTAGAGACTCGTCATTGCACTCTCACCAGGGAGCGCAGATTCTAAACATCGAAGTAAAGATAGAACTCCCACGGGTGGGGGCGCAGCCGCACGGGGTCCAGCTCGTGCTGTCGCTTGTACTCCAGCCAGACCTCCAGGACATCGCTGGTGAACACGCCGTCCTTCAGAAGGAACTCGTGGCCCTCTTCTAGGGCACGCAGGGCTTCCTCCAGCGAGCCGGGGACGGTGGCGATGGTGCACTTTGGACGCCTCCCTTGGGGGAAGTCAGCAACAGCAGCCGGGGTCGGTTTGGCCTAAGGGCGGGCGACAGGTATTATCTAGCGGGACTGAGAGTATGGAGCGGCGAACTGCTGCGCTGGTTCGGGCAGTGCCTTTCTTCTACGGCTGGTGGGTGGTCATCGCCGCGGGCACCATCATACTCATCGCCAGTGTCGCGCCGCTATACCTTTTCAGCACCCTAGTCGACCCCCTGGAAGACGAGTTTGGCTGGTCGCGAGCGGCTATCGGCGCCGGCCCCTCCATCGCCGCAGTCATGGCGGGACTGACTATGCCTGTCGCTGGCTATCTGGTGGACCGTGTCGGTGCGCGCCGTCTGCTGCTGGCGGGCGTGACGCTAGTGGGTGGTGGCTTTCTGGCCATGAGCCAGATTCAGGCGCTGTGGCAGTTCTACATCTCCGCCTCGATTATCGCCGTCGGCATGAGTCTGGGCGGCCTGCCCGTGTGCACAGTAGCCATCGCTCACTGGTTTGAGAAGAGGCGGGGACGCGCTCTGGGCATCGTGAGCGCCGGCGAGGGGGCAAGCGGGATCATGGTGCTGGTGGCGGTCTTGCTGATAGCTGTCTTCGAGTGGCGCACCGGCCTAATGATCCTGAGCATCGGCCAGTTGGCTATCTGCATTCCTCTGGCCTTGACGGTGCGCAACCGGCCGGAGGAGGTGGGCCTTCTGCCCGATGGTGAGCCTCCAGCCCCAGGTGAGCCCTCGGCAGGCCTGCCGCCGGAGCCGGCGGACGGAACAAGTCGAGGCAGCGGCATGAGACAGCCGGAGGGGCTCACCATAGGCCAAGCGCTGCGCACGCGCTCTTTCTGGCTGCTGGCCTTCGCCCAGGTTCTAGCCTGGGTGGGCAGCTTCGCGATCGTCATCCACGTGATAGCGTACCTTGACGAATCAGGGGGCTTCACAGAGGAAGGGGCTGCCGTGATCGCGATGAGCATCCCCCTCGGGAGCCTGCTAGGGAGGCTGAGCTTTGGCTGGCTGGCCGACTACCTAGGCAAGCGCCGGCTGCTGGCGGCGGCTTGGATCCTGCAGGGCCTGGGCACCCTTATCTTCGCTGGTATTCACAGCCCTTGGCAGGCCGTCATATTCCTGATCGTGTTCACCCCTGGCTGGGGCGGTGCCGCTCCCCTATTGCCCGCCGTCCTGGCGGAATACTTCGGGCTGCGGGCCTTTGGTGGCATTCAGGGGGTGCTCATGGCGACGGCTATGCTGGGAGCCATTGTTGGGCCGATCTTCGCTGGTGCAGTCTACGACGTGGTGGACAGCTATCGGCCTGCTTTTCTTGTACTGGCGCTGACGGCCTTCACTGCCGTCGTGCTGGTCCAGATGATGGGCCGACGGCCCGCGTGGGGAACAGAGACGGCTGACGTGCCCGTAGCCTAGAGGGGAGTCTGGCCCGTTATCGGCGCTCCTGTGGAGGGACAACAGGGGAGAGACCGCTACCGCCGCTAGGGCGACCCCGAGGGGACCGGTCTCTCGACGCTGCCTCGCAGGGTTAGGGCGCCGATACCGCCGAGGACGAGTGCTGCTCCAGCCCACTGAAGCAAGGAGAGGTGCTCGGCGAAGATTAGGGTCCCCCACAGCACCGTCGCCATCGGCTGCAGGAGCAGCATCACCGACGTCTCCAAGGCCGGCAACCGGGGGAGGGCGGCGCCGATGAGTAGCCAGCCTCCCACCTGGACTGCTAGCGCCAGGCCCAGCAGCCATCCGTGGGCTGGCCAGGAGAGGCCGAGATCGAAACCGGGGTCAACAAGGCCGGCGATGAGTGACCCGACGGCGACGCCTACGGTGGCATCTAGCAACGGACCCGCACTAGGAGCGAGACCGCGGTTGGAGGCTCGAAAGACCAACAGAAAGAGTGCATAGGCAACTCCGGAGAATATCCCGAAGATCACTCCTCCCAGTGGGTCGTCTCCGTAGGCGTCGGGGCGGCCCAGGCCTGACATAAGGGCGACACCCCCGAATATGATAGGGATGGTGAAAAGGGCCAGCCCAGTAGGGCGTTCGCGGTAGACTGCCCACGCCGCCAGGCCCACAAAGACTACCTGGATGTTGACAAGAACCGTGGCCAGTCCAGCCCCAATCAGGCGGATGGACTGATGCCACAAGGCCAGGTCCATCGCCAGAAAGAGCCCGCTCGCGAACGCCACCTGCCTGTCCCTGGTCGACCGGTAGTCCTGTCCGCGGACGAGCCTCCAGATGAGAAAGAGGACTGGGATCGCATAGCCAGCTCGGAAGAAGGCGGCTGTGGAGGGGGAAACGTCGGCGAGTCGGACGAAGATGGCTGAGAAAGAGATGCTCAGTACCCCCAGCAGGGCGGCCAATCGCGTCATTCCACGATCTCCGAGTACAGACCAGAGGGTGCGGCGGGGCAGCAGGGCGAGCACGGCGAAGCCACTTCGCGGGGCTGACCAGCCGGGCTTCCGACCACTAACTCTGATCCGGCCGGGTCATTCCCTCGATGAAGTCCAGGATTGCGCCATGCACTCTGGTTCGGTCGGGCAGCGTGCCGAGTACACCATACATAGCCGCGGTGCCGGTCGGGGCGGGCTTCTTGGAGCTCACCTCTTCCGCTGCCTCCCTGAGATCGGCGAGGAAGGGCCCGACAGCCTCCTTATGGGCCGGGGTCACCACCAGGTGCAGGTTGGGCGGCCTCTGCAGCAACTCGAGACTCCAGCCCCGGGCCTCCATGGCCTCGCCCAGGGCGTAGACGTTCAGGAGGTCGGAGCCGAAGGAGAGGACACTCATGTCCGGCTTGCCTCTGACCTGTAGGCCCGGTATGGCGTTGATGCCGTCAATCAGGGCCTGAGTGGTGTCCATGATAGTGCGTGCCAACCGCATGTAGCCCTCTTCCCCGAGGTAGTTCAGCAGGGCCCAGGAGGCGGCGATGGCTCCACCTGGCCGGCTCCCGGTCATCGTCGGGGAGCCGTACAGGCCGCCGGGCCAGTCTGCCTGGCTGAAGAACTGGTATCTGCGGATGTTCTTGTCGCGGTACAGTATGGTCGATGTGCCCCGCACGGAGAAGCCGTACTTGTGTAGGTCCGCCGATATGGAAGTGACGCCCGGAACGCTGAAGTCGAAGGGCGGCACCGGGTAGCCCAAGCGGCGAAGGAAGGGGAGGAGAAAGCCGCCTAGACAGGAGTCCACATGGCAGCAGATGCCCTTCTCCTTAGCTAGAGCCGCCAGCTCAGGGATGGGGTCGATGACCCCAAAGGGATAGCAGGGGGCCGATCCGACGACGAGGATGGTGCTGTCTGTCATCGCTGCTCGGACGGCATCCACATCGGCCCGCAAGTCATCCCGCACAGGGATGTGAACCGGCTCCACGCCCAGGTAGTGACCTGCCTTGTCATGGGCCGGGTGAGCGGTAACAGGGAGGATCATCTGCGGAGCGGTTATCTGCGGACGCTCGGCGCGAGCCCAATCCCTGGCTGCCTTAACGGCCATGATGATGCTCTCGGTGCCGCCCGACGTCATGTTGCCGACGGCCTCGCTGCAGCCCAGGAGACTAGCGGTCATGGCGATGACCTCCGACTCGAACTTCTTAAGACTGCGGAAGACCATGGGGCTGAGTCCGTTCGTGTAGAAGAATGTGGTGTAGGCGTCTTTGAGCACCTGGGCGACGTCATCGCCGGCGAAGTACACGAAACTCCAAAGCTTGCCGCTTCGCCAGTCGACGTCGAGGGATGTCAGGCCCTCCATCTCCTCTGCCAGTTGGTCGCGGGGTCTGCCGGTCACTGGAAATTCCATCACGTGCTCCTTCTCTGCGGCGGCGCTCGCAGCGCGCTCGCCAAGTCTCCCTTCATCCTATCACCCTCGGCCCGCTAAACCCACGATGAACTGCGACGAAGGGAGACCCGCATCCCAGCGCGACTTCCCGAGAGATCGAGACCCGGTCGCCTTGTGACTAGCCGCCGGTGCCGCATGATGATACTTCATTCTCTCCCCTCGAGACGACGGAGACAAGTGGCAAGGGCGTCGTCAGCTGGATGAGGGAGACGTCGCCCGTGGCCAGCATCATGGCCTCGCGCAGAGTGATGACCCCGTCGCGGCTGTCGTTGACGGTGATCGTAGCGTCAGGGCTGGCTTCTGCGCCTGGCCCTGCCAGCAGGGGAAGCGGTAGTCCTGCGCGCGTAGACGGGGCTACCTATTCTACTCCGCTTCGAACACGTATAGCGGGCCGAAGTACTCGAACCTACCCTTCCCATCCTCCATGACAACCCGCAGCATCCTGCCGGTCTGGAGGCCGATGTGATCAGTGTCGCTGAAGGTGACGTTGACCTCGTCCAGGAGCAGGTCGGTGTGCCAGTCCTCAATAGACTCAACAGCGTCCATCAAGCCCTCGCGGGTCAGGTTATCGCAGGTTCTGCTGAGGGCTTCCACCGCCAGTTCCCCCACCAACTGGGCATAGATGGTGAAGTTGGAGGGGCTGGGCCCGCCGTACTCTTTCATGAGCTCATAGTGTCTGGCCACTGCCGGGTCGTCCCTCATCGTTGCCAGCTTGAAGGCCTGGAAGGTGATCGCCCCCTCCAGAAGCTCGGACGAGACGAACTGGAACATGATATCGTCTGCAGAAGTGTAGCTCATGAAGACATCAGGGTGCCAGCCGAGGCGGTCGGCCTCCTTGATGCCCTGACCAACCCAGCCGGGGCCGCAGAGATAGACGGCCACGCTGGCGTCAGACTTCTTCATGTTGGCCACTTGGGACCTGATAGAGATGGCTGTGAGCTCGAAGCTCTGCTCGGTGACCAGTTCGTTCTCGTCAGGGTCGAGGCCCAGCTTGAGGCCTGCTAACTCGTCCCAGCCCTGAGGGCCATTCTCGTAGAGAGCGGCTACTTTCTCGCCGGGCAGGTTCTCGGAGATGTACTCGCCCAGGAAGGTTCCCTCGATGGTGTAGCTGGGGATCAGCGGGATGGTCCAGGGGTGACCCTGGGGGTCGGTGGCGAATTGGTGGACTCCTCCCGAGAAAAATATGTCGGGCACGCCCTTCTCGTTGATATAGTCCCAGGCGGCGGCCTCAGAGTCGTCCCCCAAAGAGCCGACCAGGGCGAAGACGTGGTCTCGCTCTATTAGCTTGCGTACGGCCTCAAGGCCCTGGGCCGCGTCGTTCTGGTTATCTTCCATCTTGTAGACGATCTTGCGACCGCAGACGCCCCCCTGGGTGTCATTGATGTAATTGAAGTAGGCTTGTGTAGCGTCGGGGATCATGCGGAAGGCGGCGCCGAAAACCCCACCGAGGATGAGATGAGCTCCCAGGACTATCTCTGTATCGGTGATGCCCGGCACCTCCGCCGCTGGCGTGGCGG
>DAOUEZ010000034.1:0-78277 GCA_034429995.1 Dehalococcoidia bacterium
GTGGGCCCGCCGGATAAGTTCTTTCTCGTCCACGTCGATCACGCCGTCCCTCCGGTGCTGCTAGACCTGTGCCGTCGTTGCAGCATACCGGATGGGTTCCCTGGGTGGCTCTGTTTTTCATCATCACTGCCACCCCAACCGGCGCTCTTTTAGGCTAGCGTTCACAATGTCTCTATTGGAGAGCGCGAAGATGAAAGCTATGCATTTCGTTCACCCGCCAGGCAAGGCCGGGAGCCTGCTGGCTGTCTTGCTCCTGGCATCCCTGACGGCGATCCCCTTGGTAGCGGCTTATGAAGAAGAACAGGAGGAAGGGGAAGGCCCTACTCCCTTCAGTACGCCCACAGTGACCTCCACCCCGGCGGCAGGGGTGCCGGGCATCACCGACACGGAGATAATCCTCGGCAGCCACGTCGCCCTCAGCGGCTTCTACGGGGCGGTCTACTCCCCTCTCATGCAGGCCTTGCAAGCCTACTTCGAATACGTGAACGTCGAGCAAGGGGGCGTATGCGGCCGCAAGATCGTCCTCAAGGTGGAGGACGATAGCTTTGAGCCAGCGAAGGCCGCCGAGGCGGCCCGCAAGCTGGTGGAGCGGGACAAGGTGTTCGCCATCGTGGCCGGCGTGGGCACAGCGCCTCACTCCGCCGTCTGGGAGTATCTGAATGAACTGGAGGTACCCGACCTGTGGATCATGTCCGGGGCCCACAAGTGGGCTGCCGACCCGCAAGCGCACCCCTGGTCGGTTGGCTTCCTCCCTGACTACGTAGTTGAGGGAACGGTCTTCGGCAAGTACATCTCGGAGAACCTGCCCGGCAAGAAGGTCGCTGCCCTCTATGAGAACAGCGACGCTGGCTGGGACAGGTTGACGGGCCTGAAAAACGGCTTGGATCCCAGCAAGAATGAACTAGTGTCCGAGCAGAGCTTCGAACTCACCGCCGCCAGCATCCACTCCCAGATTGCCAACATGAAGAAGAGCGGTGCTGACGTGGCCCTCTGCTTTTCTCTCCCCGGCTTCTGCGCGCAGGCAATCAAGGGATCTGACCGCCTAGGCTGGCATCCCCAGTGGTTTATCGCCTACACGAATGCTGATCCTGTCATGTTCAAGTACGTTTCGCCGGAACTCATGGAGGGGGTGCTTAGCCTTCAGGGCAACAGGATGTACGACTGGATCGATGACCCGGCGATAGCGGAGCACTACCGGATCATGGAGGAGTACGGTGGGCCGACCCCTTCCGCCTTTACGCTGGTCGGCCATTCGGTAGCCGGACTGACCGTCGAGGCCTTGAGCAGAACATGCGACAACCTGACCCGAGAAGGCCTGATGGAGGCCATGGAGTCCTTCAAGGATTTCCAGGGCGACCTGGCCCTGCCGGGCATCACCATCACTCTGAGTGAGACCGACCACTTGGCCGTCGAGGCCATGCGCATGCTGCGGGCCCACGATGGCAGATGGGAGTACTTCGGCGAGCTAATCTCGTTCAGAGACTAGAGGGCAAACAACCGCCAGACGTAGGCGCCTATCTAGAGAATGCTTGGCGCCTCGTACTCGCCAAAGACGTCCCGCAGGACATCGCAGATCTCGCCCAGGGTGGCATAGGTCTTGACGGCGTCCATGAAGTAGGGGATGAGGTTCTCGTCCTCCTTCTTAGCCGCCTCATGGACGGCCTTGAGGGCGCTGTCCACGCAACCCTGGTCCCGCTCCTTCTTGACCCTCGCCAACCTGGTTAGCTGGCGCTCGGCCGCCGATTCCAGCTTCTTAGGGTCGTAAGGATGAGGCACCAGCCGTGGCGGTATGACCTCCAGCTCCTGCTCGCCGGTGAACTTGTTGACCCCCACGATGACCCGCTCGCCCGTTTCTACCTCCCGGTGGAACTTGTAAGCGCTGCGGGCGATCTCTCGCTGGGTGTAGCCTGACTTGACAGCCTCCACGGCGCCGCCGAGCTCTTCCACCTTGCGGATGACATCCCAAATGTCCTCCTCCACCTCGTCGGTGAGGGCCTCCACGAAGTAGGAGCCGCCCAAGGGATCCACCACCTGCCCCAGCTTGCCCTCGTAGCGGAGAATGCGGCCGGCGTCCAGGGAGAGCTGGCGCGCCTCGTAGCTGTGGCCCAAGCCGTACACCTCGTCCCAGGGGAAGCCGCCGAAGGTGAAGCCAGCGCCCAGATAGCCCATGACACCACCCATAACGCCCCGAATGAGGTTGTTCAGCGGCCGCTGAAGGGTATAGGCGCTGGGCCCTACGAAGATGGTGTCGCCCCCGCTCATGATCCAGGAACGCGGCTTCTTGGCGCCGAAACGCTCCTTCATGATGCGGGCCCAGACGCGGCGGTTGGCGCGAGCGCGGGCGATCTCCCGCCAGAAGTCCATGCCGCCGCCGAAGTCCAGGAAGGTAAAGCGACGGATGAACTGGTCGATGTCTAGGCCGGCGTCCACGCCCAGCTGGACGTAGGCGATGGCGTGGCCGAAGGTGAAGCCAGCGGCCTGCACCTCGCTGGCACCGGCCTCTCGCATGTGGTAGCCACAGATGCTGATGACGTTCATCTCCGGCGCGTACTTGCTGCAATAGGTGACGGTGTCGCGGATCATCCGCATCGAGGGCTCGGGCGGGAAGATGTAGGTGCCGCGAGCCGCGAACTCCTTGAGGATGTCGTTCTGAGGGGTGCCATGCAGCTTAGCCAGCGGTACGCCCTTCTTTTCAGCCAGGGCAAGGTACATGGCCAGGATAATGTTGCACGGAGCGTTAATGGTGAAGTTGGAGACCATGCCATCGAGGGTAGTCAGCCCCTCGAAGGCTTCATACAGGGTCTCCAGGTCCTGAAGGGTGTCCACGGCGATGCCCGCCCGCCCCACCTCGCCCTCGGCCAGGGGGTGGTCTGAGTCGTAGCCGCACTGGGTGGGCAGATCAAAGGCGATGTTGGCCCCTCGCCGCTTCTCCGCCCGCCAGAGGTCGCGCGTGTCCTCCACCGTGCCGTAGCCGGCATACTGGCCGGCCCGGGGAGCGACGACGCCGCCCTCGAGCACCTCACCAAAGGGGGTGGCGAATACGGGCACTGCGTAGCTGCCCCGCGTGTAGGGATACTGGCCGGGGAAGCCCTCCTTCTCTAAGTAATCCCGATCTGTCACATCGAGGGGCGTGCAGAGCTGGCAGGGCGACTCGCTCATCCCCAGCCGCCGCAAGTTCTCCCCAAGGGCAGTCTCGTCCCACTCCTTCTTCTTCTTCTCGATCTCTTCCAGCCTCTCCCGATCGAACACCTTCACCGCCCCCTTTCTAGTGCCTCACGCTTCCCTGCCGGCAGGCAAGTTGCCGCGGATGTAGTCGGCGATGTGACTGATGAGGGTACCCGACGGAAAGACGGCCTGTACTCCTCTCTCCTTGAGGAAGGGCACATCCTCCTCGGGGATGACGCCTCCGCCAATGACCAGCACATCCTCTCGCCCACTCTGGCGCAAAAGTTCCACTACCTTGGGAAAGAGCGTCCCGTGCGCCCCCGATAGGCAGCTCAGCCCCACCACGTGCACGTCCTCCTGCAAAGCGGCGCCGACGACCATATCCGGAGTCTGTCTGATGCCGGTGTAAATGACCTCGAAGCCGGCATCGCGCAGTCCCAGAGCGACCACCTTGGCGCCGCGGTCGTGGCCGTCCAGCCCCGGCTTGGCGATAAGAACACGAATAGGCTTGTCCTCCGTCATGGCTCGTCCCCCGTTAATCGTAGATGGTCTCGCACTCCAATTCCCGCTGCAGAGGATAGGGAAAGACGCGGTCGTCGCCGCCCATAGCCATCCACCCTATACTCCCTCGCTCCGCCAGTTCCGCTGCACCTTCTCCCCTTCTCATCCGATCACTTCTTCCCTGCGAAGCTCCGCGATCTGCCCCTGCGAGTAGTGCAAGAGGCCTATGAGCACATCTTCCATGTGCTGGCCCAAGAGGGGCGGTGTTGTGAATTCTTTCCTGACATCGGCTGGCGTGGCCGACATCTTCACCGGGTTGCCCACTAGTTTCAGCGTGCCCCCCTTAGCATGCTCCACATCGACCACCATGTCGCGGTCCAGGACCTGCGGATCGGCAAGGACCTTGTCTATCGTGTTTACGGGAGCACAGGGGATATCGGCCGCCTCGAGGATTTGCAGCCACTCCTCAGTGGTGCGGGTGGCAAAGACCTCCTCCAGAGCAGGGTAGAGTTGGTACTGATTGAGAACCTGCAGCTCAAGCCGGGCGAAGCGAGGGTCCTCAGCCAGCTCCGGCCTGCCTATGGCCCGGCACAACTCTGGGAAGCGCAGGACCGCAGCGACGGCGATATAGTCGTCCTTGGTCTTGAAGATGCCATACGGGACAAGCAGCGGATTGCGCGAACCCATGCGCTGAGGCACCAGCCCCGAGATGGTGTAGATCGCCACCTCATAGGTCAACTGATAGACCATCGCCTCTAGAAGAGACGTCTCCACCCTCTGGCCGACGCCGGTCCGCTCTCGGGCATGAAGGGCAGCCAGGATGCCCACCGCCGCCAGCAGACCTGCTCCCTGGTCGGCCAGGGCTACCCCGTTGCGCACTGGCGGGCCAGCCGGGTCGCCGGTGATGGCTACCCCGCCGCCCAGGGCCTGCACTGTTAGGTCGTAAGCAGAGCGATCCCGGTAGGGACCGGTCGAGCCGAAGCCGGTGATGGAGCAGGAGATGATGCGAGGGTTTATCTCCTTGAGGGTATCGTAGTCGATGCCCAGCCTCTTGAGAACATCGGGGCGATAGTTATCGTAGACCACGTCAGAGACCCTCACCAGGTTGTAGAAAACCCGCCTGCCCGCCTCCTTGGTCAGGTCGATGGCCACGCTCTTCTTGTTGCGGTTCACGCACAACTCGTAGGGGTCCATGCCCTTGTAAGTGAGGGGGCCGCTCACATCGCGTCGCGAGCCGGGCGCCTCGACTCTGATGACCTCCGCTCCCAGGTCGGCGAGCAGCATCGAGCCGAACGGCCCGGCCAGGGCCCGGCTCAAGTCGAGGATGCGCACGTCCTTTAGCGCCGATTCCATTGTCATCCCTCCTGACTGCTGCGGTCCTACCTGGCGCTGAACCGCGGCTTCCGTTTTTCCTTGAAGGCGGTGCTGGCCTCCTTGCGGTCTTCGCTCATGAAGGCCCGCGCCATCCAGCGGCGACACTCCTGCTCGTCCTCCGCGCTCAGGGGCCCCTGGGCCAGCTTATTGATGATGAACTTGCTCCCCTTCAGCGAAAGGGGAGCATTCTCCTCGGCCAGCTCTTCAGCTAATTGATAGACCGTGGACTCCAGCTTGGCCTCCGGCACCACCTGATGCACCAGTCCCATCTCCTTGGCCCGCTGGGCGGGAAACTGCCTGGCCGTAAGGAACAGCTCCTTGGCATAGGAGACGCCGAAGCGGTTCACGAATAACTGGTAGCCCTCCAAGAAGTAAACCAGGCCCAGCTTAGTCGGCGGCATGCCGAAGAGGGCAGTGTCGGCGGCGATGCACAAGTCGCAGGTGGCTGCCAGGTGACAGCCGGCCCCCAGGGCATAGCCGAAGACCATGGCGATGACCGGGTAAGGGTACTCAGTGATGGCATCCAGGCCGTACTCCAGGGGATTGCCCCGCGGGCCACCCTCCTGAGGAACGGCCCCGATACGGCCGATGTCGTAGCCGGAGGAGAAGGCACGGGTGCCAGCCCCGCGGATGACTACCGCCCGCACCTCGTCCTCCTCCTCCTCGAGGGCTTTCAGGGTATCGCCCAGGCGAAGCATGATGCCCGGGTTCAGCGAGTTTAGCTTATCGGGTCGATTGATAACAAAGGTACAGACTCGCCCCTGCCGTTCGATGATCAGCGGTTCAGGTTCCCCCATCATCGCCCCTTTCCCCACGCCCTCGGTGGCCTACATCACAACGATATCAGAGCTGACTGGCTACCTGGCGCGTGGCGCCTGAGCCCGCGGCGAGGTCAGGCAAACGATGTCCATCAACTCACCGACGTCGGCGGCCGCCTCCAGGTCAGCAATGATCTCCGCCGAGCGGGCAATCACCGCGTCGGGCAGGATGTCGCCAGTGCAATCCCTATGCTTGGCAACGAGCTCCTCCCAGGTGAGGGGAGCCCTGGGGTCGCCCCGTGGCGTTTCCACACGGCGGCTATGCTGGCTGCCGTCGTCCAGGACCACTGTCACCGTCGCCGGTCCAACTATCGGCTGCCCTTGCTCCTCCTCCACCATCTCCACCCGTTGCAGCAACTCCTGGGCCTGGGGCCTCTGCGCCGCCTCGTCGGAGAAAGAAGCCAGTTTCACTTTCCCGTCGAGAAGGGCGGCGGCCAGGCAATACTCCATGCTGAACTTGGCTTCCAGTCCCGTCTGGGGCCGGTGATGAATGAGGGGTATGGCCGTACCGCGGGACACTCTTGCCTCCACCCTAGCGATGCGCCGGGGCTCGATGTCAGTCTCCTTCTGCAGTTGGAGAGCGGCATCCACGGCTCGATGGCTGGCATAGCAGCAGGGGTAGAGCTTCACGCTTATGCCCGGGGAGATGATGTCGAAAGGCTGCCCCAGCGAGGCCACCGCCTTCTCGCCATCGTGGTCGCCCACGCCGAACAGGTGAAGGAAGCCCAGCGGCGCCTCGATGATGCTGGCGTCAGCGGTGAAGCCCCTGGCCGCCAGGCTAGCGGCCACCACGCCGTTGCGGGCGGCAATCCCCGCATGGAGGGGCTTGCTCATCGTGCCGAAGTTCTGGCGGCTGCCTCCGGCCAGCGAGGTCGCGATGCCCAGAGCGGCTCGGGTAGCTGCTAGGTCCAAGCGGAGGAGCTTTGCGCAGGCGGCGGCTGCGCCCAGGGTGCCCAGCGTGGCAGTGGGATGCCAGCCGCGGGCGTAATGACCGGCGCCGATGGCTGACCCCACTTTGCACTCCACCTCGAAGCCCAGCACGAAGGCGGCGATGACGTCCTTGCCGGGGGCTCCCATCTTCTCTGCTACGGCCAGCACCGCTGGCAGAAGGGGCGCACTCGGGTGGCCGAGCATGGAGGTGCTGACATCATCGTAGTCCAGGGCGTGGGCCAGGGTGCCGTTGGCCAGGGCCGCCTCCGAGGCCGCTGTCTGGAAGCCACTCCCCACAACCCCAGCTTCGCCCGCAGCGCCCAACTCCCGCACGTAAGCGGTGATGATGGCGGCGGCTTCCTCGCGGCAGCCGGCTACGGTTACTGCCAGAGTGTCCAACACCGCCCGCTTGGCGGCGGTAACCACTTCTTCCGGCAGCGAATCGTAGCTAGTGTCTACTACAAATTGAGCCAGCTTCTCTGTGGCGCCCATCTCGCCCGTCTCCCACTCGTACTAGTGGCGACGATCCACATTGGTGACGGCCTTTCGCACGCAGTCTCTCGGAAGCTCCCTGGTGACGAATTCGCGGATGCCCCGCCTGAGCATTTGCCGGCCCTTCGATGAAATCGAAGTCCATCGCCGTCCCCCGTGTGGGAAGGCCCAAAAATCCGGCCCCACCGCTCAACGACGCTGGTTCTCATTATTCGAAGCACCAGTGCCCGTGTCAACAAGCTGGCGTTGCAGAGGAGTAGAGAGACCTCACATGCGATCGAACACGGCGTCCCTAGGCCGTCTCCACCCCCTGGCGAGCGAGAGCAATCCTTCAGGTGTCCACTGGGAACTGCTTAGACAGATTCCAAGAGTTGCTGCCGACTCAGAGGCGAACTCCCCCGCTATGGGCAATTTCCCTTTAGGCGGGCGGCTTCTGGCGAAAACAGCCCCGGGCCTCCTCCAGGTCGGCCTGGGTGTTGATATTGAAGAAGCTGAGGTGGCGTGGGTCGATGCGGTCGATCGTTCCTTCGTCCACGTAGCGCACTCTCACCGCCTCGAATAATGGCGCGATCTTGAGTTGACCCGCCCGTAGCATCCCTTCCATGGACGCGAGGCAGGCCTTGGAGTAGAGCGCGTGAAGGGGCTCCGGCTGATCCCCCAGGCGCGGCACCACCACGTCGACATCGGTGCTTTCCTCTATCAGATAGCGCAGAAGCTCGCGGTTCAGGAAGGGCATGTCACAGGCCACGACCAGGCTCCAGGGCTCGGCAGAAGCGTCAACTCCGCTAAAGATGCCCCCAAGTGACCCCCGACCGGGGTAGCGGTCGCTCACCACCCGCACCCAGGACGGCAGGTGCAAGGCCGCCGCCTGCTCGGGCCGACCCACCACTACCAGCACCTCCGTTGTCAAAGGGGCGAGGCTGTCTACGACCCGCTCGATGAGCGTCTTGCCGCCGATGCGCTCCAGCGCCTTGTTTCTTCCCAGGCGCTGGCTCGCGCCGCCAGCCATGATCACGCCGCTCACCTGAATTGACTTGCCCATGTTGTTCGATTCCCTAAGCCCACAAGACACCTGCAGGCTTGGTCTATTGCCCAGACGCTCACGGCTGGCCCCCCTTCGATGCCACCGATTATACCGCCTCACGATCCTGCCCGCTGTCAAGCGCCCTTGCGACTCCCCTTCTTCCGCCTTGACCACCCTCGCACCAGCGGGTAGGATGGCGACGCCATGAGCATAATGAGCGGCCGCAGGACGAGCCAACACGGGAAATGTCCGCCATACGTTCGTGGTTGACTTGCCGCAGCCGTTACGGCGCGAGGCTCTAGGCGATTTCTCCGGGGAGAAGCGATAATGGCCAGCGAAAAGAAATTCGAGAGCGACCTTGCCTTTAAGCTCATGACGCTGACCTACAAGCTCCGAGACCTGTTCCAGAACCCGCGACGGAGCCTAGAGAAGGCTCGATTGACAAAAGGCATGTGCGTGGTCGACTACGGCTGTGGACCGGGCAGCTTCACGATACCGGCGGCGGAACTGGTAGGACACGAGGGCAAGGTCTTTGCCGTGGACATCCACCCGCTCGCTATCAGTACTGTAAAACAGAAGGCCGCCCGAAAGGGCCTGCAAAACGTGGAAACGGTCCTCGTTCGCGGATATGACAGCGGGATTGAAGACTCGACCATAGACCGCGTTTTGCTCATCGACACAATTCACTTGATAACAGACCCCGACGCACTGTTCCGCGAAATTCATCGGATGGTTAAGCCGGACGGCCTCCTCTTTATGGAGAAAGGCCACATGGCTATGTCCGAGCAGAAGAACATTGTGGAGAGGTCCGGTCTTTTCAAGATAACCGAGTCCCAAGGCCTGATGATCCTGGCCGCCCCTCAGTCATAGTCCTGGTGCCCTACAAAGGTGAGAGGAGAGACTGGAAATGGGCAGAGCAGCAGGCATCGCAGGCGTGGTCATTGTCGCCCTCATGCTAGCCGGAACGATACCGGTAGAAATCGATAATGCTTGGTTGTGGTCCCTGCTCGCTCTGTTCCTTGTGACCGTAATAGGGCCTAGCCGAACTCATCGGGGTCGGCGGACGAGAACGGAACGAACGGAATAGTATTGCCCGCAAATCGCCCGACATGGACGCCTACGCACAACAGCTGGCTGTGTGCAATCCCTTGATCGAGCCGGTCATTCCCTCGGCTATCCAGGCACTGCAACTCCCTTCGGGGAGCCGAGGACTGGATGCAGGATGCGGAATTGGCCTCCAAGCCTTGTTGTTGGCAGAAGCCATAGGGCCGACTGGACATGTCACCGGCCTTGATTTGTCGCCCCAGTTCTTAGTTCACGCAAGGCAAATTGCAGAGAAGGCCGGCCTGGCCGAACGAATCTCCTTCCAGCAAGGAGACGTGAGCAGACTCCCCTTCGACAACGACACCTTCGACTGGGTATGGAGTGCGAACTGCGTAGGGTATCATCCGGCAGAGCCTCTGCCATTGCTGCGGGAACTTACACGGGTGGTAAAGCCAGGCGGCAGCGTGGCCATCCTTGCCTGGTCTTCTCAACAGTTGCTTCCGGGGTATCCCCTGCTGGAGGCCCGGCTGAATGCGACCGCCTCGGGGATTGCCCCTTTTATCAAGGGGAAGAGACCGGAGTTGCACTTCTTGCGCGCGCTGGGTTGGTTTCGGGACGCGGGCTTGGAGGAACCCACGGCCCAAACCTTTGTAGGTGACGCTCATGCCCCGCTAAGCGATGATATGCGCAGCGCCTTAATGTCACTCCTTGAGATGCGCTGGCCTGGGGTGCAGTCAGAGGTGACACAGGAGGATTGGGCGGAATTTCAGCGTCTCTGTCAACCAGACTCGCCGGACTTCATCTTGGATCTTCCCGACTACTACGCATTTTTTACCTATTCGATGTTCCGTGGCAGGGTCGCAAAATGAACCCTGATGCGACAGCGTTGCGCTACAATGTTGAGGAAGGAGGCAGCAAGGCGATGTCCAAACTAAGGGATGATATCCGCAAGTACGAGGAGGAAAAGGGAACCGAAGTTAGGTGCCTTGGCGGCATGATCAGATGCCTGTCTTGCCCCATGTCCGCTGTAGGTTGCCCTCTGGCAAGACTCAAGATCAAATGACCGGGCTGCTGTAGAATAGCGACGAAGGAGCCTCCCGCAGGTACTGAGATAGAAAACCTAGCCTAGGAAGAGACGCCCGTATACGAGCGCTGGCTGCCCTTCGGATTGATCCCGCTCCACCCCTACCCTTCCCCATACCCGGCGTTGAGCGCTGCCACGTCCATGGCCACGGTCAGGATGCGTTCCGCCGCCAGCAGCCGCTCTCCGGCGACCTGGCGTAGGTCGATGGTCTTGAGGTAGCGGCGGCACTGTTCGCAAACACCGAGCCGATAGACCTGATCGTCGCTAGGATAGTAGGCCAGTTGGCGTGGGTTGTCGTTGCCGCAGAACGGGCAGCCTATTCGCTGGAACGTCCACTCGCTGTCACAGCGGGAGCAGAGCAGTCGCCGCTGCCCGCTCCCTCGTTCCAGCGCAGCCATGTCCGGCTCGCCGCCGCAAATCGGGCAGCGGCCGCGATACCACGCGCTGTCGTCGACCCAAGGAGCGAGCGCCTGCGCCTGGGCTCGCAGGAAGGGACGCAGGGCGTTGTTGAAAATGAGGGCGAGGAGGTTGCCATCGAGCCCGGCTTCCTCTCCTGCACGGACCCGACCCTCGCGGAGATACTCCACGCCGAGGGCCCCGATCTGCTGCCGTCTCTCATCCAGCCAGGCACCAATCCTGGCCAGGGTCTCGGCCAGCTCCGGCCTGCGCTCGGCCACGATGAGACCTATCTGGTCACAGAGCCCGGCCAGAATCCGGCCATCCACCCCCAAAGACTCCGGCGAAAGCAGCGGGTCCCCTTGCTGAAGCCGCGCACTGGCTTCCTCGCCACTCAGGGTCGGGCGGCTCGGCGAGACCTGAGCGCGCGCCTGAGCCTCGAGCAGTTCGCAGTGGAGTTCGATGGTGTCGGCTAACTCGGGCCGCTTCTCAGCCTGGCGATGCAGCTCTTGGACGATCTCAGCGTAACCAACCACCACAGCCTCCACAACCCGGCTTAGCTTTCCTCGCCGCCTTACAACCGCCGTCAGTGGCGTGGCACGCCTACTCCGCAGCCGAACTAGGGGCGTACTCGGTAAATAGGGGCAGATAGCGCGCCACCAGGCCAAAGGCGGCGATGCCTGCAGAGACTATGCCTATGGTGACAGCGAATTCCAGCGGGTGCGGCACGTACGAGGCGGCGAACTCCGGCCTACCAATGGCGATCAGGCCCACGGCAAAGCGGCTGAGGACCACCTCGCTGACGACCAGGAAGGCACTGAACATCAGCCAGGCGCTACTTTGCCTTACGGCCGGCAGCGAGAAGAGCACCATGGGCAGGAACACGAAGCCCATGATCTCCAGCCAGAAGAGGCCGCTCTCCAGATCCCATTCCGCCAGCAGTCCTAGCTCCCCCGAGCCAGCGAGGTCCCCGATCTTCACCGCCATGTAGGCAGCCAAGACAAACGGGATCACCCTGGCCAGGCCGCCGAGGAGGTCCAGCCCCAGCCCTCGCCGGAACACCCTCGAACTGATGGTGGACTCCAGGATCACCATGGCCGGGCCTACCGCCACTGCCGTTAACCAGAACATTAGCGGCAACAATGGCGTGTACCAAATCTTGTGGAGTTGGTCGGGCAGGATCACATACAGCGAACCCAGAGAAGACTGATGCAAGGTGGACAGCGTTGCCCCCGCGATGGCAAGTGGGATGATCAGCGCGTGGATCAGCCGGAGCGGCGCCCTCAGCCCAAAACGCTCGAACACCAGCGGGCTGAACTCCAGGGCCAGCACGAAGGTGTACAGCATTACGCACCAGCCTACCTCGAACATGACCGAGTGGTGGTTCCAGAAGATTATGAGATACCAGATGCGCTCCGGGCGGCCCAGGTCAACCATAAGGGCCAGGATCACCATCAGGTAGCCCAGGAAGCCGGTGAGAATGGCTGGCCGAAGGAGGGGACGGTACTGCTCCCCACCAAAAAGATAGACGATCGACGCCGTGATGAAGGCGCCGGACGCCAGTGCCACCCCGCACAGGAGGTCGAAGCTGATCCACAGCCCCCAGCCTGTGTTATCGTTCAGGTTGCTGATAGCCCCCAGGCCGCTTGCGTAGCGGATCATTGCCACCACCAACGCCAGGAAGATCAGCGCTCCCAGCACGACCCAGGCGGGCGAAATGGGAGGACGGCGGAGGGTGATTCCTCTGATCATGACGGTGCCTCCCTATTTCCTGACCCACCTGATCCCCCCTTCTTGGCCATCATCTCTTGTCGGCGTTTCACCACCCAGTAGATGCCACCCAGGCCAATCAGCATACCCACCAGAACCGCAGGCGTAGCTTTCGTCATGATGTCCTCGGTGTCTTCCTGAATTGGCTCCGGCCCAAGCTCCGGCAGACCCAGCTTCTCGAAGGGCACGGGGGAGATGTACAGAACCGAGGTGCCTCCTGCCTCATCCTTGCCGTAGACGTGATCCAGGTATCTTTCCGGATGTTCCCGAATCCTGCCCTCCGCCACGGCGATCAGCTCGTCGCGCTCCCCGAACTTGAGCGCCCCGGACGGGCAGGTGTGGACGCAGGCCGGCTCCATCCCTGCGCTCAGCCGGTCGATGCAGAAGGTGCACTTCTTGATCTCCGGCCCCTCAAACAGGCCCTGGTCCCACTGGAAGGTCGGGATCTCGAAAGGACAGGCCAGCATGCAGTAGCGACAACCGATGCAGCGATCGTCGTGATAGAGCACGGGGCCGTCGTCGGTCTTGTAGAGCGCCCCCACCGGACACGCCGATACGCAGGCCGGGTGCAGGCAGTGCATGCAGGCGTGCCGGCCGAAGGCCCATTTCAGCCCGTCGCCGTTCTCGACCTCCCTGAACTGCATGACCAGCCAGGTGTCGGCCGAGACCCGCGGCGGGTTCTGGTAGCTACCGGTGTTGTGGGTGTCCTCCGCCGGTAGGTCGTTCCACTGCTTGCAGGCGACCTGACAGCCGCGGCAGCCGGTACACCTGAAGGCGTCAAACAGTATCGCCTTGGGCATATCACCTACCATCCCTTGGCAAGATAAACGTCAGGACCATCCCGTCCCTAGGCCTTTCTCACATCCACCAGGAATACCTTGTACTCCGGAATCATGGTGTTGCCATCGCCGACGTGGGCGGTCAGGTCGTTGGCTATATCGCCGGTGGCCAGCCCCTGCCAGCCGTAGTGCCAGGGCATTCCCACCTGATGCACCTTCTTACCGTTGATCTGGAATGGCCGCCAGCGCTTGGTGACCAGTGCCACCATCTGAATCTGCCCCCGCGCCGAGGTGACAATGACCTGGTCGCCGTTCTTGATGCCCTTCTCCCCTGCCAGTTCTTCGCCGATCTCCAGGAACATGTCAGGCTGGCACTCGGCTAGCCAGGGGAGGTTGCGAGACATGGGCCCGGTCTGCCACTGCTCGCACACCCGATAGGTGGAGCAGATGATGGGGAATTCCTCCGATGTGCCCACCTTGTCGCCGATATCTTTGTCGCGGTCGGTGTCCCACAGTTTGATCACCGGGTTGTTCTGCACGCTGGAGATCGGGTTCTCGACGGGCGACTCCAGGGGCTCGTAGTGCTCGGGGAACGGCCCCTCCTTGAGCTTCGAGGGGGCAAACAGCCATCCCTTGCCGTCGCTCTTCATGATAAACGGGTCGGTGCCCGCTTGGGCGCCGAGTCCGCTCTTGGCGGGGTCAGCCTTGGCGTCCGGTGCCTTGGTCGCCGAGAAGTCGGGCACATCGTAGCCTACCCACCTACCGGCATCGGGGTCCCACCAGATGACCTTCTTGTTCTCCGCCCAGGGCGTCCCGTCCGGCCTCGCCGAGGCGCGATTGTAGATGATGCGCCGGTTGGCTGGCCAGGTGAAGCCCCAGTAGGGGTAGAAGCCGTACGGGCTCGGGTCCTTCTGCCCCCGCCGCTTCACCGCCGGCATAATATCCCCGTTGCCGTCATCGGTTGGGACGAAGTAACCGCTGTAGAGCCAGTTGCCGCAGGCAATCGTGCCCGGATCGGCGGCGGCGGCGATGGTGCCAAAGCCGGGGATGAGTTCGCCCTTCGCCACCAGCACCTTGCCGCTCGCGTCCTTCACATCCGCGGCTGCATAGCCATTGATCTCGCGGGCCACACGCTCCACATCCGGTTCGTCGCCATAGTCCCAGGCCAAGTCGAGGATGGGGCGATCCTTGGCATCGCTCGAGTCCTTGTACACGTCCTTGAGGGCGCTAGCCAAGCGGTCTAGGATCCAGATGTCTTCCTTGGCCTCGCCGGGCCCCGCTGCCACCGCGGGCCGCCACTGGTTGCGGCGACCGCTGGTGACGATGCTGCCCGCCTTCTCCAGGGCATCAACCGCCGGCAGCAGGAATACCTCCGTCTTGATGTCCTCGGGCTGGACATCGGGCCCTTTCCAGAACGAGGCCGTCTCTGTCTCGAAGATGTCCATGACCACCAGCCAGTCGAGGTTCTCCATCGCCTTGCGCTCGAAACGGGCGTTGGGCCCGCCCACGGCCGGGTTCTGGCCCATGCAGACCATCCCCTTGATCTTGCCCGCGTACATCGCCTCAAACAGGCTGATCCAGGAGTAGTTCTCGCCCTTCTTGGTCTTGGGCATGTAGTCGTAGACGTAGTCGTTGTCTTTTGTCGCCGCCTCGCCGAACCAGGCCTTCATCAGGCTGGCGAAGAAGCGTGGCCCGTTGACCCAGTAGCTGGTCGTATCGAAACGCTTAGAGTAGGTGGCGAAGTCAACGTCCGTATCGGCTGGGCAGCCGAGGTAGCCGGGAAGACTGTCGAACAAGAGGCCCATATCGGTGGAACCCTGGACGTTGGACTCGCCCCGCAGGGCGTTGACGCCGCCGCCCGGGATGCCGATGTTACCCAAGAGAAGCTGGAGCATGGCCATAGACCGCACATTCTGAGTGCCCACGGTGTGCTGCGTCTGCCCCATGGCGTACATGATGGTGCCGGACTTATCGACAGCGCCGGTGGCGCAGAACAGCTCCGCCACCTGGAGGAACTTGTCTTTCGGCGTGCCGCAGACCTGCTCGACCACTTCCGGCGTGAAGCGAGCGTAGTGCTTCTTCAGGTGGGCGAAGACGCAGTTGGGGTCGTCGAGGCTTGTAGCCTGCTTGACGACGGACACTTCCTTCTCAACCGTTACCTCCGCGCCGGTGACGGGGTCCGTCTCCGTGACCGTCACCGTCTGCTTCTCGGTCTGATACTGCCACGACGTCGTGTCGTACGATCTCTTCTCGGCGTCATAGCCCGAGAAAAGGCCATCGAGGTCAGCCGGGCCTTGGAAGTCTGGCTGGATCAGGGTGAGGGCGTTGGTGTAGTACTTGACGTACTCCTCGTTGTAGAGCTTGTTCTGGATCGTGTAGTTGATCAGCCCACCCAGGAAGACGATGTCCGTGCCCGAGCGCAGCGAGACGTACAGGTCGGCGGTAGCTGCTGTGCGAGTGAAGCGGGGGTCGACGACGATAAGCTTGGCCCCCTGCTTGTCCCGCGCCTCATTCACCCAGGCCATGGACGCTGGGTGATTCTCAGCAGGGTTGGCACCAGGGACCAGGATACAGTCGGAGTTCTTAATGTCAGTCCAGTCATTGGTCATGGCACCGCGGCCATACGTGGGGCCGAGACCGGCCACCGTAGCCGAGTGTCATATGCGTGCCTGGTGCTCTAAATAGACCACCCCCAGACCTCGCGCCAGCTTGGCGCTCAGGTAGCAGTCCTCGCTGTTGTTGGCGGCGCCACCGATCCAGGCCAGGCCCTCAGTGCGATTGACGGTCAGTTTCTTTCCGTCGACCTTGTCGGTGGTGACGAAGCTCTCGTCGCGCGTCTTCTTGATGCGCTCGGCGATCTCAGCCGTCGCCCATTCCCACGACTTCTCTTCCCACCGGTCCGAGCCCGGGGCGCGATACATCACCGTCTTCAGCCGCAGAGGGCTGTTGGAGAGCTGCGGCACGGCAATAGACTTGGGGTCGAGGGCACCGCGGTTGACGATGTGATCCGGGTCGCCCTCGGCGTTGGTGATATGTCCGTTCTCATCGGTGGCGATGACAAGGCCGCAGCCGCAGGAGCAGTAGGGACAGATGGTATGCGCTTCGCCAATCCTCTTGTGCAGAGGAAAATCGCCGATTCCCTTCGCACGAGCCGAGCCAGTCGGCAAGAGAAGGCCGGCGTTGGTCGCCGCGCAGAGTACAAGGAAATGTCTTCGGCTCAGTTTGGTCACAAAACCTGACCTCCTGGGCGGAAGCCCAAACAAGCGAACGCTTTGCCAACGAGTGGCAACCGCACGGCGTCTCCCCTTTCGATGAGCGCCTAACGACTAGAAGAAGATGATCTTATCACTTTGCACCACCCAATCCACTAAGTCAACCATAGAGGCGCTCTCCACGCCCTCGATCATTTCCTCCGCACGAAGGCCTCGCTCGGCCGAGCAGACACGACAGGCCTTGACCGCCAGCCCTTCTTGGATAGCGGCCCCTAGTAGCTCCTCGCAATTGGGCATACCCGCCCCACCGATGGGCATCTCCGGCGGCTTCTGCCCCCTCTTGGCCGCAAACACAGCGTCCTCCAAGAGAAAGAGGTTCACCTGGTGTCCTTCGTGAAGAGCCACCAGCGAAAACCTAAGAGTGGTGTAGACTCGTTGTTTTCCGTAGGGCGGGTCGCCCACCACAACAGTAATGATTGCCATAGACGCCTTCCCCCCTAACCTCCGCTGCAACTTCTCTCCAGCTACAGCAGCCATAAGCCGAGGATCCCCCTCGGCTAATCGTCGCTGGATCGTACCAGACGCTGGAATCTCTTTACAGTATGTGAATATTAGCACAAAGTCTATCCGAAGTAACGTCAGGGTAGTAACAGGATGGTTACAGTTAGCTCCCGTTACTATGACAGAGGCCTTGGAAACCACGCCCGCCGTCGCTCGCGGCGCCGCCTCAGCAGCCGGGGCCTCAGAGGCCGGCCTGTACAGATTGAACCGCGAGCGCCACCCTGATATCCCTACAGGCACCAAAGTCCAGCTGGCAAAGGTTCAAGCCTGAGGCGGTGGCGTTATGGCAGAAGCGTTGATGAAAAGGCAAACGGATGTTGTCGTTGTCGGCTCCGGCCCCGGTGGTGCTACGGTTGCCCGTCAGCTAGCCAGGGCTGGCAAGAAGGTCGTTCTGCTGGAGATGGGCAGAGACCACAGGAATGAGTTCTACTACGGCACCCACCTCGGAGCCCTGATCTACGGCGACAACCACGGCTTATTGTTCACCGAGGAAGGACTGAACATCATCCGAGGTATTATGACGGGCGGATCGACAAACTTGTTCACAGGCTCTGCCGCCAGACCACCAGCATGGCTAAAGGAAAGATACAAAGTCGACATCGACGATTATGTTGAAGAGACCATAAAAGAACTCAATACCCAACCACTTTCTGACGAACTGCTTGGCCAAGGCTCCAAGCGCATCATGGAAGCTGGAATCTCCCTGGGCTACAAGTGGGAACCGCTCATGAAGTTCATTAGGCCTGCCAGGGCTGCCAAGTTTGACTGCGGTGCCAAGTGCATGCTCGGCTGTAGATGTGGGGCAAAGTGGACGGCCAACGAATACGTTGATGACGCCGTTTCTGCCGGCTGCGAATTGATCACCCAAGCGAAGGTAGACAGCCTGATCATCGAAGATAAGCAAGCTCTCGGGGTTAAAAGGAAGATCAACAAGAGAACGCCATTTGAAGTAAGAGCGGGGGTCATTGTTCTAGCAGCTGGCGGTATCGGAACGCCACTAATCATGCAAAACTCGGGCTTCTTCGACGCCGGCAACGGCCTGGCGGTGGACACAACGACACTGGTCTACGGCGTATCGAAATACAAAGGAACTGCGTCTGACCCGCCGATGACCGTTGCCTACACCGACGATGAAAATGGCTACATGCTAAGCACAATCATCGATCCCTGGCTAACCTATCCCCTCATCATGTTTGCAAAGGGCATCCGATATCCCTTCACCTGGGTCAATTACGCTGGAACCATGGGAGTGATGATCAAGGTAAAAGACGAAATTGCCGGCGGTATTACTGTCGAAGGAAAGATCAGCAAGCCAACGACTGCACGCGATCGATACAGACTAAATCACGCCTCGATTGTCTCCCGAAAGACCCTCATCAAGGCCGGTTGTGACCCGGATTCTGTCTTTGTGGGCCCGCTTCGCGGAACCCACCCATGCGGAACCGTCAGAATTGGAGAGATGGTTGACGCAAACCTCCAGACCGAGGTCAAGAACCTCTACGTCTGCGACGCCAGCACCTTCCCCGAGGCGCTGGATAGGCCGCCCACGCTTACGATCATCGGTTTGGGCAAGAGGTTGAGCGACCATCTGCTGAACACCGTTTTCCGCAGGAAGACTGCACGGCGAGCGCCGGCAGCGCCACCCGAAGGCTAGGCAGCCGACATCAGCCAGACCCCTTCTCCTCTCCCGACAAGCTTCTAGGAAATCCTGGAAGCCATATTGGGGCCGATGTGCTACCATTGCAGACAGGCTGAGAAAGGAGGTTGCCGCTGATGAAGGTCAAATGGTTGGGACACGCTTGCTTTCTCCTGACTTCCGACAGCGGGCTGAGGATTATGACCGACCCCTATACCACCGGCGTCTTCGGACTGGAGTACGCACCCCCGGCGGAGACGGCCGACATCGTCACGGTGAGCCACGACCACGCCGACCACAACAACGTGGCCGCTGTGAAAGGCAATCCCCAGGTCGTGCGAGGGGTCGGTAGCCACCAGGCCAAGGGCGTTCAGTTCAAGGGCATCGCCACCGCCCACGACCAGTCGTCGGGGAAAGAGCGGGGGCCGAATACGATTCTCTGCTTCGCCCTCGATGGCATCAACGTGTGCCACCTGGGCGACCTGGGCCACGACCTGTCGGACCAAACAGTGGCCGACGTCGGCGATGTGGATCTGCTACTCATCCCTGTAGGCGGCAACTTCACCATAGACGCCGCCCTCGCCGACCGCGTCTGCCAGAAGCTCGCACCGAAGGTGGTCATCCCCATGCACTTCAAGAACGACAGGTGCCCAAGCTTCCCCGTCGCTGGGGTAGAGGACTTCACCCGAGGCCGCCAGCAGGTAAAGACCATCGCCGGCAGCGAGGTAGAGCTCAAGAAGGACGCGCTCCCTACCGCCATGGAGACGGTAGTCCTGAGGCCAGCGCTCTAAGCGAGAACCTTGGTGGCCTCGGCCAGGTTCATGCGGTTGCTGTGCCAGATAGAGGGTATGGTTGACACCAGGGCAGCCACGATAATGACGGCGACGATCATCATATAGGTCGTCGGGTACATGTGGAACCACATGGTGAAGAACTCGGAACTCCAGGTGTGGATCAGGTAGGACGCCGCGACCGTCCCCAGAGCAAGGCCAGGCAGGATGGCCAGAAGGCTGAATACCAACCCTTCCGCCACCAGCATAAGGCCAACCGACGGCCTGCCCGCTCCCAGCGTGCGCATGGTCGCTGTCTCCCGCTCCCGCTCCAGCACGTTGACCGTCATCGTGTTGAAGACGATGGCGGCCGCCATTACCATGCAGAACGCCACGATGACGCCAGTCATCACGTTGTAGAGCGACATCATCTCTCTCCAGTCGTCCCGGATCTCCTCCTTGATCTGCACCCCCTGAATGCCCGGTATCTCGTCATACAGGGCCGCCTGCACTTTCTCGCTGGCCGAGCGCGACGCGGTTTCAAGCCAGACGGCATTGAAGCCGCCAGGCAGCCCGAGCTCCTCCTTGGTCGCCAGCGACACATAGCCCAGCCCGCCAGTGAACTCCTTGCTGACCCCGCTCACAAGAGGGGCATCATCTCCCTGAACGAGCCCGGCCTCTGTTGTTATGTCGACGCTGTCGCCGACGCCGACGTCCAGTTTGTCGGCGACGCCTTTGGCTAAAATGATTCCTCCCCCGCCCAAGGCTTCGCCCGCCGTCTTGCCCCCGCCGAGGTCGAATCCGTGCAGCCGCGTGTCCTCCGGCACTGCCAGTAACTCAATGTTCGTCCGCTTCGAACCCACCCGAAGCTCCGCGGGCGTCAGGTAGACGCGCTCGACCCGGCGGACACCATCCAGATCGCTGATCTCGGCCAATGTCTGGTCATCCTGGGGACTCCAGAAGGTCGCCGCCATATCCCACCTGTCCGTCTTCTCGAACTGGCGATCCATGACGAAGTCCATGCTGTCGAAAGAGGAGAGGCCCACGACAAGCAAGACCGCCGCCAGGCCTATGGCACCCACCGTATACAGGCTGCGCACCGGGCTGCGCCAGATGTTCCGTACTGCCAGTCTCACCAGCAGCGGCGGCCGTCGCCCCAGACCGAATACCCGCTCCACGAAGGGCACCGAGCCCTTGGCCAGGGCCACCTCCGGCGACGGGCGCATGGCCGGCGCGGGCAGCATGCGGCTGGCCGTCCAGGCTGGCGCCGCCGCGGCCACCAACGCCACCCCCAGACTCACGATCACGCTGATCACGATGGGCATAAGCTGAAACTCATGGGCGATGAGGGGGATGGCAAGGGCATCGGCATACAAGCCGGTGAGAAGATAGCCCAGGCCATACCCCGCCGCGACGCCGCCGCCGCCGCCCACCACCCCAATGACGATGGCGAACAGAAGATAGTGCACGACGACAGCACCTTTGCCGTAGCCGACGCCCCTGAACAGCCCGATGAGCGTTCTCTGCGCCCGCACCAGCCGGCTCATGGCGATGTAGATGGCGATGGCCGCAATGACCAGCACCAGAGCGGGCAGCAGGATAGCGAATTCGCGACCGCTCTCAAGGTCGAGCTCGGTGGCTGCCTTGCTCGGCTGGTCCTCCTGCCGCACCGTCTGCTGGACGCCGTAGGGTTCCAGCACTCCGCTTACGGCGGCGATGGTCTCCTCGCGCTGACCCTGGCTCTCCACCAGGACGTGGACCTCGTTGACCTGCCCTTGCATCCCGAACAGCTCCTGCAGGTAGGCGTTCGGCACGAAGAACACGCCGAAGCGGCGCGGGCTGGGCAGCAGGTCCTGCTTGCTCTCCGCCATCAGCAGGTACTCCGGGCTGGAGACCGTCCCAACGATACGAAGCTCCTCCAGCAGACCCTGACGCACATACACCTTAAGGGTGTCGCCGCTCTCGTAGCCGTGGAAATCGGCGAACTTGTCCAGCGGCAGGACGACGTCTGTGTCGCCCGGCTGGAAGTAGCGGCCGGACTCCACGATCACGTCGTTGACCGCGGGACGACCGTCCGTCGGAAGGCCGATGAGCCGCGCCTGCACCAGGCGATTCTCGGCCACCGGAAGGCCGGTATCCATCACCACCCGACCTTCCACCGCCTCCACGTTCGGCAGCCGCCCCACCTCAGCGATGACCGACTCCGGTGCCTGTTTGACCTTCACGCTGAAGTCGGCGAAGTGGGTCTCCTCGTAGGTGCGGTCGTACGAGCGCTGAGCGTTGTTGAAGGCCACCGTCATGGCCACGAAAATGGCGATGCCCAGGGCGATGATGATGGCCAGCGCCCCGAACTGGAAGCGTCGGGCCATTATGTCGCGAATCACTAGCAGGTGGATCTTGCGGTTCATCGTCGCCCGTTGCCTCTCCCGGCTCCCTCTTTACCACTCGACCTTGGACGCCGCCAGCGGGCTGGCATTGCCCTCGTCGGAGTGGACACGCCCGTCGCGTAGCCGGACAGCCCGCGTGCCCACGGCGGCGATGGCGGTGTTGTGGGTGACCAGAACGCAGGTCTTGCCCTGTTCGCTAGTCAGCTTCTGGAGAAGGCCGAGGATCTGCCGGCCGGTGCGAAAGTCCAGGTTTCCCGTCGGCTCGTCACACAGGAGGATGTCCGGGTCTTTGGCCATCGCCCGGGCGATGGCCACCCGCTGCTGCTCGCCGCCCGAGAGCTGGCTGGGGAAGTGGTCAGCCCGCTCCTCCAGGCCCACCAGCCTCAGCAGCTCCCCCACCCGCTCCTCCACCCGGCGGGAGTCGTGCGAGACCAGCTCGGCGGCGAACTCTACGTTCTCGCGGGCAGTAAGGGTAGGAATCAGGTTGAAGAACTGGAACACGAAGCCGATGTGGTCGCGGCGAAACCGCCCCAGGTCGCCGTCGGAAAGGCTGGTGATGTCCGTGTCGCCGTAGCGGATCGTGCCCGCGGTGGGGCGGTCCAGGCCGCCCACCAGGTTGAGAAGGGTCGTCTTGCCCGACCCGCTGGGGCCAAGCACGACCACCAGCTCGCCGCTTTGGAAGGCAAGGCTCACGCCGTCGAGGGCGCGAACCTGCTCCCGCCCCCTCTCGTACACCTTGCTCACGTCGCGCATGCCCAGCAGCAGCGGCCCTGCTGCCCCCGCTCTTCCCTTTTCCTCAGCGGCCCGCGTCTCGTCACTCATTGGCAACCCTCCCCCACAAGCAAAGGCTACCTTGCGACGAGGCCCTACCGCAACAGGCCATGCAGAGGAGCAGTGTGCTGAACCTGAGACGCTTACGGCGCACTGCGCGCTGGAGGGGCACAGGCGGTCTTCGCCTGGGGAACAGGCTCGCAGCCTAGCCCTGTCATTCCTCGGTGATAGCGTACACGTAGGTGTCGTAGCTGCCTATGTAGACCACGCCGCCCACCACTGCCGGGGAGGAGGAAACCCAGCCGCCCGTCTCGAAGCGCCAGCGCTCCTCGCCCGTGGCGGCGTCCACGGCGTAGACGTAGCTGTTGAGGCTGCCTATGTAGACCACGCCGCCCACCACTGCCGGGGAGGAGGAAACCCAGCGGCCCGTCCCGAAGCGCCAGCGCTCCTCCCCCGTAGCCGCCTCCAGGGCGTAGACGTAGCCATCGTCGTTGCCAATGTAGACTACACCGTCCTCCACCGCCGGGGAGGACAAGAACCAGCCGCCCGTCTCGAAGCGCCAGCGCAGCTCCCCCGTGGCGGCCTCCAGGGCGTAAAGATGGTGGTCGTAGCTGGCGATGTAGACCACACCGTCCACCACCGCCGGGGAGGAGAGGGAAAGTATGCCGTCCGTCTGGAAGCGCCACCGCTCCTCCCCCGTGGCGGCGTCCAGGGCGTGGACGTAGTTATCCCCACCGATGTAGACAACGCCGTCCGCCACCGCAGGCGAGGGGCTAACCATGCCACCCGTCTTAAAGCGCCAGCGCTCCTCCCCCGTAGCCGCCTCCAGGGCGTAGACGTAGCTGTCGTGGCTGCCGATGTAGACCACCTCCTCCACCACCGCTGGCGAGGCAGCAACGCCGCGGCCCGTCTTGAAGCGCCAGCGCTCCTCCCCCGTAGCCGCCTCCAGAGCGTAGACGTAGCTGTCCCCGTTGCCAATGTAGACTACGTCGTCCACCACCGCCGGGGAGGATAGAACGATGTAGCCCGTCTTGAAGCGCCAGCGCTCCTCCCCCGTAGCCGCCTCCAGGGCGTAGACGTAGCTGTCGTGGCTGCCGATGTAGACCACCCCCTGCACCACCGCCGGGGACGACCAAACCTCGTCGCCCGTCTCGAAGCGCCAGAGCAGCTTTGGCGACCGCTCAACCCCTGGGCCGGGGTTCACGCCGCTGCGGGCGGCGTTGCCCCGGAACATCGGCACGCCGCCACCGGCATGTTCCTCCCTTCCACCATCCCCTGCACAAGCCACGAGGATCGCGGGAGCCACGAGCGCCACAGCGAGAAGCAGAAGCCTCGCTATTGTGGACCTCGTCATCTGCACCTCCACCTCTTATCGCGCCCCCACCCTACTCGCAGGCGCGAGGACTCGCAAGGCAAGAACACACTGAGGCCGCTACGGCCAGCCGACGCCCAGTCCTCAAGAGCTGTCCTGGGCCATCACTGACCGCGCGAGTTCGCAGTCCCTGAGTCCACTGACTGTGCGTGTTGAAGAGGGTCGACAAGAGGTCGGAGAAAGGCGCTTAGCGAGCCGCCGCGACTTCGCCCTTCTGGGGAGCGCCCTCTTCGGCGGTCTCTGGCATACCTAGACCACGCCGGTCCATCTCCGCCAGCTTCGCCTCGATCTCGATGACCTCCTGAAGGTTAGCCCTCTGTCGCTCGACCAACTCGAGCTTCGCTTGGAGGTACTCGCGCTCCGCCACCAGACCGGCGATTTCGCTGTCCAATCCCTTCAGATACTCTTGCAGCACATCCGATGACCGCCGTGGGCGCCGCTTGCCGCTCTCCTGCACAGTGGGCTGGCTTTGCATGGCTGCCCTCCCTTCCCCGTATGTCCTGCCGGACATCGTTGTTGGCATGGCCAACGGGCCTTAGGCATTGATCCTACTCGCAGGCGGAGGATTTGACAAGATAGGGCTCGCCGACCCTCGCAGCGGGCCTGACAAGTGCTTCCCAGTCGTTACAATCTATCTGGCGGGGCTGACAGCGAACAGCGCTCTCGCCGAACGGGCAGCAAGAAACCCGTGACAATCGGCGGCGGAGGAGTCCACCGCTTCCACATCCCCCTGGAAATCCTCGACCGGAGTGACCCAAACCTCGTACATACCTGACGAGTCCGGGCTGTCAACGAAGGGGCAGAGCTGGACGGTGGCAGCGCCACTAAGGCTGTCGATGCCAATAGCGTGGCTCCCCTGCCCCGATACGCCCTCGATCGCACCATCGGCCACCCGAAACTGGCGGAACCTGACCTCATCGCTGGAAAGGAGGGCCTTGTCGGAAGCGTTGGTTACCTGGAAGAAGTAGTCGCCGTCGGGTAGGCGTGGCGGACTATCCTGCCCCCTCGCTACCAGATAGGCATCGCACTTGTCTTCGAATATGACCGCCGCCGCTGTCTGCCCGTCGTGAAGTGCTACCGAAACACTGCCCGCGATGGCGGCATATGGCAGGACTTCTTCCTCGGCCGCCGGGCCACCACCGAGGCCGCCGACGGTGAAGGCCAGCGTCAGGCCGACCGCCACAGCGACGGCCGCGACCGCCGCGATCGCCCCAACGACCCACAGCCACCGCTGCCAGCGCGCTCTCTCGGGTCTCGGCGGCTCCCATGACCAGCTCCAGTCCCGTTCCAGCCCGCTCCTGCGGCCTACTGGAACACGCCGCTTGTCTCGAAACCACGGCATATCGATGAGACCCCTAGTCTATATAGACGCTTGAAAGCCGCCGATAGCTACTGGCCTCCTGCTGGCTGCCCCCTTGCCAGGCGGCAACACTTGTGATAAACAACGACCATCGGCCTCTACAGGAAAGGAGCAGCGACATGTTTCAGACAAGGATCACCAAGCTCTTCGATATCAAGTATCCCATTATTTGCGGCGGCATGTACTGGATCGGCCGCGCCGAGCTGGTAGCAGCAGTGGCCAATGCTGGTGGCCTCGGCTTCATTGTAGGGGCCACCTTCGAGAATGTGGACGACCTACGCGCCGAGATCCGCAAGGCCCGCGACCTGACCGACGGCCCGATCGGGCTCAATATCAATCTGTTCCCCGCCCTCCGCCCCCAGCCCATCGAGGCCTGGGTGCAGATCGCCTGCGAGGAGAAGATACCGGTAGTCGAGACCTCCGGTCGCAGCCCAGAGGCGATCGTGGCGCCGCTGCATGCCGGTGGCGTCAAGATAATGCACAAGGTGGCGGGCGTCCGCTACGCCCGCACCGTCGAGCGGGTCGGCTGCGACGCCGTGTGCGTGGTAGGACACGAGTGCGGCGGCCACCCGGGCATGGATGAGGTGACCACGCTGATAATGGTACCCGCCACCGTGGACGCGGTGAGCATACCGGTGGTGGCTGCCGGCGGCTTCGCCGATGGTCGCGGCCTGGTGGCCGCCCTGGCCCTGGGCGCCGACGCCGTTCTCATGGGCACCCGCTTCATGGCCACCAAGGAATGCCGCGGCCATCCCGGCTGGAAGGATTGGCTGGTCAACGCCGCGGAGACAGACACCGCCTACTGCATGAAGTCTATCAACAACCCGTCGCGGGTAGCCAAGAACGCCGTGTCCGCTAAGGTGATGGAGATGGAGGCTCGCGGAGCCACCCTCGAGGATTTGATACCCATCATAGCCGGACAGGGCGGCGCCGTCTTCGACGACGGCAAGCTGGATTCCCAACTGGCCAGCGCCGGTCAGGCGATCGGCCTCATCCACGATGTGCCGACAGTGAAGGAGCTCATCGACGGAATCGTCGAGGAAGCGATCGAGATCCGCGAGCGCCTGAACGCCGCCCTCGCCAGCGCCTAGCCAGCCCAATCGGCATGGATGCAGCTAGTCGAGGCAACACACGATGATGAGCAAGATAGCAGCCGCTTGGAGACGCCTACTAGTCCCTCTGCGCGCGACTCTGCCGGCCATCGCCGTTCTCGCCCTAGCGGCCCTGTTGGCCGTTGCTTGCGGCGGTGGACAGGACGAGGGCCGATCTGCTACCACTACCCCTCTTGCCACCGCCAGCCCCATTGCCGCCACCCCCACTGCCACCGCCGTCCCCACTGTTGCCCCGCAGGACCTGGCCGAACGCGGCCCCTTCGCGGTGGGCGTGTCAACCCTGACTCTCGTGGACGAATCACGGCCCACCGACCCCAACCGCAGCTACCCCGGCGCCGACAGCCGTACTCTGGTGACCGAGGTCTGGTACCCGGCCGAGGGCAGAACGCAGCCGGTTGAGATTCGCGATGCTCCCCTGGACCTTTCGCAGGCACCCTACCCTCTGATCGTCTTCAGCCATGGCTTCACGGGGGTCCGCCGACAGTCGGTTTCGTACACAGCCCATCTGGCCAGCCAAGGCTACATGGTCATCTCGCCTGACTACCCGCTGAGCAACGGCTTAGCCCCTGGCGGCCCAAGGGCGGGCGATGTCCTCAACCAGCCCGGCGACGTGAGCTTCCTGATCGATAGCTTCCTGGGCTTCGCCGATGAGCCGGGCAATCAATTCGAGGGTGCCATAGACGAAACGGCCATCGGCCTCACCGGCCACTCCCTGGGAGGACTGACGACGATCCTGGCCACTTTCGGCCCCCTGGCCGACCCCCGCGTGAAAGCGGCCCTGCCTCTTGCCCCAGTGAGCTGTCTGGTGGGCAGCCAGAACTACGAGGGCTCACACACCCCTCTCCTCGTCATCAGCGGCAGCGACGACCAGGTGGTGGCCTTCGAGAGCGCTCGTCAGGCTTACGACGCCGCCAGCCCGCCCAAGTACCTGCTCACGCTTCTGGGCGGCAACCACATGCGGTTTGCCGACGCCGATATGGAAGACCCTCCGCCCGGCGCGTTGGCGAGCAGTGGCGGGGAGACCTTCCTCGAGGATAGCGTGCGAATTGCGCAAGCGACCGGCGCCGATCTCACCGGCTGCCCGGCGGCTGAGGCCTCTGCCCAGGGACTGGCCGGAGACCGTCAGCGCGAGCTGACCCGCCTCTTCGCGACCGCCTTCTTCGACTACTATCTGAAGGGCGACGAAGGCACCAGCCACGTCCTGACCAGCGAGTTCGCCCAGACTATCCCCGAAGTGGAACTGCAGATCGGCCAACCCTCGAGCGGCTGAGAACGACCAACCCCTTCGTCCTGCCGCTGCCGACGCCTACTCCACCTGGACGCCGGCCAGCTTCTCCAGGGCTTTCACCAGGCTCTGGATGCCCTCGCCGCCCAGGCCGTCGGCCTCCACGGCGGCGAATAGCTGGTGCACCAGGCTCGTGCCCGGCAGGGGCAGCGAGCGCTTGTCCGCTTCCTCCAGGGCCAGACGCAGGTCCTTCTGCTGGTGGGCCACCTTGAAGCCGGGCTCAAAGTCGCGCTCCACGACCTTGGGCGCCAGGTTCTGGATCGCCCAGGAGGTGCACGCACCGCCGCTCACGGCCTCGATCATCGTCCTGGGGTCCACCCCCGCCTTGACGGCAAAGACAAGCGCCTCGCACATGGCCAGGTTGTTCAGGCCGCCGACGATCTGGTTGCAGAGCTTGACCGTCTGGCCGGCGCCACTGGAGCCGCAATAGGTGATGGTGCGACCCATCGCCTCCAAGATGGGCCGACAGCGGGCGAGCGTGGCCTCCGACCCTCCCACCATAATGGAGAGCGTGCCGGCGATGGCACCCTTATCACCGCCGCTGACCGGCGCATCGAGCATCTCGACGCCAGCCTCGGCCAATCGGCCGGCGATGTGGCGCGTCACCGCCGGCGAGATGGTAGACATGTCGATCACCACCAGCCCTGCTCGCCCCGCCTCGATGATACCGCCGCCGCCGAGGGCCACCTCCTCCACGTCCGGTGAGTCAGACACCATAGTTATGACAACATCGGAGCGCTCAGCCACCTCTCGCGGGCAGGAGGCCTCGGCCGCCCCCTCCCCCACCAGCTCGTCGATGCCCGGTCGGCTGCGATTCCACACAGTGAGGGGATAGCCAGCCTTTAGGAGATTGCGGGCCATGGGCCGGCCCATGATGCCCAGCCCAATGAAACCGATGCGTTCTGTCATGGCTTCCTCCCGCCGATGCCGAGTCCAGGGGCCGCGGTCAGCGCCAGCCCTAGTACATCACTATCCCGCCGTCCACGTTGATGGCCTGGCCGGTCATGTAATCCGACTGACTGGAGGCCAGGAAAGCCACCAGGTTGGCTACGTCGTCGGTCGTTTCCAGCCTGCCCAGGGGGATCTGCTCGATCTCCTCACTGACGACCACGTCGTAGGGTACGCCCCGAAACTTCGCCTCCAACTCCCAGCCCCATCGTTGAAGATCGGTGTCCACCTCTCCTGGGCAGACGGCGTTCACTTGGATGCCGCTGGCGGCCAGCTCGTAAGCCAGGACTCTTGTCAAGGCCAGAACGGCTGCCTTGGCCGCGCAGTAAGCGGCCAGCGCCGGAGAACGCCCCTTGCCGGCAATGGAGGCGATGTTGACGATCTTCCCCCCCTCCCGGCGGGCGATCATCGTCCGGGCCACCCGCTGCGAGCAGAGAAATGTCCCCGTGGCGTTGATGGCCAGTGTCTTGTTCCAGGCTGCCTCCTCGATCCACAGCACGGGCATCGGGCCCACGACTCCACCGGCATTGTTCACCAGAATGTCGATGCGCCCGAAAGCGTCCATGGTCTGGGCCACCATCTCGTCCACCAGCCGGCTGTCCGTCACGTCCACCCTGAGCGGCAGCCCGCGCACACCCAGGGCGCTAACCTCGTCGGCTGTGCTCTTCAGGCCCTCCCACATGCCCAGGCCGTAGTCGGGGAACTCCTCGAACTCGCGGCAGATGTCGGCCACCGCCACGTCGGCCCCCTCCTGAGCCAGCCTGAGCGCTATGGCCCGACCGATGCCCAGCTTGCGACCGGCCCCTGTAACGATGGCTACCTTTCCCTTGAGGTCGTACATCCTCGCACCCCCATTGCACTTAGAGAAACGCCAGTGTCGCAGTGACTATAGGAAGGAACCAGCCGCCAGTCAAGCGCCTTGGTTGACAGTCCCACCTACCTGATACATGATTTGACCGTGCCGAGGGTCTCGCCGAACCATGCCACTCTCATTGAACGAGCCCTGCACAAGTGCGGCGAATCAGCCAGCCCCAGCCACCGGACCGATCATCCCAATCATCCTCGAAAAGGGGCATAGTGAACGTTAGCACCATCTACGAGAAGAAGTGCCGTAGCGTGCCCACAGGCAGGAACGAGGAGAGCAGATGAGAGCAGAGGTTTTCGCACTTGCAACATCGACCATCGCCGCCTGGGGCCTGTTCGGGCTCTTCGGCAAGCTGGCCGTGGAGCGGATCGACCAGCAGGTCATCGTTTGGGGCAGCCTCGTGGTCTGCCCCACCGTGTTCCTGATCTATATGGTGGCAAGCGGCCAGCTCCTGCCCATTAATTGGCACGCCTCCGGCATCAGCTTCGGGCTTCTCGCCGGGCTGGCGGGATGTGGCGGCACGATCCTGTTCTACCAGCTACTTGCCCGCGAGCCGGCGTCACTGGCGGTGCCGCTCACCTCTCTCTACCCCGCCCTCACTGTCGTCCTCTCCGCCGCTTTCCTCCACGAGGAGCTAGCGCCCATGCGCATCGTGGGCATCATCTTCGCCCTGGCGGCGGTGTTCCTCCTCAGCCGCTAGAGGTGCCGGCACCAGCGACGAGAGGCCCTATCTGGCCGAAATGGTATATAATTCAGGTCGGCGAAGGAGAGGATAGCTAATGCCAACCAAATGGTGGGGCTGGGGGGAAGAGCAGCAGACCTTTCCCCTACCAGATCCACAGCAGTTCTGGACATTCGTCCGCAGTCGGCTGGGCGAACTCGGCGTCAGCCAGCGTATCGAATCCCTCGCCGAGGTCGCCCTGCCCCCATCCCGCCTGGAAGCGAAAGCCCTGGACGCCCTGCGCGCGGCCTCGGGCGCTGAGTCCCTCACCACCGACAGCGCTGACAGGGCCGTGCACAGCCTGGGCAAAAGCTATTGCGACCTGGTGCGCATCCGTCGCGGGGAGATCCCTCACGCCACCGATGCCGTCATCTATCCAGAGACGGAGGATCAGGTGGCAGCGCTTCTCGATGCGGCAGCCGAGCGAGGGATCGCCGTCATCCCCTTCGGCGGCGGCACCTCGGTGCTCGGAGGCCTCGAACCGCTTGAAGCGAAGCCGACGGTTACCCTGGACCTGGGACGGATGAACCGTATGCTGCGGCTGAACCCGCTGGCAGCGACGGCCACCCTGGAGGCGGGAATCCTCGGCCCCTCCCTCGAGCAACAGCTCAACGCCAAGGGCTTCACCCTCGGCCACTTCCCTCAATCCTTCGAGTACTCTAGTCTTGGCGGCTGGATCGCCACCCGCTCCGCAGGCCAGAACTCCACTCTCTACGGCAAGATCGAGCACAGAGTGGAAAGCCTACGCATGGCCTTCCCCGGCGGCCTGATCGCCACCCCAGCCGTCCCCGCCGCCGCCGCTGGTCCCGACCTCAACCAGATAATCGCCGGCTCGGAGGGCGTGCTGGGGGTGATCACCCAGGCAACCGTCCGCTTGGCTCCCTTGCCCAGCCGCTCTGACTACCGTGGCTACCTCTTCCCCACCTTCCAGGCAGGAGTGGATGCGGCTCGCGAAGTGATGCAGTCAGGCCTGAGGCCAGCGAGCCTGCGCCTTTCGGACGAGCCCGAGACCGAGATCAACCTGGCCATGAGGGCCCCGCCTCAAGGACTGAAGGCGGCCGTCGAACGCCTGGGAAGATGGTATCTAGAACGGCGGGACATCCACCTCGACGGTGCTTCCGTCCTGATCGTCGGCTTCGAGGGTGCGGAGGACCAGGTGCGTTCCGACTGGCAGCGCGCCAAGCGCATCCTCCGCCGCCACCAGGGCTTCTCCCTGGGGCACAGCCCCGCGCGGCTCTGGAAACGCTCCCGCTTCGAGCTTCCCTACCTGAGAGACATCCTCCTCGATCACGCTATCATGGTGGACACCCTGGAGACAGCCACCACCTGGGACCGCTACCTGGCCCTCCATAGCTCCGTGCGCGATGCGATGGCCAAGGCCATGGACGGCCGGGGATTGGTGATGGCTCATCTCTCCCACGCCTACACCGACGGCGCCTCCCTTTACTACACGTTCCTGGCCCGCCAGGCGGAGGGCCGCGAGCTGGAGCAGTGGCAGCAGGTCAAGGCCGCTGCCACCGATGCCATCATCGACGCCGGTGGTGCCCTCAGTCACCACCATGGCATCGGCACCGACCATCGCCCCTGGATGGCCCAATACCTGGGACCGGCCGGCGTTCGGACACTGGCCGCCCTTAAGCAGACCTTCGATCCCCAGGGCATCATGAACCCCGGCAAGCTGATAGCAGCAGGCGAGGATACAAGCGATGTTTAGAAAGCCAACGCCCACCGGCGCATTCTCTTATCGCACCCGCGCCAGCTACCTCGACCGCTTCCAGAGCGAGACCTTCGACCTGGTCATCATCGGCGGCGGCATCACCGGCGCCGGCATCGCCCGCGACGCCGCCATGCGCGGCCTATCGGTAGCTCTTCTGGACAAGGGGGACTTCGCCGCAGGCACCAGCAGTAGGTCCTCCAAGATGATCCACGGCGGCCTGCGCTACCTCAAGTATCTCCAGATCCGTCTGGTGAGGGAGTCCCTGCGAGAGCGGGAGGTGCTGTTGAGGATCGCCCCTCACCTGGTTCACCCCTTCCCTTACATCTTGCCCGTCTACGAGAGCGGCCCCACCAGCCGCCTGCAACTAAAGGTAGGCCTGGTGGCCTACGACCTGCTGGCCGGCTCCCGCCGTGTTGAGCATCACACCATGTTCTCTGCCGACGACCTCCTGAAGATGGAGCCGGCCCTCCGCCGGGACGGCCTACGAGGCGGCTTCCGTTACTTCGACTGCCTGGTAGATGACGCCCGCCTGACCCTAGCCACCATTCGCTCCGCCGCCCGTCACGGCGCCGCCGTCGTCAGCTACGCCGAGGTCACCGACCTCGAGCGCGACGACGAACGCGTGACAGGCGTCCGCTTCCGCGACCACCTAGACGGTCGCACTGGCGCCGTTCGCGGTCGGGTGGTGATCAACGCCACCGGTCCCTGGGCGGACGAACTGCGGGCCAAGGGCGGGGTGGCCCCCGTGCTCCGCCCAACGAAGGGGATCCATCTGACGCTCCCTCACTCCAGCCTCCCGCTATCCGCCATCGTGGCCTTCCCTGCCCTCGATGACCGCTTGATCTTCGCCGTTCCCCTGGGGGACTGCACCTATGTAGGAACAACCGATACAGACTACACCGCCAGCCCCGATCAGGCGAAAGCCGACGCCGCCGACGTCGAGTACCTTCTGAGCTCGGTCAACGCCACCTTTCAGGGAGCCCACCTGTCACCATCAGACGTGATCTCCAGTTGGGCAGCCGTGCGCCCTCTGGTCTTCGAGGAGGGTGCCCCCTCGGACGTGCCCAGAGACTACGATATCGAGATGGAGCCCGCGGGGCTGGCCTCCATCGTCGGCGGCAAGCTCACCACCTACCGGGCCATGGCCGAGGACCTGGTGAACCGCGTCCTAGAGAAAGAAGGAAAGCGCTTCAACTGGTCGGCGGCGCCCTGCCGCACGGCTGAGACTCCCCTTCCCGGTGGTCAGCTAGCCGGATTCGAACGCTTCGCCGAAGCAACGACCTCAGCCCTGGAGGAAACCTGGGGTCTGCCCCGCCCGGCTGCCGAGCGGCTGGTGCGCACGTACGGTGCCGAGTACATACGAGTGCTGGGATACGCCCTGCCAGACCGGCAACTGCTCCGCCCCTTGCTGCCCGCTGGCTCTGTGCTCAGGGTGGAAGCCATCTACGCCGCCGCCGAGGAGATGGCGCTCACCCTGGACGATTTCATGGCCCGCCGCACAGATTTGATGCTCTTCGACCACAACCACGGCCTAGATGCGGCGAGCGAGGCGACTCGCCTCATGGGCAACGTCCTGGGATGGGATCGGCGGCAGCGGCAGCAGCAGGTGGAGCGCTACCGAGAAGCAGTGGCCGCGATGACCGCCTTCGCCGCCGACGAGCAACCAGCCGCCGCCAAAGAACTGCCCTGATGCCAGACCTCATCCTCATCGTCAACCCCCACTCCGCCAACGGCTCCACCGGCCGTCGCTGGCCAGCCATCGAGGCCAAGCTGCGCTCGCTCCTGCCCCCGTTCGATGTCGCCTTCACCGAGCGCCAGGGCCACGCCACCGCCATCGCCCGCCAGGCCGCCGGTCAGTACGGCTGCGTCGCCCTGGTGGGCGGCGACGGCACCGTCAACGAGGTCGCCAACGGCCTGATCGCCGACGATCGCCCCCTGCGCTCCGACCTGGCCCTGGGGGTCATCTGCCGCGGCACCGGATCGGACTTCATCCGCACTCTGGGCATCCCCCGCGATCTGGAAGGAGCCGCCGAGCGCCTGGCCATGGGCCAGATGCGAGAGATCGACGTGGGCAAGATCCGCTATCGCAGCCCGGACGGAAGCGAGGCCGTTCGCTACTTCATCAACGAGGCCGATATCGGCATGGGAGCCGTAGTCTGCGACCGAGTCAATCGCAGCTCCAAGAGGCTGGGCGGACGCCTCTCCTTCCTGCGAGCCATCCTGATCACCACGCTGACCTACCGCGGTCACCTAGTGGCCCTCTCCCTCGACGGCGCTCCCGCCCAGCAAATGCTTCTGGGCAATGCCTGGTTCGCCAATGGCCAGTACTCCGGCGGCGGCATTCGCATGGCACCCCGCGCTCGTCTGGACGACGGCCTTCTGGACGTGGTATGCATGGGCGACATGAGCCGGCTGCAAAAGGTCATCTTCTTTCCCAAGCTGCGCAGCGGCGCCTTCGTTGACCTGCCCCAGGTCACCTACCGCACCGCTCGCCGGATCGAGGCCGAATCCGCGGCGACAGTGGGCATCTCCACCGAGGGCGAGGTCATCGGCACCCTGCCCGCCACCTTCGAGCTCATCGGCGAGCGCCTCAAGGTCATCGCCTAGCCTTCGCCCTGGCTTGCCCCTAACGCGCCCAGATCGTAATCTATATCTGAGGCGGGCCGAGCGGCCCGCCGAACACTGTCCGGGAGAAGGCGACACCATGACGGAGACAGCCCTCGCTGGACTCAAGGTCCTCGAGTACTGCCAGATGATCAGCGGCCCCTACTGCGGCAAGCTCCTGGCCGACCTGGGAGCAGAGGTCATCAAGGTCGAGGAGCCGCCCGCCGGCGACGCCGCCCGCACCAGAGGCCCCTTCCCCAAGGACATCCCCCATCCCGAGAAGAGCGGCCTCTTCCTCTACCTGAACACTAACAAGCTGGGCATCACCCTCGACCCTCGCACAACCGCCGGCCGCCAGGTCTTCCAGCGCCTGGCTGAGCAGGCCGACGTCCTCATCGAGGACCGGCCGCCTGGTGAGATGGCAGACCTCGGCCTGGACTACGCGGCCCTCAGCGCCGTCAACCCCCGCCTCATCTTCACCTCCATCACCCCTTTCGGCCAGACAGGGCCCTACCGCGACTACAAGAGCTATCACCTCAACCTCTATCACGCCAGCGGCCACTCCTCCTTCTTCTACGTCGCCCCCAAAGAGAAGCGAAACGAACCGCCCGTCGTGGCCGGAGGCGAAGTCGGTGACTACGACGGCGGCCTCGCCGCCGCTGTGGCCACCCTGGCCGCCCTCTTCTCCCGCCTGACCACTGGCCAAGGCCAGCACATCGATATCTCCAAGTTCGAGGCCCTGCTCGCCCTGGAGCGGGTGGTGGTGGCCCGCTTCGCCAACACGCCGGAGCCGCCTGACTGGCCGGGCATGGTAGGAGGGCTCCTGCCCTGCCAGGATGGGCACGTGGTGATCACCGCCGTTCAGGAGCACCAGTGGCAGGCGCTGATGGAGCTGATGGGCAACCCCGCCTGGGCCCAGGACGAAAAATGCCGTGATGAGACCACTCGCTCCCAGCACCGTGACGAGATCCAGCCCCTCCTGGAAGAGTGGATGGCCCAACACCCCAAGGAGGAGCTCTACCACAAAGGCCAGAACTTCGGCGTTCCCATCGGGCCGGTGCGCACGTCGGCGGAGATAGCGAACTGGCCGCAGGCGCGCCAGCGCGGCTTCTTCGCCGAACTCGACCATCCCCAGGCAGGCACGCTGGAGTACCCCACCGCTGCCTACAGGATGTCCGAGACGCCCTGGTGGGGCGAGCGAGCCGCTCCCCTCCTCGGCGAGCACAATGAGCAGGTCTACTGCGGCCGCCTGGGCTATTCGAGAGAACAACTGGACAGGATGGCCGCTGATGGCACCATCTAGCGATAGGACTAGCACATGACGAGAGGACCTCTGGAGGGCGTCAGAATCCTCGACTTCACCTGGGCCTGGGCTGGGCCCCAAGCCACTCTACTCTTGGCCTTGCTGGGGGCGGAGGTGATCAAGGTGGAGAGCCGCCGTCGCCTCGACCATACCCGCCTACGCTCCCTGATGACAGGGCCAACGATGACCAGCCCCGATCACTCGGTCATCTTCAACGATCTGAACGTCGGCAAGCTGAGCCTCACCCTGAATCTCAGCCAGCCCAAAGCGGTGGAGATAGCGAAAAGGGTTGCCCAGATAAGCGACGTAGTGACCCAGAACATGCGCCCAGGGGTGATGGACAGGCTTGGCTTAGGCTACGACGACCTCAAGGCGGTGAAGCCCGACATCATCATGCTCTCCTCCTCGGCAGTGGGTGCCAGCGGGCCGGAGCGCACCTACACTGGCTACGCCCCTACCTTCGCCGCCATGGGCGGCCATGCCTACATCACCGGCCACCCCGATGGCCCTCCCATGCCCCTCAGCGGTGCCGTCGACCTGCGGGTGGGCACCACCTCCGCCTTCGCCATCCTCGCCGCCCTCTACTATCGAGCGCGCACCGGCAAAGGCCAGCACATCGACCTGTCGTCAACAGAGGCCGTCAGCGCCCTTATCGGCCACGTCTTCATGGACTACAGGATGAGCGGTCGAGCGCAGACCAGGGCGGGAAACCGCGACCAGACCATGGCTCCCCACAACTGCTACCCCTGCCAGGGCGACAACAGGTGGGTGACCATCGCCGTCGTCTGCGACGAGGAGTGGGATGCCCTCCGCCGGGCGGTAGGCGACAGCCGACTGGAAGACGAAAGATTCGCCGATCCCTCCAGCCGCTGGCAAAACCAGAAGGCCCTTGACCAGCTCATTGGCGAGTGGACCTCCAGCCACAGCCAGGAGGAAGTGACTCAGGCCTTGCAGAAGGCGGGCGTGGCAGCCATGCCCGTCCTCGACGGGCCAGCACTGATCCAGGATGCCCACCTCCGTGCGCGAGGCGTCCTAGAGCCCCTGCAGCACCCGGCCATCGGCGAGAGGCTGACGCTGAGCCCGCCGTGGAGGTTCTCGCACACGCCAGCCCGAATTCGCCATCCGGGGCCCCTGCTGGGTGGGCACAATCAGTACGTGCTGGGGGGTCTTCTGGGGATGTCGAGCGAGGAGATCGAAAGCCTAGTAGCCGAGGAAGTGGTCTACTAGGGGACCCTAGACCCCCAGGAACGAATAGACAACTGCCTCTTCCAGGCTGTCTACCACCAGATCAGCGCCAGCCAGGGCCTCCCTGGGCCGACTAGTGGTCAAGCCGATGCAGCGCATTCCGGCCCTCTTGGCCGCCTCCACCCCGCCTGGCGCGTCCTCGATCACCGCGCACTCTCCTGCCTCCACGCCCAGCCTCTCCGCCGCCAGCAGGAAACCCTGCGGGTCGGGCTTTCCCCTCGGCGCATCCTCCTCGGCGACCACCGCCTCAAACACGCCCTCAAGCCGGAGCGAACGGAGGACCACCCGGACGTTTTCCCGAGGCGTCGAGGAGACGATGGCCATCTTCCTGCCCCTTTCCTGAAGACGGCGCAAGAGGTCTATGGCTCCGGGGATAGCCGTCACCCTGCCCTCAACCTTATCCCTGTACAGCTCTTCCTTCCTTTGGGCCAGCCGCTCGACCTCTGCGGGCGTAAGCTCGCCCAGGATGTCCCTCAGTATGGCATCGTTTCTCAGGCCGAAGGTGCGGCGGAAGTCAGCGTCAGCAAAGCCCTTGCCCTGCGACTGGAACAGCTCCTGCCAGGCCTCGAAGTGAAAGGGCGCCGTGTCCACCAGAACACCATCCAGGTCCCACAGAACGGCCTTCATCATGCTCTCCTCCCTGCAAGCATCACCATGGGCGCCCAAGCTGGCCATGAAATTGTACCAGGGCTGATGCTGCGACGCCCTGCCTCCTTGACGCAGGCCGGCGGCAGACGCTAGCATTCAGCAAGCCGCCCGTCTTGTCTGACCTTAGGAGCGCACTGGACCCACGGAGAGCATGACGATGAGTTCTGACCCAACCGGCGCAGGGCCAGGAGGTCCACAGGAAGGCCCCAACCAGGGACACCCCACGGGCGCTGACAACAGGGAGCTTGCAGCCCGCTGCCTGGAGCACGTTCGTCACCTGTCGGTGGACATCGGTCCCCGCGGCTCGACGACCGCCGCCGAGGCGGCAGCGGCGGCCTACGCTTGGGGCGTGCTGGACAAGCTGGGCCTGTCGCCGCGGATGCAGCGCTTCAGCAGCGGTACCTCCCAGTGGCGACCCTTCGCCTTGGCCATCACCCTCGCCCTGCTGGCCGTCGCCGTCTATCCTCTCGCCGGCCGCGCCACTGCCATCTTCGCCACCCTGCTGGCGGCCACCACCCTGGTCTCCGCCTACCTGGAGCTGAACTTCATCACCAACCCCATTCGCTGGCTGCTGCCCAAACGGCCGAGCCAGAACGTGTGGGCCGTCATCCCGGCGGCGGGCACCCCCACTCGGCGGCTGGTGCTCGTCGGCCACCTAGACAGCCACCGAACCCCCTTCGTCTTCCGATCGCCGCTTCATCTCAAAGTCTTCCAGGTTCTAGTGACGGCGGGCTTCGCCAGCATGGCCGCTCTGGCGCTCCTGTACATCGTTGGCTCGATCGTCCAGAGCGATATCATCTACCTCATCTCGCTCGCCCCTGCGGTACTTTTGATCTTCGACCTGATCATGACCGTCCAGCCAGACATGACCCCCTACACGCCGGGGGCTAACGACAATGCCAGCGGCGCCGCCCTCGTCCTCACCCTGGCCGAGCGGCTGAAGGAGGAGCCTCTGGCCAATACAGAGGTATGGACCGTTAACAGCGGCTGCGAAGAGGTGGGCTGCTATGGAGCGGCCGCCTTCCTGCGGGAACATCGAGACAAGCTTAAGGACGCCTACTTCATCACCCTGGACTCGGTGGCTGGGCCCGGTTCCGGTCCCTGCTACATCACCCGCGAGGGCATGGCCAAGCCCTATCGCTCCGACCCCGGCCTGCTGGCCCTGAGCGACCAGATCGCCGCCGACCGACCAGAGCTGGGCGCCTACTCCAAGGTGATGTCGCTGGGCTTCACCGAGGGCGCCATCGGTATCAAGAACGGCATGCCCAGCCTGACCTTCGTCAACCTGCGACCCGATGGCGTTCTTCCCCACTGGCATCGGCCGGACGACATCTTCGAGAACGTGGACGCCGACGTCCTGGCCCGCACCCAGGCCTTCGTCTGGGAGCTCCTTCAGCGGCTCGACAGCAGGCAATAAGCCGCTGGGCAGGTCATCGCGCCGTCCTCCAACACGAGAACTATCCCCCTGCCCTTGCCCGGCGACGCTGCTCTATGAGAAAAGCGATGATCGGTGCCGGCTCGCTGGGGTGCCACTCCCGCTTCCAGCGCTCGAAGTCCGGCCACTCGTAGGGCAGGTGCTCCACCGCGTTCGGCTGGCGGGCATCCCGCAGCACACGCAGGGCGTCGCGGATAACCTCCGTCTGCTCCTCGCGGTCGCCAGCATGACCCAACGTATGACCGAAGGGGAACTCCAGCCCGACGGTGCGGGGAACGCCGATGCGCTCGGCCAGGTCAGGCATCATCGTCACCACGACGGTGCTGATACCAGCGGCCTCGATGACACGTGCCAGCACGGGCACGTTCTGGCAGCAGTCCGATCAGACGGGGGTAAGGAGGGCAGCATCCACCCCCTCCTCCTTCATATGGGCGGCCATTTCGGGGCCGTAGTGGTTCTCCCACTCGTCGGTGTTCGGCGGGAACGCCTGGTAGCCCATGAAGGAGTAGTGGGTGGGAGCCAGGGAGCCGATCTCGCCCGCCGCCTCCAGCTCCAGAAAGCGATGCACGGGCAAGGCGATGTTAACGTCCGCCTCCAGATCGGCGTTGTTGATGTGGAGGTGTGCGATCCCGATCTCCTCCTGCTTGACATCCCGGGGGATAGTGCGATAGGTGGGGTCGCTCCAGAAGGGGTTCCGCCGCTCTCCGTCCAGGTCGAAGGGCGGCTGCTTGCCCTTCACATAGAGGCCCGCGGTGGTGACCAGAGAGAAGCAGCACTCCTCGATGGGCTTGGTCAGGGGCGTCCAGGGCAGAGGCTCTGCCTTCTGGAGGGAGAGCGTTCTATAGTAGTTGGCGAAGCTGCCGGGCAGCCACTTGTAGCTATCGATGGCCATCTCCTACCTCCCGTCTAGAGTGAGCGATCTGCAAATCTATTCACCTGGCCGCCTGGAGAAATGATCGGCTACACTCATGCCTATGTCAAACACCGCCCCCGGGGCCGCTCATGGTGAGCTTGTCGAACCATGAGCCCCGCTCAACTGGCGCCACTTCAGCCAATATTGGCTCTTGCCAGGAGGCCCGCCATGCGCAAAAATAGGGTTGCTCTTCGCTAAAAGCCTGCGGCGAGTCGCCGCTGAGGAAGGAGCGTGACCATGGAACTGGGTGGATACGCCGATCGGGTGGCGCGCATCGACCTGACCACCGGCGAGGTCAAGTACGAGGGGATCAACGAAGAGGACGCCCGTAAGTACATTGGCGGCCGTGGTCTGGGCGTGAAGTACGTCTTTGACAACGGGCCTCAGGTCGACCCTCTGTCGCCGGACAATATCATCTGCTTCCTTGTCGGTCCCCTGACCGGCACCGGTGTTAACATGAGCGGTCGGATGGCTGTGGTGACCAAGTCACCTCTGACCGGCACCGTCACCGACTCCCACCAGGGCGGCTGGTCGGGCGCTCGCCTGAAGTGGGCTGGCTTCGACGGCCTCATCTTCAAGGGGAAAGCAGGGCGGCCCGTCTATGCCTACGTCGAGGCAGGCAAGGTCGAACTGAAAGACGCCAGCGACCTCTGGGGCAAGGGCGCCCACGACACCGTCAAGATCCTCCAGGAGCGCCACGGTGAAAACGTGAGCGTGGTGACCATCGGCCAGGCGGGGGAGAACCAGGTACGCTTCTCCGGATGGATCAATGAGAACGACCGCATCTCAGGGCGCGGCGGTACCGGCGTGATGGGCGGCAACAAGAACCTGAAGGCCATCGCCATCAAGGCGGCCAAGAACCTGCCCAAGCCTAAGGATCGGGAAGCCTTCAAGCAGGCCCACAAAGACGCTCTCAAGGCCATCAGCGACAGCCCCACCATGGCCCCCCGTAAGGGTGGACTGTCGATGTACGGGACCAACAGCCTCATGATGGCGGTCAACACCATCGGCGCCTTGCCCACCAAGAACGCTCAGCTCACCAGCTTTGCCAACGCTTTCAACATCAGCGGCCACCACATCCAGCAGACCATCCTGGTGGGCAACCCCACCTGCCACGCCTGCCCCGTGGCCTGCAAGAAGGAGGTGGAGACCGGACCCGGTAAGTTCCACGTACACATGGAGAGCGTCGAATATGAGTCGGCCTGGGCTTTTGGGGCCGCCTGCAACAACGATAACCGCGACTTGATCCCCTTCCTTATCGACCTGTGCAATGACTACGGCCTGGACACTATCGAGACAGGCAACGTGCTGGCCATGACCATGGAGGCCAGCGAGAAGGAGCTGATCAGGGAGCGCGTGAACTGGGGCGATGCCGACAAGATGGTGGAGCTGGTGCACAAGATAGCCAAGCGCGAGGGTATCGGCGACACCCTGGCTGAAGGCACGGAGCGGGCGGCCAAGGCCTTTGGCGACCCCAGCATAGCCATGACCGTCAAGGGCCAGGCTATCCCCGCCTACGACCCGCGGGGGCTGAAGGGAATGGGGCTAGGCTATGCTACCAGCAATCGCGGTGCCTGCCACGTGCGGGGCTACACGCCGGCCAGCGAGGTCGTAGGCGTGCCGGAGAAAACCGACCCGCTGGCCTGGCAGGGCAAGGGCAAGCTACTCAGGCTCTTCCAGGACTCCCACGCGGTCTCCGACTCCTTCGACATCTGCAAGTTCTCTTCCTTCGCCGAGAACGCCGACCACTACGCCGCCCAGTATTCGGCGATGGTGGGCGTGCCGATGGATGCGGAGAGTCTTCTCACCATCGGCGAGCGCATCTACAACCTGGAGCGCTACTACAACAACCTGGCCGGTTTCGGCGAAGGCTCCGACACCCTGCCCGCACGCTTCCTCACCGAGCCGTCCCAAAGCCCCGCCTCTCAGGGACAGCTCTGCGAGCTGGACCAGATGCTCCAGGAGTATTACGAGGAGCGCGGCTGGGTGAACGGCGTGGTACCCGAGGAGAAGCTGAAGGCCCTGCAGATCATCTAGGGGTAGGTGAAGCCTACGTCTCATGTCACCGTAGTTCGGCTCTATGCCTCCTTGCGAGAGCTAGCCGGTGAGCGGGACATCGATGTGGCTCTACCCGACGACCCCATTATTCGCGATCTCCTCCGCCGGCTGGTGGAGCTACGGCCCGGCCTCTCCCACCGCCTGCTGGACGAGGATGGCAACATCCCCCGATTTGTGAACGTATTCGTGAACGGGAGGGACATCCGTCACCTGGGCGGGCTGGACACCCCTGTGATGCCAGACGACGAGGTGACCATCCTCCCCCCAGCTGCCGGCGGTTGACGCGACTGCCCACCGTTCGGCAGGCCCTTCTGGCCGAAGAGGCTGAAGGCGGCAGGGTCATCTGCCGCCGCTAATCGAGCGGCGGGCGGCGCAGGTGCCAGTCGGTGGCCTGTTCGTAGGCGTGAGCGACCCTGAGGACAGTCTCCTCATCGAACGGCCGGCCGACGATCTGCAGCCCCACCGGCAGCCCCCGGCCGTCGAAGCCGCAGGGCAGGGAGATGGCCGGCTGGCCGGTCAGGTTGAATGGGCAGGTGAAGCGGTGGATGTGCGAGTCGCGACCGCTGGCAGAGATCTCGTCCTCGATCCTGGTGGCCGTGAAGGCGGTGGTCGGCGTCACCAGCACGTCGATCCTCGCGTATTGCCCTTCCACTTCCGCCCGAAGCCGCCGCTGGCCCTCCAGGCCCCTCAGATAGTCCACCGCCCGTAGCTGCAGCCCCAGTTGCAGTCGCAGCCGCACCTGCTCGCTGAAGTCCTGCGGCCGCTCCTCCATGTTCCGCCGATGGAAAGCCGCCGCCTCCGGCCCCGCTATCGCCAGCCAGATGGCATCGGCCCGCTGGAGGCTAGGAATCTCCACCTCGACCACCGAGGCACCCAGGCTCTCCAGCGCCCTCAGGGCCGCCTGAAAGCTTGCCTCCACCTCTTTGTCCAGGCCCGAAAGCACGTCCTTGTCGGGCACGCCGACCCGCAGCCCCCGCACCTCGCCGCTCAGGGCCGCCAGGTAGTCCGGCACGGGCACGTCCTCGGTAGCGAGGTCGTTTGGGTCAAGCCCCGCAATGGCCTGCAGCACGAGGGCGGCATCCTCCACGCTGCGAGTCATGGGCCCGGCGTGGTCCAGGGAATCGCTCAGAGGGACGACGCCATGCTTGCTCACCCGCCCGAAGGTTGGCTTGAACCCGACGACCCCGCACATGGAGGCCGGCATGCGGATGGAGCCGCCCGTGTCTGAGCCCAGGGAGCCCAGGCAGAGCGAGGCGGCCAGAGCCGCGCCTGGCCCGCCGCTCGAGCCGCCGGTGATTCGGTCCAGCGCCCAGGGGTTGTGCGTCGGCCCGAAATGGGAGATCACATTCGTTCCTCCGAAGGCCCACTCGTGCATGTTCAGCTTGCCCAGCAGCACCACGCCCTGCTCTCGCAGGCGGCGCACGCAGGTGGCATCCTCCGCTGGAACGTAGTCGGCCAGGATCTTCGATCCGGCGGTGGTCCGGATGCCCTTGGTCTCATAGAGGTCCTTGATGGCGAAGGGGATGCCGTCAAGGGGACCCAGCCGCTTGCCGCGGCCGAGGCGTCGCTCCGCCGCTCTGGCCTCAGCCGTGGCCAACTCCGGCAGGAGGGTGACGAAAGCGTTCAGCTTCGGCTCCAGGGCCTCGATGCGCTCCAGATAGTGACGGGTCAGCTCCACAGGCGACAGTTCGCCCGCCTGGAAGGAGCGAGCGGCCCCGGCGATGGTGATCTGGACGAGCTGGTCAGCCTTCATAGTGCGCTGGGCCTCCTCCCCTGAACCGCTGCCTAGGGGGCATCTCCATATATCCCTGCCCCTGCCGGCTTGTCAACTAGCCTAGCGCAGGGCGCTTGTGCCACAGATGCTGGGGCGATAAACTTGATCCCAGGATCTGCCTGACCCTTCAGGCTACCACCACCGCGATAGAGGTTAGAGTTCCCCAGATAGGGTAACCGGAGGTATGGCTAACCTTATCATCCAGGCCACGGATGTGGTCAAGACCTACGATACCGGCTATTCCAAGGTGCCAGCCCTGAAGGGTGTCTCCCTCTCGGTCGAGCGGGGCGAGATGGTAGCCATCATGGGCCCTTCCGGCTGCGGCAAGACCACCCTGCTCAACTGCCTCAGCGGCCTCGACGACATTGACAGCGGCCGGGTCACCGTCGAAGGAACCGACATCAACCGCCTCTCCGACAACGCCAAGACGGTATACCGCGCTCGCAACATGGGGTTCGTCTTCCAGGTCTACGACCTCCTGCCCATCCTTTCGGCGGTGGAAAACGTGGAGCTGCCCCTGCTGGTTTCGGGCACCTCAGCCAAGGGCGCCCGGGAGGCCGCCATGCGGGCCCTGGAGTTCGTCCACCTCGCCGACCGGGCCAGCCACCGACCGGCTGAGCTCTCCGGCGGTGAACGCCAGCGAGTAGCCGTAGCCCGCTCCCTGGTGAACGATCCTGCCATCGTCTGGGCTGATGAGCCCACAGGCGCCCTCGATAGCACCAACGCCGAACAGATCATGAACCTGCTGCGGGAGCTTAACGAAGCCGGCAGCCAGACCTTTGTTTTGGTTACCCACGACCCCAAGATGGCTGCCTACGGCCAGCGCGTCGTCTACATGATGGACGGCCTGATAGTGGACGAGAAGCGCACCGATCGGGCGAAGCAGCCTTCCAGCCCAGCCCCCGAGCACACCTAGGAGCGGCCACCCATGGACGAACTCTTCGGCCTATCGATGAACTACATCATGCTCGGCCTAGTGGCCGGTCTGCTGGTCTCGCTGTCCACTGTGGCCTACGTGGTGTTGCGCAACCGCATCATGTTCAAGATGGGCGTGCGCAACATCCCCCGCCGCATGGCCCAGACCGTCCTCATCGTCATCGGCCTCATGCTCAGCACCCTCATCATCTCCGCCGCCCTCACCACCGGCGACACCGTCGACCGCAGCATGACCAACTGGGTCTATGAACTGGCCGGCCACCTCGACGAGATCGTGGTCTTCGATGTGGAGAAGACCGGCGGGGAGGCCGCTGACCCCTTCGTCCCCGAATCCACCGTCGCCGAGCTGGAAGCGGCCCTAGGCGACGACCGCGACATCGACGGCATTGCCCCCGCCCTCTTCGAGCCGGTGCCGGTCATCAACCCGCGCACAGGCCTCAGCACCCCCTCGGCCTTTTTCACTGGGATGGACCCCGAGCGCATGGACGGCTTCCCCGACATCGTCTCTCTCGACGGCGAGGTGCTGGATGTCGGCGCCCTCGCCCCCGACGAGGTCTACCTGAACGAGAGCGGCCAGGAGGAGCTTGACGCTCAGCCCGACGATACCCTTCAGGTCTTCGTCGCCGGAATTCCCGCCACCTTTAAGGTGGTGGACATCGTCAAGGATAAATACGTCACGGGCGCCATCACTACCGAGGAGGGCCAATCCCCGGACGGCATGGTAACCCGCCTGGACGTGGCCCAGCGCCTCTTCGACCGCGAGGGGGAGGTCGACTTCATCGGCATCTCCAACCGCGGCGGCGTGCGCGACGGCATGGCCCTCTCCGATACGGTGGCCGAGAAGGTGGAGGCTGCCCTCACCAACCCCAACCTCAGCGTGGAGAAGATAAAGCAGGACACCGTGGAGATAGCCGAGCTCCTGGGCAACGTCATGTCCACCATGTTCCTGGTGATGGGCCTCTTCTCTATCGCCGCCGGCATCCTCCTCATCTTCATGATCTTCGTCATGCTGGCGGCGGAGCGAAAGCCGGAGATGGGCATGGCCCGCGCCGTGGGCAGCAAGCGCGGCCAGCTCATCCAGTCCTTCCTCTCGGAGGGCATGGCCTATAACCTGGGGGCTGCCCTGGTGGGTGCTGGCCTGGGAGTGCTCGTGGCCGTCGCCATCGCCTGGGTCATGAACCGTTTCTTCGCGGAGTTCGGCATCAATATCACCCCCTACGTCACGCCCCGCAGCCTGATCATCGCCTACTGCCTGGGGGTAGTGGTCACCTTCATCACCGTCGTCATCTCCTCCTGGCGAGTGAGCCGCCTCAACATCGTGCGGGCCCTCCGTGACATCCCCGAGCCCACCTACCGCCGAGCCACGCGCCGCACGCTGATCCTGGGCATCATAGCGGTCCTGCTTGGGGCACTCATCGCCTGGAGCGGCGTCAGCTCTGGAGTGCTTGCTTTCTTCATGCTTGGTGTATCCATCTCCTTGCTCAGTCTAGCCGCCGTCATGCGCTACTTCGCTCTGCCGGAGCGGCCCGTGTTCACCATCGTCGGCCTGGCCGTTCTGGCATTCTGGGCCCTCCTCTCGGGGCCCCTCGCAGACCTCCTGCCCGAGATGGAGGGCGACATCGAGATGTTCTTCCTGAGCGGCATTTTCATGGTCGCCGCCGCTACCTTTGTCATCGTCTACAACGCCGACATCCTCCTCCACGCCATAGAGCGCGCCGGCGGCTGGCTTGGCCGCCTCCTGCCCGCCCTGCGTATCGCCGTTGCCTATCCCCTGGCCAACAAGTTCCGCACTGGCATGACCCTGGCGATGATCGCCCTGGTGGTCTTCGCCGTGGTCATCATGTCCGTCATCAACGTCAACTACAGCGCCGTCTTCCTGCGCGACGACGCCCGCGGTGGCTGGGACATTGTGGTGACCGAGAACCCCAACAACCCGGTGGGCGAGCTCGTCGCCGCCCTCGACAAGGAAGGCTCAGTGGGTACAGAGCAGTTCGCCGCCGTAGGAACGGTGCGCCTGCCCGACCTCTTCGTCGGCTCGGAGCTATACCAAGTTGGGGCAAGCGAGGAGTGGGAAAGATATCCAGTGCTGGGCGTGGACGACGCCTTCGCCCGCGAGTCCCAGATCAAGCTCCAGACCCGCGCCTCCCAGTACCCCGACGACGCCGCCGTGTGGGAGGCCCTGCGCACTACACCCCGCCTGGCAGTGATCGACGCCTTCGCTGTCTCTGAGGGTGGCTTCGGCGGCCCCGGGTTCCACATCGAAGGCTTCGACGAGACCGCCGAGGTGATGGACCCCCTGGAGCTGCAACTGCGCGATCCAGCCAGCAAGGGAATGATCCCCCTGAAAGTGGTAGGGGTGATCGACTTTGGCTCCAGCGCCAGCTTCTTCGGCCTTTACACTTCAGAAGAGACCTTTAACCTGGTCTTCGGCGAGCCCGAGTTCTCCCGCTTCTACGTCAAAGTGGGGCCGGGCGTGGACGACAGCGACATGGCCGATGCCATCGAGTCCGCCCTGGTCACCACCGGTGCCCAAGCCGTGTCCATAAAGGACCAGGTCGAGGAGCAGCAGACCACTTTCAACAGCTTCTTCTACCTGATCCAGGGCTTCATGGGCATGGGCCTGCTGGTGGGCACAGCAGCGGTGGGGGTTATCGCCTTCCGCTCGGTGGTTGAGCGCCGCCAGCAGATCGGCATGCTGCGGGCCATCGGCTACACCCGCGGCACCGTGGCCCTCAGCTTCATCTTGGAGTCGTCGTTCATCGCCCTGCTTGGCATCGCCACCGGCATCGGGCTGGCGGTGCTGCTCTCCTTCAACGTCCTGCATAGCGACGAGTTCTCCAACATCGACATGGGCTTCATCATCCCCTGGTGGCAGATTCTCCTTACCGCCGCCTTCGCCTTCGGCGCCTCTTTCCTGATGACTATCCTGCCCTCGCGCCAGGCCGCAGGCATCACCATCGCCGACGCCATCCGCTACGAGTAGGCGGCTTGGGCCCCTCGCCGGGGCTCGAGGTGATCGAGGATCTCTAGCAAACGACCCTCGTTTGTGGTTGACAAGGCACTACCCACGCGCCATCATTGGCTGCGAAACCAAAATCATCGATCCTGCCAGCTCAGCCATATTCAGGAAGAAGGAGGAAGCCGTGGCTGCAGACTATCCCGCCACGCTGGACATGACCTGCCGCGACAAAGTCCCCAGAGACCAGGGCATTATGCATATCATCGCCCTGTTCGTGCTCTGGATCGCTGGGGGGATCATTGGCTTTCTAGCCAACATCGTCGCCCCCATCATGATTGCTCTCAGGGTGAGCCAAAAGGGTGGCGAGAAGTACATCGAGGAGGACGGCCCGGAGTTCAGCCGCTATGGCGGCATGCTGGTGGCCCTCTACGCCTACGCGTTGTTCCTCACCGATGAGCTGCCCGACAAGGCTGTCGGAAGCTCCGTCCAGGTTGAGTTCAAGCCGAGCGGCAGCCCGGCCTGGCTCAATGCCCTCCTCAGACCGATATTGCTCATTCCTCACGGCATCGTTCTGGGCCTGCTCGGCATCGCCTTCATCCTGATCCTCCCCTGGACGATCGTCGACGCCCTGCTGAACGAGCGCTACCCCCGCCGCTTCTTCGAGTTCGTGCTCGGATACCTCCGCTGGGAGACACGGATGACCGCCTACTTGTTCTCCCTGACCCAGGACTACCCGCCCTTCCCGGTATCCGACCTTCTCAACTCCCTGTTCGGCGGCGGAGCCCAGTCGTAGACGTTAGCCGGGGCATCTAAGACACACTCTGTGGGAAGACCCGATCCTGCGAGCCTCGGCCGAAGGAAGCCTAGCCGCGCCCTGACCAGGCGGCCCTTCTGGCTGGCGCTGGTTGCTATCGCCCTCTTGACCGTCGCCCTGACGGCCTGCCAAGAAGAAGAGCCGAAAGTTCAGGGGCCGCTAACCATCGACCTGGCCCGCCAACGCCCCACCCTCAGCCTGCTCGGCGCCCAGGCAAGCGATAAGGTCAGAGCCGTGGCTGCCGGCGACGTCAACGGCGACGGCCACCAGGACATCATCGTCGGCGCCTCTAGCGCCGACGGCCCCCAGGATGACAGGCCCGATTGCGGCGAGGTCTACGTTATCTTCGGCCCGCCAGACGGGGACGGAACCATCGACCTCGCTGAGGGCCAGCAGGACGTCACCATATTCGGCGCCGACAGCGGTGATTCCCTCGGCTTCGCCGTCGCCGCCGGCGACGTCAACGGCGACGGCATCGACGACACCCTGGTGGGCGCCCTCCTGGCCGACGGCCCTGGCAACGAGAGGCCCAATGGCGGCGAAGCCTATGTAATCCTCGGCTCGCCCACCCTAGGGCCGACGATAGACGTCGCTCTTGCCCAGCAGGACCTAACCCTCTTCGGCGCCGAAGAAGGAGACCGCCTGGCCGCCGACCTGGCCGCCGGCGATGCCAATGGCGACGGCGTCCAGGACATCTTGGTCGGCTCCTTCCTCGCCGACGGGCCAGAAAACGCCCGCTACCAGGGGGGAGAGGCCTATCTGATCTTCGGCACGCCGTCCCTGTCGGGCGCCAGGGACATGGCCCAGGGCGAATACGATCTGGCCCTCATCGCCGCCGAGGCCGACGATCAGCTAGGCAACCGCCTGGCAATGGGCGACCTAAACAAAGACGGCATCGACGACCTCATAGTGGCCGCCTTCAGAGCCGACGTCCCTGGCAACGCCCGTGTGGACGGCGGCGAGGTCTATGCTCTCTTCGGCTCCCCCACCCTCGGGGGCGTTCTCGACTTCGCCTCCGCCTCGCCGGACGTGACGGTGACGGCCGCCGACGAGGAAGACGATCTGGGCGCAGCGGTGGCCAGCGGCGACGTCAACGGCGACGCCATCGACGACCTCCTCATCGGCGCCCCCAGAGCCGATGGGCCGGACAACGCTCGCAAGGGCGCAGGCGAGGCCTACGTTCTCTTCGGCTCGCCATCCCTCAAGGGCTCGTTCAACATCGCCCTCGGTGAGCAGGACGTAACCATCCTCGGCGCCAACGCCGGCGACCGTCTGGGCGCATCCCTGGCCAGCGGCGACCTCGACGGCGACGGTGTCCAGGACATCATCCTGGGAGCGGAAACAGGAGACGGGCCGGACAACGACCGCGAGGACGCGGGCGAAGCGTACATAGTGCTTGGCTCTACTTCCCTGGGCCAGACGGTAGACATTGCCCTGGCTGGCCACAGCGCCGCCATCTTCGGCGAGCAGCAGGGGGACATCTTCGGCGTACGGGTTGCAGCGGCAGACTGGGACGGCGATGGCCAAGCCGATATGCTGGCAACCGCTCGCGCCGCCGACGGGCCCGAGGGCACGCGGGAGGACGCCGGCCAGGCCTACGTCATCCCCATCGGCCCCCGCCTCCGGTAGCACCAAGCGCAGGCAAAAAGCTAGGCCCCTGTCACCAGGGGCCTCTTCCTGTTGCCTTGACCAAAGTTGGCGCTGCTACCACCATACCCCAGGGATGACCGTCGAGCAGGAGGGGCAGCGGCCGCCCTCCTTGATGCGATATTGACTCACATAGAAGCCAACCCGCTCCACCAGAAGCTCGTTACAGTTGTGGCAATAGGTATTCTCTAGCAAGCGCACCATGCCCGGCAGGTTTCCAGCATAGACGTATCGCAGGCCGGCCTCCTTGCCGATGCCGGCCGCCCGCACGAGCGTTTCCGGCGGCGTGTTGTCGGGGTCGGTCATCTTGTAGTTCTTGTGGAAGGCGGTCACATGCCAGGGAATGTCGGGGGAGACCGAGACCAGGAAATCGGCGGCCTCCCGCAGCTCCTCATCGGAGTCGTTGAAGCCGGGCACGACCAGGGTCACCACCTCCACCCAGAAGCCCATCTCCACCGCCATGCGAATGCCCTCCAAGACGTTGGCCAGCTTGCCCCCCAGGAAGCGATAGTTCTTGGCGGACATCGACTTGAGGTCCACCTTGAAGCAGCCCAGCCAGGGCCGCAGGTACTCCAGCACCTCGCGGGTGGCGTTGCCGTTGGAGACGTACAGCGTCTTCAGGCCCTTTTCCTTAGCCAGACGAAAGATCTCCACCGCCCACTCGGAGGTGATAAGAGGCTCGTTGTAGGAGCTGCCGACGATTTCGGCGCCCGTGCGCACGGCGGCAGCCACTATCTCCTGAGCGCTGATCGCGTCGGGGACGATGCCAGCCACCGGATCGCGCAGGGCTTGAGAGGTGAGCCAGTTCTGGCAGTAGGGGCAGTGGTAGTCGCAGCCCAGCATGCCAAAGGTGAGGGTGCTGGAGCCAGGCAGCACATGGTAGAAGGGCTTCTTCTCGGTGGAGTCCCGCTGGAGAGCGGCTACGTAGCCGCTGGGGACGAACAGCTTGCCGCCGCGGTTGAAGCGCACCTTGCAGATGCCTCGCAGCCCGTCGGGGATGACGCAACGATGGCCGCAGGCGTAGCAGCGAACCTTATTATCGTCTAGCCGCTCGTACAGCTCGCCCTCTCTGGTGCGAGCGTCCAGCATATCGGCTAGGGTAGCAGCAGTGGCCATGGCATCCACCACCATTATAGCACCGGTCGCTGTTCCCAGCCGCAGGCGCGTGCTACCATACGAAGTTGAGTCCCAGATAGGAGGCCGGGTTTGTCCGAATACGTCCTGGCCCTCGACCAGGGAACCACCAGCTCGCGGGCCATCCTCTTCGACCGCCAGGGCCGGCCCGTGGCCAGCGCTGGTCACCCCATCCGCCAGATCTATCCCCAGAGCGGCTGGGTGGAGCACGACCCCCAGGAGATCTGGCAGTCGCAGCTGGCCTCGGCGCGAGAGGTGCTGGAGGCGGCTGGCGCCCGCGCCTCCCAGGTCGCCGCTATCGGCATAACCAACCAGCGGGAGACCACCATCCTCTGGGATCGGCGGACGGGCGAACCACTGACCAATGCCATCGTCTGGCAGTGCCGCCGCACGGCCCCCCTGTGCCAGGAGCTCAAGGCGCGCGGCCTGGAGCCCTCCTTTCGCCAGAAGACGGGCCTGGTCATCGACCCCTACTTCTCGGGCACCAAAGTCGCCTGGATGCTGGACAACATCCCCGACGCTCGCGCCAGGGCCGAGCAGGGCCAGCTCCTCTTCGGCACGGTGGACTGCTGGCTCCTCTACAAGCTGACCGGCGGCCGCATCCACGCCACCGACTACACCAACGCCTCGCGAACCCTCATGTTCAACATCTCCTCACTTCAGTGGGACGAGGACATCCTGGGCGAGCTGGCCGTCCCTTCTTCCCTCCTGCCGACTGCCCTTCCCTCCTCCGGCGTCTTCGGCGAGGCCGAGCCGTCCCTCCTGGGCGCAGCCCTCCCCATCGCTGGCATTGCTGGCGACCAGCAGGCCGCCCTCTTCGGCCAGGCCTGCTTTCAGGTGGGCATGGGCAAGAACACTTACGGGACCGGCTGCTTCGTCCTGATGAACGTCGGCCACGATAGTCTCCCCCTGGGCTCCTCGCTGGTCACCACCATCGCCTGGGGCCTGGGTCAGGGTGTGAAGTACGCCCTCGAGGGGAGCATCTTCATCGGCGGCGCCGCCGTGCAGTGGCTGCGAGACGGCCTGGGGCTGATAGCCACCGCCGCCGAGAGCGAGGCGGTTGCCGCCAGCGTGTCCTCCAGCGACGGGGTATACGTGGTGCCCGCCTTCGTCGGCCTGGGCGCTCCCCACTGGGACCCCCTGGCGCGAGGCGCCATCGTGGGCATCAGTCGCGGCACCACTCGCGCCCACCTGGTGCGGGCCACCCTGGAGGCCATCGCCTTCCAGACGCGCGACGTCATCGAAACGATGGAGAGCGAGTGCGGCCTGACCCTGCCGGAGCTGCGCGTGGACGGCGGCGCCGCCGCCAACGACCTCCTGATGCAGATCCAGGCCGACATCCTTGGCCGCGAGGTGGTGCGACCGGCGGTTACGGAGACAACCGCCCTGGGCGCCGCCTACCTGGCCGGCCTGGCCGTGGGCTTCTGGAAGGGACAGGACGAGCTGGCCGGCAAGTGGCGGGTGGACAAACGGTTCGAGCCCCGGATGGAAGCCAGCCAGCGCGAGGAGCTGTACCAGGGCTGGAAGAGAGCGGTCGAGCGAGCCAAGGGCTGGGCCAGCGAGTAGCCCAAAGCCATCCCTTCCTGTAGCAGCAAGCCCCGCCGAATGCTAAACTGGATGTTGGAATGGCTGACCGCAAGCTCGTCCGCGAACTGCAGGCCATTGTCGGCCGCGATGCCGTCATTCACGCCCCGGAGGACCTCCTGGTCTACGAGTACGACGCCACCGTCGAGCGCGGCCTCCCCGAGACTGTCGTCCTCCCCACCACCGCCCAGCAGGTCTCCCAGGTAGTGAAGCTGGCCCGCCGTCGCGAGCTGCCGATCGTCGCCCGAGGGGCGGGTACCGGCCTCAGCGGCGGCGCCATTCCCGCCGCTGGCGGGATCCTGCTGGTCATGACCCGCATGAGGCGCATCCTGGAGGTCGATACGGAAAATCGCCTGGCAATCGTCGAGCCGGGCCTGGTGAACCTCGACCTCAGCGCCGCCTTGAGCCGCTACGGCCTCTACTACGCCCCCGATCCCTCCAGCCAGAAGGCCTGCACCCTGGGCGGCAATGTGGCTGAGAACGCCGGCGGCCCCCACTGCCTGGCTTACGGCGTCACTACCAATCATGTCCTGGGGCTGGAGGTGGTCCTGGCCGATGGCCAGATCGTCTGGCTGGGAGGCAAGACCGCCGACCGCCCGGGCTACGACCTGCGCACCGTGGTGATAGGCTCCGAGGGCACCCTGGCTATCGTCACCAAGATTATCGTGCGGCTTCTGCCCCTGCCGGAGGCCACCATCACCCTCCTGGCCATCTTCAACGAGATGGAGCAGGCCAGCCAGGCCGCCTCGACCATCATCGCCAAGGGGATTCTGCCCGCCGCCCTGGAGATGATTGACAAAGTGACCATGGGGGTGCTGGAGGAGGCCGTGCATGCTGGCTATCCCCCCGACGCCGATGCCGTCCTCCTCATCGAGGTTGAGGGCCGACAGGACAGCGTGGATGAGGAGGCAGCAGCTCTACGGGCCATCTGTGAAAACACAGGCGCTCGCGAGGTGCGAATCGGCTTCACGCCCGGCGAGCGAGAGGCCCTGTGGGCCGGGCGAAAGGAAGCGTTGGGAGCCCTGGGCCGCCTGGCCCCCAGCTACTACATCCTCGATGGCACAGTGCCTCGCTCCAAGCTGCCCCAGGTATTGCAGGGCGTCTACGAAGTGGGCAAGAAGCACGGCTTCCTCATCGCCAATGTCTTCCATGCTGGCGACGGCAATCTCCACCCCAACATCGCCTTCGATGAGTCCCAGCCCGGCGAGGCGGAGAAGGTGCTGGCGGCCGCGGCGGAGATAATGCGCCTCTGCGTCGACGCCGGCGGAACCATCACCGGCGAGCATGGCGTGGGCATGGAGAAGCGCGACTTCATGCGCTGGATCTTCACAGACGACGATCTGGAGGCCATGAAGCGCATTCAGGTAGCCTTCGCTTCGGGGCAGCGCTTCAACCCGGGGAAGATCTTCCCCGCCGCCGTCGGCAGCGGCAAGGTCACCTCCCACCAGCGAGCGGTCACCCAATCGCTGGGGCCCGACGCCTACGTCTAGACTGGAAAAGGGTAGCGTTTTGGTAAAGGAAAGCCTCCTCCACAACCTGCTGGAGTCCGCCCTGGACAGCCAGCGCGTCTTCCCGCGGGAGGAAGCAGCCAGCTACGCCGTGGACGGCGTCATCCCTCAGGTGGTGGCCCTGCCGGCGACGCTGGAAGAGGTGGCGGAGGTGATGCGCCTGGCCAGTCGAGAGGATGCAGCGGTCATCCCCTGGGGCGGCGGCACGGCCATGAGCCTGGGCAACATCCCCCGCCGCTACGACATCGCCCTCTGCCTCTCCCACCTGAACCAGGTTGTAGAACACGAACCCGCTGACCTCACGGTCGCCGTCCAGGCCGGCAAGACCCTGGCCGATTTCCAGCGCCACCTGGCCGAGAGCGGCCAATTCCTTGCCCTCGACCCGCCATTGGCCCAGGAAGCCACCATCGGCGGCATACTGGCCGTCAACGCCTCGGGGCCCTCTCGCCACGCCCACGGCACCGCCCGCGATCTGATCCTGGGGATGCGCGCCGTGCAGGCCGACGGCCGCATCATCAAGGCCGGCGGCCGGGTGGTGAAGAACGTGGCCGGCTACGACCTCAGCCGCCTGTTCATCGGATCCCTGGGCAGCCTGGGCATCATCGTCGAGGCATCCTTCAGGCTGGCCCCCTTGCTCAGAGCCGAGAAGACAGCGGTCGTCTTCTTCTCCTCGGTCCGGGAGGCCTGGCGGTTCGTCGCCCAGACGGCCAACCTCGGCCTGCGCGCCGTGGAGTTGCTCAACGCCGCGGCAGTCAAGCAAGCCGTCGCCCTGAGCGAGGCGACCGAAGATGGCTACGCTCTGGTGCTGGCGACGGCCGGCGAGCCTACGGCGCTGGAGCGTTCCCTCAAGGAAATAGGCGAACTCTCCCAGCGGGCGGCCTCCTCCTTCGCTGAAGTGGATGAGAGCGCCCAGAGCCAGCTCTGGCAGGCCATCGCCGCCCTCGCCCGGCCCTCGCCCAGCGGCGCCAGTCTCATCTGCAAGGCGGCCGTATTACCCTCCCAGGTGCCCACACTCAGCGAGCAGATAGAGACGACGGGTCGGGAGCTGGGCCTGGAGCCGCTACTGGTCTCCCATCTGACGGCAGGCATCGTCCACACCGCCTGGCCCCTTCCCCAAGACGAGGGCGCCCAACGGGGGCTCAACCTGGCGACCGCACTTCGCCAGGCCGTCGCTGGCCTCGGTGGCAGCCTGGTGGTGGAGGCCTGCCCTCTAGCTCTCAAGGAGAAGATCGATGTCTGGGGCGAGCCCGCCGCCGACTTCCCCCTCATGCGGCGGATCAAGGAGCAGTTCGACCCTCAGGGCATCCTCAGCCCGGGTCGCTCCCTGGGGAGGCTATGAGCAGAGTGAGCGAGCGGAAGGCGACGGCTGCCCAAGAGGGCTTCAGTGGCCCTGACGGCCCCAGCCTTCAGGACATCCTGCGCTGCGTTCACTGCGGCCTCTGCCTCAACCACTGCCCCACCTACATCGAGCTAGGCCTGGAGACGGAGTCACCCCGGGGCAGGCTCTACGTCATGCGGGCGGTGAGCCAGGGGCGTATCCCCATCACAGAGAATGTCGTCCGCCATCTCGACCTCTGCCTGCAATGCCGCAACTGCCAGGCCGTTTGCCCTTCCGGCGTCCGCTTCGGCCAGATCATGGAAGAAGCGAGGGCCGAGATCCTGCGCGACGGCCGCCGAGCCCCCGCATCCTGGCTGGCCAGCCGCCTCGTCCTCCGACTCTTCTTCTCTCACCCCCAGCGCCTTCGCTACCTGATGACTGCCCTGGATCTCTACCAGCGTTCCGGCGTCCAGGGCCTGCTACGCCGCTCCCGTCTTCTGAGCCTTCTGCCTGGCCCCTGGCGAGGCCTGGAGCAATTGCTGCCCCGGGTTTCGGCCCGTCCCTTCACTGCTCGAGGCGTCGTCGGCAGCCCCGCAGGTGATCCGCCCAAGTTCAGGGTAGCCCTCCTATCCGGCTGCATGATGCCCTATATCTTCGCCCACGTGCACGAGGCCACCGTCCGCTTGCTGGTGCGCCACGGCTGTGAGGTAATAGTACCGCCAGAGCAGGTCTGCTGCGGCGCGCTCCACCTCCACATCGGCGACCGCCAGGAAGCCAGACGGCTCGCCCGCCGCAACATCGATGTCTTCCTCGCTGAGAACGTCGATGCCATCATCGTCGACGTGGCCGGCTGCGGCGCAGCCATGAAGGAATACGGCGAGCTACTGAAGGACGACCCTCGCTACGCCGAGAGGGCCAATCGCTTCAGCGCCCTGGTCAAGGATGTGAACGAATTCCTGGCAGACCTGCCCCTGAGCGATGGTCTGGGCCCCCTGCACCAGAGGGTCACCTACCAGGACCCTTGCCACCTACTCCACGCTCAAGGCATCAGTTCCCAGCCCAGGGCCCTCCTTCAGGCCATCCCCGGCCTGGAGCTGGTGGAAATGAGCCACCCAGATCAGTGTTGCGGCAGCGCCGGTCTGTACAACATCATCCACCCTCGGATGGCCCAGCGCCTGCTGCGGCGGAAGATGAGGGATGTGGCGGCCACCGGCGCCCAGGTCATCGCCACCGCCAATGCCGGCTGCGCCCTCCAACTGGAGGCCGGCCTGAGGCTCTACGGCCTGTCGGGAAGGGTTGCCCACGTGGTGGAGCTTCTGGACGAGTCCTATCGAAAGGGCACCCGTTCGGCATAACCCCTCGTCATGAGTGGATACAGGGACTGAACACCATCAGGCTGAAGGTGGCCATCCCCACGCACCACAGCTACGCCAGCGGCAGCGCACCCCTGGGCTAGGCTCGATCCCAGACGATTCAGCAGGCCAAAGGACCGCACTGGGATTTTCACTCTCTTTTAACCCCCTAAACCCTGCTATTCATCATGAAGCCGACCCTTTATTCGTCTTAGTTAGTGAGGGAGGAATAGCAGCGATTTGTTCGCCGCTAGCTGAGAGGTTGCCAAAGGTTATGGAAAGTCGTGGCGGGTCCTACGTAACGGGGGGCCCTCTTCTTGCGTCTGAATATGTGACGGCACAAATATTGGTGAGCGTGGGCTTGCACATTGGCGAATCTGCCGCAGTCCCTGCCCTCTTAAGGGATTCGGAGGTAGCGGCTGGGGGAATGATTGCTAACAAGGGCTGGCGGCCGTTCACCGCCAGAGAACGGAAGGTATGAACCTCCCTCTCATCGGCAGATCTTCGGCTGTAGCCGCCGACACAGGAGAGGCGCGGGCAGAGCACCCTGCCCCTAGTCCCTCTCTGACCGACTTTTCTGCCCGCTATCGCCACTTCTACCCCAAAGTTTTCGCCTATGTCTACGGTCGCGTCCAGGAGAAAGAAGTGTCCCTGGACATCGTCTCGGAAGTGTTTGAGCGAGCCTTTGCCAAGGGTTCGTCCCTGCGCTCCGATGGGGCCTTTGAGGCCTGGTTATTCACCATCGCCCGCAACGCTGTAGCCAGCCACTGGCGCAAGGAAAAACCGGCAGCCAAGGCCCTGCACAGCGTCGCCTGGGAGTGGGAGCTCACCCAGCATCATCGCGACCCTGAGCAGACCCTCCTGGAACGGGAACAGATGGCGATCCTTCTCTACCATGTGCACCAGCTTTCCCAGCGAGAGCAAGAGATTCTCTCTTTGAAGTTCGACGCTGAACTAGGCAATCAGCACATCGCCCGCGTTATGGGGACCAGCGAGGTCAACGTGCGGGTGACCTTGTATCGCGCGCTTCATAAGCTGCGAGATCGAATGAAGAGTGTGCCACAATGAAGAATGAGGAACAAGCCAAGAGGCTTTGCGACGCCATAGACGCTCTCCTCCGGGGTGAAGAGCCCGAGATGGAGCTCGATGACCAGGAGCTTGTTGAGCTCCTGCGCATCGCCCGCTTGCGCCACCAGGCCGGTCAGGCCCTGGCTGGTGTCGGCCTCACCTATCAGGAGCTACTGCGGCGTGTCCTCCAGGCCCGTATCGTAGCCCGCCAGATGGAGCAGGGCGGTGAGAAGGTTGATGATCCGCCCCCAGAAGTCAGCAGCATCATGGACGAAGACCCAGGGGACTTCCTCGACCCCCTGGACCCCAGCTATGGTAAGCTTGTCAACTTCCTCGACTTCCAGCCCAGGACGGCGCGCGCTGCTCCTACTGCCCAAACCACGGCTGGCCGGCCCCGGCCGAGAACGCGCACGCTGATTCCCCATTGGTCGCGCCGCAGCGACCGGAGCCCGAAGAAGGCGGAAGCCCTTTCCGCCGCCCTCGACCGCCTCCTTTCCAGCCGAAAGCGCACCATCTCGGTGGGCGACCCCGACATCGACGAGCTGGTCCAGGTAGCCCAACTGCGTCGGTTCGTCGGCCAAAGCCTGGCCGCCGCCGGCAGCCCTTACAAGAGACGGCTCTGGACAGTCCTGCGCATGCGCTTGGCTGCCTCTCTGCGCCGCCAGTCCTACGCTGCCCAGCGGCCCTCCGTCATCGCCGCCGTTGGCCGCTTGTCGTGGCAGCAGGCAGCAGCGGTAGCCGCTGGCATAGCCCTGTTGCTAGCTGCCCTGGGGCCCCTACCGGCCACAGGCTTCGCCGACCATCCCATAAACCACCTCCTCAACCTTGTGGAGCAACACGTGGGCGTAGAGGAGGTCGATGGGCCGCCTCCCAACGAAGTGCCCATGACGGCCACTGAGGAGCTTATCGCGCCAGAAGAAGCCGCGCATCGTTTCGGTCTTGCCGTTCGCCAGCCTTCCTATCTGCCCGAGCGTTTCCAACTGGCTCGCTCGAGCTACCATTCTCAAAGCGGCAGCACCCCCGAGCAAGGCATGCTCGTCCTCATCTACACCGTCGGTGGCACTGATCCCACAATCCTTGCCGATACAGATCCCCAACTGTTGATATACGAGGAGAGAGCGTCCTCTAACAGCGTGGCGGTGATGAATGGCCAGGCCGAGGACATAACCCTGGCAGGTCATGTGCCCGGCACCTATGCACCGGCCCTCTGGGCGATGGGGGACCAAGGGACCCTCGAGGGCACAGACGCCAGCGCTGAAAGCCTGATCTTCGACGACGACGACGTTCGGGTTATCATCACCTACAGGAACGGCGATCAAGAAAAAGAAGAACTCCTCCGCGTCGCTGAGTCGATGCTAAGCCAATAGGAGACCTCAGGACACTTCGTCCTGACAGGCCCAAGACAAGCGAAGGGGCGGCCAGCGTGCTGGCCGCCCCTTTAGTTTATTCTTTCCCCTTTTAGCGCGTACGTTTAGTCTAGGTCCTCCCGCAGCCTTCTCTCCCTCATCATCTCGTACAGTAGATTCTCCACCACCATCAGCAGTAGAAGAACCGCCCGCTGCTGCCGCCGCGGCAGACGGGCCAGGAATTGCAACAGGTCAGCATCTACCTTCTCGGCCAGAGCGACGCGATTCTCAACGGTGTCGGCCATCGTTCCTACCCTTGGTGGCTGGACAGCCTGGAATCCTGACCGGCTGATCCCTCTCCACCTCCCCGCGTGTCCTCCGCATCCCTCTGCGTGTCCTCCGCATCCCTCCGCGTGTCCTCCGCACCCCTCCGCGTGTCCTCCGCACCCCTCCGCGTGTCCTCCGCACCCCTCCGCGTGTCCTCCGCACCCCTCCGCGTGTCCTCCGCACCCCTCCGCGTGTCCTCCACCAGGTTCTCCATGCCCTCCAGCAAAAGGAGCAAGCGCCGTTGCCGGTTACGAGGCAGTCGGGTCAGGAAGCGCAGGAGGTCCGGGTCCACGTTTGCCTCGTATCCCTCGTAGACCCGCTTCAGAGTGCGCACCGTGGGGTAGCCAGCAGCCTCGAACAGGTCGTCGGGGTCAATGTGTATGGCCTGAGCGAGCCTGAGGATGACGGCGGCACTGGGGTTCCGCACGTCCCCGTTCTCCAACTGAGATAGGTAACCCTGGCTGACAGCAGCCTCGCCGGCTACCTGCCCCTGAGTAAAACCTATCTCCTCCCGCAGCTCCCGAATCTTTTTGCCGAGTTCCATATTCCCACCGCCTCTATGAGCGTGCTGACATTCTGAACCTTTTTCTTAAACTTGTCAATATGCCTCTTGACAGTAACTCGATATTGGTATACTAATAGGGTGATTTAGAAGCGTTTTTCAAGAATAGTTTAGACCATATGTTTTATAAACCCTTCCCCAAAGGAGGTGGTCGAGAGGGTGAGTACCAAAGCTGAGAAGCTCTGCCGTGCCATCGACGACCTTCTCCTCCCTCATCCTCGCAAGACCTTGGTGGTAGAGCCCGAGACCAAAGAGTTGCTCCGGGTAGCCCAGTTCCGTCGTGAAGCCGGACGGAGGGTTGCTGCCGTTGGCGCCTCTCGGCAGGAGGAACGCTGGCAACAGCTGGAAGCAACTCTGCGGGTCCGATAGCCCCGGCCCTATCGGCCGCAAACGGCCAAAGGAGGTAACAACCGATGAAGAAATGGCGAACGCCGCTCCTGCTTCTGGCAGCAGTTGCTGTCCTCCTGGCGATCGCCGGCGGAGTGCTCCTGCTACAGCACTCGGACGAGGCTGAAGCGGGAATCATCTCCGGCGACTCCCTCTCCTGCTCCGCCTCAGGCGGATCAGGCGATGCGCTTGTCGTCGCTCCCGACTCGGCAGGGACATCCTTAACAACCAGTGACACTTCTGCCCACTCAGCCACCTGCTACTTCGCCGGCATTACTAGGTTCCTGAACGGCTGCGGTAGCCAGGATCTCTACGCTTTGAGATACCTCTGCTACGATCCCGCCAAAGGGTGGTTCTACGTGAACTACCTCTACTGCATGTAGCCTGGGCATCGGACCAACCCTCCGGGACGGCGGCGGGAACTCCTGTCGCCGTCCTACTCTTTCCCTCCTTGACGGTCCTCTTCCACTGCCAGACGGTCGCCCACAGCCGTACCCGAGCGAGCGGCTGTGCCCGCCGCCACCTCCAGGGCGTCCCGGGCCCCTCGGCCACCCAAGGCCAGGCGAAAGGGCCCGAGCCCCGGCGCCACCTTCACCACCTTGGCCTCCCCATCCACGAAGATCACATCGATGGGAAAGCGCATAAAGAAGGTCTGCACCGAGGAGCAGGGCGCAAGTAGCAGACCCTCCCCCTCCTCCAGACCGCGGCGACCCATAAGGCCGATAAGCCGCGCCCACAAGCTTTCAGCCCTGCGCGCCTGTCCAGCCACGGTCGTTCCCTTGCTAACGTTTACAATCCTGGCCACAATGCGAATACGATATCACTGGCTTGGCAGAGCGTCCAGCCGCTGCCCCATGCCCTCCAGCAGGAGGAGAATGTAGCGCTGCTGTTCCTGCGACAGTCCAGCCAAGAATCTTAGCAGGTCAGGGTCAACCTTAGCCTGGTAGTTGTTATCGGCTCTGCTAAGGCCCCTGACGGGCGTATAGCCGGCTGCATCCAGTAAGTCATGGGGATCGACGTACAGGGCGCTCGCCAGACGCAAGAGGATGGCAGCGCTGGGATTCTTGACCTCTTGCCTCTCCAACTGGCAGAGGTAGCCCTGGCTCACCTCGGCGCAACTAGCCAATTGAGCCTGGCTCAGGCCCATCTGCTCCCGTAATTCGCGAATTCGTCTGCCTAGCTCCATCTCCACATCCCTCTGGCCCCCTACCCCATCAGTTGCTCTCCTATGCGGATAACAGCCGGGCCCAAAATGACCAACAAAAAGGCAGGAAAGATGCACATGACTAGTGGAAACATCATCTTGATCGGGGCCTCGTGCGCCAGTTGCTCTGCCCGCTGCCGTCGATGCGTCCGCATCTGGTCCGACTGCACCTTCAGCACATGGGCGATGCTCACCCCTAGCTGCTCAGCCTGGATGATAGCGTTCACAAAGGAGATGATCTCTTGCACCCCCGTGCGTTGGCCCAGGTCGCTCAGGGCGTCCCGACGCAAGCGCCCCATGCCCACCTCTCGCAGCGTCTGCGAAATCTCCTTAGCCAGAGGGCCCTTCATCTGCTCACTCACCTTGGCCAGGGCAGCATCCAGGCCCAGCCCCGCCTCGACGCAGGTGGTGATTAGGTCCATGGAATCGGGCAGGCTCTTGACGATCAACCGCTGCCTCGACCGCACCTTTGTCCTCAGCCAGAACAAAGGCAGGCTGAAGCCGATAATAGCCATCACCAGCAGGCCCAGAAATCCCTGAGCACTGACTCCCCCCAGAGCGGCAAGGGCGAGGACAGCCAGCCCAACGAACAAACCGGCACAGACGGCCCAAAAGGTAACAAAGGTAGAGGCCGTCATTGAACTGCCAGCCATGATGAGCGTTCTCTGGATGCTGGCCATGAAGTTCGCCGGCAGCATCTTCGCCAGACCCCTGCCGAAACCCTGAATAGTGGGGAGCAGTATCCTATCACTGAAGGGCAGCACCAGCTCCGAGGCATCGCCCGCCGCTACCTGCTGGCGCAACGCCTCGATGCGCATCTCCGTCACGCTCAGCCGCGGCCTCACAAGGCTCACCACTAGAAGGGCCACGGCAGCGAAAACGACAAAGGCGATGATCAGCGCAAACATCTTCGACTACACCTCAAAAGCGAGCAGAGAACGAATCAGCACGATGCCCAGGGCCTCCATGCCCACTGCCACAAGGAGCAAGACCTTGCCGACAGTGTCAGTGAATAGAGGGAGCATGTAATCAGGGTTGATGGCGAACATGATCAGCCCCACGAAGACAGGCAGACCGCCGATGATAACCCCCGTCATGCGCTGCTGAGAAGTAAGCGTCCTGATCTCTCCCCGAATGCGATCCCGCTCCCTCATGGTATAGGCCACGTTGTCCAGGGTCTGGGCCAGATTGCCCCCTACCGATCTCTGAATAGCGATGGCGGTAACGACCATCTCCATGTCGGGGCTGGCGATGCGATCGGCCAGAGCCTGGATAGGTCCCTCAGCCCCCGCGCCCAGGTTCGCCTCCTGGAGCATGCGCTTGAGCTCGCTGGCCAGCGGTGGCGATAGCTGGCGGCTGGCGTATTCGAAGCTCTGCAGCAATCCATACCCCGATTTCAGGGAGTTGGAGACCAGGTTGAGCATCTCCTCCAGTTGGCCGCTGATCTTGGCCTGGCGGTGGCGCCGCCGAGAACCCATGTACCAGCGGGGCAAGAAGTAGCCAATCGGGGCCATCGGCAAGGCGATGAGCAGATTGCGCGCCAGCATGAAAGTCAACAGAAAAAGGATCAATGCCGCGGCAAACCTGATGGTCATGTATTCGCCCACCCGCAAGGGGATGCCCGCCCGTTCCAGCGCCAGGGCTGAGCTCTCCACCCCGCGGCTGCCAGCCAGAATGCCGGCGAGGGGGCCTAGCCTGCCGCGGTCGGCAGGGCGCAATAGCGACACATCACCGCCACCGCTGGGGCGGCTCGTCTCGCCCCGACTGAACTCCTCCAGCCGGCGGCTAAGGGCCCGTGCCCCTGAGCCCCGCGTCTGAGAGATGCCAATGACAAGCAGCGTTACAGTGGCCATCACGGCCAGGGCTACTAGAAGCGCCAATGGTTGCATCGCCTACCACTCCGGTACGTTCTTGAACAACCCCTCGGCCAGAACAATTCCAGCCTGGGCAAAACCCTCGGCGAAACTGGGACGGAGGCCGGTGGGCTGCAGCCGCCCTACAATGCGGCCGTGCTCATCGATGCCCTCCTGCTCAAACCGGAAGATGTCCTGAAGAGTGATAACCTGACCCTCCATGCCGCTCACCTCAGTGACGTGCGTTATGCGACGGCCGCCGTCGCGGAAGCGCGCTATCTGAAGCACCAGGTGGAGGGCCGACGATATCTGCTCACGGATGGCCCGGACGGGCAGGTCCAGATTGGCCATCAGCACCATGTTCTCCAGCCTGGCCAAAGCATCGCGAGGCGAGTTAGAGTGGATGGTGCTCAGGGAGCCCTCGTGGCCCGTGTTCATCGCATTGAGCATGTCGAAGGCCTCGCCGCCACGCACCTCGCCGATGAGGATGCGGTCGGGCCGCATGCGCAGGGTGTTGCGCAACAGCTCTCGCTGGGTTACCTCTCCCCGGCCATCCACGTTAGGGGGGCGAGCCTCCAGGCTGATCACGTGCGGCTGCTGAAGCTGGAGCTCCAGCGGGTCCTCGATCGTCACGATGCGCTCGGAATCGGGGATGAACGCAGACACAGCGTTCAGAAGGGTCGTCTTGCCGGTGCCGGTACCACCGGAGACCAGCATATTCGTACGAAGCTCCACACAGGCCCCCAAGAACTGGCCTATTTCGGAAGGGAGGGTGCCCACCGACACCAGATCATCCATGGTCAGCTTGCTTCTAAGGAACTTTCGGATGGTCATCGTGGGGCTCTTGGGAGCCAAGGGAGGGATGATAACGTTCACGCGGGAGCCATCGGCCAGGCGAGCATCCACCATAGGAGAGCTCTCGTCGACGCGCCGACCCAGGGGAGCGATGATCCGCTCCACAATCTGCATGACGTGGTCGGTATCGCGAAAGCGAACGTCGCTCTGATACATGATGCCATCCCGCTCGAAGTAGACCTCGTCGGGGGCGTTCACCATCACCTCGGAGATAGACGGGTCGTGGAGCAAGGGCTCGATGGGCCCCAGCCCCACCACCTCATCCACCACCCGGGTGGCCACGGCATCCCGCACCAGGGCGTTCAGAGACTCCCGCCCCAGCAGGGCCTTTACTGCCTCCTCCACCGCCTGACGCCGCTTGTCAGGAGGCATCGCCTCCAACTTCTCGGCTTCCAGCTCATCGATGAGCCTCTGATGGAAGCGATAGACCAGTTGCTCTAGTTCCTCCCCCAAACGAGCCGAGCGGCGGGCCGGCGCTGCCACCTGAGAACTAGACTTACCTGGTGGCTGGTCACCGTCATTCTGCTCTGGAAGTCGTTCAGTTCGCCGGCGCCACTGACTCATCTTTCTCCTTCCTTATCTGGTCCATTCCTCTGCCGCCGGTGTCGCGGGTACCTCCGACACCGCCTCGGCAGCCCCTTCCGCGGCGACCCCTGGCTCGGCCTGCGGCTCGCCCTGTGGCCTTCCCAGCAGAGGGATGCGGTCGCCCAGGCGCTCCAGCATGCCCTTGGGCCGGGAGCGGATGCCGCCAATGGCGTAGGACAGCTCCACAAGGCTCTGAGAGGCTTTGGACTTGGGCTTGGCCGCCACTATGGGCATACCCAACTGCGTGGTCTGGGAGATGCTACGATCGTAGGGGATTGTCCAGAAGATCTCCTTGCCCAGAACCCGTCGAATATCGACCCGTGTGTCGCGGTGGGCATCGCTGGTGTGGTTGATCACTATCTTCACCTTCTCCGACGGGAAGGACCAGGAGCGAAGCATCTCCAGGGCCAGGATGGTATCCTTCAGGCTGGCCAGATCGGGAGTGGCTATCAGCAGAAGAATGGTGCACATCTCCAGAGCACGAGACACGATGTCGTTGAAGGCACCGGGTGTGTCCAGAAGGACGTAATCGTGGGTGGTGGCCAGGACCGACACCATCTTCTCGATGTGGCCGGGGTGGATGCTGTGCCATTCGGATGGCCGAATGGGCGCCGGCAAGATGGCCACGCCAGTGCCATGCGTGTACAGGCAGGACTGGACGGCCTCGCGATCGATCTCCTCGTCCGGTAGAGCCAGGTCAGAGATGCTGCGGTCGGTGGGCATGTCCATGAGGATGGCCACGTCGCCAAAGCGGGTGTCCAGGTCCACCAGGGCCACCGATTGGCCCGTCTTCTGCACCAGGGCAGTAGCCAGATTGGTAGCGATGGTAGTCTTGCCGATCCCTCCTTTGGCCCCGAAGATGGTAACCACCGTCCCGTAGGCCTGGGCCTCCACCTCCCCTGCCAAGCGCTGCTGGCGCCTCTCTTCCTGAGCAAGAGCAGCGTGGATGGAGCGACCCAGATCCTCCTCCTGCAGAGGAGCGACGAGGTAGTCCTTGACCCCCACCTGCATGGCGCGCCGGATGTAACTAGGGTCGCCGATTGATGAGTAGGCGATGATCGGCACCTGGGGGAGAACGTCGCCCACTGACTCGAGGGTCTGCAGGGAGCGAGCTATAGGCTCCTCCAGGGCCACCACCACCACCTCAGGCGTCGTCTCGCGGGCCAGGGTCATGGCCTCCATCCCGTAGCCGGCAGCGCCCATCACAGCGAAGCCTGACAGGGCCAGCATTCGCTGGGTTTCCGCCCGGCTGGACGGATCCTGGTCGATTATGATTACCTTGGGGTTCCTAGCCACCTAAGGCCTCCTCCCGCATTAACGTCCGAAAGGATTGGGAAGGTTAGAAGGCAAGATCTCAGGGTTGACAATGGCTGGCACCGTTGACTCGTCCGTTTCTCCCACCGGCCGCAACGACAGTTTGAGAACGCCCATCTCCTCCGCCAGGGCCAGCTTCTGAGCCTCCGCGGGTGTCACTGCCAGGGTCACGTTGGTGGCATCGGGATTGGGGTCGGCGGGATTGGGGAGAACGGGCTGAGATCCCTCACCGGTCGTGCCGTCGTCGCCCTCCTCAGGCAAGGCCTCAGCCACCTCCTGGGCCACTGCCAGCACCTGCACGTTCTGCAAGACAGTGACCGCCACGTAATCATCAAAGTCCTCCGAGGACGTGGGGTCGTCCTCCTTGATCCCGTAGAACGTAACATCGAAAACGCCGATGACATCCACGAAGTCCCCGGGCAGGATCAGGCCACCGGCGCCCGTAACCTCACTCACCTGTACGGACAGCGCTCGCTGGTCGGGCGGCACCACATAAGAAAGGGGCAGTTCCTCACCACCCGCCCACGGCACCTCCCTAGCAGTTGCCGCTACCTTGCTGCTCAGAATCTGTTCCCCCTCGGTGATAGGCAGGCGAGTGACCATGCCAATCAACTGATCAGTGGATGAAAAGGCATCCGGGTGCACTGCGTTCTCTGCCAGGGACTTCACTTCCACCATTTCAGCGGTGATGCGCACACGAGCGGACATGTCCTCCGTGGCCACCACCACCGGCTTTGTCGTATCCGATGCTGCGGTCTCCTCGCCCTCGGCCTGGCTAAGGTAGACGTAGACCAGCACCGCACTAATAAGTCCTAAGAAAAGGGCCAGCAATAGGACCGCTTTGCCGCTCCTGCCGCCGCCAATGCGATTGCGCATTATAGACTCCCCTCTGCCCGCCGCTCTGCCGGCCAGGCAAGCTGCTAACGGGAGCGGGCGGTCCCCAGCCCGCCGCCTACACCGATCGTTCGGTCAGGGCCCGCCCAACATCGGCACCAGGCGAATGTTCCGTACCATCTTCCAGGCGATTTCTGAGAAAACGGGAACTAGGTCCTCTCCCCTGGGCGCTTCGTAGTAGTGGTACTCGTCGGTCGCCATTGCCCTCAGCAGATCCGCTGCTGGCACGTCCTCCCAGACCCCGCTGTCGCAGCGGCATCTCTCGTCGTCGACGCCGTAGCCGATAGTGTAGATCTCTATGTCTTGAGCCTTGAGCTCGTCGGCCTTCTCCATGGCGTATTCGCAGGGATTCATGTCGTCGGGCTCAGGGCCACAGTAGTCATACGAAAACCAGTGCCAGCCCGTCCCGTCATCCGGCCGCAGGGCAGCGCCGTCGGACAGGAAGATGACCCCGTTGGACTCATCGGGCCTGCCATTGTCCTGAAGTTCCTCGAGAGCAGCCGTCAGGGGGTCGCCAAGGTTGGTCTGCGGCGGGGGGATCGAGCTCGACGATTGCCTCAGGCAATCTACGGTGTCGACCAGGGCACTACCCCAGTTGAGAGAGCCATCGGGATCCTGATAGTCGTCACTTAATCCCACAAGCGTCCAGTCCGGGTGGTCCTCATCCCAGCCCTCGTCGGCCGGACGACCGCAGGGGTCGGACGCGTCCCCGGAGGGGATGGCGCCCAGACCCACGTGCTGGTAGTCGGGATCAAAGACCTGCAGGACGACCAGGGCGGCATCCTTGGCGTTTTGCAAATCCCAGGAGCTCATGCTTCTTGTACGGTCGATGACCATCATCACGTCCAGAGCCCGCCAGACAGAGCTGCCACAGGGGCCCCTACAGCCTGCGGCGGTGGCCGAAACCGTAATGTCGTCCAGGCCCAGAAGCGGTGCGAAATTCAGGGGAACGTTGCGCTCGGCGTGAACCACGATGGTATCCCATCTGTCTGTGGACGGGTCGCAAGCGATCTCGAATTCACTGGTGCAGGTAAAGCTTATGTCCACACTGTCCCCATCGGATACATCGATGTCGTTCTTTTCGAGCCACTCGTGAGCGTCCACCTCGGCCTCAGTCCACGCCTCAGGCAGCTTCTGGGCGCCGGCCAGGGCAGCGGCGTCAACGCCCTTCTGGATCTCGCGCTTCTCATGCAGAAACAGCCCTACGTCCAGCACCAGCGCCGCAAAGCCCAGGATCACTATCATGGCCAGGGTGCCCAGCACCAGGCCTTGACCGAACTCCTGCCGCCAGAGCGAACGCAGCAGCCTCAATAACCTCACGCTACTCACTCCAATCGATAGTCAGCGGCCGAACTCAGGGTAAAGGAATCGCCAATACCGCCGCCGCTGATCATGTCCACGATGCCGGCCATGGGCGTGATCAGGGAGTACTCGTAGCTCACGTCCACCACCACCGACTCCCCCGGCAGACCATCGGCGTTGGTAACCGTGACGCTCAGGTCGTCCCCTATGTTTCCCGCCGTGTCGCGCACCCGATCCTTGATGCACTGGGCGAGCGAGCCCTGCCCAAAGCAGGGGGAGCCCTCCTCGTCAAGGGCAGGATGCACGGCGCCCAGACGGCCGCCTTCACGTGCCGAGTTGGTGACGGCAATCCAGGCATGGAAAGCCATTCCAAAATCGATAATTGCAAACAGCACTAGGAGGAAGATGGGCAACACAAAGGCAAACTCCACCAGCGACTGCCCACCTTCCCCTTTGCCTCTGCGTCCGCTGATGCGCTTAATGATCGCTAGCATGAGCTTCCTCGCGCTTAGCACTCCAACCTAAGACCGCCGCGGCCCACAGGGGCCTGAGTACCTGAGTAGCAGCTAGGCCAACTGGCCTCTGTGAGCCGGACAGCCTACACCGTCGGGCCCCTCTCGGGATTATCACGTGAAGCCTTCTGTGACGCACGCCAGCGTGTCGGAGACCGCCAGGCCCAGAGCGGTCACAGCGAGAATGGCCACCACGGCGACAAGAGCCAGGATCAAGCCGTACTCGGCCAGCGCCTGCCCTTTCTCCGACTGTAGCCTCGCCACGAGCCGCAACATGGACTCAGCGGCCTTGCTCACCAAGGCGTCCCTCCACCTTCACGAGGCCCCGAGCCTAGCTCCGGGGCAATCCCTTCTCTGTCGGGCCCTTTTTTCAGGGCTACTATCCGCCAGGCATCTTGGCTGATATGGCGTCCAACTGGCCAGCGACACCCAGGCCCAATGCCGTCAAGGCAAGAATGCACACCACGGCGATAAGGGCCAGGATCAAGCCGTACTCAGCCAGCGCCTGCCCTGCTTCCGAGCGGAAGCGGGTCACGAACCCCATGACAAACTCGCTGATCTTGCTTAGCATCGCTTGTTTGCACCTCCATTAGGCTCCTGCTTCAGCTGCGGGGTGCCTTGCAGGTTCGCCTAGATTGTGGTAGGAAAGAAAAGACGTCGGGCCCCGCGCACTCCGGCGTCCGGGGTGGGGATCTGCGGTCCTGCCAGGCCAGCTTTCCTCACCCCGTCCGTGTTTACTCTCATTCGCCCCTCGATAGCCACCTCCTTGTCTTAGGAACAGCGACAAGCCAGGCTTATCGCTCGTCTAGCCTCTCCGAAGATTAGACGCCCAAAACAGAAGGTTGTTACAGTTATGTCCACTTGCCTCACGAATCCTGCTCGCTTTTCACTTGAATAGACGTGCGACACCGCCCTCCTGTTACCCTCCCGCCGTTGCCTCTGTAGGCTCAATGCGCTACCCTCCCTACCAGTGGACAGACCTACCTAGTGAACCAACCCTGACCCTCGCCTGGGATCGAAGGGAATCGCCATGCCGATCGCCGCCGCTTTTCTCGGCCTCATCGTCGGCCACGTACTGGAAGTGCTCCTCGACCGCTTCTACTCCGACGCGCCCCCTGGGGGGCCTCTCGTGCGCTGCTCGGCCTGCCGTTCCCCTATCCGCCTCATCCACCTCCTGCCCCTGCTGGGCTACCTCTGGTATCGTGGCCGCTGCCCCGACTGCGACCAACCATTGCCCATTCGCGCTCTCCTGTTGCCCCCGGCCAGCGCCCTGGTGTTCGCTCTGGCCGCCCTGACCAGCGACGAATGGGGGCCAACGATTCTCGGCGGCCTGTTCGCCGCCATCTTCCTCGCCCTGATGACCACCGACCTGGAGCGCCGCCTCATCCCCAATCGCATCGTCTATCCCGCCATCCTCCTGGCCATCGCTGTGTCCTGGGCCTGGCCCGACCGCAGCGTCGGACAAGTCTTCGCCGGCGGCGGCCTGGCCTTCGCCATCATGCTCGCCGTCTTCATTGTCTCCCTGGGCCGCTTCGGCTTCGGCGATGTGAAGATGGCCACCCTCATGGGCTTCACGGCGGGCTTCCCTGCCATGACGGTCGGCCTCTTCTTCACCGCCATCAGCGCTGGCCTGGTAGCCGTCGTCCTCTTGCTCACCGGGATCGTGCGGAGGGGTCAGTACATCCCTTATGGCCCCTTCATCGCCATCGGGGCCATCATCTCCCTCTTCTGGGGCGACGCCATCATCGACTGGTACACGGGCTAGCGCTCCCTCCTTGACAAGGCGCCGAATGGGGTAATACTCGAGACGTGCATGCGCCGTCGGCGCGGGCAGAGCCGCCCCCGTTTGTCCTCAAGCCATGCGGCACGGCTTACGCTTATTGGAAAGACAAAGCGGATCAACACAACGGAGAGGTAGCAGGCACAGGTGGCAACAGGCAGGCATGTCGTGGAGGAGATGGAGGCGCTCAGAGCCTCACCTGAGTGGAAGCTCCGCGCACAACTCGAGCAGTTGGCCTTCGTTTTTGGTCTCCATCACGCAAACTATCAGGAGCTCAAACGCCTCATGAAAGCCATAGCTGCGGATGAGGAGACCATCATCCGCCTCTGGGACGTGCAGAATCGGACCGCCCTCGAGATTGTCATCGAGGAAGCGAGCCGCCTGTTCTTGAACTTTCTGTCGTCCGCGAAGGCGCTAGTCGATCATACTCGCGTACACGTTCGCAAGCTGTACCCGTCGTCACCCTTCCTAAGAGAGTACAAAGCCCAGCTCACGCAGCGCCTCGCCAAGAGATCAGTCACGTGCTTCGTCCAAGGCCTTCGCAACTATAGTCTGCACTACCGCATTCCGCTCGTGACGGCAACTTTTAGGTTCAAACGTGACCAGCCCCTAGAGAACCAACTAATGCTTGACATCTCCGAGCTTGCCCGCTGGGACAGATGGGACGCCACGTCCAAGAAGTACATGGCGACCCTCGACGAGGACCACCCGCTTGAGCAGCTAGTGGACGACTACATGGCCCTGGTGACCGACTTCTACGAATGGCTCCGCCGTCGCGAGCTGGAGCTCCACCACGCGGCTCTGAGCGATCTCCAGCAGCGTATCGATAGGCTGCTCGCTCTCGAACGACAACTGTGGGGCGAGGACGATGGCTCCTGGCAGACGGATGCCGCGCCGCCGAAGTGAGCGGCCCAGCCCTTGGGCCCGCCGCTTAGTCCACCATCATCGAGGAGACGCGCTCCGGTGCGATCTTGAAGATTACGCGCTGCTCGCCGGGCTGTCGGAACGGATACCTGTCCCGCCCCAGGTACTTCTTGGCCAGCCCTTGGCCCTCCCCCGGCTCAGCGGAAGAGGTCCCTCTCCTCCGGCCGAATGAGCTCCCGCGCGGAACCTTCCCCCCGCTGGTAGTCGAAGCCGCGCACGATGGCCACCGGCACCCGCGAGAGCTTCTTCATCACCAGCTCCGCCGCCGCCGCCAGCTCGTCCGCGACGGCCATGGTGCTCACCCGCAGGACGTAGCCGTGGGGATCCCTTTGGCCCACGTAGTCCTTGATCGGGCTCATGCCCGCCAGGCCTATGGCCACGTTGGTGTGGCCCTCCCGCCAGGGCCGACCGAAGGTATCGGAGACAATCACTGCAATCGAGATGCCAGCCTTCTTTTCTTGTATGGCCGCGCGAATCCGCTCCGCCGATTGATCAGGGTTCTGGGGCAGCAGGGAGACCACGCCGCCGCCCACGTTGGAGGTGTCGACGCCAGCATTGGCGCAGACGAAGCCGTGCTTGGTCTCGCAGATGATAACGCCCCCCTCCTGGCGGACGATGCGGCGGCTCTCTCGCAGGATCAGCTCCAGCAGGCGCGGATCCTTGCCCGTCCGGGCGGCCAGCTCCTGGGCGGAGGGCGACGGCTCCACCCGGCGCAGGTCGACCAGCCGCCCCTCGGCCTTGGAGACGACCTTCTGGGTGACCACCAGCACGTCGCCGTCCTCGATCCCCACGCCCTGCCCGCGAATGGCTTCCAGGATCAGGGTCGCCAGGTCGTCGCCGGGCCGAACCTCGGGCATGCCAGCGACGCCGATGATCTGCACTTGGGGAGCCATAGCGTCCGCCCGGGCCTAGCCCTTGGGGCTGCTGGGGATCCCGGCAATCTTGAGGGAGGTACGGGCCTTATAGGTCTTGTTCAGGTTCAGGAGGACGACGGTGAACTGCTCCAGGTAGCGGCTGTTGGCCAGGGGGCCCCCGTCCAGCGCCCGCACGCCCTCTATCTTCTCGGCCAGGGCCATCACCCTCTCCCTGGCCTCCTGATGGTCGGCGCACACTAGCACATCGGCCTCCATCGACCTCCCCACCCGCATAAGCTCGCTAGCGTCGAGGTGGTGGAAGGCGGCCACCACCTGGGCCTGGGGCAAAAGCGCCTGCGCCTGCTGGGCGGCCGAGCCTTCCGCTACAGCGATGGCGGCGATCTTCCCGCCCTCGAAGGAGACGGGCGACACCACGTCCACCACCATCTTGGCCCCGATAGCTGGCGCCAATGCCTCGAGGGTATTCCTGTGGCCAGCGAAGGGAATGGTAACGAACACGATGTCCCCCCTCCGCACCGCCTCCTGGTTGACCATCCCCGTGGCCCGTGCCTGAGGCACGCGGGCCTTTATCTTCTCCACCGCCTGCTCGGCCCGCTCCGGCGAGCGCGAACCGATGACGATTTCGTGGCCGGCGGCGGCGAAGCGGACGGTCAGACCCAGACCCTCGGGACCCGTTCCGCCGATGAAGGCGAGCACTTCGGCAGGCATAGCGAGCCATTATAGTATCAGTTCTAAGCTTGTTGCCAGACCCACCGGCAGCCACTATGATCAAGGAAGCCCGAACCGTCGCCAAGTTGGCCGGGGGTCTTTCTTACCCCTTTGGACGATGATGCTCTCTATCCATAGCAGCCTCTCTAGCGATTTCCAGGAAACGCTAGCCAAGGCGCTCGCCGGCGATGACCTCCTCCCCGAGGACGGGTACCGGCTCATAGGCGCCACGGGGAGCAACCTTTCGGCCTTGATGCTCGCCGCATGCCTGCTGCGCGACCGCTACAAAGGACGAACGGCAACCTACTCTCGCAAGGTGTTCATCCCTCTCACCAACCTCTGCCGCCAGAAGTGCGGCTACTGCACCTTTTCCAAGGCCCCGGGCGACCCCCTGGCTCACACCATGAGCCCCGACGAGGTCCTGGCCGTGGCTGAAGCCGGCGGACAGCAGGGTTGCAAGGAGGCCATGTTCAGTCTGGGCGAAAAGCCCGAGGAGGTATATCCCCAGGTAAGAGAGCATCTGGCCCGTCTGGGGCATCGCACCATGATCTCCTATCTGCGGGCCATGTGCGAGCTGGTCCTAGAACAGACAGACCTCCTGCCCCATGCCAACCCGGGCATCCTCACCCGCGAGGAGCTGGCCGAACTTCGGGAGGTCAACGCCAGCATGGGCCTCATGCTGGAAAACGTTAGCACTCGCCTCATGGCCCCCGGCGGCCCCCACTGGAAGTGCGCCGGCAAGCTGCCCGCAGCAAGGCTAGACACCATCGCCTGCGCCGGCGAGATGAGGGTGCCGTTCACCACCGGCCTTCTCATCGGCATCGGCGAGACCCCCCAGGAGCGGGTCGACTCCCTCCTCGCCATCAAGGAGCTTCACGCCCGCTACGGCCACATCCAAGAGGTCATCATCCAGAACCTGCGGGTCAAGCAGGACACAGCCATGCGCCGCTGGCGCGAGCCGTCGCTGCTGGACATGGCGAGGACCATAGCCGTGGCCCGCCTGATCCTGGGCGGCGATATGAACATTCAGGCGCCACCCAACCTGGCCCCGCAGGCATACCAGTCCTATCTGCTGGCCGGCATAAACGACTGGGGAGGCGTCTCGCCCGTCACCAGCGACTTCATCAACCCTGAGGCCCCCTGGCCCAACATCGCCGAGCTGAAGGCCGTCACCGAGGACGCCGGCTTCGAGCTGCGGGAGAGGCTGGCCATCTACCCCGAATACCTGACCCTGCGAAATGGCTTCCTGCGCGAGTCATTGCGGCAGCGAATCCTTGCCTGGACGGACCACCACGGGTACGTGCGAAGGGAGAAAGAACGATGGTAGCCAGCGTCCCCGAGCCCCTAGGCCTCCCCCAACTGCGCTCCTCCTGGGAGCGCATGCTGGGCGCCATCGACCCGGCGGTGGCTCGCATCCTCGACAAGAGCTTGGAGGGCAGGGACATCTCTCTAGAGGAAGCGGTCGTCCTGTTCGACGCCGAAGGCCCAGCCCTCAACCCCCTGATCCTGGCCGCCGACGAGCTGAGGCGGAGAACCGTCGGCGACATAGTGAGCTACGTCATCAACCGCAACATCAACTTCACCAACGTCTGCATCAAACGCTGCGGCTTCTGCGCCTTCAGTCGAGACCATCGCCAGGAGGAGGCCTATTTCCTGCCCATCGAGGAACTGGTGTGCAGGGCCAGGGAGGCCTGGGAGCTGGGAGCCACGGAGGTGTGCATTCAGGCCGGCCTACCACCAAAGATGGACGGCCACCTGTACATCGACATCTGCCAGGCCATCAAGAAGGAGGTTCCTGACATCCACATCCACGCCTTCTCCCCCGAGGAGGTGCTCTACGGCGCCCTCAGGTCGAGGACCCCGCTGGAGGAGTACCTCAAGATGCTCAAGGAGGCCGGCCTGGGCAGCCTGCCCGGCACCGCCGCCGAGATCCTGGATGATAGCATCCGCAAGGCCATCTCGCCCGGCAGGATCAGCACCGCCGACTGGGTCCGCGTGGTCACCACAGCGCATCGCCTGGGTATCCCCTCCAGCTCCACCATCATGTACGGCCACATCGAGGGCTCCTGGCACAAAGCCAAACACCTCGCCCTCCTGCGCGACATCCAGAGGGAGACCGGCGGCTTCACCGAGTTCGTCCCCCTTAGCTTCATACACTGGGAGGCGCCCATGTACAGGAAGGGCCTGGTCAAGGATGTTCGCCCTGGGGCCACCGGTGGCGAGGTGGTGAAAATGTACGCCGTATCCAGACTGATGCTGAACAACTGGATCCCCAACATACAGGTCTCTTGGGTCAAGGAGGGCCCCAAGCTCGCCCAGCTCTGCCTGAATGCCGGCGCCAACGACTTCGGCGGCACCCTGATCAACGAGAGCATATCCACCGCCGCCGGTGCCGTCCATGGCCAGCTGATGCGCCCCAGGGAACTGCGGGCCCTGATTCGCGATGCCGGCCGGCGGCCCGCCCAGAGGTCGACCACGTACGAAATACTGAGGGTTCTCGACGGCCAGGACGAACCCCTGGACATCCTCGACAGCGTGGAGGTGAGAGAGAGCATCTAGCCTCTTTCTCGTCCGCCCGATGTCCTGGCGCATAGCAGTAGCCGTTGCAGCTCTCCTCCTTCTGGTCACAGCCGTAGCCAGCGCTGTTCTTCTGCTGCGCGGCGGCGGGCCCTCTGACCCCATATCGAAGGCCGCTGCCCCCTCCCGCTACGACCTCGCCGGCTGGGAGATCCGCCACGTCCTCAACCGCTGGCTGTACAAGGTCGGCCACCTCTTCGACGACGGCCCCAGCGTCGAGGAGGAAAACGAAACGCTCCAGCGATACTTCGCCCTGGCGGCGGAGGTGGCGTCCCTGGAGCGGGAGGTGGCCGAGGGCGGAGATGAACCCCTGCCGTCGCCCCTCGATGACAAGCGCACCGAGCGGCAGCGCCTGGAGAACAAGGTGGAGACCATCCTCGAGAAGCGGGTGTCCAGGGTAGTCGAGGACGAGGGGCTCACCACCTCCCTGCCCCTCTTCTCCAAGGTGCGCTTCGTCTTCCCGCCCCTGGACTTCGAGTTCGACCAGCCGCCGCGGGTGCTGGTCATCTCCCCCCGCGAGTGTATCTCCCTCGACCGGGCCATCCTCCTCCGCAGGGGCCTAACCAGCGAGCAGGTAACGGCCCTGGAGGAGGAGACGACCGCCAGCGGCGCTTCCAGCCTGGTGGCGAGCATCAGCGGAATCGCCACCTACCCCAGCACCGTTCCCAAGCACGCCAGCTATGAGAAAGTCCTGGAGACGGTCGCCCACGAGTGGCTGCACCAGTACCTCTTCTTCCACCCTCTGGGCAGCCACTATTTCGACAACGACACCCTGCGCACCCTTAACGAGACCGTCGCCAACATCGGCGGCCGGGAGATAGCGGACCTGGTGCAGCAGCGCTTCCCCCTGCCGCAGTCGAACTCCGTCGCCGCCGCCAGCGAGCGCGAGAAGCCGCGCATCGACTTCAGGGCGGAGATGCATGCGCTGCGGCTGGAGGTGGACAGGCTTCTGAGGGAGGGAAAGGTCGGCGAGGCCGAGGCGTTGATGGAGGAAAAGAGGAAATTCCTGGCCGAAAATGGCTTCTACATCCGCAAGATCAACCAGGCCTACTTCGCCTTTCACGGGCTATACGGCGATACGCCCGCTTCCAGCAGCCCTATCGGCCCCAAGATGCTCGAGCTGCGGCGGCTCAACCCCTCCTTGGGCGACTTCATCCGAACGGTAGCCGAGATCACCAGTGAGGAGGAACTGGACCGCCTGCTGGCCGAAAGGGCAGTCGAGAGCCTCACTCCACCTTGATCTCGCTGCGCCGTCGCGTCCTCGCCTGCTCTCGCTCCTCCAGGCGGCCGATGGCCGCATCCACAAAGCTGCGCATGGCCAGAAGAAGCTCCTTCCTGCCCGCCACCAGATGCTCGTGGACCTCCGCCGGAAGCAGGTCGATCAGGGGCCTACGGAAGCGCAGCACCAGCTCCTCGCCTGGCCGATATTCGTACTCGAAGGGTCTCTCAACGCCACCCTTGACCATAATCACCCTCCCTTCATCGCCAGCCGCCACACGGCCTCACCCCCATCATATCACGACCGCCGCAACTGACAACGGGCTGTACTCGTCCAGTACATTAGTGACACTAAGGAGGGCGCGCAAGGGCGAAGTCCTCCAGGAACTGCTTAGGCGTCTTATATCCCAGGGCCTGGTGGGGGCGCACGGTATTGTAGACGTGCTCCCAGGCCAGGGCCTCTCGGTTGAGCTCAGCCACTGTCCAACAGAGGTCAGCCACCTCGTAGAACTCCTCGATGTGGGTTCTATGAGCCCTCTCCACGTGGCCGTTGAGCTTGGGGGAGTGGGGTGGCAAGACAAAGAGGCGGATCCCCCGTTGCTGGCAGGCCTGCTCGAAGGCGGCCTGGAATTCGGAGCCCCCATCCACCTGGATGGCGTG
>DAOUEZ010000035.1:0-70434 GCA_034429995.1 Dehalococcoidia bacterium
CTCCCGCACGTCGGTGCAGACCCTGCGCCAGGCGGTGACCGAGGGAAGCTCAGTGCTTGCCCCCCTGGCGCCGGAGCTGAAGGCGAAGCTGCCCGACCTGCCCGAGCCCCCTCCCGTGGCAGCGGAGGCCGAGGCCTACTGCCTCTTCCAGGAGGTCACGGAGTTCCTCAAGAACGCCTCTACGTCTGCTCCCCTGCTGCTGGTGCTGGAGGACCTCCAGTGGGCGGACAAGGGCTCTTGCTCCCTGCTGCAGCACCTGGCCAGACGCCTGGCCGGCGCCCGGCTGCTGGTGGCTATCTCCTGCCGGGAGGCGGAGCTGGAGCCCAGCCACCCCCTCAGGGAGGCCCTGCCTCACCTTAGAAGGGAGTCCGGCTTCTGGGAGCTCCCCCTCAAGGGCCTGCGGGAGTCCGAGGTCAGGGAGCTCATCACCCTCCTGGCCGAGCACGAGGTCCCCCGGGCCCTGGTCCTCGGTCTGCACCAGGAAACCGAGGGCAATCCCTTCTTCATCCAGGAGACCCTCAAGCACCTCATCGAGACGGAGGTCCTCTATCAGGAGGAGGGCCGCTGGACCAGCAAGGCCGCCATCTCCGACATCGGCCTGCCCGAGAGCGTGCGGGAGGTGATGGAGCGTAGGCTGGCCGGCCTGTCGGAGGACTGCCGGCGCCTGCTCCAGGTGGGCGCCGTGCTGGGCCGCCGCTTCAGCCTTTCCCTGGCTCAGCGAGTTGCTGAGCTGGACGAAGAGGTCATTCTGCGGGCGCTTGAGGAGGCCCTTGCCGCCCAGGTGGTGAGGGAGCAGAAGGAAGACCGACGCCTTCACTACCGGTTCGCGCATGCCCTCATACGGGAGTGTCTATACGAGGACGTGAGTGGACTCCGCCGTCAACGACTCCACCTGCGGGCCGCTCACGCCCTGGAGGAAGCCTACCCCGACCGCCTGGAGGACTACGCGGCCGAGCTGGCCTATCACTACCGGGAGGCGGGGGAGGGTGCTCCCGCCGAGACGGCCTACCGCTGGACGGTGAAGGCCGCCCAGCAGGCGATGGCCGCCTACGCGCCTGCCGAGGCCGTATCCCTCTATCGCTCCGCCCTCGAGCTGGCGGATGCCGTGCGCGTGCCCCAGGGGGAAAAGGCGAACCTGCTGTTGTGGGGCCTGGGAGCGGCCCAGCGGGGTGCGGGCGACTTCGAGGGGATGATCCAAAGCGCCGAAGAGGCCGCCCGGGAGTTCGAAGCGGCGGGCGACGTGGCCGGGGCGGCCCTGGCCTACAGCTGGCTCGCTGGAGCCCTTCTCTGGCAGAGGCAATTGGAGCGCGGCCTGCGCTTCGCCGAAAAGGGGCTGGAGCTGGTCGGCCCGGCAGAGCAGGCAGAACGTGCCACGCTGCTCGCTTGGCATGCCCTGACCTCGCTCTGCCTCCACCGCTTCGACACCGCGTTCGAGGAGGTGGGCGAAGCGGAGTCCCTGGCAGAGCACGTCACCGACCCCCTAATATTCGCGACCCTGTTCCGTACCATCGCCTGCCTCTACTTGTTTGCATGCTTCCCCCAGAGGGCCCAGGAGGCAGCCGACCGCGCTGTGGCCGAGTACGAAGCGGCGGGCGATGTGGCCCTGGCCTGCTACCCGAGACTCTGGAGCCTGATGTCGGCCACCATGGAGGGACGGGTGTCGGCCGATGGCCCTGAGTGGACAGAGCTGCGCCGGGTCTCCGAGGAGCGCCTGGCATTCCAGCCCGCGTACACGGCGGCCCTCTACGTTGCATTGCAGCGTCTCATGGCTGGAGACCTGGTGGAAGCGGAGCGCATCGGCGAAGAGGTGCTCAGGCTGGCCTCTGAGATGCGGGTCTTCGTGGTTGTACCGTTTCTCTTGGACCACTCTGCGGTGCTCCTGATGCTGACCCGACGCTACGACCAGGCCGAGGCCCGCCTGGCGGCCCTGCAGGCCGCCTACGAAGCAGCGGAGAGGGCTGCGGTCATGGCGGGCCCCTGGCCCGGGCGGCTCCGCCTCTGTCTTGAGAAAGGGGATATGGTCTCAGCCCGGGAACTCCTCGCTGACCGCCCCCGTTGGCCGTTCGAGGAGCCGCTGAGCTGGGGAGGGGCATACAACCTGACCACCTGTGGGGAGGCCCTGGCCGAGCTCGGCGAGGCAGAGGGCCTGGACGCCTGCTACCAGCGTCTGCGCGAGCTGAACGGACGGGGCGTGGAGTTCCTTGACCCCTATCTGGTTCCTCGCGTCATCGCCATGCTGGACGCCGCCAGCAGGCGCTGGGACGACGCCACCACCTACTTCGAGAAGGCCCTCAGCCTGGCCCGCCGCCTGGGCTACCGCCTGGAGCTGGCAGCCACCCTCCTGGCCTACGCCAAGATGCGCCTGGCCAGAGACGCCCCCGGCGACGCCGAGGCCGCCACCGCCATGCTCAACGAAGCCCTCCAGCTCTATCAAGACATGGGCCTGCCTCAGAGGGCCGAGAAGGTTCTCGCCGTCAAGGTGCAGGCCCAGGAGAAGGTAGCGCCCGGCCTGACTCCCCCGCCCAAGGCAAAGAGGACCATGCGCTCCACCATCGAGCAGATCCTGCCGTCGGCTCTGGCCGACGCCCCCAGCCTGGCCCGCCACTCCGACGAGCAGGGCACCGTCACCATCCTCTTCACCGACATCGAGGGCTCCACCGCCCTGGCCCAGCGCCTGGGCGACAAGGCCTACCACGCCCTCCTCGCCGAGCACAACCGCATCCTGCGGGAGCAGGTCGCCCGCCACGGCGGCCACGAGGTCAAGCACACCGGCGACGGCTTCATGGTGGCCTTCGCCAGCGCCGCCAGGGCCCTGTCCTGTGCCGTCGATATCCAGAAGGCCTTCGCCGCCTACAACCAGGAGCACGCCGAGTCGACCATCAATGTCCGCATCGGCCTGAACACGGGCGAGTCCATCGAGGAGGCGGGAGACTACTTCGGCACCGCCGTCACCCTGGCCGCCCGCATAGCCGCCAGGGCCCAGGGTGGGCAGGTCCTGGTGTCGGAGGTTGTGCGCACCGTCGGCGGGTCGCTGGCGGGGGTGGACTTCCGCGACGCCGGCCGCAAGCAGCTCAAGGGCATCCGCGCCAGGCAGCGGGTGTTCGAGGTCGTGTGGTAGGAGGAGGGTTAATGATGGAACAGCAGATCCGCTTCTGCACCAGCTCGGATGGGACGCGCATAGCCTACGCCACTGTGGGCCAAGGGTCGCCGGTGATCAGCATCCGCCCGTGGTTCACCCACCTGGAGTACGAGTGGGAGAGCCCCATGTGGCGGTCTCTCATCGATCGCCTATCCGCCCGTCATCTCTTGATTCGCCACGACGGGCGCGGCATGGGGCTATCGGACCACCGAGTGAGCGACTATTCCCCCGAAGCCCAGGTGCGCGACCTGGAAGCGGTGGTTGATGCCCTGGGCCTTGAACGCTTCGCCCTGTACGGCGTCTCCCAGGGCGGGGCAACGAGCATTACCTACGCCGTGCGCTACCCGGAGCGCGTCAGCCACCTGATACTCCAGGGCTCGTTCGCCCGTATGGCGTGGTTTATTGATACACAGGAGGGGCAGCAACGCTTCCAGACTGCCCTGGCCTTGATACGGCAAGGCTGGGGCAGGGATCTACCGGCATACCGGCAGTTCTTCACCAGCCTGTTCATGCCGGACGCGGACGCGGAGGCGATACGACAGTTCAACGAGATGCAACGGATCTCTGCTTCGCCCGAGAATGCCGCTGCCGTGGTCTCAGCCATGCGAGACACCGACGTGAGCGAGCTCCTATCGCAGGTGAGAGCGCCCACCCTGGTGGTTCACTGTCGGGGCGACGCCATCGTGCCGTTTGAGGCGGGCCGGGAGCTGGCAGCCGGTATTCCAGGGGCCCGCTTCCTCCCTCTGGACAGCAGGAATCACGTTCCGCTGCCGCACGAGCCGGCAGCAGAGGTCTTAGGGAAGGCGGTGGACGAGTTCCTGGCGGAGGGCGAGGAAGCGGCAGCAGGAGCGGAACCACCGACGGGCACCGTTCACACCATCCTCTTCACGGATATGGAGGGCTCCACCAGCCTGACTCAGCGCTTGGGCGACGCCAAGGCGCAGGACGTGCTCCGCACCCACAACCGCGTAGTCCGCGATGCCTTGAAGGCCCACAGTGGCTCCGAGATCAAGCACACCGGCGATGGCATCATGGCCTCCTTCGCTTCGGCCAGCCGCGCCCTGGAATGTGCCATCGAAGTCCAGAGAACCTTCGCCCATCACAACGAATCGAACCCAGACATGCCCATCGGCGTACGCATCGGCCTCAACGCTGGTGAGCCCATAGCGGAGGAAAAGGATCTGTTCGGCACGGCCGTCCAGCTGGCCGCCCGTATATGCGCACAAGCAGAGCCCGGCGAGATTCTGGCCCCCATCGTCGTGCGAGAACTGGCCGCGGGCAAGGGGTTCCTCTTCGCAGACCGCGGCGACACCGCCCTGCGAGGATTCGAGGACCCCGTGCGCCTGTATGAGGTGCGGTGGGGGGAAGCCTAGTTCTCTAGTTCCCCGCCTCACCGGTGGGCAGGTTGCGCCCCTCGCTCCTCCAAAATGACCGCACACTATGTGTCGATGGTGTGGCTCGTGGTGGCGATGGGGTGGGGGTAACATCTTGCCTTGCCACCCCTCGCGGGTACGCGTAGAATGATCCCGCCAACTCTGGGAGGTTTGCCACGCGTAACTGGGCGAGGAAACTTGCTCTCTTGTATCTGGCAGGCATGGTTGCCCTGGGTCTGCTAGCTTTGGTTTGGGCCATGGGGACCGGCTCGTCTCAGGCCCAACAGGACACTATGCACAACTGCCCTCAACCGGGCAGGTGGGCCATATCAGTCTGGGAGGGCGAGGAAACGGAGACGGCGGAAGCCCTGGATACGTGCGGGGTTGGCGCTGTTGATGCTGCTTATTACATTCATCCGTTCACCCAGACCTGGCGGGGCTTCTTCAGGGGAAACCCCGCCATCAGCAATCTGGACACTCTTGATGACCTGCAGGCGGTCGTAACGCTTGGCAGCTCTACGGCCAGTCCTATGCCGACCGCTCAACCCACGTCTACTCCTGGGCTGAGCCCGGGTCGAATGGTCGGCTGTCCCATGGCTGGCAAGTGGGCAATCTCGGTGTGGAACGGCCCGAACGGAGCCAACGCAGCGGACGCCTTCGCAACTTGCAGCAAGGTTGTCGCCGTGGCCTATTGGCTCGATCCGCAAACGCAAACGTGGCAGCGGTATGTCCACGACCGCCCAGACCTGACCACGCTGTCACGCCTGGACAATCTGCAGGGGGTCTTTGCCATCGGTTCAACGGCGCCGAGGGAGTGCTGCAACATCAACATACCAGGCACCTACCACGGCGCGGTCACCATCGACGGGCAAACTGCGCCCGCAGGCACTGTCATCAAGGTCTTCAGGGGCGGGATCGAATTCGGTAGCACGACTGTCACCGAGAAGGGCACCTACATGGTCGACATCCCTTCCCCTGCGCCCATCGTTCCACCGTGCTTCGAGAGCGCTGGCGGGCCGCTAACTTTCACCTGCAATGGGGCTGAAGCTCAGGAGCACCCGAGCTGGGGCTCGGGTCCCAAGCCTCAGAACCTGACTTGCGTGCATATGCGAAACTGCCCACCGGCGGGCAAGTGGTCGATAGCTGTATACGGCGGCGAGGGGGGTCCCGCTGGCGACGCACTGGCCCTTTGTGCCGTGCCGGTGGAAGCCGCCTACTGGCTCGACCCCGCCAGCCAGACCTGGAGCCGATACCTCCGTGGGCAGCCGGAACTTTGCAGCCTGGCCTCCCTGGAGAATCTCCAGGGCGTCATCGCGCTCGGGTCAGCTTCAGAGTCCGTGTCGGCTGCGGCTGCCCCATCGGCCCAGGGGCAACTGGGAAACCGGATGGAGGGCTGTCCCGAGCCGGGGAAATGGGCCATCTCCGTCTGGAATGGAGAGAGTGGGACACCCACTGGCCTGGCTCTGGCGACCTGCCCCGCCGTAACGGTCGCTGCCGCATATTGGCTCGACCCGCAGACCCAGAAGTGGAAGCACTACTTCGATGGCAAGTCGGACGTCACCAATCTGCTGGAGCTGGGAGAGATGCAGGGCCTAATAGCCCTGGGCGGCGAGGCTCGCTGAAAGGCCGGCTTCCCATCGACCCCCTGCCCTCCCGCTGGCCGACGCCATCGTGGTTCGTGGTGGCGATGGGGTCGCTTCCTCCCTTGCCAGCCGTCGCGCCTGCGAGTAGGATGGGGCCAAGCTATCTAGTTCATCGGAGGTGAGTCGTGAAGTCTCTTTGGCGATGTGCGTTGGTCTTCTGCATTCTCATGACAGCTTCCCTGTTACTGGCAGCGTGCGGCGACGACGAAGACGGGCAAACGGTGGGAGACTCCACGCCCGCCGCCACCCAGGAAGCGACCCAGACCCCTCTCGCGACCCAGGTTTCGGTGCCGCCGATGACCATAGATGTGGAGAAGACCTACTTCGCCACCATCGAGACGGAGAGGGGTGCCATCCGCTTTCAGCTCTTCCCAGATATAGCCCCAGAGACGGTGAACAGCTTCGTCTTCTTGGCCCGCGAGGGCTTCTACGACGGGCTCACTTTCCATCGGGTCATCCCAGGCTTCGTGGCCCAGGGAGGCGACCCTTCCGGCACCGGCGCCGGCGGCCCTGGCTACACTCTCCCCGATGAGTTCAGCGATCGCCTCTTCAAGGAGGGCTCTGTAGGCATGGCCAAGAAGCCACAGCCCAACAGCGCCGGAAGCCAGTTCTTCATCTGCCTCAAGCCTCAGGAGGGTAGCCCGGATTGCGCTCCCTTGACCGGCAGCTACACCCTCTTTGGAGAGGTAATGGAGGGAATGGACGTAGCGGAATCCCTGACACCCCGCGATCCAGCCACCGCCACCAGCCCCGGCGACAAGATGATCACCGTCACCATCGAGGAGCAGTAGCCACCGTCAGGATGTCACGAAATGCGGGCGCTCGTAGCTGCTCTACCGGCCGCAAGCCTGGTTCTGTTGGCTCTTGCCTGCGAGGAGGAAGAGGCTGAGACACCGAACCCCGCGATCACCGTAACTCCCACGCCGAGGGCCACCCTCACACCTGCTGCCACGCCTACGCGTGAAGTAGCACCCACTCCAGAGACTACGCCAGAGGAGATACCGACCCCAGAGACCACGCTCAGCCCAACGACGGGCCGAGTGCAGGCTCTTGTGACCCGTGTGATCGACGGGGACACCATCGAGATCGAGGGCGGATTGAAGGTGCGCTACATCGGCATCGACACGCCGGAGACGGTACACCCCAGCAAGCCCGTGGAGTGCTACGGCCAAGAGGCCAGGGCTCGCAACAAACAACTGGTCGAGGGCAAGGTGGTGGAGTTGGAGAAGGATGTGTCTGAGACCGACCGCTATGACCGATTGCTCCGGTACATCTACGTGGACGGCCAGATGGTCAACGAGTTTCTTGTGCGTGGAGGCTACGCCCAGGTTTCTACCTACCCGCCAGATGTGAAGTACGTTGACCTGCTCCTCGCTGCCCAGCAGGAGGCACAGGATGCGAACCGAGGCCTGTGGGGTGCATGCGTGGCCGAACCCGCGCCGCCGGAGGAGGCACTGACTCCACAAGATGGTAGGGACAGACTGACCCCGGAGGTCATGCCATGAGAACGAGCAAGTTCCCGCTTCGTGTCTTGATAGTGGTACTCATAGTTGGCGTGGGGGCATCCGCCTTCTGGGTGGGCCACGCCAGCAGCGGCAGTTCATCCCTAGAGGTTAGGACATACCAGCCCGGCTGGGCCAATGTCCCCTGGCTGAGCGACACGATGCCCATTGGTGCTGCGCTTTCACCAATCGCTGGCTCTGTAGGTGTCGTCTATTACCTCGACCCTGACAGCGGGGGTTGGCAGCGTTACGTTCCCGGAAGGCCGGATGTTAGTAACCTTCCGATGATGACGTTCGGCCAGTCGTACCTGATGCTCTTTACCAAACCTGTGACGCTGGAGCTAGTCACGCAACCTGAGGACGTATGTCCCGCAGGCGAATGCACCCCATGCCCAACGCCAACTCAATGCCCAACCCCCACGGCTTGCCCCACTACGGCGCCATGTCCAGACTGCGGCGAGTGGCAATCGCTGGCCGAGCAATGCATCACAGACTATCAACAATGTGCCTCCGACTTCTCTTGGTGTAACGATGAACTCCTGTCGTGCTGGGATGAGCTTGACGATTGCGTAGATGCTAACGAAGTCTGCCGACTTGTCGATGATCTGCGGTGGGAATATGATCTCACTGTGCCAATCTCCGAACAATACTCCTCATATTGGATGTTTCTCACGTGGGCCATAGAAGACCTCGAACGGTGGTGCCGCTGGAACCAATAATCTCCATCACCCTGTCCCTCCGACCTGAAACGCTGACTGCCTGAATCGATCCCGCCACGTATGGCTGTTGGCGTGTGACTCGTGGGGGCGATGGCCTCAGCCTCTCTCCTTGCCAGCCCTCGCGCCTGCGGGTAGGATGGGGAGCGCTACTAGCAGCGCCAAAGGCACAAGGGGGTGTAGGCTTCATGGCAAAGCGACAGAAGCAGGAGTGGAAGGCCAGGCTTGACAGCACCAGGGGCATGGCCCAGTGGAAAGCCATCTATCAGGCCTACAACGCTGTCTACAAGCTGACCGAATTGGCCCTTCTGCCCCATGGCCTCTCTCTTCCCCAGCTCCATGTCCTGAGCGTCCTGAAAGGCGCGGGGGGAAGCCTCACCCCCGGCGAGATAAGCCGGGCAATAGTCAGGCAAAGCCAGACAATGACCGGAGTGGTGGACAGGCTGGAAGAAGCGGAACTGGTGGAGAGGGTCTATGACCGGAGGGACCGCCGGAAGATCTGGGTCCGCCTGACCGAAAAGGGCGAACGAAAACTGGAAGAGGCCTTCCCCGTGGCAACCGGTCTGACTGAGGAACTGTTCTCGGCTCTGAGCGGCCAAGAGCTAGGGCAATTGCAGGCCACGGTAGAGAAGCTGGGGCGTGCGGCGATGGATAGGCTTGCTGCGGCCCTGGCGCCGCGAGATGGATAGCCCCCCTGCCGCTGCCCAACGCCATCGTGCCGTTCGTGGTGGCGATGGGGTCAACAGGCGACGCGGCACCGGCGGCGCACAACCTCCGGCGTCAGGATGATTCCCTTTGATGCCCCTGTCTTCTAAGATGGACGCACACTATGTGTGGATGATGTGGCTCGTGGCGGCGATGAGGTGGCCGCAGCTTCTTCCCTTGCGAACCTTGGCGCCTGCGAGTAGGATGGGGCCTGGGCTATGTCAGTGTTTGCGTCCAGGCAGTACGAGTCTAGCCAAGAGGAATTGCGGTGCCGTACATGCTAGGATTGAACTTGGCGATTTTCGACGGCGGTGTCACGTCGATAGCGGACGTGGAAAGCGCCGCGTTGGAACGCTATACGCGTCGTAGTCGAGAGCTTAAGCTGCCTGATCGTTGCCCCATAGCGAATGTGTATCGCTGTCCGCGCTTCTTTCTCTCAGTTGCCACTCTCACCAATACAGCATTCCTTGCCGGGATGAGTACGCACGATATCAAGGAGGCTAGGGACTTCTGGAAGCAAAAAACGACTATACCCCCTATCGCCGAGGAGGAGCCGTGTATTGATTCCGTAGGCCCCGGCGAAGAATTCCTATGCGCGAGCAGCTTCTGCCCTGAAGTAGCGTTTCGGGCTTTCGGGGTCTTCGCATCCTACGTGAGTCGCTGGGGATGTGCCCGAGAGGACGACAAGAATGATAAGCACAAGCAACTCCGCGCCTTGAGGGCCAAACGAGACGACTGGCGCTGGGTATTCTCCGATGTTGCGGAGAAGCACTATACGGAGTGTGAGGAGTGGCCTATTTGGGGTGCCTTCAGACCTCGAACCGTCAAGCAACAGCTGCAACGGGGTAAACGAACCGGAATCAGTCAAGAGATTCGTTGGGAGGTCTTCGACCGCGACAGCTATACCTGTCAATACTGTGGCAGGAAAGTGCCTGAGGTCGCCCTGGAAATAGACCACCGCATACCGGTGGCGAAAGGCGGTACCAACGACCCAGCAAACCTCGTTACTTCCTGCAAGGACTGCAATAGGGCCAAGAGGGACAAAGTGGTTCGACCAACCTGATTCCCTGCCTCCTCCCGCCGTCCACAGCAATCGTGCGGTTCGTGGTGGCGAGGGGGTGGGCTAAGAGTCCCCTACTCGAAGGGTGGCTCTCCCTCTAGCGCGGCAGGGTGAGATTCGACGAATGCCCTCCCTTCGCGGCAGATCTCCAGGAAGTCGCAATAGCCACATAGTGGCCCAGGGCTGGCCGGGTACTCCCTCTCGGCTACAATGACCGCGACCCGCTGGCGAACGTCCTCCAGTGCCTGGGCCATCGTCTCGCCGGTCGCCTCCTGCGTCATCCACTCCCCCGTCTCCAGGTAATGGTAGGAGGCCCTAATGGGCACGGGCTCGAACTCTCTCGTGACAATCAGGGCATACATCTGTAGCTGTAGGGGGTCGGGCTCGCGGGGTGCGCCTGTCTTGTAGTCGATGATGTGGAGCCCTTCGCCGTCGCGGTCGATGCGGTCTATCCTGCCGAGGAGAGCCAGGCTGTCGTCTATCTCGACCTGATGATAGTCCTCCACGGCCAGCGGCTGGACGGTCAGGTCTTCCCTCTGGGCAAAGCGGCGCAGTTGGGCTGTGGCCTTCTCACCGTAGAGCTTCTCTTCAGCAAGGTCCGCGAAACCCTCCCTGTTCTTGCGCCAGCGGTCGCGCATCAGCTGGATGAGGCGATCCTCACAGCGCTCCTCTAGCGGCAGGGAAAAGAGGTCGTGGAGCGCCCCGTGCACGTGCTCCCCCATAGTCAGGTAGGGGCGCGGCTTCTTGTAGATGTCCGCCAGGTCGTCAACGTAGTAGAGCTTGTACCGATGGCGGCACTGGCGAAAGATGCTCAGTCTGAAGTAGGAAGCTGGGTAGGGCATTGGGCTAGCTCGTAGCCAACAGCCGGCTTGGTCATGCCTGTGCTCGACAAGAGACACCTCGCTGGATTATAACATAGGCAGGATCGGCGGCGCGTTGGGAAATAGACAGGGACATACAATTGAAGGGCAGCAAGAGCCACCGGCCAGACCTCGTAATGCCCCATGAATGAGGGGAAGTGAGCCAGTGGGTCCAATGACTAGAGAACTCCCAGGGGAGCTTGACCCTGGCCAAGCCGTTGAACTCGTACGCGACGTCACGGCGACCGCGTGCCAAACGATCAACACGTTCTCGGAGGAGGTCTTTCGAACTCGCGGCGGAAGAATGGGCAGCGGCATGGGTACGCTGCTCGAGGCACTTTGGGGTTACCACGTTAACAAGATATTGGCGGAGATGGAGGAAGGCCCTCCTCCCTGTGAGTTGGCGTGGATTGTAGGTCAGCAGTATAGCGATTTCGCCTGTATCCTGAGGGACCGCGCCTGGAATCCCGAGACTCTAGAGGGAGAGCTGTTTCGAATAGAAGCCAAGTCGATGAACGTGGCGGCTGATGAGTCCAAGGGGCACTTCGATGAGATTGAAGAGAACATTGGTGACTGGGATCACCTCCTCGTGCTCATATGGGCGTGGGAGCCGCTCGACCGCGTGCGGGTGTTCCCCAGAGTATTAGACCACTTCTTCGGACCCGCTCGGCCGGTAGCCCGTCTCCGAGACCAGCTCCACCTCGCGCGTGGTGGAAGCTTCGTTCACCGAGACTCTTGCCCCGATCAATGTGAGCCGTCCAGCTGTTCCCATCATGGTGAGCCTCTCAATGCCGATGGGAAACGAGAGCGGAAGTCCGGACCCGCATCCTGCAGGGTTAGCCGGGAGGTTTCTTATGCTGCGAACTTCGGCGGGCTGGTGAGGATGCTGAAAACCAACTCTGAGGCCGCGCGAGGGCGTTTTCGAGACCTTCGCGTGGGCGACGAGGTCGCACATGAATACATCTCGTTCATCCACAGGTGTTTTCCGAACGAAGAGAGGAATCAGTACCGAGTTCGAGAGTGGCGCTCAGTGGCAAGCGAGCTAGGCATCGATACCGCCGGACTCAGCTTGGATAACCTGGCCCGGGCGGTGCGGGAGGCTGCTCCAAATTACCAAGAGCTACTGCGCTCGGTCGTCGAGATGGGTGAATAGAGGTAGCTCCGTCCGAGTGCCCGCTGGCTTTCGCCTGACGGTGAAATCGCCGGATGGGAGCGGGTTGGGGTCTGAATCCGCAGTCAAGTTCGCTTGCTCCCACTCGGGCAGCACGGGACGACCCCCTGACTCCAACGATGCCATAAGAGCATCCAGCACAGCGGCAGGTAGTCTCGACAGCTGGGCTGCCAGCGCACGCCTGTAGTGGGTTTGCTCCTCTAGAAAGCGGGCGAGCATACGCTGCTCCTCTGGAGGGGGCAAAGGAACCTCGATATCAAGAAGATCTTGGAGCTCGAGGCGCGGGAGAGCTGATCCCGTCTGCAAAGCTGCGACGTATGGGTGTACGTATCGCGACGCGAGAAGCGCGCGGAGGAGGTGGGGGTCGACCTGCCGATGCGGGACGAGGACATAGAACTCGCCGGAACAGATGCCGTTTGCTACAGATCCGCTCGCCAAGTAGACCTTGTTGAGATACGGCCTAAGCCTTCCATAGAGAATGTCGCCTTGGCGGAAAACCTTTGACTTAGAGCGGATCTCTTTGCCGTACTTGGGTTGGAAATCCAGCAGGTCGCCAGTAACCGGCTGAATGTTTTCCAGACCGATGTAATTGAAGAGGTGTTCTGGATAGTCTTGAGGGTTGAGTGCCTCCTGCCGCTCCTCTACGAGCTCGCGGAGCGGACCCCACTCGAACGGTGAACTATGCCGCTGCGTTGGCTCGCCGCAGAAGAGCTCCACCCGCCAGCGTGACCGGTTACGCATCTCGCGAAATGAGACACTGCCCACCCACATCGCTTACCAGCCTTCCAATGCGAGGAACCTGAGAAACGCATCAGCAACTTGATCAAGCTCTGAACCGGCACGCGACCTGCCCGTCGAGTCGTAGCCCACATTATCAACCCGAGCGATGAAGACCGGGTAGTCACTGTCTCTGCTCTCTCCGTGCTTCCACTTCCGCGCAAAGAGGATACTGGTCTTGATCGCAGCTCCAAAGGGTTGAAAGGTCTCGATCGGCAAGCTTACGATCCCTCGCACCTTCGCCTGGACCTCGAGCCAATCCCTAACATATCTCGTATTCCGGTTTGCAAGGACACCGTCCGGAAGGACAATGCCGAGCCGCCCCCCCGGCCTGAGGAACTGGATGCATCGCTCTAGACCCAACACTTCCACGGGGGCGGCACCTCTCTGCTTGGCCAGGGTGAATGGAGCCAATAGCCGCAAGGCTTCCTGGCCCAGAATGGAGCCGAATGGCGGGTTCGTCAGAATCAAATCGAATGATTCGGGCTTCAGATCCAGGTAGTTCTCGAAGGCAAGAAGAGCGTCAGTGCAACGTATGTTGCTGTGGCCATTGCCCCGTAACCACATATCCGCCATCGCGATGCGAACCATTTGCTCGCTTTTCTCAATTCCGTGCAGCCTGCCGAACGCGAAATCGTGAAGTATCTTCCCAGAATGGCCTCTCGCCTTATCCCTGACGTGCTGCAAGGCGGCACCGAGAAAATGGCCAGACCCGCAGAATGGATCGAGTATCCAGTCATCAACGCGCGGGTCAGTGACCGCGACCGCGAAACGGATAACAGGGTCAGGGGTGAAGTACTGGCCCATCCCTGCTCGGATAGCGGGCCCTACCACTTTCTGGAAAGCTCTGCCCTTGACGTCCGTCCCGGATCGACCGAGATCGTATTCCTGAAGGGTCTCAACCACTTTGGCCAGCGCAGGGCTACTCAGCCGCATGCCCGAGCCGAACACGCCAGGCGAGCGATCATAGTCCGGTACCTTCCGCCGAAACACCCGTGCGTCATGTTCTGTGGCTTCGCGATAGACGTGCCTCACGGATGCGGCGAACTCTTCCGTACACCCATAGATCCACGCTTGCATTCGGGGTCGCCCCTGAGAATCAGGGTGCGCCTCATCGTAGAGCTTCGCATAGACCACCTTGCACAGCTCATCCAGAGCCTCACCTGCATGCATGCCGTCAATATCTCTGATATGACTGTGAGCCTCGAAGAACACGTTCTCAAACCTCTCATTGAGGGGAACCATCGGTTGACCGGCAGGAGACCGATGCGTTCGCGGGAGCGCATCCACAGAATCGAGTCTCACCACGCAGCGAGGTGATGGCAGACCTCGACCGGAGTAAGCGTCGATGTCCAAGATATAGTCAAACTTGCTAGCTTCGAACCGCTTCCTGACCACACGCGTTCGCTCTTCGGTACCGTCTGTGCTCATGCCCATAGCGGTGTCAGGCATCGCCAGCAAGCCGTTCCTCAGTCGCTGCTCCGGATCGACGTCGGCTCGCTGCCGGCAGGCTACTATCAAGATGAAGGGATGATTCCATTGCGTCAGAATCGATATGTCCGCGAAGTCATCGCGGTTGGATTCCTCTGGCAGGACGTGTCCTGAAAGGATACGGCTGCCGATCCATTCCAGCGAATAGCCGTAGGATGCCACCAGTTCCCTCAGGAGCCATTGGCGAACGTATTCGACCAGTTCGAGCTCGGGCTCACTCCGAGCAATGCGCTGGCGCATCCGCAGCTCAGCTATCGACGTCAACCACCAGTCCTCAGGCTCAACCCGGTAGAATGGTCTCAGCCGCACTTGTGCTAACCCCAGCGATTCAGCCTATAGGCGTTTCTGTCTCGCGTCGCTCGGTAGAGATGCGCTCGAACATGCGAGCTAATTATAGTGGCAGTTTGACCGCTTGTCAATCCCGAACCGTCGCAAAGTCGACGCATCCCCCAACGCCTCTCGCCACCCGCTCCCCCCTCGAAACGCATCTTACCGCTCTGTCCACAACCAGGGCAATCTCCGGCTCTTACATTGCAGAGCCCTCCCTATTGCCCAGTTCAGCCCGATGACATACACTCACGAGAGCTTGACCTCTCACTTGAACTCGCGATGAGATTCCCGGCAATCAGTGATCCGAACATCAGACGCAAAGTTCTCTGCTACATAAGAGTAAACGGCTCCATCACCAACCGGGAGTGCCGACAACTGCTAGGCATCGGGTACGACGAGGCAATAGCGCTGTTCAACGCCATGGTGAGCTCCGGAGAGCTCGTCCGGATCGGGAAGACTGCCAGCACAAGATACGTTCTGCCGAGCCAAGCCTAGGGCCGGGGGCATCCCCTTATCCTCGACCCTAAGGCCACGCTTGGGAGGGTGCGTGGGACTTTCACATCGGTGGCTACCAAGTCTGCCACAAATGGCTGAAGGATCGTCGCGGCGACCTACTCTCACCCGAGGATATCGCCCACTATCAGGTCATGGTGTTTGACCGTGATCGGTGGCATCCGAATACGACCAACTCACTCTCAGGCTCGCACAACGTCCGATGCAGGAACTAGGCGCCTGCCAGATTCCCTCGGGCGATCTTCTGTAATCGGAGAGAGCCTGCCCGCGGAGCAGGAGATCGCTGAACGGCTTACAAGCTCCATTGGGCGTCAATACCGGGTGGTCCGCCGCACCTCGGTCGGCCGTTCCCCGCAGAGCCGTTGAGGACTTCTCGACGAATTCCGCCAAGAACAAGGAGATCGATCACTTCGGCCACAGACTCCCCCGTTGCCATTCCCATACGAACAAATCAAACGCTGCAGGTGGAGCAGCCAACTCGCGACACCACTGGAGAAAAGCCTCCTCCACCAAGTCGTAATCTCGCGGGAGCTGGATATCGTGCCCGACACGGCCTGCTTCGGAAAGGGCTCGCACAAGATGAACGTCCAGTACCGCCAATTGCTTAGCCCAACCCAGATTACGCAGGAGCCAGCTTGCCGTCTTCGGGCCGATGCCTGGACAACGACACAGGAACTCCCGACGATCCTTCTCGGAGGCCAACGTCAGAAGGCATTCATCTAATGGGTTGTGCAGCTGCAGCCAGTGCCGTGCACTAACAATCAGCATTGCTTTGCGCCGAGGAAAGCGGTATCGTCGGAGGGTCCCATCGCGACGCGCCGGCTCAAACCTGGCAAGGGACAACATTGACACTATTGCCTCGAACAACTCGTCGTCGTTCCACCTTTCGGCAAAGGGCTCCAGCTCAGCCACAGCCTCGGCTGCAGACCGGTTGTGCTCATACGTGATGCCAAAGCCTCCGAGCAGGCAGAAGAGGATTTCGCGCTCCGGATCACGGCAGCCCAGCGTAGTCTTTGTCTCAATCGCCTGGCAGAAGAGGTCGCCACAGGTGCACCAGGCCTCCTCGATGGAGAGTCCGTCCTTCGTGGGCTCCGCTTCGAGAGGTTCATTCAGCCCGTTGACGCTCGAGCGGTAAGATCGCCGCGCCGGACCGTGGCCGAGCAACTGACGCCTCATTCGAAAAGAGCCCGCCAGTCAGCGATTGACTGACTCCTAGACATCATCTCCCCGAGCTGCCGGAGACTGCGCGACAAGCTACGTCGGGCGGGCGAATTCGCTGACCCAAGCTCTTCATCCACATAAAGCGACTGCCCAGTTACGTCCCGCCTTGGACGCAGCACATCGCTGCTCGCGCGCTCAAACAGCCTCGTCACCATCGCCTTTGGCGTTCGGGGTCCCGAGTAGTCGCTGAATGCAGCAACCGCGAGGGCCTCCACGTGGCATCCACTCGGGCTATCCTCACGGAGTCGATTCGCCAATATCGCCTTCGCCAACTTGATGGCTGGCACAACCGCGCCACCCTGGCGCTTATTGCTCTCAGTGAGCCGGCTGGCAAACTCTCGAGGTCGGATCTCAGTCCAAGAACCACCGTCTGCTGACGATATCGAGATTCTGCCGGCGCGTTGTACCGCGGGTAGTAGTTGGATTTCAGTTCCATCGCGATATTCAATCGTTACGGCCATCTTGCCAACACGGATTTCCCGGATTTCGCCCTGCGGAAGGCATCGTGTCAGCGTATCTCGTAATTTCTCACGTACATTTGCGGGACTCATGTCGGCCAACGATTCGTCGCTTAGGACCACCAGGGAGTCGATGTCACTGAGGCCATCGACATAGGTGTGCTTGGCTACGGATCCGCCGAAGAGGAGGTGATCAACGGGTTCCATGCGCTCTTCCAGCGCATGCTCGATCTGCTCCAGATAGCGGTTGACCTTGTCCGTATCCCGGTCGTTGAAACCGGCGAGTTCCTGCTGCAAATACGAATTGACTTCCGCGTCGATGTGGCTCTGCTCAAGTCGCCGCCGAGCTTCTTCGCGCAAGAGCCGCGAGTCACGGGCGCTGAGGTAGCTGCCTCCTCCTCTACTTCCCATGACGTCCTCTCCCTTTCAGCCGCTCCTCAAGGCGCTCGTAGACAGGTCTGAGATCTTCTCCTCTAGGGCCGATCTTAGACCAATCACCACCCTGATCTGCGAAAAGACGTAAGCCTTCGGTCAGGCCCCGCAATGCATCGAGGTTCTGCAACGAAATCATATTCATCGCCAGTTTCTCCCGTTTGCCCGTTTGCCCATCGAGGATCGTCGCCTCCTCTCGGTTTACGGCCAGTCCGTCTCGGTACGCATACCGAAGCCATCCAAGCCCGTCAAAGACCTCGCCGCCCGCGGCGAAGTAGAGAGGCGTATGCAAAGGATCAAGTCCTCCGAATACCTGAATTGGTGACGAGACATCAGCCTCATCGAGTTTAGTTCGTAGGCTTGCCAAGGTCACCAGGCGATCTAGGATGCTGTCTCCGAGCTCTTTCTCTGTCACGCCGATCAGATCGAAGCACCGAAGGTTCTCAACGTCGTCCCCCGAAAGCCCCTTCAGATGGTGAAACCGCGACCCACCAGGTCGCTTCAACAGGATCGCAGACGCGAAGCGCGGGCGACCGGCAAAGAAATCTTGAGCCTGCGCAATCTGTTCTCTATATGGACCTTCATGGTCCCAACTGACAACGACTGCACGGATGTCGTTGTCCAGCCCATCGATGGTCTTCTCGAAATCCGCCTTTTCCCATTCGTTCGGCGAGTTCAACCCCTCAATGAAGGCCCCGCCGAGCGCGCTTCCGGCCTTCTCGTACCACCCGCTGTCGATGATCAGCACACCCAGTTCCGCATACCGTGACCGAGCAAACCCGACCCGCAGTGCCTCACTATCTGTCAGAAGGCCGTAGCAGATGTCGTAGGCAGAGATTAGCAGTGCCCAGTCTATTCCCCACAGGAGATTATGGCTATGTACTATGGAGCACGCAGCCGGCCTTATCTTGCCCGTTTCCTCATCCTCGAACTCGAGCGGACCGAGCGCCCGACTTGACAACGCTGGCACGAGCAGCGGCGTGTCAAACTCGATGCCCTTGCTCAGTCGGATTTTACGACTACGTGCGAGCACCTGGCGCCTCCAGGCTGAGCGCTTGTCGATCGAGGCATGAGCGACACCTCCCGCAGGGTACGTTGCCGGCCTCGCAACTGTAGGTTCGCCGAATAGGAACGTCGAGCGCGAAAGCGAGTCGGCAGATGTCGCGCTTGGTCCAGTCGATAAACGGCGCAGCCAGCGAGATGGAGCCCCCCGCGTGGAAATCGAACGAGCGCTGCATCAGCTCCACAAACTCGCGACTGCAGTCGCGGTATCCGGTTCCAGCGTGGATGCCGATCATTATTGTTCCGGACGGCGCCCCGAATTCGAGCAGTGCCGTCTGGAGCAGGAACGCATTGCGTCCTCGGACTTCACCGGCACCGAAGTGACGTGATCTGTACCGCACGACTTGCAGGCAGATACCTAGGTCGGAGCAGATCCCAGTTACGGCGGCTTCTTCCGCTGTGGCTGCTGCTTGTCCGTAGTCCACAAATAGCGCCTTTGGCGTCATTCCCTCTGCTCGTGCAAGCGCGAGAAGGGCCGAGGAGTCTATGCCTCCGCTCGCGAGGACCAGGGCCGATTCGCAAACGGGCATCACGTCACCCCTCAAACCCACGAGTTCAGTCTGTTCACGCTCGTCTTGACAAGCCCACGCCCTTGAGGCAAGGTTCCTACTCCACAATCGGCGGCATGTCAATGTGACGCTCGAACCAATCAAGATAACCTTTCACACGGTCCTCTGATGTCGCCGTCTCCTCCCAGAAGTACGTCGGAAGCTTGTCCGGGTCGAACGGGAGTTGCGTTCCCTTCTTCGCGCTGATCATAACGCGGCGGTGCCGTCCCAACGCATAGCCGAGTTCCATTGTGCAATTCGGGCGAACATCAGTAAGGTCGACCACAACCAGGCTGGCCTTATGAAGAGTTTCGAATATCTCGACATTCATGAAGGCCGCCAGGGGTGGATCGCGACCCACTTCATGAGGCGTGAATCCCTTCTCGACCACGACGGGATCCACTACGTTCCGAAAGAAATGTTCGACCGCTCGGAAGGAGTCGCTCTCACGATCCAGCAGGCGCGCGTAGAACGCGAGCGGCGGCTGCAAGTCTTCAAGCAGTTTCACCAGCGCTGCGGCCAGGGCATCAGGGTCGCTAGCCCGGTCCAAGCGCAAGGCCGAGAGACGAGCAGCTGCGCCCCCTACTCCACCACGTAGCGAGAAAAAGGTGCTGACTTCATTCAACGCGCAGTCGTGAAGATAATTGCTGCCCCCTTTTCCATCATCTACAATAGCTCCAAGCTCGCAGCGAATAGGAATCACCGGCTTGCCATCCTCCAAGTAGAGCTCCGCAAGCTGTTCCGAACCAGCGCCCCCACTAATGGCAACCAGAATATCGCCTCGAAGCGCTTGCAGTGCTCGTATGGTTCCACCCATGCGCCAGCCCGGGGGAGCCGTGTCAAGCTCGAAATCACTTCGCTCTCTGATCTTTGTCCAGACCCCCCTCCGCCCGTCCGGAATCTTCTCCAGGGCGCGCTGGCTTGCCACCACGCGAAATCTCCCCATTCGTCCTCCAGGCCAGTTCGGCGCCGGGTCTGGTGCTTCGGCTAGCGTCTCAAGAATCGTCCAGTCGAATACGCAGGGCTGGCCGCTCTTACCTATAGGCTCGTCACCGATCCCTGCAACCAAACCACCGCCAGCCTCGATTATCAACCTGACCCCCTCACCGATCATCTTATGGGCGGTGGTCAGCAGCTTACCGTCCGCGTCTACCGCGGCGCTGCCCGCAATGTGAACACGTCGGCCCCTAATACTCACCCACGCCTCCGGCAATTGTCAGCTCGTGATGCCCCTCGCTATGGCTTCCCCCATGACTTCTCGGCCTGCCGGCCGATCCCCATCTTTCTACCCCACACCTGAGGCGCCCTTCACCCCAATCGGCCCCATCGGACTAGCGTGCCAAACCATCGCCCCAGAGTACAATGTGCAAGCGTGGCGATATGCCGTATCCATGGGCAATTGCCAGCTCCCACAGCAACTTCGTGCGCTCAAGCACCACATCCCCACTGACCCCTTCTGGCATCAGGAAGACCCTCTCGCCCAATATTCCATGACGCTGGACGAAAGCAGTCACTTCCTCAACATCGGCCGCCTCACAAACCACGAATTTGAACCACGCAGCTGGACTCTGGACAAACGCCCCGAGGGCGATCGGCTTCTCTCTCCTGTCCACCGTCTCCCCGGAGTTGTTCAGTTTGGGCGATACATTCCATTGGGAGACGTTCTCCAACAGTTCCGGAGCTGGTGCTACTGTCCCATTCGTCTCCACCTCAAGCCTATGGCCAACTGCCCTCAGGCGTTTGGCAAGCGTAACCAAACGAGCCATCTGCAGAAGCGGCTCACCGCCGGTGACCACAACGTTCTCAAGCCCGTTCCTCGAAACCGTCGCCACAATCTCGTCAACGTTCACGCTCATCGTCCGACTCTCGCGATCGAACCTTGCCCAATCCCACGTGTACGCTGTATCACACCAGCGACAGCGGAGGTTGCACATTGCCAGCCTAACGAACGTGCTCGCTCTACCGACCGATGGACCCTCTCCCTGAATAGACTTGAAGATTTCTGGCTCGCCGGACGGCATCCGACTGACGAGAAGCGTCTCTTCCATGTGTCCCCCCGCACACCGTCCTTCTACCGTTCTTTGGATCGGGCAACCACAGTTAGTATAGCCCTCCCGACAAGAGCGTAAAAGCTTGCTTTCTGCGCTGACGGCCTGAGCCAAGCCTCTTCCCACCATCTCCCCCCGAGCCCAGCGCGCGTCGCAGAACTGACACGCCCGCTGTCATCCAGTCTTCGTCACCGGCCGGACTGGAGTTCTTGGACAGGCTCCTGGGCTTCGATACCTGCTCGCAGCTTCCCAAGGGACGCGCACTAGCAAAGAGGAAAATCCGCGGCAGAGAGGCGCAAGGCGGCTGGCTAGCGCGAACTCGACCGCCCTGCAATGAAAAGTAGCATCAGAACCTGGTCAGCCAAACACCGGCTTGCCGTTGATCTCCATGAGCGGCCTCGGCGCAGCGGGGATCAAGTAGTGAACAGGCTCATCGCCTGGGTGCTGAAACACCCACTTGTGGCTGTATCCAGCGACGAGGGAATTGACGAACAACACGTTGTCCTTGACTAGCGCTATCGCCCGTTCCTGCAGGGTACCAGGCGGCGCGAGTGCCAGGACATAGTGCCTGTCGAGCGGGTAGTAGACTTCCTCGGCGTTCGCGATTCCGACGCCCACGTAACGGCTCATCTCCGTCGGTCTGCTGTACCACACCACTGGGTGATCACTCGTGATGAACGTCGCGGTCTTGCAATCGCCTACCAGCCAAGCGCGGGCAGCGATCACCGGCGCGACCTGCGTAGCAACGCTGAGCATGACCTTGATGTGCTCATTTTGGTGGGGAACGAATTCATACTTGTCCGGGTTCTCCACCACGTCCATGATCTCCGCGACTGCTTCATCTGTCGGTTCGAGTCCCTTTTCCTTTAGGCGCTCCCGCACGTAATCGGGTGTCCAACCTTCCAGCAGCACTTTCTGGGTGTAGTCCACCATTACCTCGTACTCGCGACGATGTTCAGGCGTCCGCAACGTCTGAAGTGCCATGAAGAGCGCCAAGAAGTTGCGATCCCCGGGATCTGGCGGAAACTTCCCCTTCAGGATCCGCTCGATGGCAGCCTTTGCTTGGCCCTCGATGAGAGAAAGAAGCCGCTCCACCTTCTGCGACTCTTCCCCGGATTCCTCGGTGACAGTGTAGAAGCCCGATTGGACTGCTGCGTTGTTGACCGAAGTCACAATAGCCTTCTTCTTGCGACCACGCTCGTACATACGGACACGCTTCTTGTGGTCGGCGAAGTGGCGAAGGTAGAACTTCGGGAGAAAGTGGTGGCGCTTCGGCTCGCTCTTAGTCCTTGTTGCCAACCTTAGGCGCTCCACTCCAACACTGCGGATCTATCGACAAAGAAACACAACGGAACCACGCCAGCCGCCTGCCTCAGCTGCTCGTGGAGGTGGCCAAGTAGGTCGTCTCGTAACATCCGACTTTGCCGGTTTCGTGGCGGGATTTGGAACCCCACTTCGTCAGGATACCACACCAAGGCGACTGCTGGAACAGGCGTTCGCTAGCGAACGCACTGTGACTGAAGCTCAGGCAACACTCGCTGGACGACCTCAGCGCCAGCGCTAGATAGCTGGAGAGCCTGCCTGAGAAGCAGGGTTTCCCGCTCACCCTAGCGTAGCACTCACATCACCCGGAGACAGGGTTGTAGATTCGGCGTCAAACGTTGCACTATTGCGCCATCGTGACTTGACTTCGTGGCACTTCGAGCGAACATGGTCGCTGACTCCAAGAACAGGAGGAAACGACCATGACCACCACCATAGCGCCCTTTGAGGACATCGCCAGCTGGGAGCGGGCCCTGTACGCCTTCCTGGCCGAAAAGGAACGGCGCAGCGGCTCCCGGCGCACCGTGGAGGGGTACTCCCGCATGCTCCAGCACTTCTTCGGCGTGCTCGGCAAGCCGCCGGACCAAGTGACGAGCCAGGAGGTGTTCGTCTACGCCCACGGCGTCGGGCCGTCGGGCAAGGAGCCGTCCGCGGTGACCATCGGGGCCAGGATCGCCTGTATCAGCTCGTTCTACCGCTTCCTCATCCGGATGGGAATCGTCTCCGCCAATCCCTGCGACCAGCTAGAGCGGCCAAAGGTCTCACCGAGCCCGCCTCGCGGGCTAAGTGCAGAGGAGATCAAGCGCCTTCTAGCCGTCATTCCAGAGAAGCCAGTGGGCTTGCGAGATCGCGCCATCATCCTGACGTTGACGCTGACGGGCCGACGCCGTTCAGAGGTGATGAACCTGAAGGCCGGTGACATCTCCCAGTCGGAAAGGCTCTCTTACAAGTACAGGGGCAAGGGCGGCAAGCAGGCGAAAAGGGAGCTACCTCGTCCCGCCTTCGAGGCCATCGAGCGAGCTTTGGCCGCCTGGGGCAAGAGCCTGGCGACCATGGACCCGAGCGAGTCGCTGTGGCCCACCGACCACGCTGACCGGGCAGCCGCCGCCCTCGGCATCACAAGCGGCACCTTCTACGGCAACCTGCAGCGCTACTTCAAGAAGGCAGGCCTACCACCGGCCGGCGTCCACATCCTGCGTCACGCGGCGGCCAAGCTGCGACGGGATGTCGGTGAGTCAATCGAGGATGTCAGTCGGTTCCTGGACCACAGTTCGCTGGCGGTCACGACGGTGTACCTCCGGCGGCTAGAGGGACAGGAGGACAGAAGTTGGGGGAAGGTGGCACAGGCCATCGGCGTGTAGAGCGCGAGTCACTGCGAGTTCGTGCATCCCCCAGCCGACCTGTAGTATGATGAGCCCAAAGGTTGAAGGAGATATACACACATGCCTAAACACCGCGGGCTCACGTTCAAGAGGTTCTTCCACGCCATCCCCCTGGATTTGTTCGAGCGCTACTTAGACCAGCTCCAGACGGAAGGGAAGCCCTCCGGATGGGCCTTGCTCCACCACAAGAATCTGGAAGCGTTCCTCGGTGACCCACAGAACGCTGCAGTCAGCCCTCTCATCCTGCAGGACTTCCATCGCATCAACGATCTGTGCGGTCACGGCATGAGCCTGCTCGTGCGCGCCTATCGCCGTGCAGAAGTGGATATCGACCAGAGCGGGACAGCCGAGGAGTTGGCGATGCGCCTCTTCCTGGACCATCGGGAAGCTTTCGAGTGCGCCTGGAGCTTGTACCTCATCTACAGCAACCCTTCTAAGCTCAGCGTTTACCGCGTCCCCGGCCCTTCCATACAGGTGGCCGCAGAGCATGTCCAGCGCCTCCAATCCGACCTGGCAAGCTGGTTCTCCGGCCTGGCCAAGGGTGACGCCTGCCAGGTCGACTGGTTTGTGGACGGAGACGAAACCGTCATCCGCATCTCGCGCGGGTCGTACCTCCGTACCGTCGCCTGCTGGCAGGGCGACGAGGTCACCTTCATGCGCTTCCGGCCGGCCAGCGAGGACGTCATCGTGTATAACCGTCGGCTGTCAGAACTCGTCATCAAGGCGAGCCTCCCCAAGGATCGGGCCCAGTACCTGACCGCGTTCGCCGCGTGCATCGCCGGGGACACACGCCTGGCGGAGGCAGCCCGCGAAGCCCCGGTCTTCACCCTGGCTCCCCTCCAAGACGGCACTTTCCATTTCGAGGGTGACGGCGTTGTGACGGGGGTTTCCCTCGTAAGGGTTACCATCAACTTGAGGGACAGGCGCAGCACCGTCATGGAGTTGAAATCAGAGGATGTCGTGGAGACGTTGCGGCGGCCGCCCTTCGCCGGGCTGTCACTGGCGGCCGTAGAACTGGTGGCTGCCAGCTTCCGCTTCCAGCTCCAGCCCGAGGACGCGCCCCCGGCAAGCGTAACCTTCGAGATCGAACCGCCAGCGCGCACTGACCTAACCCAGAAACTGTACGCGGACATCATCGAGCGCTACCTTACGGAGCAAGGAGTCAGACTCCCGTGATCTGCCAGCTGCTGGCGCGCCTGGAAAAGAGTCCATGGGTGATCTTCTACGAGCGAGAGTTGGCGGAGCGCTTTCCAGCGGAGTTCGGAGAGGCCAGGCGCCAAGGGCTTCTCCGACGGGTGCCGGTCCGGGTGGATGGCGGTGCCTGCGACCCAGGGCTGGGTCGCCCCTTAACCACGGTTGCCACCAGCGACGGGATCGAGGCCTTTGACGACGAGGACCCAGAAGCTGAGCCGCTGCACCTGAAGAGCGCGGACCTCGTTCGCTACGAGGTCAACCTGGGGGCGGTGGCCCGAAAGCTCCGCGACATGAACGGGCTGCGTGGAGAGTCCTGCGGCCTCGATGACGAGCGGCTACACTTCATCGGGGAGTGGCGCGCTCAGAATGAACGGACCGCTGTGGTGCTCCTACTGGCCTCGGACCCTGGGACTGGTCGGATGCTTCTCGCCTCCTTGCCCGCGAGGCTTCCTCGGGCATACCAGCGCACGCTGGTCTTCTGCCCGACCTTCATGCCCGACCCAGCGACCGTCAAACTCTTGGAGCCGCACGGCGTGTCGGTCCGGTTGCTAGACCCCCTGGCGCCCTTCAAACTGGATCTCAGCCCGGACGAGATTAAGGTCAAGTACGCGTTCGCCAGGGAGGGAGCGTACTGGGCTATCACCTACGAAGGGCGGAAGTTCAACCTACCTAACCTGAACGGCCTTCGGTACATCGCCTGCCTGCTGGCCAGCCCGGGAGTGGAATTCGGCGTGCTGGACCTGGTGTCGAGTGCCGGAGGCCGAACTCCGATGGCCCCGCCGGCGCTTGACGATGTCGCGCAAGCAGGTCTCAGGGTCAAGGGCCCGCAGGAAGAGGATGATCTCATAGATGACGAGGCGCGGGCAGCCTACCGGCGCCAACTCGCAGAGCTGCGACAGAAGAAGAACTTGAGCGAAGACGAGCTGAAGGCCAAGCGCTGGCTTGAGTCAGAACTCCGAGCCGCCACTGGCTTACGCGGCCGACCGAGGAAGATTGCGTCTGACGAGGAGAAGGCCCGGATAAATGTCACAAACCTCGTGCGCTCGGCGATTAAGAAGATCGATGTCCACGATCCCGCGCTGGCCATCTTCCTGAGCAACAGCATCAAGACCGGACTCCGCTGCTCCTATTTTCCCGATAGGCCTATCACCTGGGCCGTCTCCCTCTAGGCTGCACCCCCGTTAATTTTCGCTTCACATTGTTAATCCCTTTTTCACGCCTTGTCTTGTGAAGGACCGTTGAGGTCCCGGCCCAGCGACAACAGATCGACGTGACCGCCCATCTGGCGTCGAGTGACCCCCGATGAGCGCCCACCACCGAGCCGGGCCTCTCGGGGGTTTCTCTATGGCAGAGCGTGGAGCCACGGGCAAGGAACCAGGTGAAGATGCGGCCGCTCACGCCCGCAATTCTCCTGCGAATTCCAGGCGTAGAGGACTTGCTAGCTCCCTCGGACTAGAGCGTTACTACGAAGCTGACCGAACCGGGATGCCGGCGGTCCCTGGCAGCATGGGTTTCGAGCCGGAGGTGGAGGCGATGTGCGCGTTGCTCGCAGGTGTCTCACTCAGATTGACTAGAGAACGTGCAACGAATCGCGCGCGACTGAGGATCGTCAAGTGAAGCGTTTTCCTCGATACCGGGAGCTCCGGCGCGTCGCGCTCTACCTGCGGGTCTCAACTTCGGAGCAGACCAAGGGGCACTCGCTCGACTCCCAGCGCAACGAACTCGCTGCCTGGGCGCAGTCGCAGGGGTGGGAGATCGTCAAAGTGTATGAAGATGCGGGCGCAAGCGGGACAAGCGTCGAGGGCCGCACCGGCTTCCAGCAAATGATCGCCGACGCTCAGGCAGGCTCGTTCGATGCCGTGCTGGTGCTCAAGGTCGATCGGTTCGCCCGATCGATGCGGGACGCAACGCTTTACCGTGAACTGCTCAACGATCACGGGGTGCAGATCAAATCCAGGACCGAGCCCGGCGTGGGGGAGCGAACGCCGGCTGGATTCCTGATGGGCGGTATGTCTGACCTGTGGTCAGAGTTCTACTCTGTGCAGCTATCGGACAACGTGGCTCGAGGGATGGCGACCCGCGCACAGAAGGGTCTGCCGTTGGGCGATATTCCCTTCGGCTATCGCAGGACCAGCCCCGATGAGCCTCCGGCGATTGTGCCTGAAGAGGCGGAGGCGGTGCGGCGAGGCTTTGAGCGATATGCAGCGGGCGACCAATCCATGCTGGACACAGCAGATTTCTTGAACGCCGCCGGCTTCCGGCCTCGGTCGAAAAGGGGGCGGCTAGTCTTCTCAAAGGCGACAGTGCGTGGAATGCTCGAGAACCCCGTCTACGTCGGCGATATCACTCATCACGGCGAGGTGATAGGCCGGGGGCGGCACGAGCCCATCGTTAGTCGTGAACTGTGGGAGAAGATCCAGCAAGTCCGTAGCGAGCGAGCGCGACGGCCCCAAGTGTACGGGGCACGCCCAAAGCGCCCCTACTTGCTTTCGGGTGTGGCCTTCTGCTCGGCCTGCGGATCACCTCTTTGGGCGAATACTACCAGCGGCGGGCGCCACAACTACTACCGTTGCTCGTCCCGTAGTCGAGGGGAAGATTGTTCAGACGGCACCTTCAGTTGCCGGGCGGAACATCCCGAAAACGAAGTGAGCAGGCTGTTCATACGCCTGGAGCTGCCACCGGCGTGGCGCGAGCGAGTCAAGGAGCACGTCAGCACGGGTGGCGCAGGCCTTAACGTGGAGCGGGAGCGTCAGCGTTGGGAGGAGAGGATTGTCAGAGTTCGGCGTGGGCTGATCGACGGCATCCTGGACAACGAGACGGCGAGAGCAGCAATTCGAGAGGCGGAGGCTTCCCTACGTGCCTTACCGAGGCTAGATGGGGCTTCCGTTCAAGCAGGGGAGAGTCTGACCGACATCCACCAGCTATGGCCACACATGACCATGGAGGAACGTCGTGACTTGGTGAGGCTGGTCCTCGCCAAGGTTGAGGTTGACCTGAGGACAGGGGGAGTGGAAGGCTTGACACCAAAGCCCGCCTTCGCTCCCCTATTCCGGATCTTAGCAGAAGAGGAAGACGGGCTGATCAGCGTTTGCGCCTGGCGACCCCGAGGGGATTCGAACCCCCGATCTCCAGCGTGACAAGCTGGTATGCTAGTCCACTACACCACGGGGCCGCCCACACTATGGATAACCGCAGCTCGGTTCTGGCCCTATTGTAGACGGGTGAGGCTTTTCTTGTCAATCATTTTCCGCCCGCCCCGGCGTTGGCCTGAACTTACACCTGTCGTATAATGCTACTGGTAGAGACAGCGAGAGTAGTCTCAGGAGAGGAAATTTGCCCAAACGACCTCGCTCAGGTGGCAGGCGGCTCGCGCCCAAGCAACGCCGCAAGGAGCGCAGGCGGTCAACGCCAAGCCAAGCGGGCCCCTCGCCTATTCTCACGCCCAGGGAGACTCCTGAGGCCCCTCGCCGTGTGGAAGCTCCTGCAGGGGGCTCTTCTGTCGCCACCACTCCCACCAAGCCAGCGGCTCGCCATATCGCTAAGGACTATAGCTACGTCTTCGGCGAGTTGAGACGGATCACCATTATCGTGCTCGCCATTGTGGCGGGGCTAGTGGCTGCGGCGATTGCTCTACGCTAGGTCGGTGAGCCAGCCGGGTTAGCCACCTAGGGACGCATGCCACGAAGCTCGGTAGCCTCCACCACGCGCCGGATCCCCAGGACGGTGGCTGCCTCCCGCATCGTTAGTTTCTCTCTCTCGGACACAGCCGCCACATCTTGGAAGGCCTTCGTCATCACCCGGGTCAGGCGGTTGCTAACCTCTTCCTCGTCCCAGTAGAATCCCAGCCGATTCTGTACCCACTCGAAGTAGGAGACGGCCACGCCGCCGGCGCTGGCCAAGATGTCGGGAATGACGAGAATCCCGGAGTCATTCAGAATCCGGTCGGCTTCGGGCGTTGTGGGGCCATTGGCCGCCTCGGCCACAATCTTGGCCTTGACATCGGAGGCATTGGCGGTGGTGATCTGATTCTCGAAAGCGGCCGGCACCAGGATGTCCACGGGAAGGGTCAGGAGTTCCTCGTTGGTGATACGGTCGCCGTTTTTGTAGTCGGTGACACGACCGCTATCCAGTTTCTGGCTAATGGCCGCTTCGACTTGGAGACCATGCCCGCTGTGGATGCCGCCCGATGTGTCGCTGACGGCCACCACCCGGTATCCCAGGTTTGCCAGGAGGCGAGCCGACCACTGGCCGACGTTGCCGAAGCCCTGGATGGCTACGGTTGCGCCGTCCGGTGAGAGGCGGTTGCGCCGGGCAGCTTGCTGAACCACGTGCATGATGCCAGCGCCGGTGGCGGAGTCCCTCCCTACGGTGCCACCGACGCTGATGGGCTTGCCGGTGACTACCGCCGGCGTCCAACGTCTCTGCATACCGCCGTAAGCATCCATAATCCAGGCCATAGTTTGGGGATTGGTGCCTACGTCAGGAGCGGGTATGTCCTCATCGGGGCCGATCATTGGGCCTATGGCGACGGCATAGCGGCGAGTAAGGCTTTCCAACTCGCGCGGTGATAGTTTCTTGGGGTTCACTCTCACGCCGCCCTTGGCGCCCCCAAAGGGGATGTTCACAACGGCGCACTTCCAGGTCATCCACATCGCTAGGGCTCTTACCTCGTCCAGACTGACGAGGGGGTGATAACGGATGCCCCCCTTGCTCGGGCCACGCGACCAGGTGTGCTGGACGCGACAACCCCAGAACACTGCTACGGAGCCGTCGTCCATACGTACGGGGAGGCGGACTATCAGCTCTCGCCGATTGTTGCGCAGGTACTGACGCGTTGAGTTGTCCAGGCCAAGGTAGTCAGCGGCTGCATCGAACTGGGCCAGAGCAGTGACATACGGGTCCATTACCTCGCCAGGAGCTAGCAGCTCTCGACTCGGCTCAACCATGTTGCTACCCTCCCCCGATGATTGCGGTCAGCGGCTGCCGGTTGCCGGCACCCAGCCGGCGGTATTCCAATAGTGGACTAGTTATGGACATCTGTCAAGCCCCGAGCTGGGAGGTCTTGGATGCGGGGTGTCCGTTTTAACCTTGCTTTAACAGCGGTTAGGCACAGGGCATGAGGAGTGTTGGGCCTCTTTCACGAAGAGGAGGAGGTGGCCCGTTAGAGATGGTTTGTGGCGGCGAGAGGCCCATCCGTCCGCCGTCGGGGGCGGTCTACAGCTCCCGGAAGTTGACCAGGCGCTCGAAGTCAATGGTGCCACTCTCCGAGAAATTGTCGGCTTGTATTCCAGCCTCTTCGGCAGCGGCCACAGGGTTCATTCCCCCCAGCATTACCATCCCCACCTTGTTGAGGCCCACGGGGATCTGGCACACCGGCTCGCTGGCTTCGCCCATGAGCAGTATTCCGTCGATGCCGGCCTGCTCGAGCTCCTCTGCGGTGCTCTCCACCAGTGGTCTTGCCGCGGCCGGCATCTCTCGGAAGTTGGCCAGTATTCTTCCGGTTCCTGTGGTTGCGGCGTCGCGCACTCGCGTCATTCTGGCCCTGATGTAGGCCTCGGAGGGGTCCAGCGAGGAGCCGGCATAGGTGATTATGGCTAGAAACCTCCTGGGGCGCGAGTTTCGCATCTCCAGCACCCCTCCGAACCTGGAGTCGGTGGGGACGCCTGCTTTCAACAGAACTCCGTTGGCGACGGCGCTGCAAACAGTGGCGAAGCCAACCATACCCTCAGGGACGACGATGTCGCCCAGCTTCTCGCCCTGGGAGGCTACGGCCACCAATTCGCTAACACATAGGCCGGCGTCGAAGGCAGCCTTCATGGCCGTCAGGGCCTCCTTGAGTCTGTCTTTGGGGAACAGCGATGTGTTTATGGGTAGCTGGCCGGTGCGTCGGAACGGGTCGAAGGTGGTCTGGAAAGCCAACAGCTCGATCCTCTCGATCACGAAGCCAACCTGGTCCGGTACCAGGGCGCTTCTCAGCTCGGCCAGCCCCTCCGGCGTGAGGATTCTTCCGTCCCTTCCCCGAGGTTCGGTGAAGCCGCGCTCGTCGGTGATCTTGAGGTGATACCTGACGGTTCTTTCGCTCAGATGCACGCCATGGGATTCTAGCGCTCGAGCAATGACAGTGGAGCCAAGCGGCTCTGAGGATTCGCTGAGGACCTTGAGAATTGCGATGACCTTTCTCTCGGTCTCGCGATTCTCTTCTCGAATAACCATGACCACTCACCACCTGGTGCGAGGGGTCCTGCTCCAACAGCTACTGACAGAATAGCCCTGCCGCTACTGTAGCGCTTTTCGGCGGTCAGCGCCAGTGGGTGTAGGGCCTGCCCCAGCGTTGCAGTGGAAGCGACGACATCGCCATTATAGCCGAAATGGCGCGGCTGTCGTCGGCGAAGGGTTGGTGGCGATAGGCAGGGGAGCCAGCGGCTAGGGCGGTGCCTGCTGGGGCCGGCGCTGGCGGGCTAAGGCGATGAGCTGCTCAACACACTCGAAAGGGAGGGGGATATCGCCCAGGTCCCGCTCGTGCGCGCCGCCGATGCCATGGAAATCGCTGCCTCCCAAGGGCAACAGATCGTGCTGGTGGGCGATCGCCAGGAGGCGCTCAATGGCCTGTTGGTCATAGTCCTGATAGTAGACCTCCATGCCGATGAGACCGGCTTCTTTGAGCTCCACCAGCAGGGATTCCAGGTTCCGGAGGTCGCGGGGGTGAGCCAGGACGGGCAGGCCAGATGCGTCGGTGAGGAGCTGCACCGCCTCGGCAGGGGTTATCTTCTCCCGCTCTGCGTAGGCGGGGCCGTTGCGGCTGAGGTAGCGGTCGAAGGCTTCCTCGAGGGAGGAGATGTGGCCGGCCTCCAGCATGGCCAGGGCGATGTGAGGGCGTCCTACAACGCCATCGCCGGCGAGCTCTTTCACCCGCTGCCAGGAGACGTCGATCCCCAGGTGCTTGAGCTTGGCCAGCATCTTCTGGCCCCGCTCCAGGCGCGAGCGGCGCAGGCGCTTCAGGCGGTCTTGGAAGCGAGGGTGTTGCCGGTCGAGGAAGTAGCCCAGCACATGCACCTCTTCCTGGGGCAGGTCGGTGCTCAGCTCTACGCCGGGGATGAAGAGCAGTTGAGGGTGCTTCTGGGCCGCTTCCAGAGCCTCGGTGATGCCATCGGTGCAGTCGTGGTCGGTGAGAGCAAGCACCTCTACACCTCTGCTAACTGCTCGCTCGATGAGCTCAGTGGGGGTGAGGCGACCGTCGGAGTAGGTGCTGTGGCTGTGGAGGTCGGCTCTACTGGCCATGCTTGGGGGTCTCCCGGTCGATCCGAACAATGCTCTGGGCGCGGCCGCTGGCTTCATCGATGTCTATGAGGACGGAGTTGAAGATGGCAGGCCCCCTCTCCACGGGCGAGAAGCGGGTGGGAAGCTGGGTGAGGAAACGCTCGATGATCGGCTTGATTCCCATGCCGATGATGGAGTCGCGAGGTCCCACCATGCCCAAGTCAGTGACGAAAGCAGTACCCTTGGGCAGGATATGGGCATCGGCGGTGGCGACGTGGGTATGAGTGCCGATGACAGCGCTTACCCGCCCATCCAGGTACCAGGCGAGGGCCGCCTTCTCGCTGGTGGCCTCGGCATGCATATCGACGATGATCACGGGGATGTCCTGGAGATGCTCCAGGGCCTTGTCGGCGGCTCGAAAGGGGCAGTCGGTGTCGATGCCCATGAAGGTGCGGCCTTGCAGATTGATGAAGGCTGTCCCATGGGCGATCAGCAGGCCACGCCCAGGCACGCCGGGCGGGTAGTTCAGGGGCCGCAGGATGGGCGATTCGCTGTCCAGGATGGGGTAGATCTCGCGGATCTCCCAGACGTGGTTGCCGGAGGTGATAACGTCCACACCAGCAGCGAAGAGTTCGTCGGCGGTGGCCAAGGTGAGGCCGCGGCCGCCGGCGGCGTTCTCACCGTTGGCGGCCACCAGCTCGGCCTCGGTCTCTCGCCTGAGGGCAGGCAGAAGGGCCTGCATCGTCTTGCGACCCAGGCGGCCCACTACATCACCGACGAAGAGAATTTTCATTACCGCTCGTGAGGGGCAGCAAAGGGGGGAGCGTCGACATTGGGTTAACTGGTCGCCGCTCCCCCTCCTTCGCTATTTGGCGTACTCGATCGCCCGCTTCTCGCGGATCACGGTAACCTTGATCTGCCCCGGATACTCCAGTGTCTCCTCGATCTTCTTGCTGATGTCTTTAGCTAGGCGCATTGCTTCCAGGTCGTCGATGTCTTCCGGCTTGACGATGATGCGGATCTCGCGGCCAGCCTGGATAGCATAGCACTTGTCGACCCCATGGAAGCTGTTACCTACTTCCTCCAGGGCCCGCAGCCGCTTGATGTAATGCTCCAACGATTCGCGGCGGGCACCCGGGCGGCTGCCGCTGATAGCATCGGCAATGATGGTGATCACCGCCTCGACGGTGTTCGGCTCCACTTCTTCATGGTGGGCCTCGATGCAGTGGACCACTGCCGGACTCACGCCGTGGCGGCGAGCCACCTCGGCGCCGATAAGGGCGTGGGTTCCCTCTACCTCTTGGTCGATGGCCTTGCCCAGGTCGTGAAGGAGGCCGCCGCGACGGGCAACGTTAGCATCGGCGCCAAGCTCGTCGGCGAGCATGCCGGCAATGTGGGCCGACTCGACGGCGTGCTTGAGCTGGTTCTGGCCGTAGCTGTAGCGATACTTGAGGCGTCCCAGCGCCTTCACGATCTCTGGGTGGAGGCCAGGCACACCTGCCTCGACGACAGCCTGTTCGCCTGCCTCTCTGATGGCGACATCGACCTCTTTTTGAGCCTTCTCCACCATGTCCTCGATGCGAGCGGGGTGGATGCGACCGTCGGTGATAAGTCTGGTGAGGGCCACGCGGGCGATCTCGCGGCGCACGGGGTCGAAGGTGGAGAGAGTTACGGCATCAGGGGTGTCGTCAATGATGACGTCCACGCCGGTGAGGTGCTCCAGGGTGCGGATGTTACGGCCCTCGCGGCCGATGATCCGCCCCTTCATGTCATCGCTGGGCAAGGGCACCACCGAGACGGTAGCCTCGGAGATGACGTCGGAGGCCAGGCGTTGCATGGCCGTGGCCAGCATGTCGCGTGCCCGCTGCCCGGATTCCTCCTTGAGTTCGGCCTCCAGCTCGCGCACCCGCCGGTTGGCCTCATCGCGCACCTCGTGCTCGATCTCAGCCAGGAGGACCTCTCGTGCCTCCTGGGTGGTCAGGTTGGCCAGGTGCTCGATTTCCTGGCGGCGCTGCCGCTCTAGGTCGGTCAGCTGAGCCCTGATGTCGTCTAGGTTTCGCTCGCTATTAGTCAAGGAGCGCTCGCGGCGCTCCAAGGACTCTAGCTTTCGGTCCAGGTTTTCCTCTTTGTGGATCAGGCGCCGCTCTAAGCGCTGGACCTCATTACGTCGGTCTCGTAACTCCCCCTCTGCCTGGCTGCGCAGGCGGATGGCTTCTTCTTTGGCTTCCAGAAGTAGCTCTTTTTGCCGTCGTTCGGCCTCACCAAGGATACGGCTGGCCTTCATCTCAGCGCCAGCGGCGCGGCGGTCCTCGATTCGCTGTTGTATCCAGGCGCCGCCGAAAGCTCCTCCAATCAGAGCAATGAGGCCGACGATAGGCACTAAGAATTCTAAGCCCTCGGGCATCTTCACCTCACTTCCTGTTGACAGTTCGGGGCAGATTTCAACTTTAGTTAGGCTACCGCTCTCATGATACGTCTGGCCGTATTGAGGTGTCAAGGAAAGAGTAGCTTCGGTCATATTTGGGCGAGGCAGCGATGGCCGGAGTCAATACGTAAAATAGGAAATCCGGAAGGGGAGGACGCCCCCGGCTAGGGATGCTCTGAGCCTTGCTGCCCTTCGCGCCAGAGTCTTTCGACGGTGGTGTGGACGGTGGGATAGGGGAAACCGCGGCGGAGAAGGAAGTCGCCCAGGCGGCGACGGAAGACGGAGTAGTCCTGGCCCTGGAGATGGCGAGCCTTCTTCTGAGCGGCGCGCAGGGCGGCATCCTCCTCTGCTACCCCAGCGATCGACTGGCGGGCGATCTCTCGCTCGATCCCTTTGGCCGAGAGCTCCTGCCAGAGGAGACGGCGGCCGCGAGGGCTGCTCTGGTCGCGTACCTCCACCCAGAAGCGGGCGAAGGCGGCGTCGTTCAGGAGTCCCTGCTCGCGCAGACGGGCGATGGTCTCCTGGGCGACCTGCGGCGGCAGGCCGCGGCGGGCCAGCCGCTGGCGTATCTCTGCCTCGCTGCGGGGGCGATAGGCCAACAGGCGAAGGGCAGCCTGGTGGGCCTGGTGCCTGATGTCGGCCTGGCGCAGGGAGTCTACCTGTTGGGGGCTTAGGGCGTCGCCTTCGTGGAGCCCTGCTTGGGCCACAACCTCAAGGCAGAGGGAGAAGGCATAGCGGCCATCGAGGTAGACGTTGGCCCGCTGGCGCCGCCGTTGCTTTTCGATGGCTGTGATCTGCATCGCAGTGGTGGTCAGCCTCCGGAGTGATGGTCAAAGGGCGGGCCAGGCCGCGCTGGGGAGGAGCATTCCGGGATCTATTCTATCTCCGGCGGCTTCTGGATGGCGGAGGCGACGGCGGGGAAGGCGGCTTCAGCTTTGCGGCGGATCTCGGCCTCGATCTCTTCGGCCAGCTCGGGGCTGTCGCGCAGGAACTCCTTGGCGTTTTCCCGTCCCTGACCGAGGCGTTGGTTGCCGTAGCTGAAGAAGGCCCCCTGCTTGCTGATGATCCCTTTCTCCACGCCGAGGTCGATGACGTCACCCTCGCGGCTGATGCCCATGGTCTTGCCGGCGAACATCATGTCGAACTCGGCGGTGCGGAAGGGAGGCGCTACCTTGTTCTTGACGACCTTGGCCCGCACGCGGCTGCCCACTATCTGGTTGGCCTGTTTGATGCTCTCCGCTCGCCGCAGGTCGATGCGCACCGAGCTGTAGAACTTGAGGGCGCGGCCACCGGGCGTGACCTCTGGGTTGCCGAAGAAGATGCCGATCTTTTCCCGAAGCTGGTTGATGAAGATGACAGCGGTGCGGGAGCGGCTAATGGCGGCGGCCAGCTTGCGCAGGGCTTGGGACATGAGGCGGGCCTGGAGGCCGGGAAGGGATTCGCCCATCTCGCCCTCGATCTCTGCCCGTGGCACCAGGGCGGCCACGCTATCGATGACAATGACGTCCACGGCGTTGCTGCGCACCAGGGCCTCGGTGATCTCCAGGGCCTGCTCGCCGGTGTCCGGCTGGGAGATCAGCAGGTCATCGATCTTGACCCCCAAGTCGGAAGCGTAGATGGGGTCGAGGGCATGCTCCACATCGACATAGGCGGCCAGGCCCCCCGTCTTCTGGGCCTGGGCGATGACATGCAGAGCCAGGGTGGACTTTCCGGTCATCTCCGGGCCGAATATCTCGGTGACGCGGCCGCGGGGGATGCCACCCACTCCCAAGGCCATGTCCAGGGCCAGGGAGCCGGTGGGCACAACGTCCACCACTAGACGCTGGGAGATCTGGCCCAGGCGCATGATAGCCCCTCGGCCGAACTGCTTCTCGATCTGACCTATCGCCAGGTCTAAGGCCCGAAGCTTATCATCCGTAGTCGTGCTGCCTTCCTCCTTGTCAACATTTGCCAAGCTATGATTGGCGAGCGGATCATAGCACGGGGTAGGGGGCAAGACAAGGGGCGATTGTCAGTCTGAGGAACGGAAGTTCGCCAAGGCCGGGGAGTGACCGCTGCCGAAGCCGCCTAGCCCAGGTTGGCAACCAGTGCCCGCCCGATGACCTGAATAAGGATGATCGCTGCCAGGGGGGTGATGTCGATCATCCCGATACGAGGGATGATGTTGCGTAGGGGCGCCAGAATGGGCTCGGTGAGTTCGTAGAGGACGGTCACGAGCGGGTTGCGAGGGTCGATGGGGAACCAGGAGAGGATCGCCCGGAAGAAGATGAGCGCTGTGAGGGCCTGGGTCAAGATCCAGATGAACGTGACCAGCGTATCGATTTTTAGCCTCCCAGTTGCTTGGCCTTCTGGTAGGCGGCCATGATCGCCTCGGCGAAGGCAGCGCGGATGCCGGCCTCCTCCAGGGCGAGCAGCCCCTCGGCGGTGGTGCCGCCGGGAGAGGTGACCATGTTGCGCAGGTCAGCCGGGTGCTTGCCGCTGGCCTGGGCGTAGCGGGCCGAGCCCAGGAGCGTCTGAAGGACTATGGGGGTGGCCATCTCGCGCCGCATGCCGATGTGGACGGCGGCATCGATGAGGGCCTCCATCACCAGGAAGATGAAGGCCGGCCCGCTGGCGCTGAGGGCGGTGGCCATGTCGATGTACTTCTCGTCCTCGGCGTAGAGCTCCTGCCCCAGAGCGCCCAGAACTTTCCGCACGGACTGACGGCGCCGGCGGCTCACCGCCTCTGTGGCCGTCCAGACGGTCATGCCCTCGCCGATCTGGGCGGGGGTGTTGGGCATGGCCCGCACGATGGCCTCGTGGCCGAGGCTATCGCGGATGGCGGCGGTGCTGATGCCGGCCATGATGGATAGCACTGTCTGGTCGGCCTGGAGGCGACCGCCTATCCCCTGGGCCGCTGAGGGAAACTCCTGGGGCTTCACCGCCAGAACGACGATGTCGCTGCCTTTGATGGCCGAGGCGCTGCTGTCCACGGCCTTGATGCTGTAGGTGCGCTCAAGGTGCTGACGGCGGCGGGCGATGATGTCGCAGACGGTGACATCGGCTGCCTGGACGATGCCCTTGTCCAGCAGGGCGTTGATGATAGCCTCGCCCATGACGCCGCCGCCAATGAAGGTCAGCTTCATATCGAGGGGTACCTCTCGCCGAAGATGGCGCGGCCAATACGCACGAGAGTAGCCCCTTCCTCGATGGCCACCTCGAAGTCGTCGGTCATGCCCATCGAGAGCTCGGTAAGGCCCAGGGCATCGCGCAGTCGCCGCAGCTCTCGAAAGACGGGCCGTACCTCCTCGGGGTCGCTGACCAGGGGAGCCATGGTCATCAGGCCGCGCATGTCCAGGTGAGGCAGGCGAGCGACGGCCTCGGCGGTCTGAGGGACCTCCTGGGGGGAGAGGCCGAACTTGCTGGCCTCGCCGGCTACGTTCACTTCCAGCAGGACGGGGATAGCGCGGTCGGCGCGACGGCTGAGGGCTTCGGCTAGACGCAGCGAATCCACGGTCTGGATTATATCAAAGAGTTCAAGGGCTGTCTTTGCTTTGTTGGTCTGGAGGTGGCCGATCATGTGCCAGGTGACGGGCAGGTGACGCAGGGAGGAGACCTTGGCGGCCGCTTCCTGCACACGGTTCTCGCCGATGTGGGCGATGCCGGCGGCCGCCGCCTCCTCGATGGCCTGGGTGGGGAAGAGCTTGCTGACAGCCACGATGGTGACCTCAGCGGGGGAGCGGCCGGAGCGCTCTGCGGCCTGCGCCACTCGCTCACGGACGAGGGTCAGTCTTTGGGCGACGGTGGTAACAGCCATAGGCCTACACTCCAGGAGAGCGAATGCGGCGGCTCTCCCACCAGGCAAGGGCGCCGATGACGGCGGCGACGGCGACGATGGCCAGGAGGGCGAAGGCAGGGTGGATGGTGTACAGGATGAAGACGCCGAACATGGCGACAAGGACGGCCAGGAGAGCCATCAGGGGCCAGAAGAGGATGCCGTAGACGATGCGGGTAAGCGTCCAGAACTCGGTCCAGAGGGAGGGTGGTTTCGGTCGCTGATACATGGTTGTGGGCAAGCCTCTACATACATGGTATCGCGGAGTGCGGGTGGAGGGGAAGGGGGGCTGTCTGCGGGTTTCCGCCGAAGGCGGATCCGCCTCTGGCGGAGAAACCCGCAGCTTTCGTCCAAGCCGCGGATTTCAATCCGCGGGGAGATAATCTGATTCAGCATGGTATCGCGGGGGGTGTGGGGAGCGGAAGGGGGGAGGCGAGAAGCGCCGGTGGGGCCGGCATCCACCGTCGCTCATCTACATAATAAATCATCACGTTCGGGATGTCAATTATCCGCACTTGGTGTAGCCGCAGGCGCGGCACACCAGGCAGCCCTCCTGGTAGATCAGCACGGCGCCGCAGTCGGGGCAGCCCAGGCCGGAGCTCTCCGGCGTCACCGGCAGACCGTTGTCGTCTTTGAGCACCGGCTTGTGGCTACTGGGCACCGTCCCCGGCACGAACTTCAGCTCCAGCCAGCGGAAGATGTAGTCCATCAGCGAGGTCGCCCAGGGGATGTCGCGGTTGTTGGTGCGGCCGTAGGGCTCGAAGCGGGTGTTCCTCAGCTTGCGGGCGATGTCCTCCAGGGGCACGGCGTACTGCATGGAGACCGATGTGAGCAGGGCCACGGAATCCATCAGGCCGGACACCGTTGAGCCCTCCTTGGCGATCTTGACGAATATCTCGCCCGGGCGGCCGTCCTCGTACAGGCCGACGGTGAGATAGCCCTCCTGCTCACCGACGGCGAACTTGTGGGTGATCGACTGGCGCTCGTCGGGGAGGCGTTGGCGGTAGGGGCTGGGGCGCCTCTCGGCGGGGGCGGGGCGCTCTCCATTCTCCGGCTCTTGCTCTGGGCCCTTGAGGTTGAGGGTGGTGTGGGCCAGGACCTGCATCTCGCGGCAGCCGTCGCGGTAGACGGTGATGCCCTTGCAGCCCTCGCGGTAGGCCAGCCAGTAGGCATCGGCCACGTCCTGCTCGGTGGCCTCGAAGGGGAAGTTGATCGTCTTGGACACGGCGTTGTTGGTGTGGTGCTGGAAGGCGGCCTGCATCCGAACGTGCCATTGGGGAGTGATATCGTGGGCGGTGACGAACACCCTCTTCACCCAGTCGGGGACCTCCGGCCGGTCGGCCAGGCGATCGCCGGCCGCCAGGTGCTCGATGAGGTCGTCGGAGTAGAAGCCCTCGTCCTTGGCTACCTGGGTGAAGTAGCGGTTGACCTCGAGCAGGCGGGTGCCCGTGCTGGGGCGCTTGGGGTCGAGGTAGTGCGTTCGCTGGAAGGCGAGGGCGTACAAGGGCTCGATGCCCGACGAGCAGTCGGAGATGATGGACAGGGTGCCTGTGGGAGCCACGGTGGTGCGAGAGGCGTTACGGTAGGGGGAGCTGCCGCCGTCGTCGGACGAGCGGTGGTAGGTGCTGCCCTCCCAGGCGTTGAAGACGCCTCGCTCGACGCCCAGGGCGATGGAGGCCTGGTTGGCCTTCTCCTGGATGAACTCCATGAGCTTCTCGCCCAGCTTGAGGGCCTGCTCGGAGTCGTAGGGGATGCCTAGCTGGAGGAGGAGGTCGTGGAAGCCCATTACCCCCAGGCCGACCTTGCGGGTGAGCCTGGTGGCCTCCTCGATCTCGGGGATGGGGTAGCGGTTCACGTCGATGACGTTGTCCAGGAAGCGGACGCACAGGGGCACCGTCTTGGCCAGGCGGTCCCAGTCGACGTCGCGGCGGCCGCCGTCCTCCTTGACGAACTTGGAGAGGTTGATCGAGCCGAGGTTGCAGGACTCGTAGGGTAGGAGGGGCTGCTCGCCGCAGGGGTTGGTGGCCTCGATCATGCCCAGGTTGGGCGTCGGGTTGTCGCGGTTGATGCGGTCGATGAAGACGATGCCGGGGTCGCCGTTGGCCCAGGCGTTCTCGACTATCATCTGGAGGATGCGGCGGGCGCTGCGCTTGCCCGCCACCTGACCTGTGCGGGGGGTGATCAGCTCGTAGTCCTGGTCCTTTTCCACCGCCTCCATGAACTTCTCGCTCACCGCCACCGAGATGTTGAAGTTGGTGAGGGTGACCATGTCGGCCTTCATGGTGATGAACCTCTCGATGTCGGGGTGGGTGACGGAGAGGATGGCCATGTTGGCGCCGCGGCGTGTTCCCCCCTGCTTGATGGCCTCGGTGGCAGAGTCGAAGACCTTCATGAAGGAGACCGGCCCGGAAGCGACGCCCATGGTGCTCTGCACGCGGTCGCCCTCGGGGCGGAGGCGGCTGAAGGCGAAGCCGGTGCCGCCGCCCGACTTATGGATGAGGGCGGTGTGCTTGATGCTCTCGAAGATGCCGTCGATGGAGTCTACCACCGGCAGGACGAAGCAGGCGGAGAGCTGCTGGAGCTCGCGGCCGGCGTTCATCAGGGTGGGGGAGTTGGGGAGGAACTCGAGGGAAGCCATGAGTTCATAGAAGCGCTCCTCCCAGAGGGCGACGTCCAGAGGGTCGCGCAGGGGCTTGTAGAGGAGCTCGGCCTGGGCGACGCTGTAGGCCACGCGGGCGAACATCTCCTCCGGCGACTCGATGGGCTTGCCGCTGTCGTCCTTGGCCAGATAGCGCCGCTCCAGGACCAGGCGGGCGTTCTGGGAAAGGGCGACGGGCTTGCGCTGCTTCTTCTCGATTCGGCTGCGGTCGGATGTGGTGGTCATGGCAAGGTCTCCTCTCGCGCTCGTTATTGGGTCGATACCCTATCGTGTCCGGTCGGCCCGCCCGCTGCGGCTGGCGGCGGGGCGTCGGTCGGCGCGCAATCGCCCTCGCCCCCGCCGTCGGCGGGCGGAAAGCCCTTCGAGCGCCTCGGCGGGCAGCAGCGGTAGCTGGCCCGCCCCGGCCTCCGCCTGGGCACGGTTTTGCTCCAGGGCGGCCAACTCCTCCTTCAGGTCGTCCATGTCGCGGAAGGCGCGATAGACGCTGGCGAAGCGGATGTAGGCCACCTCGTCCAGCTCGCGCAGGCGGTCGATCACCAGCTCGCCGACGAAGCTGGTGGGCACCTCGGCCTTGCCCTGGGCGTGCACCTGCGTCTCCACGTCGTCGACCAGGGCCTCGACGGACCCGTGCGGTACGGGGCGCTTCTCGCAGGCCTTGCGCACGCCGAGCAGGAGCTTCTCCCGGGAGAACTCCTCGCGGCGGCCGTCCTTCTTCACCACCACCAGGCCGCCCAGCTCCACGCGCTCGGCGGTGGTGAAGCGCTGGCCGCAGGAGAGGCACTCGCGGCGGCGGCGGATGCCGCCCTCCATGGCCCGCGAGTCGGTCACCTTAGAATCCTCAAAGCCGCAATAGGGGCACTTCATTTCTGTACCACCCGTTAAGGCGCAAGGGTTAGAATACCACAATATGTTGGGGATGTCAAGGGCCTAGGCTCAACATATTGTGGCTAAAGCGTAGCGGCTGTTGAAACAGCTCCCTTGTTTGCCCTTCGACACGCTCAGGGCGAGCGGTTGGGGTGGGTGGGCGTCTCCGGACGCTCAGGGCGGGCGGTTGGGGTGCGTGGGCGTCTCCGGACGCTCAGGGCGAGCGGTTGGGGTGCGTGGGCGTCTCCGGACGCTCAGGGCGAGCGGTTTAAGGTGCCTGCGCATCTCCGCTCGTGGCCGGCCTCTCTCCGCTCGTGGTGAGCCTGTCGAACCATGAACGGAGCAGGGGTTTTTCAACAGCCTCACGTGGCAGATAAAAAGAGGCAGCGGGCTTGTTTAGCCCCGGCCAAGCCCGCTGCCCAGGAGGAGGTGGTGGCAGAAGCCCTCGAGATATTCAGCCTCCGTCGCCCGGTGAGCCGTTGCCTTTTAGCGAGTGACTACCGGGCGCCGCAAAAAACTTGGTAGTTCTGTATCGACTATGCCTTGCTCCAGAGATTCGCCTCTGAGCTGTCGCAATCTCTCCTCTCGCGTAGGCTCCTCGTAGAGTTCCGGCGTGGCGAAGCCCACAGCGATGAGGGTGATCTGAACCTCATCGCCCATGTCGCGGTCGGTGGCGGTCCCGAAGATGACCTCGGCGTCAGGGTCCACTACCTCGGCGATAACCTGGGCGGCCATGTTCAGCTCGTGCAGGCCGAGGTTGGTGGAGGCGGTAATGTTGAACAGCACGCCGCGAGCTCCGTGAATGCTGACGTCCAGCAAGGGGCTGGTGATGGCTGCCTTGGCGGCGTCCACCGCTCGGTTCTCACCGCTGCCGCGGCCGATGGCCATCAGGGAGGGGCCGGCCTCGCTCATGATCCGCCGCACGTCGGCGAAGTCCAGGTTGATGTCCCCGGGTGTGGTGATCAGCTCGGAGATGCCCTGGATGCCCTGACGGAGGATGTCGTCGGCCACCCGGAAAGCCTCGGTGAGACTGGTCTTCTGGTCGCAGATGGAGAGCAGGCGGTCGTTGGGGATGACGATGAGGGTGTCGACACGGTCCCGCAGGGTGGAGATGCCATCTTCGGCCTGAAGGCGACGGCGCGAGCCCTCGAAGGAGAAGGGTTTGGTCACTACGGCTACGGTTAGGGCACCCGCCTCCTTGGCTGTCTCGGCGATGGTGGGAGCGGCACCGGTGCCGGTGCCACCGCCCATGCCAGCGGTGATGAAGACCATCTCGGAACCGCGTACCGTCTCCAGGATCTCGTCCCGGCTCTCTTCGGCGGCTCGCTGGCCCCTATCGGCGTCGCCGCCTACGCCCAGCCCCTTGGTTAGGCGGTCGCCGATGCGCAGGCGAGAGTCCGCCTCGCAGCGCATCAGGGCTTGGGTATCGGTGTTGATGCCCACAAACTGGACGCCCTTGACGCCGGCCTCGATCATTCGGTTCACGGCGTTGCAACCGGCGCCACCGACTCCCACCACCTTGATGGGTGGCAGGCCTTCAGTGTCTGCCCTATTCGCCACCTTTGCCTCCTTTCCCCTTTTGTGCTGCCCTTATATGTCTGTTTCCGTCGCTATTGAGGCAAGAGAAACCTGAACCAGCGACCGATGGTGCGCAGCCACCCCCAAGGAGGGGCGTGCGCCTTCTCGGCCCGCCTACGCCTGTGCCCGTCCGGCCGCTGCTGGTGCAGGGCCCAGTGGAGGAGCCCGACGCCGGTGGCATAGGCCGGGTTGGCGAGAATGTCCGATAGGCCGTAGAGACCGCGCGGTACACCGATGCGAGCCGGCATCCGCAACACCTGTTCGGCCAGGGCGTCCATGCCCGGCAGGTTGGCCGAGCCGCCGCTGAGGACGAGACCGGCGGCCAGCATCTCATCGTAGCCAGCGCGGCGCACGTCCATATAGATCATCTCCAGAACCTCCTCCACGCGGGCCTGGAGGATCTCGCTCAGGCGACGGCGGGAGATGGTCTTTCTTCTATCGGCACCGAAGGTGTCTATCTCTACCATTTCCTCGGAATCGATGGTGCTGGGGATTGCGTGGCCGTAGAGGGTCTTGGCCTCCTCTGCGGCGTCGAAGGGAGCCCTAAGGCCGGCTACCAGATCGTGGGTGAGGTGATAACCGCCCACGGGCAGGATGGCGGTATGGAAGGGACTGCCTTCGGCAAAGACGCAAACGCCGGTGGTGCCACCGCCGACATCGGCCAGGACCACGCCCTGTCGCTTCTCTTCTTCCTCTAGCACGGCTTCGGCGCTGGCCAGGGAGCTCAGCACTAGATCTTCCACTTGAACGCCCGCTCCCTCCACGCACTTGGTAAGGTTCTGGATGGCGGACAGGCTACCAGTGATGATGAGTGTCTCCACGTCCAAGCGCTGGCCGTGCATCCCCACGGGGTCGCTGACGCGCTCCTGGCCGTCTACCAGGAAGCAGCGGGGGATGACGTGCAGCACCTGCCGGTCGCTGGGGATGCTTATGGCCTCTGCCGCCTCTAGGACTCGGGCTACGTCCTCTGGGCCGATGGGTCGGTTGCGGCCGGGGATGGCTACGACGGCGCGGTTACTCATGCAGTTGATGTGGCTGCCGCTGATGCTCACCTGGGCTGAGACGATACGGGTGCCGCTGGACCTCTCGGCCTTCTCCACCGAGTTGAGGATGGACTCGGTGGCCTGCTGGATGTTGTCCACCGTCCCTCTGTTGATGCCGGTGGTGGGAGAGATGCCCACGCCCACGATGCGCATGTCGCCCTCGGGCGCCATCTCGCCCACCAGGGTACAGACCTTGGTGCTGCCCACATCGACGGCGGCGAAGTTGCCGTTGCGATACATTTCTCTCTCCCCTTTCATCGAAGGGAGGGCCTATCGCCGAACCTCAGGTCGAGTACTTGTCCCTGCATCTGCTGGCGACCGAGCCTCTGCTCCAGGGCTTCCCACACGGCCAGCTTGTATTCCAGGCCGTGGCTATCGCCCACGATCACGCGATAGCCGGCGTCGGTTATCAGGGACAGACCCTCGCGGCTGCTATACTCCAGGCGCAGCAGTCCCATATCCAGGGTGGCGGGCAAAGAATCCTGGAGCTGGTGGGCGAGGTGCACAGCATCGGCGTCGATGACGTCTCCCGGCTGGAAGTGGGCCGAGCTGTCCTGGTGGTAGATGATGGGCGCGTCCGGCGCAGGCATGGCCCCTTCCAGGACGAGGCCGTCAGCGTCGACGACGTACTCGTCGTCCTGGGTGTACCAGTAGGCCCAGGGTTGTCTCTCCTCGACGACGAGGCGAACGGTGTGAGGCCAGTGCCGCTCGGCTTTCACTGACTTGACCATGGGCAGGGCGGCTAGCCGCTCCTGGGCCTCGTCCAGAGGGGCGGCGAACATGCTGGCACCTTTAAGGTCGGCCAGTTCGGTCAGGGAGTAGGCGTCCAGGGTCTGGGCTCCTGTCACCTGCACTTCCTGCACCCGAAAGACGGGGGTAAAGTAGAGGGCCAGGCCGCCACCGATCAGGCTTGCCACCACCAGCAGCACCAGCAGCCGTCGCCACAGCCGCGGGCCTCCGGGCTCTTCGTCCTCCCCCAGGAGGACGTGGCCCCGCAGGGGACGTCCCGATCTGCTCTGCCAGTCGCCTCTATGCACGCCTTTGCTTCTCCTGATGGCGTTCCAGACCAAGCTCGATGAGGCGGGTTATCAGGTCGCTGTAGGATAGGCCGGCGATCTCCCACAGCTTGGGATACATGCTCATGGGCGTGAAGCCGGGTATGGTGTTGATCTCGTTGATGTAGACCTGGCCGTCCTGAGTGAGGAAGAAGTCCACCCGCCCCATGCCAGCGCAATCGATGGTTTTGAAGACGGCGATGGCCAGGGCCCGCAGCCGCTCGCTCACTCCTGGCGGCAGGTCGGCGGGGATGATCAGGCGGGTGCGGGGGTCTTCGTATTTGGCCACGTAGTCGTAGAAGTCGCGGGCGAACACTATTTCCCCCGGGGGTGGGGCCTGGGGATCATCGTTGCCCAGGACGCTGCACTCGATGTGGCGGCCGTCGATGGCCTGCTCCACCAGGGCTTTGCGGTCGTAGTGGAGGGCCTCGGCCAGGCCGTCGGCCAGGTCTTGTCGCGAGTGGGCCTTGACGGTGCCAATGCTGCTGCCGCCATTCGCTGGCTTAACAAAGCAGGGATAGCCCAACTCGCTCTCTACCTGGCGAACCACGGCGGTCATTTCGTTCTTCCACTGAGCCCAGGTGACGACGAGCGAGTGGGGCACGGGAAGGCCCGCCTGGCGGAAGACCATCTGCTGGAGGGCCTTGTCCATGCCCAGGGCGCTGGCGGTTACACCGGCTCCCACGTAGGGAACGCCGATCATCTCCAGGAGCCCCTGGAGGGAGCCGTCCTCACCATAGGTGCCGTGGACCAGCGGAAACAGGATGTCTAGCTTGCGCAGGACGGTTAGAGCCTGGCCGCTGAACCCGCGGGCCCTGGGCTCCTCCACGCCCTGCCTGCTGGCAGACAGGCTGGCCATGCGCTCGCTCTTGATAGCGTCCAGGGCCGCCTGCGTCTCCCGGGGGGTGAGCCAGGTGCCCTCCTTGGTGACGCCCATTGGCGCCGCCCGGAAGCGATCCTGGTCGATGGCGTCTATCACCCCCTGGGCGGAGATAAGCGACACCTCATGCTCGACGGAGCGGCCGCCGAAGAGGATGCCCACTAGCAGGCGCCCTTCCCTAGCCATCGAATCGCTCTCCCACCAGCGTTACCTCTGGCTCCAGGCGAAGGCCGAAGCGCTCTTCCACCCTCTCTTGGGCCAAGGCCATCAGTGCCTTGACATCGCTGGCGCGGGCGTGGCCGCGGTTGACGATGAAGTTGGTGTGCTTGGGCGAGATCTGGGCGTCGCCGATGCGCTGGCCCCGCAGCCCGACCTGATCGATGAGCCACCAGGCGGGATGTTCGGGGGTATTCTTGAAGATCGAGCCGGCGTTGCGCTCTCGCGGCTGGGCCGCCTGACGGCGGGCATCCAGTTCGGCCACTCGTGTGGTCAGGGCCTGGGGGTCAGCCTCGTGCAGAATCAGGTCGACGGAAAGGACGACCTTTCCCTGGAGTAGGCCGCGAGTGAAGGCGCTGCCTCGATAGCCGAGGGCGAGCTCGCTGGCCGCCAATTCCGCCACTTCGGCACTGCTGTTAGCGATGCGCACACTGCGCAGGCAGTCGGCCAGGCAGCCCCCATAGGCGCCGGCGTTGTAGATTACCGCTCCGCCCAGGCTGCCGGGGATGCCACAGGCCCACTCTAGGCCGGCGAGGCCGGCCGAGGAGAGCCGCCGGGCCAGGCCAGCGAGACTGATCCCCGAGTGAGCCCGCACGAGCAGGCTGCCGTTGCTCTGGCGGATGGGCTCGTCGACACGACCGCTGCGATTCTCGATGACCAGCCCGCGGATGCCACCATCGCCCACGAGGATGTTGCTGCCTGCGCCGAGGATGAATAAGGGCACAGCGTGGCGGTGGGCCGTATCTGCTAGCGCCTTCAGTTGCTCTTCCAATTCGGCGATGGCATAGGCGTCGGCCGGCCCGCCAATGCCGAAGGTGGTATGCTCAGACATGGGCTCGGCCAGGCGGGGCGTTGCTGCCTGGCGCAACTCTGCTAGGAATTGGCTGTCCACGGTCCCTTTCTCAGTGCCTCCAGAACCTTCGGTCCCACCTGATCGATGTCACCAGCACCGATGGTGAAGAAGACATCGCCCGGACGCAGCGCCTCCATCACCTTTGGTGGCGCCTCTTCCAGCCCTCCGGCGTAGGTGGCAGGCGGGCTGTCAATGGCCTCGGCTAGCTCCTGGGCGCTCATGCCCGCGGAGGGCTGCTCGCGGGCGGCGTAGGTTTCGGCGATGAGAAGCTGGTCGACCCCTTGGAAGCAGGTGCGGAAGCCGTCCAGGAGATACTGGGTGCGGCTGTAGGTATGGGGTTGGAAGAGGCAGACCAGGCGACGACCGGGGAAGCGCTGGCGGGCGGCGGCGATGGTGGCGAGGATCTCGGTGGGGTGGTGGGCATAATCGTCCATGATGGTGATGCCCGCCGCTTCGCCCACGGATTGGAAGCGTCGCTGAACTCCTCGGAAGCGGGCAAGAGCCCCCCGTACGGCCAGCTTAGGTAGGCCGAGAACGCTTGCCGCGGCGATGGCAGCCAGGGCGTTGTTCACTTGATGGCCCCCTGCCAGATGTGTCTCGAAAGCTGTATAGGGCTCTTCACGGTATTTTAGCAGAAAAGTATACCCGCATATACCCTTTGGCGAAAGATTTTCGGGGGAAAATTCTCCATTTTTCTTTAGACCGTAGCGGATGATCCTGGCTTGAATGGGCGGCTCGGCCTCCGGATGGGCCAGGATGTGGCGGACGGTGGGGTCGTCGGCGCAGGCGATAAGGAAGCCGTCGGCCGCCACCTGCGACATGAACTGGCGGAAGGCATCGGTCAGGCGCTGGAAGCTGCCGTAGAAATCCAGATGGTCGGGCTCGATGTTGGTGACCACGGCCACCTGGGGCCGATAGTGAAGGAAGGCGCCAGCGAACTCGTCGGCCTCCACTACGATGTGCTCGCCTCGGCCAGCGCGAGCGTTGGTGCCCAGGCCGACTATTTCGCCGCCCACCAGGAAGGTGGGGTCGCAGCCAGCCTCTTGCAGCATGAGGGCGATGAGGGCGGTGGTGGTGGTCTTGCCGTGACTGCCCGCCACGGCGATGGCCTGGCGTCCCTCCAGCAAGCGAGCGATCATCTCCGCTCGCTGGAGAAGGGGCAGGCCGCGGCCCCTGGCCTCCGTGAGCTCGGGGTTGTCGGGCTGAGCGGCCGCTGTGTAGACCACCAGCTCGGCGTCGGCTAGATGGTCAGCGGCGTGGCCCTGGTAGATGGTGGCCCCCTGGTCGTGGAGGCGTTCGGTAAGGGGCGAGAGCTTCAGATCGGAGCCCGAAACCTGGTGACCCCAGGCGAGGAGGACGTGGGCGATGGCCGACATGTGGATGCCGCCGATGCCCACCAGGTGGACGCGGTGGGGGATGCCCTGCGCTGTCACCTGGCCACCTCCAGCAGCAGGCGAGCGATGTTCGTGGCGGCGTCCGGGCGCGCCAGGCGGCGAGCGGCCTCGGCCATGGCGGCTCGCCGTGCCTCATCGGCCAGGAGCTCGCCCACCAGGGGCAGGAGACCGTTCAGCTTGTTGTCTTCCACCACTATGGCTGCCCCGGCATCGGCCAGAAAGCGAGCGTTGAAGAGCTGGTGACCGCCGGCGTGGGGGTAGGGGACCAGGATGGCGGGCAAGCCGATGGCCGGCAGTTCGCCCATCACCGAGGCGCCGGCCCGCATAAGGGCAAGGTCGGCGGCGGCCATAGCCCAGGGCAGGTCCTCGTGCAGGTAGGCGTGCAGGTGGTAGCGGGGGCGTAGGCGGTCGGGCAGGTCGCGGCGCAGGCGGTCCAGGCGTGGTTCATCGCTGTGACCGCTCAGGTGGATGATTTGACATAATTCCAACAACTGAGGAAGGTAGTCGGCGGCCATGCGGTTGAGGCTGCGGGCGCCGTGAGTGGCGCCGGTGATGAGGAGGACACGCTCCTGGGGGTCGATGGCAAGGCGACGACGGCCTTCTGCTTTGTCTACGTGCCGGAATGCGGGACGGACGGGGTAGCCGGTGACCACCGTCTTGGGGGGTGGGAGGTAAGGTAGGGAACGGTCGGTGCTGACGGCCACCCGCTGGGATAGGCGAGCCATGAGGCGAACTGCCCAGCCGGGGCGGACGTCGGGCAGGTAGACGACGAGGGGAAGGCGATGGGAAGTGCGAGCAGCTATGGCCACGGGGACGCTGGCGTAGCCGCCGGTGGTGAGGATGGCCTGCGGCTGGAACTGGGCGATGGCCGCTCGGGCCTGGGCCACGCCTCTGGCCAGTTTGACCACGCTGGCTGCTAGTCCCCAGGGTGAGCGGCCACGGATAGCCCCAGCAGCCACCGCGCGGAAGGGCAGGTCTGCCCTGGTCACCAGCTCCCTTTCGATGCCGCTGGCCGTGCCGACGTAGAGAGCGTCCAAGGCCTCGCTGTCGCCTAGCTCTTGGGCGAGGGCTGTCGCTACGGCTAGGGCGGGATAGACGTGGCCTCCGGTGCCGCCGCCGCTGAAGATAACCTTCATCTTCTCTTCCTGCTGAACTGGATCCGCCTTCTGGTCGGTTCGCGCTCCAGGTAGCTCTTATCGCGGCCGTAGCGGGACACGCTCAGGAGGACGCCCACTCCGGCCAGGACGGCCATCAGGGACGACCCGCCGTAGCTGATGAAGGGTAGTGGTACGCCTGTGAGGGGTATGGAGCGGGTGATGCCGCCAATATTTATTAACGTCTGATAGGCGATCCAGCCGACAATACCTACCGCCAGGTAGGTGCCGAAAGGATCGCGGGCGTTGAGGGCCGTCCGTATGCCTCGGTAGACGAAGAAGGCGAACAGGGCGATGACAGCCACGGCGCCGATGAAGCCCAGCTCTTCTCCGATGATGGCAAAGACGCCGTCGGTGTGGGAGCCGGGCACGTAAAAGAATTTCTGACGGCTGACCCCCCAACCCAGGCCGGCTGGCCCGCCACTGCCGAGGGCGATGAGCAACTGGCGGATGTGGAAGCCGGAGCCCTCCGGGTCTGCTCCGGGGGCGATGAAGGAGAAAATCCGCTCCACCCGATAGTTGGCCAGGAAAATGACGCCCCAACTGATGAGACCAGCTCCCAGGATGAGCAGCAACAGGTGCCTGTGCGATGCTCCCGCTACGAAGAAGAGGGTGCAGGTGGTGAGGACGATGATGATGGTTGTGCCCATGTCGGGCTCGACGACCACCAGGCTGGCCACCAGGCCGACCATCAGGACGAAGGGCAGGAAGCCTGCCCAGAAGTGCTTGATATCGTCGGCGCGGCCGCGGCTGGCCAGCCAGGCGGCGATGTAGACGATAATGGCCAGCTTGGCGAACTCCGATGGCTGAAGAGGGGGCAACGGTCCCAGAGCAAGCCAGCGTCTGGCCCCGTTTTGCTCCACGCCGATGCCCGGCATCAGGACGGCCAGGAGGCCGACCAGAGCGATGGCCATCATGGCTATGCTCAGGGGCCGCAGTAGGTGGTAGTCGATCCGCATGAACACCCACAGCAGCACCAGCCCCACCAGGGCGAAGGCCGCCTGGCGAGCGATGAAGTAGTTGGTGTTGCCGTACTCCAGGTGGCCGACGGCGAAGCTGGCGCTGTACACCACCAGCAGGCCGACCACCAGCAGGGCGGCGGTGGCCAGGATGAGGATGTAGTCGGGTGGGCCTGCGCGCAGGCGGCCCGTCTCTACCGTGGCGATGGCTCCACCTCCTGAGCTAGGTGCAGGATCAGTCGGCGGAAATCGGCTCCCCGCTCCTCGAAGTTGTCATAGGCGTCGAAGCTGGTACAGGCAGGGGACAGGAGAACCACGTCGCCCGCCTGGGCCAGGGCGCGAGCGGCTTCCACGGCCTCGGCCAGGCTCGTCACCGGCATCAGTCTGGGCCGCTCGTCGGCCGACCGCCGGTCGGCGGCTCGCTGTACGGCTTCCTCTAGGAGCGGCCCCGACTCGCCGAAGAAGATGACCGCGCGGCAGCGTCGGCAGGCCTCCTCGGCCACCTCCTCCAGGGGCAGGTGCTTCTCGCGCCCGCCCAGGAGGAGGAGCAGCGGTTGGCTGAAGGAGCGCAGGCCGGCCAGGGTGCGCTCGGGGGTGGTGGCGATGCTATCGTTGTAGTAGGCGACGCCGCCGAGCTCGTGCACGAATTCCAGGCGATGGGGCAGCCCCTGGAATTCGGCCGCTGCTCGGGCGATGGCTTGTGGGCTTAGGCCGCAGACGCTGGCCACGGCGGCCGCGGCCACAGCGTTGGCCCAATTGTGGCGGCCCGGCAGGCGCAGGCTGTCGATGGGGAACAGCCTTTCTTCGCGGCCGCCCCGTCTGGAAACAACCCACCCGTCGCGGAGGAAGGCGCCGTCGCCGGGGACGTCCGAGGCCAGGCTGAAGTAAAGGACCTCGCCTGGGGCGCGCTCGGCGAGGGCGCGCGTCTCGGCGTCGTCGTAGGCCAGAATGGCGTAGTCGTCGCTCTTCTGGTGGCACAGGATGTCGGCCTTCAGGCGGCGGTACTCGTCCCAGGAGAAGCGGTCCAGGTGGTTGGGCGTGATGTTCAGCAGGCAGGCCACGTTGGGGCTGCGCTCCGGCAGGAGCTGAAGCTGGGTGTGGCTTACCTCCAGGACAACCCACGTGTCGGGCGTCAGGTCGGCTAGATGCGATAGCAGGCCGACGCCGATGTTGCCCCCCACGAAGTGAGGGCGGCCGTCACAGCGGAACATCTCCCCCACCAGGGCGGTGGTCGTCGTCTTGCCGCTGCTGCCGGTGATACCGGCCAGCGGCGCCGGGCAGAGCTCCAGGAAGAGCTTGAACATCGAGTTGATGGGTATGCCTCGTTGGCGGGCCTCTGCCAGACCGGCCAGACCGAGGGGCACGCCCTGGGAGAGGAAGATGGCGTCGGCGGCCAGCAGGTCCTGGGGGTCGTTGGCGCCGAGCGAGAGGCGGGCGGGAACGTCGGCGATCTGCTCCAGTCGGGCCCGAAGCTTGTCGGCGGGCTTGGCGTCGCTGACGGTGATGCGGGCGCCTTGGGAATGGAGGAAGCGCACCAGGTCCAGCCCTTCGATCCCCAGGCCGACCACCGTCACCTGCTTGCCCTTGAAGTCGTGCTGGCCTGCCATAGTCCCGTCTACACCTTCGACGCCAGGGCCACTCCCAGAAGGGAGCCCACGATTCCCAAAAGGCAGAATCGCATCACCACCTGGGGCTCCGACCAGCCCAGCAGCTCGAAGTGATGATGCAGGGGGCTCATCCTGAAAATGCGTCTGCCCCCGGTAAGGCGAAAGTAGGCGATCTGAATAACGTCCGATAGTCCCTCGAGGACGAAGACGATACCGATGATGGGCAGGAGCAGCCAGTGGCCGGTCATCAGGGCGACTACCGCCAGGGAGGAGCCCAGGGCCAGGGCACCCGTGTCGCCCATGAACACCTGGGCGGGGTAGCTGTTGTACCACAGGAAGCCGGCGGTTGCTCCCACAACGGTGAAGCAGAAGGTGGCCAGGTAGGTTTGCTCCTGGAGCAGAGCGATGACGCCATAAGCTAGGAAGGCGAGGGCGGTGGTGCTGCCAGCCAGGCCGTCCAGACCGTCGGTGATGGCCACGGCGGTGGTGGTGAAGAGGATGATGAGCACCGCCAGCAGTATATATCCGGGGCCCAGATCGAACTCGCCAGCCCAGGGGATCTTCACGTCCTGCACATCCAGGGCGAAGTAGAGGACGAGGGCGGCTGTCAGGCCGAGGGCGGTGAGCAGCAAGACCTTGAGGCGCTTGTTGAGGCCCGTTCGGGCCCTCCCGATGATGGTGCGCAGGTCGTCGACCAGGCCCAGGAGGCCAGCGGCGACGATCGTCCCCAGGGGCAGGAGGATGGACAGGCGGTCCACTATGTTGGCGGCCAGAGTGATAGGCAGGGCCATGGCGAAGATGAGCACTCCGCCCATGGTGGGCGTGCCCGCTTTGGTCGAGTGGGAGGGCGGGCCATCGGAGCTGATCTCCTTGCCCAGCCCTCGCCGCCGCAGAAAGGCCACAAGCGGCTGCCCCACTACCACCGATAGCACAAAAGCCATCGCTCCCAGCACTAGGGCTCGAACCATGTCAGCCCGTCAGTTCCTCGATTACCGTCTCCAGAGCCATGACCCGCGAGGCCTTGACCAGCAAGTGGTCGCCCTCGCTCAATGTCTCGCGGATGGCTGCCGCCGCTTTTTTCTTAGAGGCCAGGAAGCGCACCTCCTGGTGGCCGGCCGCCTGGGCAGCCTCGCCGATGATCCGTCCTCGCTCGCCCAGGGTGTAAAGGATGTTGGTGGTTAGCGCTGCTCGCTCGCCCACCAGGCGGTGTCCCTCTTCCTCGAAGCCGCCCAGCTCCAGCATGTCGCCCAGAAGGGCCAGGCGGCGACCGGGAAGCTCGGCCAGGAGGTCGAGGGCGGCCAGCATGGAGGTAGGGCTGGCATTGTAGGTATCGTCCAGGATGGTGCTGCCCCGAGGGCCGCTGAGGGCTCGCAGGCGGAGGGGGACGTCGGCCGTGGCCAGGGCGGCGGCTACCTGCTGAAGGGACAGCCCATCGGCCAGGCCGACAGCGGCGGCTGCCAGGGCGTTGTAGAGGTTGTGACGGCCTGGCAAGGGCGCCGAGACATCTACCGACTCATCGTCGCAGGTCAGGCGAAAGGAGATGCCCTCCAGACCGCTGGTGGACAGAACAGTGCCTCGCACGGAGCACTGGGGTGATTCGCCGAAGAGGGCGACGTGGGCGGTGGTGCGCTTGGCCATGGGCGCCACCTGGGGGTCGTCCCCGTTGAGGATGGCCCAGCCGTCAGGCGGCAGGCTCTCCACCAGCTCCGCCTTGGCCTCGGCGATGGCCTCCAGGGTGCCCAGGCGCTCCAGGTGAACCGGGCCGACGTTGGTGACCACGCCCATCTGGGGGCGGGCTATCTGGCAGAGGAGGCCAATCTCGCCCAGGCCGTACATGCCCATCTCCAGCACAACCCGCTCGTGCTCTGGCCCGAGCTGGAGGAGGGTCAAGGGCAGGCCAATCTCCGTGTTCAGGTTGGCCTCGCTCTTAAGCACCTGATAGCCAGAGCTCAAGACGGCGGCTGTCAGCTCCTTGCAGGTGGTCTTGCCCACGCTGCCGGTGATGCCTACCACCTTCACCCTATGCTTGCCGCGCCAGTAGGCGGCCAGGCGCTGCAGGGCGGCAAGGGTGTCGTCAACCTGGAAGAAGGAGACCTCCTGGGGCAGGTCGGGTGGCTGCCGCTGGGCGATCACTCCTGTAGCGCCGTGGCTGATGGCATCGGCAATGAACTCGTGGCCGTGGCGATGCTCGCCTGGCAGGGCTATGAACAGGTCGCCGGGCTGCACCTGACGCGAATCGATGGCCACGCCGCTGAACGATTGTCGCTCGATGGCTCGGCTCACGGCGACAAGTAGGGGGTCGAGAGCTGCCGTTATGTCTTGAGTGGTTGGCATGGCCCGATCTTATCCCTAAGAGCTCTCATGCACTAGAGCCTCCGGTGCTGGTGGAACCTTAAGGTAGTTCAGGATGGACTGGGCCATGCGAGCAAAGGCGGGGGCGCATACCGCTGAGCCCCAGGGCACATCCTTGGGTTCGTCGATCTTTATCAGCATGGCGAGAACGGGATCCTCGCTGGGAACGAAGCCAGCGAAAGAGGCAATGTAGGCATCTTCTTTGTAGCCGCTCGGGAGGGAGATGGATGCCGTGCCCGTCTTGCCCGCTACTCGGTAGCCCGGCACGGAGACGGCGTACATGGTCGTGATGCTATCCACCACAGCGTTCATCATGTGGGTAAGGGTGTTGGCCGCCTCGGCAGTGGTGACCTGGCGCACTTCCAGCGGCTGGAACACCTGGCGGTCATCGCCGCGGCCGATCTCCTGCACGACATAAGGTCGCATCAGCTTGCCGTCATTGGCAATAGCGGAGATGGCAGTGATGAGCTGCAAGGGCGTGACGTTGACCCCTTGGCCGAAGGAATTAGTGGCCATGTCCACCTCTGCCCACTCGTCTTCGGCGGGGGTGCGCACCTGGCCCGCCGCCTCCCCCGACAGGCCGATGTCGGTGGGCTGGCCGAAGCCAAAACGGAAAACGTAGTCGTAGAAGCGGTCCGGGCCCAGGAGTTCGCTCAGCCAGACGGCGCCGGTGTTCAGGCTCTTGACCAGGACCTGAGTGGCCGTCTGGGTGCCATGAGCGCCGTGGTCCCAATTGACGATAGTCCAGCCGGAGATGCGGGCTACGCCTTCGTCTACGTACACGCTCTCGGGCGACACCAGGCCAGCGTCGAGGGCAGCGGCCATGGTTATCACCTTGAAGACGGAGCCTGGCTCATACAGGTCGGTGATGGCCCGATTGCGGTACAGATCCGTTTTGCTCTCATCGCTGAGGTCGAGTTGGGTCAGGTCGAAGGAAGGGCGGCTAGCCATGGCCAGGATGGCCCCCGTGCGGGGGTCCATGATGATGATGGTGCCGCCGCTGGCCTCGTGCTGCTTGATGGTGTCGTCCAGCTCCCGCTCGGCCAGGCGCTGCATGTAGCGGTCGATGGTGAGAACGATGTCCGCCCCCGGCTCGGGCGGTACCCGCTTGCTGTAGCCCAGAGCGATCTTGTTGCCCAGGCCATCGCGCTCGTAGGATAGGGAACCGGCGGCGCCACTTAAGTCACGATCGTAGTCAGCCTCCAGACCGGTGAGGCCGACATTGTCCCGGCCAATGAAACCGATCAGTGACGCCGCCAGATTCCCTTCTGGGTAGACACGACGACTGGTACGCACCAGCCTGGCGCCTGGCAGGCCCAGGTCTTCCACACGCAGGCTGCCTTGATAGTCCAGCCCGCGGCCGACGATGACCTCGCGGGTTATGGATGTGCTCAGGTCGGTGAGAATATGCTGCGGCGGCCGGTTCAGGACATCGGCAAGAGCCTCGGCCCGCTGCTGGGCCTGGCCAGAGTTCTCCCACACCTGGCTATCCACCATGACGTCGTAGGCATCGACGCTGGCGGCCAGGGGGTAGCCGTTGTGGTCGAGGATGGCGCCGCGGCGGGGGTTCAAGACCAGGCTGCCCTGGTGTTCCTCCTGGGCCCGTTCTTGGTACTCCTGGTGATTCACGAGCTGGAGGTGAGCCAGGCGACCCACCAGGCCGAGGGTAGCTATGAGGAGAAGGACTATCACTACTCCCAGCCGCCTGGAGATGCCGTTGCCTTGTCTTGCCACTACTTACCGTCCGCCAGGTTACACGACATTAGTTCTCGAAAGTTTCTTCCCTTCTGTTGAATGTGCTTCGGCTGTGTCTGACTGCGCTCGATCATTTGGAGCCGTATCAGGGAAAGGGCAGCAGATCCAGGAAGGACTGCCACCAGGATTGGTCTTCTTTGGCGCTCTCCTGCTTCTTGGGAGGCAGGAAGCGGTCGGGGACGGGCTGGCTCTCTGGGCTGGCCACGTCCACGCTGAGGTACACGGTGTGCTCGGGGGTCTGCATGTCCAGACGCTGGCGGGCCTCCTTCTCGATGCGGTCCAGGGCTGCCAGGGAGGCGACCTCTGCCTCCAGCTCGTGGGTTCGCGCTTCCCAATCGTTGCGCTGGCGCTCCAACTGGCGGATGTTGTAGCCGGTGGTGGTCGCCTGGCTGCTTTGAAGCAGCGGCAAGAGACCAGCCAGACCGACGGCCACCAGGGCAATGGTCAGCACCACCGGCATGGCGAGAGGCCGCCCCTTGGCGCGTGGGGCAGGACGCTCATCAGCGATGGCCGCATGCCCTCTTGCCATGACGTTACAGCCTTTCCGCCACCCGCAGGCGGGCGCTGCGGGAGCGTGGGTTGGCTGCCACCTCGGCCGGCGTGGGCCTGACAGCGCCCCGCGTTACCAACTTCAGGCTGGCCTTGTGGCCGCAGACGCAGGTCGGCACGTCCGGCGGGCAGATGCAGTCGCGCGACTCCTGGCGGAAGAAGTTCTTGACGATGGCATCCTCCAGTGAGTGGAAGCTGATGGCCACCAGCCGTCCTCCGTAGCCCAGGAGGTCGCCGCTTCCGTCGAGGGCGGCCGACAGGTTTTCCAGCTCTTGATTAACAGCGATGCGTAGGGCCTGGAAGGTGCGGGTGGCAGGATGGATGCGACGGTAGCCGCGGCCCACCGCCTTTTCCACCGTCCTGGCTAGCTGGGTCGTGGTCTCCAGGGGCCGTTCTCGGACGATGCGGCGGGCGATGCGGCGGCTGTGAAGCTCTTGCCCGTAGCGCCAGAGGAGGTCGGCTAAGGCCTCATCAGTGTAGGTGTTGACGATGTCTGCTGCGGTGATCGCCTGCTGTGGGCTGAAGCGCATGTCCAGGGGAGCCTCCGTTTGGAAGCTGAAGCCGCGACCTTCCTCGGCCAGTTGCAGGGAAGAGAGGCCCAGGTCGAAGAGGACGCCGTGCACAGGGGCAAAGCCGCGGCTGTGGCAGATGGTCTGCACGTCGCGGAAGTTTCCTTCCACCAGCAGGAAAGCATCGCCAAAACGGGCCAGCCGGCTGTGGGCTATCTGAAGGGCTCTGGGGTCGGCATCGATGCCCAGGAGAAGGCCGCCTGGCGAAGCGCGCTCGAGAATGGCCTCGGCGTGGCCGCCGCCGCCGACGGTGCAGTCCACGTAGCGACCGCCAGGCTGGACCGCCAGAGCCTGCAGCACTTCCTCCACCATGACCGGCGTGTGGCTTACTGTCGACTGGGTCGTTGTACTCACCGCCCTGCTGCCTGCTACCTGTGTTCCTCTGCTGTGGCCTGGCCCATTCGGCCCATCTCCTCGGCCCAGCGCTGGGGATTCCATATCTCCAGGCAATCCTCACGGCCGCATATGATGACACCTCCGTTGAGGTCGCCCCACTGGCGCAGGAATGGCGGGACGACGACTCGCCCCTGACGGTCGAGTTCGGCGTCGAAGGCCGGGGCGAAGCGAGTGCGGCGAAGATGGCGACCGTGCCTGGTGGCGACCGCCTCGGTGGTGTAGGCCTCGGAGCTCACTTCGAAGTCGTGGGGGTTGTACAGCTCGACGCAGCCGTCCTCGCTCTGCACCAGGATGATGCCCTCGCTGAACAGATGGCGATAGCGGGCGGGAATCGCTACTCGCCCGCGGTCATCCAGGGTGTGCTCATACGTGCCCCGAAAGGCCATGCTAGGCCTCCTAGTGGCCTGATGTTAGGGAGGCTTCCCCCACGAACAACGCTTGTGGTATTATCGGTGAGCAAAGAATGCAAAGGGGGAAGCCCCACGATTCCCCACTTCGTGGGATATCTTACCACTAGCTGATTTCTTGTCAAGTAGAACCCAGGGGAATTTGTGGGAATTTCGGATAATTTGGCCAGGGAGACGATCATGGCCTTGCGGGTCGGCATTCTCACAGTGAGCGATAAGGGGGCGCGTGGCGAGCGGGCCGATACCAGCGGCGAGGCTATCCGCGAGATGCTGGCCTCCCTGGAGGCGACGGTAGAGCACTATGAAGTGGTGCCCGACGAGAAGGAGGTCATCGCCTCTCGCCTGCGGAGCTGGGCCGATGAGGCAGACCTAGCCTTGATCGTTACCAACGGCGGCACTGGCCTCTCGCCGCGGGATGTCACTCCTGAGGCCACCCTGGCGGCGGTGGATCGGCTGGTGCCGGGCATGGCCGAGGCTATGCGCCAGGAGGGGATAAAGCATACCCCGATGTCTATGATCAGCCGGGCCGTGGTTGGCGTGCGTGGTCGCACCCTGATCATCAACCTGCCGGGCAGCGAGCGGGGTGTGCGCCAGAACCTGGCCTACCTCCTGCCGGTGCTGCCCCATGCCGTGGAGATGGTGCGGGGCGAGGGAGGAGACCACCTGGCCACAGGCGAGGGCGTGGAGCGGTTGCAGGGATAGCAAGCGTCATGCGCATCGATATCCTAACCATCTTTCCGGGCATGTTCCGTGGCCCCTTCGAGGAGAGCATCGTCAAGCGGGCGGTGGAGAAGGGGATCGTCCAGATATTCCTTCACGACATTCGTGACTACGCCAGCGATAGGCATCGCACGGTGGACGACTATCCCTTCGGCGGTGGGCAGGGCATGCTGATGAAGCCCGAGCCGCTGTTTGCCGCTGTGGAGGACGTTCAGGGCCAGGCGCCGGAGCGGGGGCCAGTAGTTCTCTTGACCCCTCAGGGCAGGCTGTTCGACGGGGAGGTGGCGGTGGAGCTGGCCCGCCACGATAGGATCATCCTCATCTGTGGTCACTACGAGGGCGTGGACGCTCGCGTGCACGAGCACCTGGCTACCAATGAGGTCAGCATCGGCGATTACGTGCTGTCGGGGGGCGAGCTGGCGGCCATGGTAGTGGTCGACGCTGTGGTGCGCCAGATCCCGGGCGCCCTGGGCTCACCCCTGTCCTCGGCTGACGATTCCTTCGCTCAGGGCCTGCTGGAGCATCCCCAGTACACGCGGCCGGCTGAGTTCCGGGGGATGAGCGTGCCGGAGGTGCTCCTGTCGGGTAATCACGGCGAGATCGCCCGCTGGTGTCGCCGGCAGAGCCTCCTGCGCACAGCCCAATGGCGGCCCGACCTGCTAGCCCGCGCTGACCTGACGGAGGAAGAGAAGCAGTGGCTATTGACTAATTTACCCAGCCAGTAGTTCACTAGAGGGTAGTCATGACAGATCTGACATCGCTGGTAGAGTTGAAAGAGCGACCCGAAATCGAGGAGTTCCACCCCGGCGACAGCGTGCGGGTGAGCGTGAAGGTTGTGGAGGGGGACAGGGAGCGCACGCAGGTGTTCGAGGGCGTGGTCATTCGCGGGCGCCGGGCGGGCAGCAGTTCAAGCTTCACCGTGCGGCGTGTTACTCACGGCGTGGGGGTCGAGCGGACATTCCTTGTTTACTCGCCGCGGGTGGAGAAGGTGGAGGTAACACGGCGGGGGCGAGTGCGTCGGGCCAAGCTGTACTATCTGCGGGGCCTGACGGGCAAGGCTGCTCGCATTAAGGAGGCGCGCAGGCCACCTCGCGAGCAGCGGAAGACCAGAGCCGACGAGGAGGAAGAGGAGGCCGACGCGGAATAATTGCGCCGACGGAAGGAAAATGCGGGGGCTGTGATGACAGCCCCCGTTTTGATCTGCGATCGGGCGGTGATATATTGGCCTGGGATGGGTTGTCTATGCCCTTCGCGGAAGTAGCGGTCAACTCCACTGCGCCCCATCGCCGCGCCTTCACCTACTCTCTGCCCGCCGGCCTGGCGGTGGCGGAGGGGCAGGCTGTGTATGTCCCCTTCGGCAACCGCACCCTTCAGGGGGTGGTGCTGGAGGTGACGGACCAGCCTGCCTACCCCGAGACGCGGGATATCATCGCCCCCATGGATTCGCGGCCACTGCTCTTGCCTCATCACACCATCCTGGCCCGCTGGATCAGCGACCACTACCTGGCTCCCCTGTTCGACTGCGTGGCCCTTATGCTTCCGCCGGGCTTTCGGCGTAAGCCCCTCACCGTTCTGCGACCGCTGGTCTCGGCCGAGGAGGTGCCCTCCCTGGAGTTGACGCCTCGCCAGAAGGAGGTGCTGGAGCAGGTGGCAGGCCGTCGCCAGGTGGAGCTGGAAGAGCTGCGCAAGGAACTGAGGCTCCGCGGTCTGTCGGGGGCGGTGGAGGCACTGGTGCGCCGCGAGCTGGTGGAGCGAACCTATGAGCTGGCCCGTCCCAAGGTGAAGCCTAAGCTGGTGCCCCACGTACGCCTGCTGGTGAAGCCCAGGGAGGCGCGGAAGCGAGCCAAGGAGATGGACACCTCGGCCAGGAGACGGCGGCCGGCGGCTGCGCTGACGGCTCTGGCCGAAGAGGGACCGCTCGTGCCGCTAGCGCAACTGCGTGCCCGCACTCGCATCACCAGCGCCGGCCTGGAAGGGTTGGTGGACAGGGGGCTGGTGGTGCTGGAGGAGGTCGAGGTGGAGCGCGACCCCCTGGCTGCCAGGTCATATCCTCCGCGAGAGCCGCCGATCCTGACGGCAGAGCAGCAGGCAGCCTATGAAGAGATCGCCCAGGTGATGGAGCGTTCGGCGGCTGGCGACGGCGGCTCACCCGCGGTCTTTCTCCTGCACGGCGTCACCGGCAGCGGCAAGACAGAGATCTACCTTCAGGCCCTGGAAAAGGCGGTGGCTCTGGGCAAGCGGGGCATCGTTCTGGTGCCGGAGATATCTCTGACGCCACAGACGGTGCGCCGCTTCGCCGAGCGCTTCCCTGGCCGGGTGGCGGTAATGCACAGCGGCCTCTCTCTGGGCGAGCAGTTCGATCAGTGGCGGGGCATCCGCGATGGTCACTACGCAGTGGTCGTCGGGCCCCGCAGCGCCATCTTCGCCCCTCAGCCCGACCTGGGCCTTATCGTCATGGATGAAGAACATGAGTGGACCTACAAGCAGCAGGACCCGGCGCCCCGCTACCACGCCCGCCGGGTGGCCGAGAAGCTGGCCGAGCTGACGGGGGCCGCCCTGGTTCTGGGGAGCGCTACGCCCGACCTCGAGAGCTACTATCGGGCCAGTTCTGGCGGCTATCGCCTGCTGGAGCTGAGGGAGCGGGTGCAGCCGCTCGTCTCGGGCGATGGGCGCTCCTGCGTCGTGCGGCCCCTGCCCGGGGTGGAGGTGGTGGACCTGCGCCAGGAGCTGAAGGCGGGCAATCGCAGCATCTTTAGCCGCTCGCTGGCTCAGGCGCTGGCCGAGGCCCTGGCCGCCGATGAGCAGGTCATCCTTTTCCTGAACCGCCGCGGTGCCGCATCCTTCGTTCAGTGCCGCGACTGCGGCTACGTGCCCACCTGCTCTCGTTGCGCCGTCTCCCTTACCTATCACGCCAGCGAGGGGCGACTCATCTGCCACCACTGTCATCGCGGGCGGCGTCTGCCCGACCGCTGCCCTCAGTGCGGTAGCCCTCGCATCCGCTTCATGGGCATCGGCACCGAGAAGGTGGAGCAGGAGGCCGCGCGCGCCTTCCCCCAGGCCCGCCTCCTGCGCTGGGACCGCGACGTCACCCGCCATCGGGGCGCTCACGAACGCATCCTGGCCCGCTTTCTGGCCAAGGAGGCGGACATCCTCATCGGCACCCAGATGATCGCCAAGGGGTTGGACATGCCTTCGGTGACCCTGGTGGGGGTGATCTTGGCCGACGTGAGCCTCAATCTGCCCGACTACCGCAGCGGCGAGCGCACCTTTCAGCTCCTGGAGCAGGTGGCTGGCCGGGCCGGTCGGGGGCCGCTGGGCGGGCGGGTGATCATCCAGACCTACACCCCCCACCACTGGGCGATCCAGGCGGCCGCCCACCACGACTACGCCGCTTTCTATGAGCACGAGGCGGCCCTGCGACGGCGCCTGGGCTATCCCCCCTTCGGGCGGCTGGCGCGGCTGATCTTCGCCCACACCAACCCGCTCTACGCTCAGGAGCAGGCCCTTCGCCTGGCCAAGACCTTGCGCCGGGAGAGGGACGTCCAGGGCATTCCCCACCTGGACGTCCTGGGCCCTGCTCCTTCCTTCGTGCCTAAGATGCGGGGCCGCCACCGCTGGCAGATCCTCCTCCGCGGTGACGACCCCGCCGAGCTGTTGCGAGGGCTCTCCTTCCCTCAGGGCTGGACAATAGATGTAGACCCCGTCAGCCTCCTGTGACCGGCTGGGCTTCGCGAACTACTGCCCCGGGCCGGAGTCCAGTATTATTCCTCCGCCGCCGGCGTCGGGAGCCGTGAACTGCATCTCGGTGACCAGGCTGCTCTCAGCGTCCACCCAAACCTCCATCTCGATCGGCGGCGGTGGTGAAGGCTCCGCTCCCTCCGGTGGCGGTGGGGGCTCCACTCCCTCCAACTCTGGCAAGGGCTTGAGCACCAGCGACAACACGTAGTGGATCCTGTTATCGACGGTTTCCTCCCTGACCACCGTCACCTCGTGGACCGCGCTCAGGTCTCCAAGAAGGCCCGCGTAAGTAAGCTCCGGGGTTATGGTGAACCCCGGCGGCGGGGGCGCCGGCAGCGGCGGCGGCTCCGGTTGCCTCATTTCCTCCGGCGCCGGCAGGGGCTCTGGCGGTAGGTCGATCGGCAGCGGCGCGGGCTCTGCGGGCGGCCCCATGTTCGCGAAGTGGGCCTCCAGTTCCTCCGGAGTGGAGAAATAGAGGAGCACGCGGTGGACCAGGTTGGTCTCCTTGTCCACCCAGAGCTCGATCTGGTCGGCAGGCGGCGACGGCTCTAGCCCCTCGGGCAGCTCGTCTTTCCCCAGCGGCGTGGCCAGCAGCACGTAGCAGTCGTGGCCGTCCAGCGTCTCCTCCCCAGTCACGTTGACCCTGTAGAGCTCGCGCATGTTCGGCACGAGCTCCGTCACGTCTACGCCATAACTTGGCAGCGGCACCTCCACAGGGCCTTGCGCGCTCGGCGCATTCCCGAAGACAGGGATATCCCCCGCAGGGTCGCCCTCTTGATAGTTCTGCTCGACGCGCTGCATTATCTCCTCAGCGCTGACCGTGCTGGCGCCCAGGTCGACATTGGCCCAGACGACCAGCGCGGCGACGAGCAGCGCGGCGGTCGCCGCAGCCGCTATCGCTCCACGGGCGAACAAGCGGAATCCGCGGCGGCGTGTTGGCTTCTCCGCTGACGGCGATGTCGCCTTTCCCACGATGCGCTGGCTGAGGCCTTGCGGCATGGGGATTCGGCTTGCCTCCTCCTGGTAGTAGAGGCGTATCCTCTCCTCCAAGGGGGACAGTTTCTCTGACTGACTCACTGTGGTACACCTCCCTCACGATATTCCTCGTGCAGCGACGCGATGACCTCTGGCTCGAGTCTCTCGCGTAGCTCGCTAAGAGCTCGGTGCAGCCTGGACTTCACGGTGCCCTGTCGCCACCCGAGAACCTTGGCAATCTCCGGCACGCTGAGCTCAGCAAAGTACCTCAATATCATTACCTGGCGGTAGCTCTCCCTTAGTTCGCCCAGAGCCTGACGAATGAGATGATGAAGCTCCCATTGCTCCAAGCTGTCATGGACAACGGCGCTGCCTTCAGCCGCTGCAATTTGGTCGCTGCTTGTCGCGACGGTGGGCAAGAGCTTTCGCCGTTTCTGGCTGAGAGCGCGGTTAACCACTATTCGCAGCAGCCAGGCCCTGAGAGAGCCGTAAGGTTTGAACTTATCCATGCCACGCCAGGCTAGAACGAAAGCCTCCTGTACTACGTCCTCGGCTATCGGCCCGTCATTGACAATCAGTGCCGCCGTGCGATAGGCCAAGGGTGCGTAGCGGTCGACCAGTTGGCGGAAGGCTTCCTGGTCTCCCTTCTGACAGAGGATGACAAGCTCGTCGTCGGGCTGATGGTCCTGGGCCATCTTGTTCTCCTACTATATGAACGCCCCGAAGGGGTCGGAACGTTCCCGCCAGTCACGATGGAATGCCGTTGAGGGGCGACAGTAGGCACACTATGTCCTAAAATAGTAGCGATAGCTTGAGCGACGGGAGGCTCTGCCTTGGCGGTTCGAGCAATAACGGTACTGGGTGAGGCTGTCCTCCGCCAGAGGGCGAAGCGGGTGCCACAGGTGGATGGTTCCATCCGGCGCCTGGTTGAGGACATGATCGACACCATGCGGGACACCGGGGGCGTGGGCCTGGCGGCGCCTCAGGTGGGCATTTCTTTGCGGGTGGTGATCATCGGCATCCCCGGCGAGGAGATCATCGTCCTCATCAACCCGGAGGTCGTCAAGCGTTCGGGGGAGCGCAGGGTGACCGAAGGCTGTCTATCCGTTCCCGGCTACTGGGCAGAGGTCAGCCGCTCGGCGAGCGTGACCGCCAAGGGGCACGACCTTCAGGGCCGCCAGGTGCGCATCAAGGCCAAGGACGACCTCCTGGCCCAGGCCCTGGAACATGAGATCGATCACATCAACGGCGTCCTGTACATCGATCATCTGGAAAGCCTGGACGAACTAAGAAAGACGGCGCCAGGGCCGGAAGAGGAGGTGCCCGCTGAGCTGTAGGGCCGGCGGCTTGTTGTCACAGGTGGAAGCAGATAGCTTAGGGATCGATTCTCAGACCAGGGCCGTCCTCGCTGCGGTTGCTTCTTTTCTGGACTCTCAGAGCCTGGAGGCATATGTAGTGGGCGGTTTCCTGCGAGATGCTCTGCTCGGGCGGGAGGGCCACGATGTGGACCTGGCGGTGGCTGCCGACCCCCTGTCGGTGGGCCGGGGACTGGCCGACATCCTGGCGGGGCACTTTGTGCGCTTGCACGAGGAGCACAAAGCGGCCCGCATCGTCCTGCCCGACGGCGAGGCTATTTGCAGCCTGGACCTTCTGCCCCTGCGGGTGGACATCGAGGCCGACCTGGCTCAGCGCGATCTGACCATCAATGCCATGGCTGTCTCCGTCGAGGGGTTGGCGGGTGAGCGACAACCGTCGATCATTGACCCCTGCGGCGGCAGGCGAGACCTGGCCGAAGGGATTGTGCGGATGGTGCGGCCAGATGTCTTTCGCGCTGACCCCCTGCGCCTGCTGCGAGCGCTGCGCTTGTGTGCCGAGCTGGGCTTCGTCCTCGACCCTCGGACGGCGGCTGTCATGGCGGAAAATGCATCTCTCCTTTCACAGGCGGCCCCGGAGCGCCAGCGGGACGAGCTGATGCGCATCCTGGCCACGCCGCAGGCGGCTCCAGGCCTGCGGCTGGCCGATGAGCTTGGTCTTCTCGAGCCCCTCTTGCCGGAGGTGGCCGCCACCAAGGGTGAGGAGCAGCCCAAGGAGCACCAATGGGACGTCTTCGACCATAGCCTGGAGACGGTGGCTGCCCTGGATGTCCTCCTAGGTTCTGAGAAGCCTGCTGATGGGCGCTGGACTCGTCTGTGGCGCGAGCTATGGGAGAAAATGGAGGAGTTCCCGGCGGTTCGGGAGCATTTCCAGGAGGAGGTTTCCCAGGGCCATACCCGGCCGGCCCTTCTCAAGCTGGGCGCTCTCCTGCACGATATCGCCAAGCCCGAGACGAGGACCATCGACGATGACGGCCGCATGCGCTTCTTCGGCCACGCCCAGGCGGGGGCTCTGAGAGCAGCGGCCGTGGCCAGACGCCTGCGGTTCAGTGGCGCTGAGGTGCGTCAGGTGGAGGCGATGGTCAAGGAGCACCTGCGGCCGCTTCAGATAGCTCAAGACGGGCCGCCCAGCCGTCGCGCTCTTTACCGCTACTTCCGTGATACGGGTGAGGCCGGCATCGACGTGCTCTTCCTCAGCCTGGCCGACCACCTGGCCACAGTAGGGCCTCGCCTGGATTGGGACGACTGGCGGGCTCACCTGGGCGTGGTGGGCTACATCCTGGTTTGGCGCTTCCAGGAGGAGTTGGCGGCGCCGCCTCGGCTGGTTACGGGTCACGACCTGATGGATGCCCTTAGCCTGGCGCCCGGGCCGCTGGTGGGGCGGCTGCTGGAGGCGGTGCAGGAGGCGCAGGCAGCAGGCGAGGTGACCACGCGGGAGCAAGCGCTGGCCCTGGCCCGCCGGGAGCTGGAGCGGACGGAGGCTAGGCTCTGATGCGCAATCGCGCTAACCTTCTCACTTTCGCTCTTATCGCTATCCTTACTGTCATTGCTATCGTCACCGTTTGGCCTTCCAACCCCGGGCGCTATCTGCCCGACTTCTTCCCCTGGCCGAAGGGGCACGGCCTGCAAGTCGGGGGCTTCGAGCGGGAGACGATGCGCCTGGGCCTCGACCTCAAGGGCGGCACGTACGTCCTGCTGGAGGCTGACACCAGTGAGGTGCCCGCCGACCAGCGGGAGGACGCCATGGAGGGGGCCAAGGACATCATCGAGAGGCGGGTGAACGCCTGGGGGGTCGCCGAGTCGGAGATCCAGCGGCAGGGGTCCGACCGTCTGGCCGTGCAGCTTCCGGGCATCACTCCGGAGGAGGCTCGCGATCTCATCGGCCGCACCGCCGAGCTGGAGTTCAAGGAGCCGCAGCGGGACGAGGAGGGCAACTTCGTCTGCATAAGCGATGCCACCGGCGAGCCCTTTACCGTCCCGTCAGACGTGGTCGGAACAGGGGATTCCGCCAGGCCGGCCAACTTGGTGCCGGCCGCCGAGGGGCACCAGTGGCTCTGCCTGGCCCCCGGCCAGACCGCACCCACGGGTGACCTTCAGTGGGTGGCAGCGACGGGCATCGGCAGCGATGGCAAGGAGAAGGCCCTCACCGGTCACTTCCTCAAGTCGAACGCCCGCGTGGAATTGATGGGTGCTGGTGCCGAGCCGGTTGTTTCCATTCACTTCAACTCAGAAGGCGGCGAGCTCTTCGGCCAGATCACTGGCCGCCTCGTTGCCCTGCCTATGGCCATCTTCCTGGACGAGGAGATCATCTCGGCGCCCACGATCAGGTCGCACATCACTGGGGGCGACGCTGTGATTGAAGGTGTTCCCCTGGAGGAAGGGCGCACCCTGGCGATCCAGCTCAATTCGGGCGCTCTGCCCGTGCCCCTGCGGGTGATCCAGGAGAGCACGGTGGACGCCACGCTGGGCGACGACTCGGTACGGCACAGCGTGCAGGCGGGCGAGATAGGCATCCTGGCCGTTATTTTGTTTATGGTCCTCTACTACCGCCTGTCCGGCATGCTGGCCAGCATGGCCTTGGTCACCTACATCTCCGTCCTGCTGATGATCTTCAAGCTCATACCGGTGACCCTCACCCTGGCGGGCATCGCCGCCTTCGTCCTCTCGGTGGGCATGGCCGTGGACGCCAACATTCTCATCTTCGAACGGATGAAGGAGGAGCTGAGGGCAGGCCGTAGTTTGGTCGTGGCCATCGAGACCGGCTTCGCCCGCGCCTGGCCCGCCATCCGCGATAGCAACGTATCGACATTTATCACCTGCGGCATCCTGTGGTGGTTCGGCGATCAGTTCGGTGCCAACCTGGTGAAGGGCTTCGCTCTCACCCTGGGTATCGGGGTGGCGGTGAGTATGTTCTCGGCGATAATCGTCACTCGCACCTTCTTGCGATTGCTGGTGGGGACGGCGCTGGCCAGGCGCCTGGGGTGGTTCGCCGCCGAGGCGAGGGCTGGGATGCCTGGTGCTCCTGCGCCGGCTTCGTTCAATCCCTCGCCGAGCAAGGGCGCGGGCTTCCTGGACTTCGTGCATCGCCGCGGCTGGTACTTTCTGCTGTCGGTGGTGATTCTGATTCCAGGCATCATCTCCCTGCTCATCGCGCCTGCTCTGAGGCCGGGCGTTGAGTTTGCCGCTGGCACCAGCATGACCATTCGCTTCGACGAGTCGGTGGCGGCGGAGGACCTGCGGTCGGCAATGGCCGACATTGGCCATGCCGAGGCGCGCGTGCAGCGCACCAGCGAGGGCGATTTCATCATCCGCATGGGTGAACTGGAGGCAATGGCGGACGTCCCGCCGGTGGGCCCGGCCATGCCCTCTGGGCGGCAAGCCATCGAGGATGCCCTGGGGGATCGCTTTGGCTTGTTCACGGTGCGCGACTTCGCCTCCGTGTCGGAGATCGTTTCGCGGGAGATCGCCCGCGACGCGACCATAGCGGTGGTGGTGGCAGCAGGGGGCATTTTGCTGTACGTAATCTGGGCTTTCCGCCATCTACCCAAGCCCTGGCGCTACGGCGTTTGCGCCATTGTTGCCGTGCTCCATGATACGTTGGTGGTAGTGGGGGCGTTCTCCATCTTTGGCAAGGTGTTCGGGATGGAGATCAACACGATGTTCATTACGGGGCTGCTGACGATCATCGGCTTCAGTGTGCATGACACCATCGTTGTGTTCGATCGTATCCGCGAGAACGTGACGCGTAACCCGGGGGTGGAGTTCGCCGAGATCGTCAACGTCAGCCTCACCGAGACGCTGGCCCGTTCGCTCAACACGTCACTGACCCTGATAGTGACCATCGCCGCCCTGCTCCTGCTAGGCGGTGTGACGATTCAGAGCTTCCTGCTGGTGCTGCTCATCGGCGTGGTGACCGGAACGTACAGCTCCATCTTCGTGGCCAGCCAGCTCTTGGTGAGCTGGGAGGAAGGGGACGTGCTGCGCATCTTCCAGCGGCTCTTCCCGAGGCTGGCCCCGGCGCCCGGCAGCTAGGGCCGTCTGCTGGCTGTTGATGGGAGGCGGTTATGCCTGTCGAGTTCATCGGCAAGCCGATCGAGGTGAAGCTAAGCGAGGACGCCGCGCCCGTTCCGGTGGCCTTCCGTCTCGGCGGCAAGGAATACAAGGTGGCCGATGTTCTTCAGCGCTGGGAGGAGCATGGCTTCGGCCAGGCAATCCGCGGGCACGACGACTGGCGGTCCGGCCCTCAGCGCATTTACTATCGGCTACGCACCAGCGAGGGCGAGGTGTACGAAGTCTATGTGGACTGGCTGCCCACGCGGCGGCAGGGCAGACGCAGGCAGGAGAAGAGCAAGTGGTACGTCTATCGGCGGCTGTAGCCGCTTCCGTTGCCAGCCCTCGCGGCTCCGCGTAGGATGGGCTGACAGTTCCTCGCAGGATAGTCGGTTGGAGGTTGACAAGTGAAGTACGTCAATGGCCAGAATGTCCGCATGCATGGGCCGCTGACAGTCCAAGGCCCGCTGGGGCAGGCTTCTGTGGGCGCTGAAGAGTCGGTTCCGGGCAGGATTGTTATGGCCTATCTCAATGCCACCTACGATGTCCAGACGGCCGAGCCGCTGGCGGGCATCAATTACTTCGCCGCTGTCAAGGAAAAGCAGCTAACCCCCGCGTAGTAGTCACCAGTGGCCACCTGTACCCACGTGGCGGCGCTTGTCGCGCACAGGGCGGCGTGCGTTCCTCCGCCTGGGGCGCCCGCCTCCTGGGCTCGTTCAGAAACATGGGTGACACCTAGAATGGTGTCACTATGCGGATCATCAGTGGGACAGCGCCCGGGGCTCTACGCCTGGCAGGTCGCGGGCAGGAGCTGTCAGCCCAAGCCAGGCGAAGGCTGAAGTGG
>DAOUEZ010000036.1:0-13332 GCA_034429995.1 Dehalococcoidia bacterium
CTCCCGCACGTCGGTGCAGACCCTGCGCCAGGCGGTGACCGAGGGAAGCTCAGTGCTTGCCCCCCTGGCGCCGGAGCTGAAGGCGAAGCTGCCCGACCTGCCCGAGCCCCCTCCCGTGGCAGCGGAGGCCGAGGCCTACCGCCTCTTCCAGGAGGTCACGGAGTTCCTCAAGAACGCCTCTACGTCTGCTCCCCTGGTGCTGGTGCTGGAAGACCTGCAGTGGGCGGACAAGGGCTCATGCTCCCTGCTGCAGCACCTGGCCAGACGGCTGGCCGGGGGCAGGCTGCTGCTGGCCATCTCCTGCCGGGAGGCGGAGCTGGAGCCCAGCCACCCCCTGAGGGAGGCCCTGCCCCATCTTAGGAGGGAGTCGGGCTTCTGGGAGCTCCCTCTCAAGGGTTTGCGGGAGTCCGAGGTCAGGGAGCTCGTCACCGTCCTGGCCGAGCAGGAGGTCCCCCGGGCCCTGGTCCTGGCCCTCCACCAAGAGACCGAGGGCAATCCCTTCTTCGTCCAGGAGACCCTCAAACACCTTATAGAGACGGATATCCTCTATGAGGAGAGGGGGCAGTGGACCAGCAAGACCACCATCTCTTCCATCGGCCTGCCCGAGAGCGTGCGGGACGTGATGGAGCGCAGGCTGGCCGGCCTGTCGGAGGAGTGCCGCCGCCTGCTCCAGGTGGGCGCTGTGCTCGGCCGCCGCTTCAGCCTCTCCCTGGCCCAGCGGGTTGCTAAGCTGGATGAAGAGGTCACCCTGCGGGCGGTGGAGGAGGCTCTGGCTGCCCAGGTGGTGAGGGAGCAGCGCCAGGAGAGGCGCACCTACTATCAGTTCACCAGCACCCTTCTGCGGGAGAACCTGTACGGCCGCCTCAGCGCTCCCCGGCGGGAGCGCCTGCACCTCCGGGCCGCCCACGCCCTGGAAGAGGCCTACCCCGAGCGCCTGGAGGACTATGCGGCCGAGCTGGCCTATCACTACCGCGAGGCGGGGGAGGGTGCCCCCGCCGAGACGGCCTACCGCTGGACGGTGAAGGCCGCCCAGCAGGCGGCGGCCGCCTACGCGCCCGCTGAGGCCGTGGCCCTCCACCGCTCTGCCCTCGAGCTGGCGGATGCCGTGAGCCTGTCCCCGGGGGAGAAAGCGGTCCTCCTGCTAGATCTGGCAAGGGCCCAGGGGGCGGCCAGCGACTTTGAGGGGAGGATCGAGAGCTACGAAGAGGCGGCCCGGGGGTTCGAAGCGGCGGGCGATGTGGCCGGGGCGGCCAGGGCCTACAGCGTGCTTGCTGGGTACCTTGGCTGGCAGGGGCAATTCGAGCGTGGCCGTTGGTTCGCCGAAAAGGGGCTGGAGCTGGTCGGCCCGGCAGACCGGGCGGAACGGGCCGTCCTGCTCGCTTATCACGCCCAGACCTCGCTGAGCCTGCACCGCTTCGACATGGCGTTCAAGGAAGCGGCCGAGGCGGAGTCCCTGGCACAGCAGGTCACCGACCCCTGGACACTCGGCATGCTGCTCAATCCCATCGCCTGGCTCTACTGGCTTGCGTGCTTTCCCCAGAAGGGCCAGGATGCAGGCGACCGCGCTGCGGCTGGGTACGAAGCGGCGGGCGAAGTGGCCGGGGCCTGCTACCCGAGACTCGCGAGCCTGCACTCGGCGACCGGGCAGGGACGAGTGGCGGTCGGTGGCCCTGAGTGGGCGGAACTGCGCCGCATCTCCGAGCAGCGCCTGGCCTTCCAGCCCGCCTACGCCGCCGCCCTCTATGTCGCATGGCAGCGTCTTCTGGCCGGAGACCTGCTGGAATCGGAGCGCATCGGCGAGGAGGTGCTCACCCAGGCCTCCGAGATGCGGGTCTTCGCGCTCATGCCGTTTATCTTAGAGTACTCTGCGATGCTCATGATGCTGACCCGACGCTACGATCAGGCCGAGGCCCGCCTGGCGGCCCTACAGACCGCCTACGAAGCAGCGGAGAGGGGTACGTTCCTGGCGGGCCCCTGGCCCTGGCGGGTCCTCCTCTCCCTTGAGAAAGGGGATACGGCCTCAGCGCGGAGACTCCTCGCTGACTGCCCCCAGTGGCCATTCGAGGAGCCGCTGAGCTGGGGAGGGGCGTACAACCTGCTGGCCTGTGGGGAGGGCCTTGCCGAGCTCGGCGAAGCAGAGGGTCTCGACGCCTGCTATCAGCGTCTGCGCGAACTGAACGCACGAGGCATAGAATTTCTTGTGCCCTGCCTCGTTCCTCGCGTCATCGCCATGATGGACGCCGTCAGCAGGCGCTGGGACGACGCCACCACCTACTTCGAGAAAGCCCTCAACCTGGCGCGACGACTGGGCTACCGCCTGGAGCTGGCGGCCACCCTTCTGGCCTACGCCAAGATGTGCCTGGCCAGAGACGCCGCCGGCGACGCCGAGGCCGCCACCGCCATGCTCAACGAAGCCCTTCAGCTCTATCAGGACATGGGCTTGCCTCAGAGGGCTGAGAAGGTCCTCGCCGTCAAGATGCAGGCTCAGGAGAAGGTAGCGCCCGGCCTGACCCCCAGGCCAGCCAGGGCAAGGAGGACCATGCGCTCCACCATCGAGCAGATCCTGCCATCGGCCCTGGCCGATGCCCCCAGCCTGGCCCGCCACTCCGACGAGCAGGGCACCGTCACCATCCTCTTCACCGACATCGAGGGCTCCACAGCCCTGGCTCAGCGCCTGGGCGACAAGCCATACCACGCCCTCCTCGCCGAGCACAACCGCATCCTGCGGGAGCAGGTCGCCCGCCACGGCGGCCACGAGGTCAAGTCCATGGGCGACGGCTTCATGGTAGCTTTCGCCAGCGCCGCCAGGGCCCTCTCCTGCGCCGTCGACATCCAGAAGGCCTTCGCTGAGCACAACCAAGAGCATGCCGAGGAGGCCATCAACGTCCGCATCGGCCTCAACACCGGCGAGTCCATCGAGGAGGCGGGGGACTACTTCGGCACCGCCGTCACCCTGGCCGCTCGCATCGCCAACAGGGCCCAGGGCGGGCAGATCCTGGTGTCGGAGGTCGTGCGCACCGTCGGCGGCTCGCTGGCGGGCGTGGACTTCCGCGACGCCGGCCGCAAGCAGCTCAAGGGCATCAAGAGCCGGCAGCGGGTGTACGAGGTGGTGTGGTAGCGATGCAGCCGCAGATCCGGTTCTGCACCACATCTCAGGGTGTCCGCATAGCCTGCGCCAGCGTAGGTCAGGGGCCGCCGCTGATCACGACTCCTTCGAACTGGGAGAGTATGACCTTTGTCCTGCAGAACAGGGTTGGCGGCCGCTTTTACGAAGTCCTCGCCAAGCGCCACACGGTGATCCGCTACGACAGGCGGGGAGTGGGCCTCTCTGACAGGGAGAGGACGGACTTCACCTTACAAGCCGACCTGGAGGATCTCGAAACGGTGGCCGACGGGCTCGCTCTCAGGCGTTTCGCCCTGATGGGGAGTTTTCACCTGGGGCCTGCAGCTATCGTGTACGCGGCCCGCCACGCGGACCGGATCTCCCGTCTCATCCTCTACGGCACGTATGCTTGCGGGCGGATGCTTACCCGCGAGGACGTAAAGACATCGCTCACGTCCATGGTGCGAGCGCACTGGGGCATAGCTTCGAGGACGCTGGCGGCCATCGCTGCGCCGGGCATCGGCGATGAAATGTTACAGGCGATCGCCTCCGCGGCGCGGGAGTCCGCCACCGGTGAGATGGTAGCGAAACTCCTGGAAATGGCCTATGCCACCGATGTGGTCGAACTCCTGCCAGAAGTCAAGGTTCCCACACTGGTGCTGCATCGCCGGGGCGACCGGGCCATACCTTTTCGCCTGAGTCGTGAACTGACTTCCGTCCTTCCTGCAGCCCGCCTGGTAGCCCTGGAGGGAACCATCAATTGGCCTTGGTTTGGCGATAGCGATTCTGTGCTGCGGGCCATCTATGAGTTCTTGGGCGAAGGCGAGGAGGCGGCAGCGGCCGCGCCTGAGCCATCAAGACAAGCAGGCGGCCTTGTCACCATCCTCTTCACCGACATGGAGGGCTCCACATCGCTCACGCAGCGCCTGGGCGACGCCGAAGCCCAGGAGGTACTGCGCACTCACAACACCATCGTCCGAGACGCCTTGAGGGCGCACAGCGGCTCCGAGATAAAGCACACCGGTGACGGCATCATGGCCTCCTTCGCTTCGGCGAGCCGCGCCCTCGAATGCGCCATCGCCATGCAGACGGCCTTCGCCGAGCACAACGAGTCGGCGGGGGAGCCCATACGGGTGCGCATCGGGCTGAATGCTGGGGAGCCGATAGCGGAGGAGAAGGACCTGTTCGGGACGGCCGTCCAACTGGCCGCCCGCATATGCGCCCACGCCGAGCCGACCCAGATCCTGACCTCGGACTTGGTCAAGGGGCTAGCTGCAGGCAAGGGCTTCCTGTTCTCGGACCGTGGCGATGTAGCGCTGCGAGGCTTCGAGGACCCCGTGCGGCTGTACGAGGTGAGGTGGCGGGAGGAAGGGTGATGGAGCCGCGCATCCAGTACGCCCAGACCGCCGACGGGGTGAGCATCGCCTTCTGGACGCTTGGGGGAGGGGATGATTCGACAGGCCCGTTCGGCGGCGGACTAAGGGCGCGCTGACGCTTCGTCGAGCGTAGCTAAGGAAGGAAGCCAATACCATCATGGGACGACTCCTCTTGGCCCTGTTGGCAGTGTCGGCCATCGCTTCGGGTTGGCTCGGCCGCGGCCTCGTGAAGAGCGTGGGCATACGCCGTCTGGCGGCCGTGCTACCCAATCCCGCCAAGCGCCACGGCCTCGACATCAACATACCCGTTGATCGGGGAGGGTGGACCCGGCTTACCCTCAAAGTCGACCTCAGCCGTACCCTGTCCGAAGTCGTGGGCCACCCCATGGAAGCTGCCGCCTATTCTCACTACGGCGGGTTTACCCTTAGCCGCGTCTATGGCGACTTCGTGAACCCCGATTCGAAGTACTACCAGGCCTGGATCGGGGCCTACGTCGTCTTTGATAATGAGCGGCGACAGCACTTCGGTTTCGATGACCAGGGACATCCCATCCAGCAAGAGGCGCTGGACGTGCTGGAGGCCGACCAGCGATTGGTCTTGGGAGGCGCCGGCTGCCCGAACAAGTTCCCTGACGGCCGCCGCGTCAGGCTCATCGGGGATATGACAGTTACCGAAGTGCACACAGGCGGTGAGCGGTGGTGGAGGATGGACGGGAGGGCTGAGACCTGGTCAGCCTATCATCGCGGCGACAGCCCCGAAGGGCACTGGCGATCTTCCGCCGGCTACGGCCGCGTGCCGGATGATGCCGCCCATCCGGTAGACGACTTCCACCCGCTGACCTACAGCGGCTCGTTCTGGATGCTCTACTCCCCAGAGTGGCAGGCAACCTGCGCCAAGTTCTACATCTACCCCGAGTACACCGACAGGAACGGCCTGAGGGTTACCAAAGGGCAGCAAGTGGAGGGTGAGTGCCAGGCAATTGTGGACAGGATCACCTTCACCAAGGCCGCAGCACGTGGTAGGGCCCTTGGCTCGTGAACAACTTCCGGAAGCTGCATAGGCACCTCTTGATGGCCACCTGAAGGATTGTTTTCGCTGTCCCCAAGACGGGCGTGCGCAGCTGAGCGCGATGGCCACGACGTCCTGATTGACAATCCGGGCCGTCTGGCGGCACTGATCGCCGACCGATGATTTCCTGCTTCTCAGGCAGGTGCACAACGGCCGGTACCGACTCCATCGACCTGGCTCCGGCGCTGGCGTCGTCCAGCGAATGTTGGGCGGGCCAGCTTCCGCGTGGCAGACAGACCGGTGGCCTAGGCCGTGTTCGCTGGCTGGTGGTATACTTCACAACGAGAACTAGGGTTCTGTTGGGTTCAGAGTAGGCGAGGCCAAATGGCGAAGAGCAAGAAGCGAAAGAAGGGCGGGAAGGCAGTGTTGCAGCAGGCGCAGGAGACCCACAAGGTGCCGCCCGCCGAACGCCGTCGACAGCGCACGCACGCCGTCCTCGGCACACCTCTTCAGCCGCCGTTTCCTGAAAGCGTCCAGACAGCGGTCTTCGCCCTCGGTTGCTTCTGGGGCGCCGAGCGCATCTTCTGGCAGACACCTGGGGTCTACACAACCGCGGTCGGGTACGCAGGCGGGCACACCCCCGACCCGACCTACGAGGAGGTCTGCTCGGGCCGAACCGGCCACGCTGAGGCCGTCCTCGTGGCGTTCGATCCCGCCCAGATCTCGTACGCCTCGCTGCTGAAGATCTTCTTCGAGGCTCACGATCCGACCCAGGGCATGAGACAGGGTAACGACGTCGGCACACAGTACCGCTCCGCCATCTACTACGCCGACGAAGAACAGCGACAGGCTGCCGAGTCGGCGCGCACCATGTACAACGAGGCGCTTGAGCGAGCCGGCTTCAGCCCAATCACCACCGAGATGGCGCCCGCCGGTCCGTTCTACTACGCCGAGGACTACCATCAGCAGTACCTCCACAAGGTTCCGAACGGCTACTGCGGAATCGCGGGGACCGGGGTGACTTGCCCTCTACCGGCCGCGTCCGAAGCCGGTGACCCTCTTACGCCCGTGCCCACAACCGACGAGGAATGGCGCCAGCGCCTGACGCCGGAGCAGTACGCGGTGCTGCGCCAGGCCGGGACGGAACGAGCTTTCACGGGCGAATACGTCGACACCGAGGAGGACGGCGTCTACCGCTGCTCCGGCTGCGGGAACATTGTCTTCGAGAGCCGAACGAAGTACCATTCCGGCTGCGGCTGGCCCAGCTTCACCGATGCCGTCTCGCCGGACGCCGTCGAGCGACTCGAAGACCGCTCTCACGACATGGTTCGCACGGAAGTGCGGTGCGCGCGCTGTAACTCCCACCTCGGCCACGTCTTCGACGACGGGCCAAGGGACGCGGGCGGTCAGCGCTGGTGCATCAACAGCGTTGCACTGGACCTCGACCCGCGCTGAGTCACAAGCGCCGACTACCGGCACCGCAGGGGGCTCGTTGCCCGCCAGCCCCGAATGGAGCGTCCGGCGAGGAGAACGACAGTTCCGATCCGCGGCACGCAGCGATTATCGGTGGCATCGTTGCCGGGGTCGTGGTCTGTTCCCCGTCAGCAACTTCTGGAATCTGTGCAAGCGGTTCTTCAATGGACACCAACTGGTTTGCTCCCGCTCTCCAAAGGGCGGTAGGGTACCGCCCAGAGGGAAGGAGCGAGCAGTGCTAGCAGGGCGATCCCCCGTAGAGGTTCAGGCGGAGGCCAGTGGCCTTGTGGCCATGCTTCTCAGGCGACCTCCTCCTGACGCCTTACTACAGAGTAGCTTCAGGCCGTCGAAGGCTATCGAACCCCCCAAGCTGCACAGACGGCCAACTCAGCGGTTCCGTATTGGGTAACTTGAGAACCTCGACGCGCCTCGCGGTCTGGATCAGAGATGCTTATCCCAACTCTTGAAACGGCAGCACCCGGGACGCACAATCGCTGTGTCGAATCCGGTGCTCTGGAGAGCCCTCACAGTTGAACACCGGACTCGACGAGAAATCGGTTCGTCCAGGCGGTCAAGACGGCGGAATTTGAATCTGCAGCGGTGGTCCATCGCTCGGCGCCCGAGCGTGTGACTTCTAATCCGGGAGTCGTGGGTTCGAATCCCACCCGGCCCTCCAGGCCTCTGTTCCCGCATCCAGAACGGGTTCCACGTAGGGGTAGTAGGACACCGGCCTGCTCTCAAGCCGGCGAGCGTTGTCGGCCATCCCATCCAGTACGAAGCGATGCAGTCGGTCGCTGGCCCACGGGTAGCCGGAGCGCAGCGCCTCCAGAATGACGAGCGGCTTGCCTAGCTCGCGCGCCCATTGAGCCGCACGCTGCAGCGCGAAGTTCCAGTGGGCCCGTCGATAGGCGATCATCCAGTACAGGACGAAGTCAGCCTGGCCATTGACTGGGCTGGCGTTCAGAACCTGAATGCGAATGTCCGGAACGGTCATCTCACGGTCCTGTGGGCGAGCGCCCCTTGCGACGACGCCCGCACAGCCATTATAGTTGCATCCGAGGCGAGTCGCGCCTCTGCGGAAGCCCAAACTCGTTGCCGTCGAGGCTGCCTCACAGGTGGGCCTCAGCAGAGACATCCGGAAGTTTGAGACATGGATTTGCCCGAGGTTCTTGGCCTTTCCGTTTTGATCGCTCTGGCATACATGGTGGCCGTTTGGCTGCTCAGCCTCGTCGCGAGGAATGCCAGCATCGTCGACATCTTCTGGGGGCTGGGCTTCGTACTTCTGGCCGTCGCGTACTTCGTGGTCACTGACGGTTTCGTTGGCCGCAAGGTTCTCATTACGGCTCTCGTCACCGTCTGGGGGCTTCGACTATCGCTCTACATCCTCTGGCGCAACTGGGGCAAGGGCGAGGACTATCGCTACCGGAAGTGGCGAGAGGAGGCCGGAGAGAAGTTCTGGTGGACGAGCCTTTTCCAGGTTTTCCTATTACAGGGGGCGCTCCTTTGGTTGATCTCAGCGCCGCTTCTGGCAGCCCAGTTCAGCGAAGACCCCGATCACTTCACCGTTTTCGACCTGCTGGGAACCCTCGCGTGGAGCGTCGGCTTCTTTTTTGAGGCAGTGGGCGACTGGCAGCTCGCGCGCTTCAAGCGCGACCCCGCCAACAAGGGCAAGGTGATGCGGAGCGGGCTGTGGGCCTATACCCGCCACCCGAACTACTTCGGGGACGCTACCCTGTGGTGGGGCTACTACGTGATTGCTGCTGGCACGGCAGGCGGCTACTGGACGTTCTTCAGCCCCATCCTGATGACGGTGCTCCTTCTGAGGGTGTCCGGCGTGGCTCTCCTGGAGAGGAGCCAGGTCGAGACCAAGCCTCGATACAGAGACTACATCGAGAGCACCAGCGCGTTCTTTCCCTGGTTCCCCCGAAGACAGCGCTAACTCCCGGAGGTTCCTCAGCCTCTCAAAGTCCCGCTGAACACCTGCCACGCCAACGCGGACTTCGCGAACAGGCTGAGGAGGATGTACATCCGCTCTCCGAACAGGTAGTCTCTCCAGGGCCCGATCTTTCGATACTGAAGGACCATGTTCACAGCGAAGACGTTGAAGAAGACGAAAAGCGAGGCAATTATCCCGTAGACGAAGGTAGGTACTGCGTCCTCCGAGTTGGCCACGGCCCCGGAGAAGTACCAGAAGATGACCACCCAGGGCACGACCCCTGCAAACACGCCCAGATTGAAAGATGTCCAGTTTGTCTTGTCCGTCGTCTGATTGTGCAACTCCATCATCAGGCCGAAGAAAATCATCGTTGCGTTTAGCGCGAAGATCAGTACTAGACTCGGGAGATCGAACATCCCGGACAGCATGGCGATCACCACGATCATCACCGAGGAACTGAGGGCATACTCGTACCATCGCACGTAGTTGATGTGCCTTTTGAGGTTCTTCACGTACCATGGGTAGATGACAGGTGACGCGAGTAGATAGTGAGCAGCGGCCGAGATCAGCAGGAAAACGGCGACGAGCGGCCCCAGACGAAGGTCGAATACAGTGTTGGTCAGCGTCACGATCTCTTCCCTCTGGGGATCAGAATCCAGGAAGGTCGTCCGGAGAGGGAGAGTGAAATCGCTGCTCAGGAGCAGCATCCCTGCGCCTTGAGCCAAATGCAGCGTGCCCATCGCCAGATTGAAGAGCCTCAGCCTGCCATATATCTGGTCCTCTGACCGCGCCATCGACTACTCTCCTTTCTCGACCTTGGGGCAGCCCTACCAGCGAGCAATTCACCGTTGAGCAGGAAGACACTGTTTGATATTGCACCGCCCCCAGGTCGCTAGGCTGGCTCCGACTACTCCTCCCAAATCACGCCCACCACTCGCCTGCCGAGATGTACCATGAGGGTGGGCGTCATCCTGGTCTCCAAGATGTGCTCCCTGTTGAGGGCCACCCTTTCACCCAGCCTGCTGATGAGCATCTCTCTAAGGTCAGGAGCTATTCCCTCGACCACCCAAACCACGCCCGACTTGTAGGTTCGCTGCACCTCGTCAACGATGCGATCCACAGCTCTCTCCATACGGCCCGGCACTCTGGCGTACAGGGCCGTAGCCCCATGCTTGGCAGTGATGATCGGTTTGATCCGTAGGACAGTGCCGAGCATGTGCTGAAAGCGGCCAGCCCGTCCGCTCTTCGCTAGGTACTTCGTGGTCTCCAAGGCCGCCAAGATGCGCAGACGGCCCCTCATCTCCTCCACCAGGCGCTTGGCCTTCTGGAGTGGACAGCCGAGATCGCGCGCACGAGCCGCCTCCAGAACAAGCTTGCCCTCCGCCATCGAGACACTGAGGGAGTCCACCACCTCGATGGCTGAATCGGGATACTCCTCCTTGACGATGCTCGCGGCTTGGACGGCGGCATCATATGTCTTGCTGAGCTTGGAAGAAATGGTGACGGTGAGAATCTGCGACAAGCCTTGCTTCACGTGGGACAGGAAAGCCTCCACGAAGCGAGAGGGAGGGGGTGCCGCCGTAGTGGGATATCCCTTGCCCTTCTCGTATCGATCTAGGAGTTCGGCGAACTCCTCCAACGTCATCACACCGTCATCTAGGCTGCTCTCGGCGCCGAAGTTGATAGTGTAGGGCACCACTGTAAGACGCAGCTTCTGGCTTACGTCCGGTGGCAGGTCGTGGCTGCTATCGCAGACGATGGCGAAGGGGTCCACGGTTGTTACCCCTTTCTTGGAAGCGCGACGCGAGTCTCCAAGAGCGAACCAGACTCCTATCGCTAGTAGTCACTATCCTGCGTGCCGTTTCGGTGGTGCTCAGATCCTAATCGCAAGCGTTAGGGTTGGCAAGCGACCACATGCCTGACGCCAGAACCCACCTGGCTCCGAGGACGCCTCTCTTGCTGGCACGCGCCGCACTGGCCATGCAGCCGCTTCCCCTAACCGCCACACAAGCCAAGAAAACGAGCGCTATCAAGCTGTGGAGATAGCACGTGACTGCCGTTGTTGAGCAGCGCTACAATTGAAGCTGGCCGCGCTGGAAAGCGCGCGCTGAGCGAGGTGCGGAGGGCTGCTGGCCGCCAGGACGGGGTTCACGGAGACTCACCCGACGGAACGCAGCCGAATCGTCCCCTTCGAAGCGATAACTCAACTGGACGTGCAGCACCTGTTGGGGCACAGCACGTCGGCGATGGTGCGGCGGTACTCGGCGACCTACGATGCGGAGAAGGCGGCGCGGGCCCATGAGCGGTTCAGCCCGGCGGACCGGATGGGGGAGCGGTTGGGATAAGGGAAGGCTACCCCGCTGGGGGCCGCACACCCTCAAATCCACCCCGATTTCACCCCGGTTTCACCCCGCTTTTTGAATCTAAGGGGTTAACAATTAGGCATGTTATCAGGGGTGACCTTCTTCCTTCCAAGCAGTAGCTCATGCCCCGACCTGTCGGGGCACCACCGCTGAATGAAAACGGCTTGCTGGCTGCGGGAGTGAGCGGCCAAAGTGTTGTGGTGGCACATCTCCCTTCCAAGGAGAGAGCGCGGGTTCGATTCCCGCTGGCCGCTCCAGCCACCCTCTTGATAGCACCCCATTGACCGCGACGTTGGTCGTGGTACATTGGCGGCCAGACGGTCGGTCGGAGGTCGGCGACCGCCTGGTGCCACGCCAAAGGCGCGCCAAAGGCGCGAGTCCGACAAGCAGTATGACCCGGGTGCCCCGGGGCACCACCGTCTGTCGCCCCCCGACTCGTCGGGGGAGCACGCACCGCAGAATCTTGTAAGGAAGGGGCACCGTGCCGGCCGTTCATCGACGGCAGGAGGTGAGTGTATATGGAAGTAGTGCACGAGCGGTGCTGCGGGCTGGACGTGCATAAGCGGACGGTGGTGGCCTGTCTGCTGACGCCGGGGGAGGGGGGTCAACCGGCCAGGGAGGTGCGGACCTTCGGCACGATGGGGGCTGACCTGCTACAGCTACGGGAGTGGCTGGTGGGGGCAGGGTGCAGGCAGGCGGCGATGGAGAGCACGGGGGTCTACTGGAAGCCAGTGTACAACGTGCTGGAGGGGGCGGTGGAGTTGCTGGTGGTGAATACCCAGCAGGTCAAGATGGTGCCGGGGCGGAAGACGGACGTGAGCGACGCCGAGTGGCTGGCGGACCTGTTGCGGCACGGGCTGTTGCGGGGGAGCTTCGTGCCGCCGGCGCCCCCCCGATCGGGATCGGGGCGGGAGCTGACCCGTTACCGTGCGGCCCTGGTGCGGGAGCGGGCGAGGGAGGTGAACCGGCTGCAGAAGACGCTGGAGGGGACCAACCTGAAGCTGGGGTCGGTGGCGACGGACATCCTGGGCGTAACGGGCCGGGCGATCCTGGAGGCGGTAGCCAGGGGGGAGAGCGAGGCGGCCGTCCTGGCGGGGCTGGCCCGGGGTCGTCTGCGAGAGAAGCGGGCACAACTGGAGCGGGCCCTTGCTGGTGAGGTCAAGCCCCACCACCGGTTGCTCATCGCTGAGCACCTGGAGCACATTGGCTACCTGAACGAGGCCATCGCGCGGGTGAGCAGGGAGATCGAGGAGCGGCTGGGCCCTTTTGAAGAAACCCTGGCCCGTCTACAGACGGTGCCCAGGGTGGGTCCGAGGACGGCGGAGGTGCTGATGGCGGAAGTGGGGAGGGACATGAGCCGCTTCCCGAGCCACCGTCACCTGGCCTCATGGGCTGGGCTGTGTCCGGGGAACAATGAGAGTGGAGGGAAGCGTAAGAGCGGGAGGACTCGCAAGGGGAGCCCCTGGCTGCGGTCGGCTCTGGTGGAGGCGGCGTGGGCGGCTAGTCACAGCAAGCGGACCTACCTGTCGGCTCAGTACCATCGTCTGGCTGCCCGTCGTGGTGGGAAGCGGGCAGTGGTAGCCGTGGCCCACACCCTGCTGGTGATCGTCTACCACCTGCTGAAGGGAGGAGAGACCTACAGCGAGTTGGGTGGCAATTACTTTGATGAACGGCACCGCTGGCAGGTGGAGCGGCGGCTGGTCCGCCGGCTGGAAGCCCTGGGGTACACGGTCTCCCTGCAGCAGGCCGCCTGAACGCCTTTTTTCACCGCAGGTTGTCGCGGGTTCGATCCCCGTCTCCCGCTCCAAGTATCCCCTCCCGGTCAACCCTTTGAAGGCGGTGGAGGGCCTTTAAAGCCTCTTTGCCAATTCTTCAACTCCCCTCTAGGGCTCCGTCCTCACCGTTCCCCCACCATTTTCTGCGAGTTCCCACCAAGTGGCCACATCCGGGATCCGCGGCGCGGTCCCCTCGTACTTCGTCCGGAGCTCATCGCAGGCGGGGGTACCCCCGGCAGTCATCGTCGGGATCACGCTGCCTCGCAGCGCCTCCCCAGAGCGGGAACGGGGTCCCCC
>DAOUEZ010000037.1:0-18326 GCA_034429995.1 Dehalococcoidia bacterium
AGCAGGAGCAGTGACCGTCTTCGTGACCTTCACATCCACCGAGGGAATGTCGTAGGGTTGCTGGTTCAGTACGCTGGCGGTAATGGTCTTCTCCAGGGTGACCTCCACGTTCTCGCTCACGTCTATATCCGTCGGCGGGTTGACGATCTGCTGGCTCACTCCCACATCCACATCGGCCCAGGCATTGACCGTCAGCTCGCTCGAGGCTGCGTCGTTGTCACCGTTCGGGTCGCGCACGTGGAGAGTCTTTATCTTGACCTCGTTGTCGAAGGTGAACGTGTGCTCGCTGGGCTGGGAGCAGTGGATCGTCCATACCTCGTCTACCACCACGTCACTGCTCACCGGCAGGCTGGCAGAGGCGGGGTTGTTAGCGCTCGGAATGGCCGTGCAGTCGGCGGGAGCGCTGGCCTCGCTGCTGATGTCGACCTCGACGGGCCCGTAACCACCGTTGTTGTGCAGCGTCTTCCGCAGGGTGACCTCTACGCTCTCAGAGACGGCTATCTCCTCCGGCGGGTCAACGAGGCCCTGGCTGCTTATCTTCACGTCGGCCTTGGCCCAGACATCGACAGACAGGAAACGGGACGCCTCATTGTTCTCCGGCTCGATGTCGCGGATGTGTGGGTCTTTGGCCTCGATGCTGTTGCGGAAGGTGAACGTATGCAGGCAAGCCTCGCCGCAGTGGATGGTAAACTGCTGCTCAATGGTCTGCGTCTCGCCGGCGGCCAGTTCCACCTGCTGGCTGATGGGCTCGGTTAGAACGCTGCAGCCGGTCGGCGGCTCCAGCCACCCCTTGAACTCCGCCGCCACCGGGCCGTAGGAACCGTTGTTCTTCACAACCGTCTCCAGCGTCACCACTACGTTCTGGCTCACGTCGATGTCCGTGGGCCAGTCGATGATCCTTTGCTCCACCTGGAGATCGGCGTGGGCGATCGCAGGCACGGTCCAATCGATCTCGGAGCTGTTGTTGGACATGTCGGGGTCCACGAGGGTACAAGGCTTGAGCTTCTTGAGGAAGTTCTCGAAGTGGAAAGTGTGCTCGCTGGGCTGGAAGCAGTGGATGGTGAACGGCTCTTGTATAGTGATGTCCACGCTAACCGGCAACCCGTAGGGCAACCCGTAGATATCCTCCACGTGGGAGCCAGGCGTGATCTCGCAGTCAGGCGGGGCCGTGGGTGTCCCCGTTAGTCTGGCCTTCTCAACGTGGTGCGGGCCGTTGTTGTGGATCACCTTCCAGACAATGATATCCACGTCCTCGCTCACCGGTATCTCCGGCGGTCCTTCTACCCATTGACCGATGATCTTCAGATCGGCCGCGTTGCAGATGGGACCGCCAACCGAAATAGGAATATGGTGGATACCGGCCTTGATGTAGACGGTAACCTCATCGTCGCCGCTGGGGTACTCGGAGTTAAATCGTACGGTAACGGTGATTGGCAGGTCGCGATCACCAATGCCCTCGACCTTGATGCCGTACCACTCTATGTCGACGGAGAGGGAGCTGCCACCGACGTTGTAGGCTTCCGCGCTGGCCACGTCCCCCTTCTTCCAGCAGCCGCAAATGGTGAAATGGCTGATCTCCTTGCCCGGGCCTGGCTTACTGCCGCTAATCTCCCAGACGTAGATATCCGAAAAATCCGGCACTGTGGGCGACACAAGCTCGGCTGAGTAGCCGCCAGCGTTCGCCAGGGCGGGAGAGCCCGAGGCGAACCTGCCGACGCCGGCGACGACAGACGCCACCACCAGCCCCCCCAGCAGGAGCAACGCGCACGCTGCCAGGAGAAGTCCCTTGCTGAAACGAATCTTTGTCCACATACTAATCCCTGCTTTCCTCACCTACGTGGGGAACGCCACCTGTTGTGGCACGGCCTTATGTAAATGGATAATGTCCACAGATTATAACAGCTTTCCACCCCGATCGGAACCATTCCATTACAATAATATGCCAGAATTGGCCCCCCGTCTTAAAGCAATTATGCCTGAAACCAGCTGAAGAGGCCAGTGAACAGCAGCGCCAAAAGGGTGAATGGAGGGTGGAAAACGGTAAATGCTAGCGGCGGTCAACCAGAAAGGCCCACTCCCAATCTGGGGGATGGCTTTACGGCATAGCAAAAGGCGAGCCGCCAAGGGCGGGAGGGGGCCCAACCCTTGATCAGAGCACTTGTCTCCATGGCCCGCCGTATATTAAGACGCACTGGAGCGCAAAAAGATTCGTGCGGACAACGAACTTTTCGCGGCTCTTGGCGTTGCTTAGGCGGCCGGGAGGCCCTTGCCTCCTTTGTGGAACTGCCTCCCCAGCCTCCTCAGCTCCTGCCTACCTAATAGCTAAACCCGCCCCTTGGCCAGGGACGGGCCCAGCGTCTGGGTTCCAAGAGCGGGAGGGGTGCGGCCCTCGTTTACCCATCTAACAAAACGCTGCCAGCCCCAATTGGATTCGGGTGAGCAGCGAATACTATGAAAAAGCAATAACAAACAATTGCCAGGGCTATTGACAAACAATGATGAGCAGGTATCATAGCGCTAGTGTTAACTGACGAGCAGGTGATAGGTGCCTGTAGGAAAGCCTTGGGGTCACAGCAACAGTTGCAGCGCCGAGCGTGGCGATGTCTCCACGGGGAGACGGTGGTTGGGCTTTCTAAGAGGAATCATCAAGCGCGGGGGCTTCTGCCTTCCCTATTGAGGCTCCGTGTGGAGCTGATCGGGAGGTGGAGGTCTGTGCTTTTTGAGGAAGGAGGATAGCGAATGAAGGCTAACCGTAGTGTGATAGGCCCTCTGGCAGCCTTAGCGGTATTGCTGGCGGTGGTTGTGGTTGTCGCCCAGTGGGACAGCGCGAAGGCCACGTACAATCCGACCATGGATGTCACCATGTCCGACGCTGAGGCAGGAGCCAATGCAGATGTCAGCACGATAGTTAACATCCCGGTAGGTGACTTCAACTTCGATGTGATGATTGTCTTCACGCCGCCGGAGTTTGACATGGGCGCTGCGGACATCCCCCTGGGGGCCCACGTGGCCGACCTGCACTCAGACGCTACCCTGGGGCTTCTCAATGGGGTCTGCATCACTGCCCTGCCCGTCGACTTCGAGATGCTGAAGGCCACCACCGACACGACGGATACCGTCAGCTTCGACGATGGGTTCCAGGACCTCGATGGTAACACCGTGCCGGACGCTGTGGACAAGTACCCCGATTTCCTCAATACCATGTACCCCGGCGTCACCCCCGCGTCCCGCTCCTTCGGTATGGCGAGCGTGGCCGGCACACCGGTGTCCCTGAACCAGGTTGTCTTCGCGCCGGGAACGACCTTGCATGGGCAAGCCTTCGAGGCCAGCCTTGGCTACGGCGTGGTAAGCGTGCTCAATGACCCTACCGCTGAGCTCGCACCTGGGTCGATAACTGACTTCTGCACGCCTATGGCTAGCGCCACCACGAGGTTCGGCATCACCAAGGACTACGCGGCCACGGCGGCCGATGAAAGCGGCTACGTGGGGAACATCAACCCCACGACCGGCGGCGACTACACGTTCACCACCTTCACCAAGAGCCAAGGGGACGCTGACGGCGACGGCATCGAGAACGACCTCGACACCTGTCCCTTCGATGTCAACGAGGGCGACCCCCGTGTCGCAGGCGACGGCGACACCGACAAGGACGGCATCGACAACGCGTGCGACCCCACCCCCGATGAGGACACCGGAGGCGGCGATCACGATGGCGACGTCTATCTGAACCGCGGCGACAACTGCCCCCTGGTCGAGAACCCTGACAACGCCGACAGCGACGGGGACCGCATCGGTGATCTCTGCGACACGGAGGGCAACGGGCCCAATACGGTCGACGGCGAGGGCGTTGACGCCTGGGTGACGTCCGTGGTGACCATTACCGGCGGGGTGGAGGAGACGCCTGAGGCCACGCCTGAGGCCACGCCCGAGGCTACGCCTGAGGCCACACCCGAGGCCACACCCGAGGCCACGCCGGAGGCCACGCCGGAGGCTACAGCCACACCAGCGCCGACGGCCACACCCACACCTACGCCCACACCAGCGCCTCCTGTGGTTGGCGGAGCCGGCCTGCTGGGCTCCGACGATGGCGGCTTCCCTGTGTGGGCCATGTGCATCATCGGTGTGGCAGCAGCCCTAATGTTGGGCGGCATCGGCACGGCAGCTACCGTTGGCTGGCGCCGCAGGCAGTAGAGCTTCTGGCCTTAGCTAGACCCAAGGGGCCGGCTCCGCTTGTCGGAGTTGGCCCCTTGTTATCAAAAGCGCCCAATGAAGCCAGTAGCCGCCCTTTAGTCGGCTACTGGCTTTATTGAAGGAAGACGCCCCATCTTCGGCGAGCAGGGTCATATCTGTCAAGGCGAAAATGATGGGGTGCTTGAATGACCGCGCGGATCCTAGGATATACTAAGGAGACCGTAACGGAGGAGCTTCCGTGGCGTCCTAATTGATAGCCTGATTCCAAGCCCATAAGGAGGAGCCTACTATGCCAGTAAGGGTCGGTATCAACGGTTTTGGTCGTGTTGGTCGGCAGGTGTTCAAGGCCATTCGCGATTACCACGGCAGCTCCCTGGAGGTGGTGGCCGTCAACGACTTGACCGACCCCAAGACCAACGCTCACCTTCTCAAATACGATAGCAACTACGGCGTCTTTCCCGCCCACATCGAGGCCAGGGAGGATGCTATCCTGGTGGACGGGCAAACGGTGAAGGTTCTGGCCGAGCGCGACCCGGCGAGCATTCCCTGGGGCGAGTTTGGGGTGGAGATCGTGGTGGAGGCGACAGGCCTGTTTACCGATGGCCAGAAGGCGGTGGCTCACACTCAGGCCGGGGTCAAGAAGGTGATCATCACCGCCCCCGCCAAGAACGAGGACCTGACCGTCGTGCTGGGTGTCAACGAGGAGATGTACGACCCCCAGAAGCATACGGTCATCTCCAACGCCTCCTGCACCACCAACTGCATCGCCCCGGTGGTGAAGGTTCTGCACGACAACTTCGGCATCCAGAAGGGGTTCATGACCACCATCCATGCCTACACCAACGACCAGGTCATCCTGGACACAGTCCACAAAGACCTGCGGCGCGCTCGTGCCGCCGCCCTGAACATCATCCCCACTACTACCGGGGCGGCTCGCGCTGTGACCGTAGTGATGCCGGCGCTCAAGGGCAGGCTGGACGGCATGGCCTTCCGAGTTCCCACGTCCACCGTCTCCGTGGTCGACTTTGTGGCGACCCTGGAGAAGGCGGTGACCAGAGAGGAGGCAAACCAGGCCTTCAAGGACGCCGCCTCAGAGCCGCTGCGGGGCATCCTGGAGTACACCGAGGAACCCCTGGTGAGCATCGACTTCAAAAGCAATCCCGCCAGCTCCATCGTCGACGGGCTCGCCACTATGGTCATCGGCGACAATATGGTGAAGGTGTTGGCCTGGTACGATAACGAATGGGGCTACGCCTGCCGCACAGGCGACCTCTGCTCCTACATCGTCCAGAAGGGACTCTAGAACGCCGGGACCCTGGCAGATGCTGGCGGCAGGCTGAGAAGGGCGCGAGGCCAGTGCTTATCCTCGCCTCTCGGCGTACACCTTGAAGTGCACCGTCCCCAAACCTCCGTGGTCTATTCCCGGGTCGAAGCATTGCATGCCCCTGGTCCACAGTTCGTTCGGGTCGGCTCCCTCAGCGATGCGATCCCACATCATATGCACGCGCTCCATCATGGGACCAAGGGCGCCGATGCAGGGAGGGCAAGTCGACTCTTCCACGTTCAGAGTGGGGCCGGGGCCGAAGACGAGCTTGTCTCCCGGCTTGCAGCCCGCCGTACAGTACTTGGCGTCCGTGACTTCGGCGATGATCCTGTAGGCAGCCAGTTGGGGAGTCGCCGACAGAAGCTTCCTGATGCCAGGCGGTAGCCTATCCAGGTCCTCATCGGTGATGCCTATGAGCTGCTTGAGCATAGTGCGCATCGATTCTTGCATGTTTCTTCGCCCTCCTTTCTTGCCGCCGGTGGGCGCAGGCTGCCGTGCGCCGCTACCACAGCGGCAAGACAATGTGACCTGTCGTCCCCAAGGGTACTAGAATATTCCAGGCTGTTGCTAGGTGGGAGCTTGGGCCGCCGTTTGACGGCGCTCTGCTGCCGCTCTAAAATCGGAATAGTCATGTTCGAAGGGCTGACCGAAAAGCTCCAGAAGGTGCTTCGCCGCCTGGACAGCCGCGGCACCATCACCGAGAAGGACCTAGACGAGGCCCTGCGAGAGGTGCGCCTGGCCCTCCTGGAGGCTGATGTTCACTTTCGGGTGGTGCGGCAGTTCATCCAGCGGCTGCGAGAGCGAGCGCTGGGGGCCCAGGTGCTGCAAAGCCTCACCCCCATGCAGCAGGTTATCGATATCGTCAATCAGGAGCTAGTTCAAATCCTCGGCGGCAGTCAGAGCCAGCTCCAGCGGGCCAAGGAGTCGTCCACGGTCGTTATGCTGGTGGGCCTAAAGGGCTCGGGCAAGACCACGACCGCCGCCAAGCTGGCCCTCCATCTGCAACGGGGCGGCGAGCGCTCCCTGCTGGTGGCCGCCGACCCCCAGCGCGTGGCCGCTGCCGAGCAACTGGAGGCCCTGGGCAAGCAGCTCAACATCCCCGTGTACAGCGAGGACGGGGAGGCCCGCCCACTCCAGATCTGCGAGCACGCCTTAAAGGAAGCCCGCCGCTTGGGCATCACCACTGTCATTGTCGACACCGTGGGCTATCTGCAGATGGACAAGGAGTCCCTGGCGGATGTGATCGAGCTGCGACGTCGCCTGTCGCCCACCGAGGTGCTGATGGTGGCCGACGCCATGACCGGCCAGGAGGCAGTGCGCGCCGCCGAAGAGTTTCACGAGGCCCTGGGCCTCACCGGCCTCATCCTCACCAAGCTAGACGGCGACGCTCGCGGCGGTGCTGCCCTCTCCATTCGGGCCGTGACCGGCGTTCCCATCAAGTTCGTGGGCGTGGGAGAAAAGGCCGATGCCCTGGAGCCATTCTATCCCGACCGCCTGGCCTCCCGCATACTGGGCATGGGCGACGTCCTCACCCTGGTGGAAAGGGCCAAGGCCACCGTCAGCGAGAAGGAGATCGAGGAGTTGGGGACACGAGCCCGCCGAGGCGCCATCACCCTGGAGGACTTCCTCGGGCAGCTCCAACAAGTGCGGAAGATGGGGCCTCTCAACCAGCTCGTCGCCATGATACCGGGCCTTTCCGGCGTCGCTGGCCGTTTGGAGGAGGTAGACGAGAGCCACTTCACGCACATCGAGGCTATCGTCTATTCCATGACGCCCCAGGAGCGACGTTACCCCGACATCATCGATGCCAGCCGCCGCCGCCGCATCGCCCGTGGCAGCGGCACCACCCCCGCCGATGTCAATCGCCTTCTCAAGCAGTACCGCGAAGCAAAGAAGATAATGCAAATGGTGGCCTCGGGACGTGGGCCACGCATCGCGCCGGGAGCGCCATGGCCGCGCTAGACTGGAGAGCGATTTCTGCTATTCTTTATGGGAGGTGACCCCTTGCTGAAGATCCGTCTTTCGCGTGTTGGCAAGAAGAAGAGGCCAGCCTACCGCATCGTCGTGGCCGACTCGCGGGCCCCTCGTGATGGCGCCAATATCGAGATCATTGGTCACTACAACCCCTTGACAGAACCCCCGACCATCGTTATCAACGAGGAAAGAGCGACGCACTGGCTGGAGCACGGCGCCCAGCCCTCGGAAGCGGTCACTAAGCTTCTGGCGAGGAAGAGCGCTCGCGGCCAGGAGGAACAAGAGCCTACCCTGCCTGCGGCTGAGAGCGAAGGTGAGGGGGAACCTAGTGCACCTGAGACCGAGGGTGAAGCCGATCAGGAATCTACTGCGGCTGAGGCCGAGAGCGGAGATAAACCATGAAGGACCTCATCGAGTACATGGCCCGAGCCATCGTCGACTACCCGGATGAGGTGGTGGTGACGGAGGAGGAGGAGAGAGACTACATCGTCTATCGCCTGCGCGTGGCCGAGTCGGATATGGGCAAGGTGATAGGCAAGCAGGGACGCATCGCCAACGCCATGCGCACCCTGCTCAAGGTGGCCGCCATCCGTAAGGGAACCAGGGCGGTACTGGAGATCGGAGAGGGCGTCACCCGGCCCGGCGTCAGGCCCGAACCCGAGCCCGAGGCTGAACCCGAGCCGGAGGCTGAGGCTGAGGCCGAGGCCGAGCCCGAGGCCGAGGCCGAGCCCGAGGCCGAGCCCGAGGCCGAACCTGAGGCTGAGGCCGAACTCGAGCCCGAGGCTGAGCCCGAGGCCGAGGCTGAGGCCGAGCCCGAGGCCGAGCCCGAGGCCGAGCCCGAGGCTGAACCCGAGCCGGAGGCTGAGGCCGAGGCCGAACCTGAGTCCGAGGCTGAACCTGAGCCCGAGGCTGAACCTGAGCCCGAGAGCGGAGATAAACCATGAAGGACCTCATCGAGTATATGGCCCGAGCCATTGTCGAGTACCCGGATGAGGTGGTGGTGACGGAGGAGGAGGAGGAAGACCAGATCGTCTATCACCTGCGGGTGGCTGAGTCGGATATGGGTAGAGTGATAGGCAAGGAGGGGCGTATCGCCAACGCCATGCGCACCCTCCTCAAGGTGGCCGCCATCCGCAAGGGAACAAGGGCGGTACTGGAGATCGGATAGGGACCCGCCTGCCTAACTTCCCTCATCGCTGGCCTTCCCCAGCCCACGCGCCAGAGGCCTATCCGCCTCCAGCGCAGGCAGCAGCCATTAGTGATGTCTCGCTCCCGGGAAAACGCTAGCCAGGGATACGTGGCCGTCGGCCGCATCCTTGGTCCCTGGGGCCTGCAGGGCGACCTGAAGGTAGAGCCCCTGACCGACTTCCCGGAGCGATTTGCACTCGGCTGCAGCCTCTACATAGAGGGTTTCGCCTACGCTATCGAGCGCTGTCGCTGGCACAAGGGAAAGGTCTACATCAAGCTTTCGGGCATCGACAGCGCCACCGCCGCTGAGGCTCTGCGCCAGCGCTTTCTGGAAGTGCCAGAGGAGGACCTGAAACCCCTATCGGAGGGAGAATACTATCAGTTCCAGATACTGGGGCTAGAGGTGCGCACCACGGAAGGCCAGCCGCTAGGCAAGGTGACCCAGATCCTGAGCACCGGAAGCAACGATGTTTTCGTAGTGCATGGCGAGGGCGGCGAGCTGCTCATCCCGGCCCTGGACGACGTGATCAAGGCGATAGATCTGGACGGGGGCTGGATTGAGGTGGAGCTGGTGGAAGGCCTTCTGCCTCCCGTCAGGAAGGGAAAGGAGGGCCTTTCTTGACGGCGCCAGGCCGCCCTACCTATAATGAGACTGCCAAGGGGATATAGCTCAATTGGGAGAGCGCGGCGTTCGCATCGCCGAGGTTGCGGGTTCGAGTCCCGCTATCTCCACCAACGCGAAGGATTATGAGGGTAGGGGTCAAGGGTGAAGTTCTTGACCCCTAGCTCTTCTCAGTGGGCCCTTGAGGGGTGCCCCTGTAGCTCAGTGGACAGAGCAGCGGTTTCCTAAACCGCGGGTCGTCGGTTCGAGTCCGGCCAGGGGCCCCAAGTTTTAGATAGGAAGTTGAACCTCTCATGAAGGCTATCGTCATCGACGCGTTTGGCGGCCCGGAGGTCCTGCGCTACCGGGACGTGCCTGACCCCTCGCTGTCCCCGGCGTCGGTCCTCATCGAAGTGCGGGCGGCGGGTGTCAACCGGGGCGACCTGCAAGTGCGTGCTGGCGAGTTCGCAGTCGAGGAGCAGCCGTTGCCTCTGATCCTCGGCTGGGAGGTAGCCGGCGTAGCGAAGGCCGTCGGCGACCTGGTTCAGCACGTGCGGGAGGGCGACCAGGTGGTGGCGATCATGCCGTCGGGCGGCTACGCGGAGCTGGCGGCATCGATTGCCCAGGCGGTCGTGCCCATTCCCCAGTCGCTAAGCTTCGAGGAAGCAGCTGGCATTCCCATCGTCTTCATGACGGCATGGTTCGCCCTGGTAAAGAAGGCAGCTCTCCGCCCCGGCGAGACGGCGCTCGTCCAGGCGGCGGGCTCAGGGGTAGGCACGGCCGGCGTGCAGATCGCCAAGCACGTGGGAGCACGGGTCATAGCCACCGCGGGCTCCGACGAGAAGCTGGCGCGGGCCCGCGAGCTGGGCGCGGACGAAACCATCAACTACCGAACGACCGATTTCGCCCAAGCGGTCACAGCCATCAGCGGCGGCCGCGGGGTCGACGTCGTGCTGGAATCAGTGGGGGGACAGACCCTGGTCAGGAGCATCGAGCTCCTGGCGAGCGGCGGACGCCTGGTCTCAGTGGGCAACAGCTCACAGGAGCCTGTGTCCATCGACGCAGCGCTGCTGGTCGAGCGGGACGTGTCCCTGTCAGGTCTCTACTTGGGCAGTGAACTGCTCAGGTCCGGCGCGATAGAGGAGTTTCAGAAGGTTGCGGACCTTTGCGGCCGCGGCGAACTGAAGGTCATCGTCGACCGAGTGTTGCCGCTGGCAGAGGCAGCCACGGCCCACGGCATCCTGGCCGACCGGGCGAACTTCGGCAAGGTCATCCTCAAGCCGTAGGTTTCCTTCCCAGCACCTCTGGCGGTTCCCGCCACCCTTGCGAGCCCTTGTCTGGCTATGAGGGATGTGTTTACCGCTCCAGTGGTGTAGTAGTGTTGACCGGCACTTGCCCGAGGAGAGCCAGCTTTTTTTCTGCCCCTGGTCTTGACTGCCTGGCTCTCAGTGGTAAAATCAGGGAACCTAATCCAATTCTCGCCAGAAGGAGGTACGCTATGCCTAACTACATCGTCCTCTATCGTTTTACCAGGGAGGGGCGCAAGAACGTCAAGGAAACCGTGAGACGGGCCGCGGAGGTGCGCAAGCAGAACGAGGCGCGCGGTTTCAAGGTCCTTGGTCACTACTGGACCCAGGGGCGCTACGACCTAGTGGCCGTGGTGGATGCGCCAAGCGAAGAGGCCATGGTGGCCGGATTGTTCGGGATCGCTGAGGCGGGCAACGTCTCCAGCGAGACCCTGCGCGCCTACACTGCGGAGGAGATGCAGCAGATCTTGGCCAAAGCCTAGCCCCTGCGCCAGCCCCACCGCCTCCAAAGGGGAAAATAGGGCAGGGCCAACGGCCAGAAGTGCCCTCAGACGCCACCAGAAGCCACTGGCGGCCCTTGTAGGGATTACGTTTGCCCCAAAACCCACAAACAAAGACAAACGCGGCGAGGCCCCGCGTGGGCAGGGGTGGTAAATTCTGCTGCCCGACCAAAGCTGGCGGACGGCTCCTGGTGCACAGGCTAGCCGAGACCAGCACCGAGGACGCGGACATCGGCCTGGCGGTGACGACAGTGCTTCAGCGTCGATGGCCGGGACCAGGCCCACCTGTTCGAACGCGATACGCCTTGTTACCATGCCCCTGCTCTGAGGGAAACGGCGGCAAGGCGTCGCATAGAGTGATTTTACGCCGGCTCGACACTGCAGACCACAACTGACCAGATCCATTGACAGCAGCGAGCCCCAGGGAGCTCCCTCTGCGGCGGAGGAGCGCCGCCAGGCGAAAGAGGATCTCTGACGGCCAACCAACGCATAACCGCCAATACAGGAGGGATGCATTCATGTCTGGTCCGCTTGAAGGAATCCGCGTCGTTGAGATGGGTTTCTGGGTCGCTGCCCCTTCCACCACCGCCATCCTTTGCGACTGGGGCGCAGACGTAATCAAGATCGAGCCGCCGACTGGCGATCCACTGCGGGGTTGGCTCGCCTCGCTGACGGGCTGGACTATCCCCAGCAACTCTCCCTTCGAACTGGACAACCGAGGCAAACGAAGCATCGCCTTGAATCTGGGGACCGAGGAGGCGCGCACCATTGCCCGCGCCCTCATTAACAAGGCCGATGTCTTCGTGACCAACGTGCGGCCTAAGGCGCTGGAGACGGCCGGCCTGACGTACGAGAGGCTGCGCGAAACGAATCGAGGGCTAGTCTACTGCCTGATGACTGGCTACGGCCCCGACGGGCCCAACCGCGACCGCGCCGCCTATGACATCGGCGCCTTCTGGGCTCGCGCCGGCGTCGCCGCCGCTCTGACGCCCAAGGGAACGGCGCTACCCCACCAGCGCGGCGGCATGGGTGACCACGTGGCTGGCTGCAGTGCGGCGGGAGCAATTTGTGCCGCCCTTTTGGCCCGCTCACGCACCGGCGAGGGGCAGAGGGTCTCGGTCTCCCTTCTTCGCACCGGCGTGTACATGATGGGGTGGGACATCAGCATAGCCCTGCGTACCAAGCTGCCCATCGAAGCCTACGATCGGTTCCATGCCGTCAACCCGATCATCAACTGCTACCAGGCAGGCGACGGTCGCTGGTTCTGGCTCCTCCTGCTCCAGGGCGACCGGCACTGGCCCGATCTCTGTCGGGCCATCGAGCGGGAGGACCTACAGAACGATCCCCGTTTCGCCAACATCTCCCTCCGGCTCCAGAACGCTCCGACGCTGGTTGAGGAACTGGATCGGGTCTTCGCTACCAAGAACCTCGATGAGTGGGGCCAAACCTTCGACCAGGAGAACGTCTGGTGGGCACCGGTCAACTCGATCAATGAAGTGGTGAACGACCCGGTCGCCCAGGAAGCAGGGGCCTTCGTTGATGTGCCCGGGCCGGAAGGACCAATTCAGGGGGTGGCCACGCCAGCGGACTTCTACGGCACCCCTTGGCAGCCGCAGGGATACGTGCCGGAACTGGGCCAGCACACAGAGGAAATTCTGCTGGAGCTGGACTACGATTGGGACAGGATCGTCGCTCTCAAGGAGGGCGGCGTCATCCCCTAGGCGGGCGAACGTTGCCACGAGACGGGCGCCGGCTCGTTAGGCGGCCGCTGGTTTTGCTTCTCCCCGGCAGTAGTGGACAGGGTAGTCTACGTCGGCAGCGCCGACGGCTACGTTCACACCATCACTAAGGGCCGACAGCTCCAGGCTGCCCTACTCGGCCTGCTGGCGGGCGAGGAATCCGCAATGAGAGGCCCGCTGTTTCATCGAGACCGCGGCTCTCCTACTGTGGGCCAACGCCATCTTGTGATTTGTGCCGAACGCCATCGGCGCAGTCGGGCAGAGCCGTTAGGCGACGGGCTTTAGCAATTGTCGCCATGCTGGGCGACAAGCCCCGAGACGAAAACTGTCAGGGCGGCACAAGAAGGAATGCGAACGCTCGGTGTTCGACTTCGGGCAAAGGCTGCTGGGAGAACGCGTAAGGGCCTGCTAGCCCTGCGGGCGACCAGGACCGCTGCAGGTGATATTGAGTTGCCAATAAGAGTTGACAAAATATCGTAATAAGGTTAAGATATTCTTTGTTGGTGCATCCTTAGTGCGGCGGGTCGCAGGGAGAAATTCTCCTCGCAACAAGGGCCGCACCCCCTTGCAAGACCCGCCTCCATATGCAAAGGGAGGTGTAAGAGATTCGCGCGGCGTCTAGGGCTGACCAACCTTCTTGCACATAACCAAAGCGGGGTTGAAGGTGCGCTCCCCGCAGTTGCGATAACATAATAGCGTAGGGGTTCTGGGGCCGAATCCCCAGCAGGGGAACGGGGGACCCATTCTCCGGGGTGAATCCTGCCGGTGGCAGGTAGGGCAGTCTCTTTCAGCCCGAACCCGTCAGCTAACCCCGTAGGCCATTGAAAGAGGCATAGCGTTGTACGATAGGGTGTGTGCCCGAGGCTATGCCTCGGGCGTGTTTTTGCCGATCGCGCCCGCCCCATCCCCCTACAACCGCTTTCCCAGGAGGAGGGGAAAGAATGGTGTCGATAGGCTACTCTTCGGTAGTATTTTTTGGGACTTGTCCCCATTGTGGTAGCCGTCTATTCGAGCTGTCCGACATGTGGGGGCCGTTCTATGCCTGCGACGAGTGTGGCTACGAGTTTGACCCTCTGGAACTAGAGCCGAAGCATCTTCAGCCACGAGGCCAGCCCGCCTTCGCTGGCAGCTTCTGGCTAAACCGGGACAATGGCTCAGACGGCAGGAGGATGGTATGGCAGGCTTCCGGCGCAGTACCTGGTTTGCCCTTGGGCTGATGATGGGCGGACTCATGGGTGGTGCCCTCGGCCTGATATTGGCGCCCCGGCCCGCCGAGGAGATACGGCAGCAGCTTCGCACCGGGATAGGGCCAGCGGTGGAGAGGCTTAGAGGAGTGACGAGCCGCCTGAGAAGGAGCGAACAACCGCCCAGCGAGATAGCTGAGGAGGCTTTGGAAGCGGAGGTTGAAGGAGTCGGGGCAACCGAGACGACCGAGGCAGAGGCCTCGCCGGAAGAAACGGCTAGCGATGTCACTTAAGGCGACAGCCAGCCGCCGATAGCCATCTGTCAGGCCAGAGCAAACAGAGGTGAGCGGCGGGAGCACGAATAGTTGCCCCTGAAATGCCATTTCGCTTGAGCTGTCACAGCCTAAGCGAGGGCTCCTTCTACCGCCTCCCTGGCTCAGGCAGCCGCCCCCACATCAGCCACCCCCCCCCAGCGAAGTTCTCGCCTTTTCCTACACATCCTCCCGCACCTTGCTCAGTAGTATACTACTAGCAAGGCATCAAGAACGTGCGACGGCTGCTCATCCTGACTGTTCGTTCTATCCGGGAATTTGGCGACGACCGCTGTACTCAGATGGCGGCCGCCATTTCTTACTATGCCCTCTTCTCCCTGTTCCCTCTGCTTATCTTCATGGTGTCGATATTTGGCATCTTCCTCCAGAGCAGCAGCTTTCAGGAAGACCTGATAGACAACGTGTTGGAGTTCATTCCTCTTACCTCGGACGAGGGACGAGACGAGGTGAGAGAGGCGATAGGCGCCATCTCCGGCATCAGCATTCCCCTGAGCATGGTGGGACTCTTGGGCCTGGCCTGGTCGGCCAGCGCCATGTTCGGGGCCATCCGAACCTCCCTGAACATAGCCTGGGATATCGAATCCTCGCGCCACGTCGTTAAGCAGAAGCTACTCGACCTGGGCATGGTGGCCGGAGTAGGGGCGTTCTTTCTGCTGTCTATTGGCACCACGGCGCTCCTCCGCACGACCCAGGAGGCCAGTTCCGACATCCTCGGCCCTCTGTCCAGCAACACCGCCTTCTTCTGGCGAGTGATACCGTATTTGATGCCGGTGATATTCTCTTTCGGGGCCTTCACCGTGCTCTATCGCTTCGTGCCCAATGCCCCCATCAAGATCGGCGATGTCTGGCCGGGGGCGCTGATAGCCGCCATCTTCTTCGAGATAATCAAGAATGGCTTCAGCTTCTATCTAGCGAACTTTGGGCGCTACGATGTGATCTACGGCTCCCTGGGAGCGGTGGTGGCCCTCCTGTTCTGGATGTACCTCAGCGCAGTGGTCCTCCTCTTCGGTGCGGAAGTGGCCTCCGAGTACCCGCGGGTGAAGACAGGGAAGTACGACCACCTCTGGGGGCAAGGCTGGCTCCTGGGTGGCGGCCGCGCCAAGCTGGCCGAGCTTTGGCAGAAGATACGCCTCAGGCTGGCCAGCAACAAACGCGTCCGTCGCTAGAGCTAGAGCCACGTTCTTGACCGGCCGTAGGCTTCTTGGCTACAATAGCCTGGCCGAGGGCAGGGGTGTAGCTCAGGCTGGCAGAGCAGCGGTCTCCAAAACCGCAGGTCGGGGGTTCGAATCCCTCCACCCCTGCCAGACTCGTGTCCGCCGCCTCGCGTGGGAGATTTCTGGAATTTTCCGACTCTTGACATCGGGCGGCAATAATGACAACATGACGACCTCAGCAACTGCCAAGATTCCGGCGAACAGCACCATGACCCAAGGAACACATTCAAGGAGATGGCCACAGGAAGGACGTTGCAGTCGTCACACTACAGTCGTGTGCAGCAGCGTTGCGGCAAGGACGTACCGACCCAACGCAGGCCCTGCTCCATTGCTCGGTGACGAGGGGTGCATGGAGGCCAAGCCTCTGGGGAAGCTACCGTGGGTTCGGGCACAGTGTTGGCACTTGACACTAATATGAGAGAGTTGCTAGAATACCGACCAGTTGGTCAAATGCCCAGCCGCCAAGACTCAAGGAAACGTCTCGTTCAGGCAGCCCTCAACCTGTTCGCGACCCGTGGTTACTACAACACGAGCATCGCCGATATCCTCAGGGAAAGCGGCTGCGCAAGGGGCGTCTTGTACTATTACTTCTCGTCTAAGGAAGAACTGGGCTATGCTGCTATTGACGAGTCGTTTCGCCTATTCGCCGAACAAGGGGCAGCCTCGCACCTGGCAACTAAGGAACATCCCATTGACCGTCTCTTCAAGGGGCTCGACGACCTGCCCAGCTCTATGAAGCTGGAAACGACAGGTTCTCTAGCGGCCGGTGTTGCTGGTCGCATGGCGGCCGTGCACGAGGGCTTCCGACGGAGGGTGGATGGACACCTAGCAAGGCTAGCCGATAACCTGGTGGGGGTTCTGCGCAAGGGTATTGCCGACGGACAGATTGTGGATAGCGTGGACCCTCGTGTGCTGGCCCATGTGTTCTTCACACTGTGTCAGGGAGGGCAGTTCGCCGATCTGCTGGGGCAACAAGAAATCATCTGGGAGGACGCGCGGCGCTGGCTAAAGGAGTACTTGAATTCGCTACGGAGGTAAGCAGAAGGAACGGGCGCGGCGACCGCCGACGCCCAAGGTACAAGAAGAAGGAGGATAAGTCTAATGACGACACGACAACAACAAGCTGGGAAAGCCCAGCTTGAGGGCGGCAGGGGTATGGCTGAATGGACAACGATCTATCAGGCCTACAACGCCATCTTCAAGCTGACCGAGTTGGCTCTTCTGCCCCATGCTCTTTCTCTTCCCCAGCTCCATCTCCTGTGCGTCCTGAAAAAGGGCGACGGGATCCTCACCACCGGCGAGATAGGGCGAGCCATGGTCAAGGCCAGCCAGACGATAACTGGGCTGGTCGACAGGCTGGAAGAGCCGGGACTGGTGGAAAGAGTCTTTGACAGGCGTGATCGCCGCAAGACGTGGGTCCGCATGACGGAAAAGGGCGAACACAAGCTTGCTGAGGCCTTCCCCGTCGGAAATCGCCTCGCCGAGGACCTCTCTTCTGTCCTCACCGACCAAGAGCTCAAGGACCTGCAGGCCGAACTAGAGAAGCTACGCAGTGCGGCGATGGACAAGCTTGCCGGGGTCCTGGGGAGACTGTAGGCCGATGCCTTCGCCGAACGGGAGGCAACGCTGCCGCAACTAAGCACCGCCTCAGCCGCCCGATAGCATGCCCTTCGTGGGCAAGCCACCGAGCGTCTTCAGGATACGCTGGTGTCACGCAGGTCAGCGTCTGTCAGGCCAAAATGGTGGGCGATCTCGTGCTTGATGACCCGCACGACGCGCTCCCTGACTTCATCGTCGCTGCGACACAGCCTTTCGATAGGGCGCTGGTAGATGAATATGCGATCGGGCAGCGCCAAATGATAGTGGCCCCCCCTCCTCGGGTGAGGAATGCCGACGTAGAGACCCAAAAGCGTCGCGCCCGCAGAAACCCGCGCCGATCGCAGCTCCTCCGGGCTAGGCCAGCTCCTCACCTCGATGTCAATGTTGGCCAGCCTGTCGAGGAAGCGCCGCGGTAGAGCCTCCACCGCTTCCACAACCAGATGCTCAAAGCGCTGCCTGTCCATCACAATTGGCCCCAGCGGGAAGGAAGGCGAAACACCTTCAACCTCTGCAAAACGACGCGGACGATTATATCATCCGCGGTGGCCGCTGTCCACAGGGCAGGGCCGGCCAGGGTCTTGCCAAGATGGGCAAAATATGTAATATAGATAGCAGGCTGCCGAGGTGGTGGAATAGGTAGACACGCCGTCTTGAGGGGGCGGTGCCCGAAAGGGTGTAGGGGTTCAAATCCCCTCCTCGGCACCAGGAAGTGTAGGGAGCGGAAGTGGCTCAGCGGTAGAGCACCTCCTTGCCAAGGAGGGGGTCGCGGGTTCGAATCCCGTCTTCCGCTCCAGGGCGACGTAGCCAAGTGGTTAAGGCAGGGGTCTGCAAAACCCTGATCGGCGGTTCGAATCCGCCCGTCGCCTCCAAAGGAAAGGATGCCAACTCAGAACATCGGGGGCCTGCCCGGGTTCTGAGTTTTCTATTCCAGACAAGGGCCACTTACGGGCAAGCCAAGGCAACGGTCGGCGCTATGTAGAGTGCCGAGGTGGCGGAATTGGTAGACGCGGCGGACTTAAAATCCGCTGAGCCGTCAGGCTCGTGCGGGTTCGAATCCCGCCCTCGGCACCAGGGGTATTCGGGCAACCTTGCTCCAAGAAGCCTCCACTGCTATACTAGCGTGCGACTTGCTTATGACCAGCGTTGCTACTGAGTACGAAACCGTAATCGGCC
>DAOUEZ010000038.1:0-4154 GCA_034429995.1 Dehalococcoidia bacterium
CAGGGTGTCCGGGGTGACTTCTGCCGCCCGTCGCGCTATGGTATCCTTCACTGTGTCGCTCCTCTCTGCTCTGGCTGGCGAGGCTTCTTAACCCAACCACCTTAGCAGAGGGGAGTCCTCTCTTGGGTGACAGTACGCACCCCACACTTGAAAGTGTTACAACGCATGCAAGGCGAGGGCTGCCGAAAGGCGGCCTCCTGCTTTCCAGGCAGGTCGTCAGCGATCTCGATCGCGGGAAATCAAATACTCTTTTAGGTATGTCCTCAGGTTGTCGCCCGAAAAGGTCATGGCCGCTTTCGTCCGCTGGCCTCTCAACTTTCCAGCTGCTTGGCTGCCGTGGCGTCAGAGGTGGCCGGAGTAGGGCTGTTGTAGGGCCGCTCAGGGCCTTGCCAGCCTATCCTCGCCGTCAGGTTGCGCCAGATCGCGGAATATTCTCCATGGCTGAAGCAGCTGGCCACTGTAACAAATGGGGAGTTTGTCTCAACACCACGTTGGAGGCATCGGCATAGGGGCTGTTGTCTACGCTAACGGCACCTTCGCCGGCGGCCAAGATGAAGCGAGCGCCGCCACGAGTGCGGCGTAGCGAGCAGATCGCTGTCAAGTAGTGGTAATCGCCCTCGGGGGTCAGCGAAGATGGGGCGCCAGCGGGTGTCGAGCTGCCTAAGGGGACTATTAGGCTTGGCCATCTTCCTAGGCTTTGAGCGAGTGCATGGTTATGTGCATTCTATGGCGGCGGCCCCCAAGGCACAACGGAGCTCACCGCCGCCCAGGCGGCTACCCATTGACGGATTCATGCAATCTTCACGACAGGGAGAGCCAGCGAGCGGGGCGGGTCTGGCATACACCGGCCGAAGAGGGATCCATTTCGGAGAACGCTGCCCCGTTCAGGGCCTCTCTCGCCTTATACGGTTAACCTTCGGTGGCCGTATCGAGCGGCCATCCCTAGTGCTGAACTTGACCCCAGATCCAATGAGCGTTGGCGAGAGCCGCGCACATGGCATCACAGCCGGGGCAGAGGTAGCGCTCCCTGATCTCAGCGATCGCGGGTCCTACTTCGTCGTTGATGTTCCAGCCCAGTAGAATTTGTTCCACCAGGCTGCCACCTAGCTTTGGCACACCCTCGACTGCGACCTTTGTTACGCTGCCAGTATCGGGCTCGACCTCAAGCTCGAGCGAAAGCCTTCCGTTGCGGTCGCCCTCCACCATGCAGCGCCGCAGCCTTGCAATTCCTGTCACAACGAAGGTGCCATTCCGCGACCCGCCCGAGGGACCAAGCTTTTGGCCGTTCATGACATACACCTCCTGCTACTTCCAGTCGCGAGGCGACGGGATAAAACGACGGCGGTTCGTTGATGGATGAGCCCTACTCCTAGATAAATGACACACAAACTCCCCTTTCTATTAGCATAGACCCTAGGAGGTGTTATCCATGGCAGAACCTATGGTGAATGCTATTGCACGGCCCTCGGTGGTGCCCTATGTGCGGCCGGACTGGGAGGGAGCAATGAAGGCGTTCCTGGCCGAGAAGCAGATGCGTTCCGGCTCTAACGGCACCGCCGGGGAGTACGTCCGGATCCTCTCCCGGTTCTTTCGGGATTTTGGCAAGGCTCGCGACCGAGTAACGCCCGACGAGGTATTCAGCTTTGCCTACGGCGAGGGGCCATCGAAGCGGAATCCATCCCCGGCCACGGTGAATCTGCGGTTGGCGGCGATCTCCAGCTTCTACCAATTCCTGATCCGGATGGGCCTAGCCACTGGGAATCCCGCTGACCCGATCCAGCGGACCCAGCAGGAGCCGCCGCCAGCGAAGGGGCTAAGCCCCGAGGAGATCAGGGGACTGATGGCCGCCGTTCCCGATACGCCTGCCGGAACCAGGGACCGGGCCATCATCCTAACGTATCTCCTGACGGGCCGCAGGCGGTCTGAGGTCATGGGCCTGAGAGCGGGCAACCTCTCCCGTAACGGGACTATCTACTACGCCTATCGCGCCAAGGGCGGCAGGCAGTACCGCCGGGAACTTCCTGAGCCCTGCTTCTCAGCCATCCTGGAGGCTCTGAGGGCGCGTGGGAAGGACCTGGCGGCTATGGAGCCTGAGGAGCCGCTGTTTGACGTGTCGGCGCACGGGTTCTACATGAACCTGAGGCGCTACCTGCGAAAGGCGGGGCTCCCGCCGGCCGGCATTCACATCCTGCGACACTCGGCGGCAAAGCTCCGACGGGACGTGGGCGAGAGCGTGGAGGCGGTCTCGCGGTTCCTAGACCACTCCTCCCTGGCCGTCACCACAACCTACCTCCGGCGGCTGGAAGGGGAGGACGATCCAGGCTGGAGGAAGGTGGCCGCGCTGCTCGGCACCTAAACGCCAGCGCGTAGAGGGCTCCTCGCTACCGAGCAAGTTATAGGAGGAGGGGGAACGGCAGGTGGAGAAGGAGATCTGGCGCGTGACCGATAGGAATGCGCGGGAGGTTCTGGTAGAAAAGGCTGTTGAACTGACCGAGGAAGAGTTCGAGGCGGTGCTCGATGATCTCCCTCTGTATCTCGATGCCGCCCTTCAGGAATGTGTGCTGGCGCTGGCCAGGCACGAGTTGGAGAGGAGACGCAGGGGCAACAGCGGCCGCCCTAGTGGGCCGCCCGGCTAGACTAGGGGCGAGAAGGTTTCTCCCGTCGATTCTGGGGCGTTCTAAACAGATAGCAGGAGATCCACGACATGCCGCTCGTATCTATTGGAAAGGCAGTCCTGCGCCCTCTGGTGGCTACCTTACAGACGTAGCTGGAGACTAGGACGCGGGAGGTTCAGGAGCTGCACGTCCTGCTGCGATAGGCAATGGCTGCCCTGCCAGCTCCGCGTCAGGAGGTGAGACCTGCTCAGCCCCGAGAGGAGAGGAAGCTCCGCCGTCGCTGGTGGCCCTTCGGTTCCTTTCCTCGATCCTAAGGACTTCGCGGTACATGTAAAGCACGTGGAGAAACTCACTTAGAACGGGCCGCTCCTCTTCTGGGACCGCATCGATGGTCCTGTGGGCCCGCCTCAGGATGGCGTCCGCGTTTTCCGCGGTCATCTGGCTATCTAGCTCGTAGAGCAGCGCATTTCGGTCGTCGAAGCCCTTTCTCGCTGCCCTCAGCGCGCTGTGTCTATTACGGTCACCCCATGGTCATCACGAGCTGCACGATCGCGTTGACCAGCAGCAGGGCGGCCAGGGGATTCGTGCGCGGCCCGGGGTGTCTGGCGCCAAACCCTCGTCTGTATCTGCAGAGTTGACATGCTGAGGTATCTGGACCAGCCTTGAGACATGTCTGCATCACTGGATCATGTGATTTTATCAATGAGCAACACCTGCGAACGGTGCTGCTCAAGTACGTGGCGCACTACAATGGTGGGCGGTCTCATTGCACACTCGGCCTCCAGACCTCCATCGGACCGCCTCTTCGGGTTGCCCCGCCACGGGCAGGCCGGATCATCGCTCGACCAGTGCTGGCTGGTCTGCACCACGAATACGATTGGGTGGCCGCTTGACCTGCAAAGAGACGGATGGAATATTGGCACCCCACAGCACGGCTACAGTCTGTCTCGCGGCTTCTCCTGGTCGTCTCAATCAAAGGAACTCAGATATTTCTACCGCTTGTCCCTGGGCGCTGGGGTGGCAGCGTGATGAGCGTCACGCCAGGGGTGAGCAAGGGGAAAGCGGGCGATCGAATACTTGTCCCTCCACTTGGAGCAATGCTAGGCGGGCAGCCCGACGGATAGTGACTGCAACGTCGTCAGCGTGGGCGGACTCTGTCCTCGCCTTGACCCTACGCGAGTGGCCGCGCGACCCCCTGGGCCCTTGCCCCGTCGCCGGACGGCAGCGCGGGGACGACCCGCACCCGGTTGATCACCCTGCATGAGGCAGCGGCACAGGCGGCTAGCTCAGTGACGGCCTTCTTCTGGCAGTAGCTGGCGACGGACCCATCGATATAGGCTGCGCGGTCCATCACTACCACCCTTAGCGTGCCGACGCCTCCAGCATGATTCTGCGAAAACGTCTCCAGGATAGCCTGCTCTGACTGTCGATCGTGCCGGGCAGCTACCGTGGCCGAGTCGTTTCTTCGCACAAGACCCCTCCCCCTGGAACGATTCCTACCCCGGCGTCACGTCACTCACGAGGGAGGGGACAAGTTCG
>DAOUEZ010000039.1:0-26123 GCA_034429995.1 Dehalococcoidia bacterium
CAGGGTGTCCGGGGTGACTTCTGCCGCCCGTCGCGCTATGGTATCCTTCACTGTGTCGCTCCTCTCTGCTCTGGCTGGCGAGGCTTCTTAACCCAACCACCTTAGCAGAGGGGAGTCCTCTCTTGGGTGACAGTACGCAAGTATCCCCTAGACGTTACAACGCATGCATGGTGAGGGCCGCCAATGGGCGGTCTCCTGCTTTTGAGGCAGGTCGTCGGGGCTCGGTTAGTCTACTGCCACACCATGTTGCACACCCGCTGGCGGCTGTTGATGCCTTCACGTGTCCATTAGGGACTGCTTGTACAGATTCTGAAAGTTGTTGACGACCCACAGGCTGAGTGCAACTAGCCGAGCCCGGCGCCTAGATGCGGACCAATCGGGGACGGGGGAGCTCCTCCCGCAGATGTTCGACCAGTGCTCGCTGGAACCGCGGGCTTCTCTCCCTGGTGAGGGGATGGCCGTGCTCGCGGTGCCAAAACAAGGTGCTGAGCCTCATCTCGGCCAGGATCTCATACATTCCCTCGGTGGAGAAGTCCTTGGACTCCCTACACACGTCCACCACGGCAGGGAAGAGCATGTGAAGCGCACAGACGCCCCAAGGCTTTTGGATGCTGTGCTGCTGGGGTTCAGCGAAGGCCCCCGGCCATCGTGCCTTCAGAGCCGCCCAATAGTTCACCAGCAGTTCAGCTACCTCGAGGTCGTCCAGACGCTTTATGAAGCCGTCCTTAAGTACAGGTTGCAGCGAGGCTACCAGTGAGTGCTGACCAATGAGGTGCCTAGAACTCCGCTTCTCACCGGGGATCCACACCGTGCCAAACCACACGCTATTCGGCGATTTGCGAAGGAAGTCAACGATCTCCGTTGCCCTTGCCCGCAGATAGCTGCGCTCACCCATGCTCTCGATGAGGCCGAGCCCCTCCACCTCTCGCATAGAAACAAGGTGGCGGTCCACCACATCGGTGGGCACCCCTTTCTGACGAGTGTTCACAACGTGAAAGCAGCGCATCTCGGCGTAGTCATCGATCCCCTCTAGGATCGTCACAGGCAAAGGGTACGTTTTGGCCCACTTAACTCTGTCTTTCCTGAAAGCCCGCTGAATACCGAAGAGGCGATGCTGGCCATCCACCACCCACAGGGTCACCTCAGCCGGTATGACCAACTCACCCCACTCGCCGACAGGGCCGGCCGGGCCTTTGACTTCGAAGCTGGCTCGGTCGGGGCGCCGGATACACAGCAAGATAGAGGTCGGTAGCAGGCCTTCCTCCCGCTGGAGATAGGAAGACACTTGCCTTAGCCGAGCCCGGGCGAGGGGTCGCTGATAGCCCCAGGGAGTATCCTCTCGGAAGCAATCAACCTTGCCATGGGCTAGGATCTGGGCCGCGGGAAGAACCGCCACGTAAAGGGCTACGTCCCTTTCCTTCTGATGAAACCGTACGGCCTGGACGCTGATAGTCATGGTGCCTTCTTGCTAGCTCTCCCCTTTCCTAGCTGGGGCCGGCCAAGGCTTTTCTTGGGAACTTCCTCGGCGACCTGCGGCGAGCGGCCGCTTGGCTTCAGGAAGCCTTGGATAGTTGCTGCTTCCCCTCGCGGGTATTTCCCAGCTTTTCCAGGCTGACCGCCAGTACGTTGTTGGTGTAGGTGCTGGTGAATGAGTCGACCCTAACTTCCGCCGGCAGGACAATCTCCTCGTGGTACTTTCCTTCGGGCCCCTCGGCATCGAGGGTGAGTGTGTCCCTGGCCACTGTCAGGACAAGGTCTTCTTCTCTAACGCCCGCCAGCTCAGCAACGACATCTATGCGATCCCCCTCATCAAAGACATCAACCAGCACCCCGGTTCCAGTCCTCTCTGCTGCTCGCGCCGGGGTAACAACCCACCAACTGAACAGGACCTTCTCGCCGGTTAGGGGGTCAAGCCCAGACCTTTGAAAGCTGAGCAGGGGGCTACCGGTTATCCTCTCGGCGGTTGGGTTTATGATCCCCCTTATCTTCAGCAGAACGGCCATGTGGGTGGGCGCCGCTATCAGCTCCGCCAGTTCATCGATGGTGGCGTGCCGGTTTTCCCAGAGATAGCCGACTATCTCTCTGCTTTGGGGGTCTAGCTCCTGCATCACCCTGTCGACAGTCTCCTGGTCGATTTCCAGCAGTGCCATCTCGAACAGCTTTTTCCGCCAGACCTCCAGATCGCGCACGATGATCTGTACTTTAGACGCGGCTCGGGTTGTCGGGTGCCGGTATCCTATCGCGATGGCATCCTTCCACCTGCCGAGAGCGAACCTCGCTTGCTCCACGTCGATGCTCTCTATGGTGGTCAGGGCTACTTGGAAGAGGATGCCCGCCGGCACGGAAAAGATCAGCCTCTCGGTGGTCAGGTAGAACTGCCCCAGCCTCCACGCCGAGCGAAAGTTCTCTTTGTATCCACCCTCAGAATGGAGGATGAGCTGCTCGTCAGCAGCGAGGCGTGGCTCTAGGGGGTTTCTGGTCGCTCTCACCACTTCCGCTCTTTCTCCTCTTTCGTCTCCTCATATAGGGCCTTGACTAGCCTCTCCAGCTCTTCCGTTCTCGACTTGATCTCTTCGCTATCGCCGCCTGCCACAGCGGCTTGCACTTCTAGTATCCCTCTCTCCACCTCGTCAGCCAGGGACGGTTGTGCGTTTGGACTGCTTTCTTCCATAGCCTGCCAGGCAGCCCGAACCATGTTGTCGGCCTTGATGCCTATTTCCACCTCTTGGCGCTGTCTCTGATCCTCCTCAGTGTATCTCTCGGCCTCCTCGATCATGCGGGTTATCTGTTCACCGGGCAGGCCATAGAAGCGAGGGCTGATCCGCAGTTTGTGCGAGTTACCGGAATATAGGTCATGGGCAGACACGTGGAGAATGCCATTGACGTTGATATCGAAGGCCACTTCAACGCGCGCTTCTCCCCGTGGCGCGGCAGGGATGCCGGCCAACTCGAATCTATCCAGGGTCATGTTGTGGATAGCCATGTCTCGCTCACCCTGCAACACATGGATGTCCATGGAGGTCTGATTGTCAGCGGCATTGGTAAAGATCTGGCCCAGGGACACGGGAACGGTGGTATTCCTCTCAATGATTTTGGTAAATATTCCGCCCTGAGTCTCAATTCCTAAAGATAGGGGGGTAACGTCTACTAGCACCTTCCCCCGTACTTCCCCCGTTAGAATGCCCGCCTGGATAGCTGCCCCCATGGCCACCACCTCGTCGGGATGGATGTCCTCATACGGGTCCTTTCCCATAAGCTCCCTGATGAGTTCTCGCACGGCGGGCATCCTGGTTGCCCCGCCCACCAGGATCACCCGATCGATGTCCTGGGGCTCCAATCCGGCATCGGCGAGCGCCTGCCTGGTAGGGCCGGCCATCTTTTGGCGCAGGTCCTCGGTCAGCTCTTCAAACTTCGCCCTGCTCAGGGTTGTTTCCCAGTGCTTGGGGCTCCCTTGACCGGCATCGAGGAACGGTATTCTGATGCGTGTGCGCTCTGCATCCGTTAGTTCAGTCTTGGCCTTCTGCGCTACCTCCTTGAGCCGTTGCAAAGCCACCCTATTCTGTCGCAGGTCAACCCCGTATTGCCCCTGGAACTCGTCAGCCAGGTGTTCCACTACCCGCTGGTCATAGTCGTCTCCGCCCAGCCAGGTATTGCCGTTGACCGCCTTGACCTCGAACAGGCCTTCACCCAGCTCCAGGATGGAGACGTCAAACGTTCCACCGCCCAGATCCCAGACTAGGATGGTGTGAATGTCCTCCATGTCTAGGCCGTAGGCGAGAGCGGCGGCTGTGGGTTCGTCGATGATCCGCATCACTTCAAGGCCGGCGATGATGCCGGCATCTACAGTCGCCTGGCGCTGGCTAACGTTGAAGTAGGCAGGCACGCTAATGACGGCTTTGTCTATCTTCTCGCCCAAATAGCGTTCAGCGTCGGCCTTGACCTTTTGCAGAACCATGGCCGAGATCTCCTCGGGCGTATATTCCTTGTCGTCGATCCTGACCCAATAGTCAGACCCTATGCGCCTCTTGATCTGGCGAATGATCTCCCGCTCATCGCCTAGGCTGTCCAGGTCCAAGTAGGCTCGCCGTCCCATGTGCCTTTTTATGGAGAAGATGGTGCCGTCGGGGTTGGCGATGGCCTGTAGTCTGGCCAGTTGGCCCACCAGGCGCTTTCCGTCCCTGAGAAAGCCGACCACTGATGGGGTCAGGCTGTCACCCTCAGCGTTGGGTATGATCACAGGTCGGCCGCTTTCCAGATAGGCCGCCACCGAGAAGGTGGTCCCCAGGTCAATACCAACTGCCTTTGGCACTCTTCTTCTCCTCGCCATCAGCGGGCCGGCGTCGCCCGCAGCATGTCCTGCTTGACTCTGGGGCTAACCCATCCACACTTGTCGCACCCGCTCCGCAGCAGCTCCTTGACTGGTGCCGCTTCCCCGCACTGGGGACAGGTATCCGTCTCCTCCCTCAAGGGCGTGCCCTGTCTCGCTATGATTCGATTGAGCGCTTCCTCCCATTCCGCCAATCGGTCCCCGGAGAAGGATGCTACCCTCTTCCCGGCCTCCGTTTCGTATATAACGTCAAACACTCTTTTCCGCCTTAGGGCAGGGCCGAGGTCCCTTCTTTCCACCGTCGATGCCGCAACTCTCTCCAGAGGGATTTCAAGGGCTAGCCTGCCCTCGAAGTCATACCACCAACACAAGCGTCTGTTTGTGATGTACAGGTGGCCGGACTGCCAGGTGTCGGTGGTGACGCCGCCAGGGGAGGGAAGGGCCATTAGATGCCACATCTTCCCCGCACAAGCAATCTCTTCACCATCGGTGAGAAGCTTCGTCGCCTTCTCATCATGCATGGCGAAGGCCGGCATCTCCTTCCAGGTGAGCCCCAGAGCAGCCATTCCTCTCTCGATGGCTTCCCTTAGCTGGGGAGTATCCAAAGCATGCAACCAAGCTACGTCGCCGCCCTCCAGAAGGAGGCATAGGTGTTCCCGCTCGTCTCCGCTGAAGTGGTTCTCCCTTCCTGTGGCCAGCCCCTTTATGCTCTGGAGCGGAGCCTGGAAGAGCACCTCGCCAAAGGTTAGAAGGTACAGGGCGATTCTCCTATCGGTGACGTAGAAGTATCCCTGCCTCCAAGAGGTGTAGATCCCCTGGCTGTAAAGGTATGAGCCAAGCATCTTCAGGACGACCTGCTCCCCCGAAGCCAGGGGAAGCTCCCGCTCTCCTCTGTTGTCTCGTTCCCAGGCGCGGATGTGCTCGTCCCACTCCTGCATCACGCCGTACCTGAGCATCGTCTCCATTCCAGCCAGGGCGGCCCTCAGGTTGACGCCGATCAGAGGGATGCCGGCGACGGAGACAATGATGTCCGCGTAGAGCACCAGGCCTTTGTCGAGAACCCTATCCAGGAGATCGACTAGAGTCGTGTGGGAATCCCGGGTCGGTTCCATTGGCTGCCTCTCCGCTATCAAGCGCTAACGAAGCTGTATGGCGGCCACGGCCCGGTGAAACGAACCGAGAACCCTTCCATCTTGTCGATGCTCTCCAGTTCCTCCCCCAAGTGCGTCGATTTGTCCCCGTCCACCAGGCAGGACAGATTCATGATCATCTGCCTGTCGTCGTCGGGCCTTTTGGTCTTCTCTACCCTAAGGTCGCAAACGTGCTTCTTGATTCGACTGTAGAAATCCCTAAAGCACTGATCCGCTTTGGCTTCCATTTCCCTTTTGAGGGCATTCTCCAGCTTCTGCCTGTACATGTATGCCAGGCCTCTTGGCTTCGACTTGATCTCTTCCTCCAAGCTGCTGATTTCGCGGCTCATCCCAGCGATACTTCTGGCGATGACCTGGGGCTCCCAAAAGACCTGCACTCCATATTCCGCCTTGCCCCTCACCGCCTCCATTTTGCGCTTAAGGGTCTGGTAATCCGCCGCGAGCCAATTCTCCAGGTTCTGTTGGGGGTCGCTGCCCTCCTGACCCCTCACTATGGTGTCGAAGCCTAGAGGCAACACCGTTCCCCACTTATCCCAGGCCTCGTCGACCACCCGCTGATGCGCTATCACCCAGCCCTTGACCACCTCCGCGTCGGCCGATTGGTAGGGCTCGGCGGGGCAGTCATGCACTACTGCACAGACGTCGTTGTAGGGGACGGTATAGACCTCGTGGCCATCGATTCCAATTGGTCCCAGGCGGACTTTCTCATCGCTATCGGCAACACAGTAGAGGTATCTTGCGCCTGCCTTGGTAGCGGCTTCACCCTCGCTTGGGGCCACTCGAATGTTGTCACTGTGCTGCATGTGCCGTGCTTCCTTTTGGTTCGGCTTCTTTCTCCCACTCCTCGGGGTTTATGAACCTGTCGATAACATCGTCCACGATGTCGTCCAGGCCATCCCGCACCGATTTCACTGACTCGCTGATTCCCTGCTCTTCCTTTATCTCCTCTATGGCCGCATCCAGGTCCATGAGCGCCTCTCCCAGCCTCTCCATCTCCTCTTCAGTCAGGCTTCCTCCTTCCATGCGCTTCATTGCCTGAAGCTTGAGGGCATCTTTGATTATTTCCACCAGCGCGATGACAAGCCCCAGCACTCCGTGCTTCAGGTTATTCTCATCGATATCGACCACCATGGCTCCGGACCGGCTACTCTTTCCACAACGTGAGCTCTAGGATGCCATTTCGGTACAGTCTTTCCACTTTCCCATCGGGCGTGCAGGGCAAGACTATTTCCTTGTGATATTTGTGGGCGGGTGTATCAACTGATATGAGAAGCCGAGCGCCATTCAGGTCTATCTCTATGTCTTCTTCCTCAATGCCCGGCAGTTCGGCAATTACTTTGAGGTGGGTCTCCTCGTCGAAGACATCCGCGGGCGGTTCCTGGACGGTGGGAACCTTCGGCTCTGGCACGGGTGCCCGCCGCGCTACGGGCGCGGCCCTCCTTCCCATCGGCCTCCCGGTAGGGTGGCTCCGAAGTGAGGACATCGTGCCACCTACCTCCACTCGCTTGAGCGGCTCGCTCCTCAGCCTGGCCTCGATCTCGCCGTCGATAGCTCTCAGCCTCTCCTGGAAGGCCTTCGACTTTTCCAACCCCCTGATGAGACCGTCGAGGCCGGGGAACATACCGCCGAGCTGGCCGAGTACGCTGGCGGCCGTCCCCTCGGCGCTGCCTTCGGGCTCTTCCTCGGCAGTCGCCTCCTCCAGCCCTCTGATCTTCTCCTCGAGCTCCCTTATCCTCTCCTCCTGTTCAGCGACCTTCTTCTCGTCGACTCTCTTCCTATCGCTGGTCCTCTTCTTTCCGCTCGTACCCTCCATCGCCTTCACCTTCCCTAAGTGGCTGGCGGGATGGCCCTCGCCTTGGCGCTTATCCAGCCGCACCAGGGGCAGCCGCTGGTGATAAGCTCTTCGGTGGGCACCCTCTTGTCGCACTGGGGACAGCTCTCCTTGGCTATCACTGCCTCCTGCCAGGCCGGCGTCTCTAGGTTGGTCCCCGAGGGAAACTCCAGGCCGTACCTCGCCGCCGTCTCGAACGATGCCAGGGCGGCTCTTATTTTGATGCCGAGCAGCTCAACCCCGGAGACCGACACCATGATGTCGGCGTTAATGACCAGCCCCTTGTCCAATATCCTATCTACTACGTCGGCCAGGCCTGCGCCGTCGGTGTCTCTCGCTGCTTCCAGGGCCATCAGCGTTCACTCCCTCTCACTTACTACTATGTTGACGAAGCTGTAGGGCGGTGCTGGCCCCACATAGACAAACTTGACCCTATCGCCATGCGCCGTCATCAATTCGTCCACTCGAATGTCGAACTCTCTCTCCCACCGCCTATCCACCAGGAAGGCGGCGTTGCATATCATGTCGTCGCCGTGGGTCCTGTTGAACTGCACATCGATCGAGATCCTTTTCAGGGGGTCGAGCAGGCCTTCTGCCTCCTGGGCCTTCTTTTCCTCCAGTAGCGCTTTCATCCTCGCGCCCATCGCTTTTTTGGCGGCCTCAGCTCGTTCGGAGGAGGCCTGCCCTATCTTCTTCTGGAGTGCCCTGATCTCCTCGTTCGCCTCGATGATTTCCCGAAAGATCGTCTCCATGTCTTTCCAGATAGCCTTCAGACCAAGCTCCAGCCTGTTGTCCAAGTACCGTAGAAGATTCCTGAATTCGGTATGCCTCTTCTTGAGGAGGCTGCGAATCTCGTCCACGCTAGGGGCGACCGTATAGAACCTTACGGGGAGGACGGTGCAGTCCTTCATTACCTCTTCGATCACTCTTTCGTGCTTGGTCATGGTTTCTCGGCTAACCACGTACTTGCTCATGGGCACGCTGCTTATCACCGCACTGAGACCCTGGTAGGAAATAGTCGTAACCTCGTCGCCGCGGTCGCCGATGGCTATGGGACCGAAGTTCCTGGTGTCGCTACCTTCGATCAGGCAGTAGAGATACTTGCCCTCTTCCACGCTATGATCCCCCCACCTGCGCCGTTTCCCCCTTCACCGTCTCTCCTTGGGCAGGGAGTACTGACGGCGCCTCGACTTTCGCCTCCTCCACTCCTCCAACGGCAAGCTTGGCTATCTTCTCGCTGACCCTGTCCCTCTGGTAGGTCAGCCAGCCTATCTTCTTCTGGAGCCGCGCTCGAAGCTGGAGCAGGTCGCCGAGAAGGCAGGCGCGTCCTTCTTCAGTGAAGGCATACACGGGGTTTGCTCCCGAAGAGATCGGGGCCAAATATCCATATCGACACAAGTATCCCAAGAGGCAATCCGCGTACTGGGTCGAGATACCCATTCTGCGGCTGACGGTCAGCCTGTCCACGCACTTTAGTTCCTGAGCCAGCCTTAGGATCTGCAGTTCATTGGGACTCATCTCTTCCGCCCCCTTCCGCTCATACGGTCAGGCTCAAGGTCATCTTGGCCATGTACTCCGACATCTTGCCCTTCTACTATTCTTCCTCCTCGTATGATTCGCTGCGGAGGCGGGCCCTCTTCTTCTCGAACTTCAGCATGTTGCCTTCTTCGTCCAATGAGACCTCGTAGGTGCCGAGAATATCAGTCGATTCCGGCAGGCGAGCCATCTCCAGCAAGTCCACCGTGATGTGCCATCCCTCCGCGTCCCTGTAGCTCCCCACCACCGCCACCGGCTTGAAGCCGGTAACCTCGGCCAGCTGCTGCCTGGCCCGCTCCGCCACCTCTGTCATCTTCAAGGCCATGTCGCCCTCCTTACCTCGGGACTATCCGCCGCTCGCCCTCTCCACCAAGCCGCCCGTGCTGGCCGCCCAGGTCTCCGAGGTTCATCCTCTGGGTCTCTAGCTCCGCTCCTTGGCTTTGCGAATATAGCTCAGCCTCTCGAGTAGAACCCTTTCCTCCGCCGCGTACTGCTCGTCATCAATCTCGCCCAGCTCGTACCGCATTTGGAGGTCCAGCAACTGCCCCTGGAGTTTGCCCTCGTCCAGTTCCTGCCTTTCCACCTCCTCAGCAAACTCTTTGGCAACCCAATGAACCAGCCTGGGAACTCCGAGGACGGGCATGGTCAATACGTCCAGCAAGAGACTGCCACCGCCCGTCGCTGCCGGGGCCGGCCTTTTGCGTTTTCGGAGCGGCTTGCGCAACTGCTACTCCTCATCCCAGGTGACCACGATCTCGCAGAAGTTAAAGGGCGGGGTGGGGCCCGTGTACTTGAGAACCATCCTCTCGCCCAGTTCCTCATCGAGTTTTCTAACCGCTTCGTCGCAGTTCCCCTCTCGCTCCCTTTCGACCAGGAAAGCCGCGTTGAGAACCATCCTGTCCATGATGATCCTGTTCTCTCGAATCCGCTCGGCGATGGGGCGAAAGCGGGAGAGGAGCTTCTTCGCCTCCCTCTGCCTCTTGCGATCCATCGCTGTCTTCACGAGCTCGCCCACACGTAACCTATCGAAGTGGGTTGCTTCCGGCGAGCGAGCCATGTGAGGCAGAAGGGAATCGCGAAGCTTTCGTATCTCCCTGTTCTCAGCGACGATCTCATCGAAGATGGCCTTCTCGTCCCGCCAGAGGGCCTTGAGGCCGAGCTCAGCCCTGCCGTCCATGTCTTCGTACAGATCCTCGAACTCCTGAGCCCTACTTTCGAGGAGCTTGTGCCGAATATCCTCCACGGGCGTCGCTGCGCCCTTCGTAGTGACCGTTCCGAATCTCATGGGAAGGACGGTAAACCCCTCCTCCATCATCCGCTCGATGACCTTCTGATGGGCTATCATGTTTGCCCGGGTGCTGTCGTATTTCATGTCCGGCGAGTCGCTGACCACGACCGCCAGGTCCCCAAGAACCACCGTGTGCACCTTGTCACTGAGGCCACCGACCGCTTGTACGCTATTGAAGGTGCGTTCGCCGCTGCATTTGATGATGCAGTAGAGATACTTTGCCTCTTGGTTGTCCCCCTCCTGCCGTACGAAGCGAGCCATCTGCTTGCTGCACCGCCCTGCCTAGGTGACCTGGGCGCCCGACCGGCCCACGGTAACCAGAAAAGCCCGCCTGACATCTTCGGGGGCCAGGGAATAGCGGTGGTCTTGGGCGGCTCGATCGCCCGCTTCGTTCTGGCCGCGGCAATAGGCGGTGAGTAGGGCAAACGCCTCCCGCACCCTGGTGAAGCGCTCACCTCCCTGCTCTCCATCAGGGTGGGCGTCGGGGTGGGTCTCCGCCACCATATGCCGGTAGGCTTCCTTGGTCTCTGCCTCCGAGACTTCGTTAACGAGACCGAGCACTTGCCTCGCCTCCTCGATCTTCTCGGCGCTGGGTCTTGCCACCTCCACGGTGGCGAAGCTATAGGGCGGCAGGGGACCGATGACGCGGAAGTCTATCTGGTCATGGAATGCCTGATCCAGCTCCCTCAACCGCTTGTCGAACTCCCCTTCCCGGTCCCTCTGGATCAGGAAGGCCACGTTCATCACCATCTCATCAGCGACCAGGGCGTTTGGCTGCACGGCCAGGGCCATCGCCTGGAGGGACTCAAGCATGCGCTCCTGATACTTGATCCGCCGCCGATCCAGGGATTCCTTTACGATTTTCCCAGCCCGAATCTGCTGCTCCAGGACCTCCCCGGGAAGCCTGTTGGCTATTGCTTTCTTCAGACGCACAATCTCGTCTTCCTGGCCGATATCGGCGAGAACCCGCTTCAGGTCCCAGGTGGCGGCCACCTCCATCTCCACCCTGCCGTCCAGCCAGATCAAAGCTTGGGTGAATTTGCGGTGTCCTTGCTCAATGAGGCGTTGCACCTCGCCGTCACCCTCGACTAGGGTGCCAAACTTGACGGGCAGGATGGGGTAGTGTTTCATGACGCGCTCAATCACCGCCTGATGGGCCATCAGACAGCGCACCAGATTCTCCTTAGGGAGGGAAGTAAAGTCCTCCCCCAGATAATTGCTCACTACACAACCGAGGCCCCGGTAGACTACGGTGCATACCTGTTCCGCCCTCGGGGCGAAGCCAGATGCGCCGAAGGTGGGCGAGTCCGTGGTCGGGATGATGCCGTATACATATTTCTTTGTCATTGGAACCACCTCGTGGCTGGTCAAGCGGGCCGCCTGCTATCCTCCGCTGTCGGCGACCCAGCGAGACGCTTCTCCTCGAGTTCTTTGTTCCTTCTCCAAGTCTCCGCCCATTTCTCCAGGCGGAATCCCAAGGGCGTGCTTTGCCTTTTCCCCATAGCCCTGGCCCATTCCCGGGCCTTCAGGTGCTGGGCGATGCGACTTAGCGTCGCGGCGTTCATCACCACCTGCCGTTTTGGTTCGTCGTCGTCTTGCCACCGGTACGGCGCCCAGCCAATCGTGTCGTCGGTTCGACCAGGCGTGGCCCGCAGAGGCATTCGTACTGGAGCGATTAGCGAGGTTTCCGGCTCGGGCGAAAATCGGAGCCTCTCCTGCTGTTCTTGCTGCCTCTTCCACTCCTCGGCCGCCCGCTCCAGAGGGGAGGGAGGCTCGTGTTTCCTCCTTGCTATCCTGGTCTTCTCTCTGGCCATTTCCAATCTGGCTTGGGCGCTAGCACTCACCCTTGGTTCTCCCACCACAGCGACACCGCCTTTCGATCGGTAACGCTGCGACTGCACGTCCACTACCTGCTCGGCCCGTAGGGACGGTTCAGTACTTGATGGACATCCGGTTCCATTCTTGCTCTTTGTAGTTGTGCTTCTTCTGCGGGGGTTTCTTGACGCCTTGGATTGCCCTCTCTTCCTTCTCAGCCATTTCGCTCGCGATTTCGGCAAGACGTCGCTGTATTCGGGTGCTTCGTTTCTGTAGCGAGGTAGCTTCTTGGGTGAGCCTCTCCCTCTCTATTTGCAGCAGATACAGGTCCAGGTAGTAGCGTTCGTTGCGCGCGGGTACGGAATGTATACCCCTGCTTAGGCTCGAATGGATGTCCAGCAAGCCCTTGGGGCGTCGCACGCCCCTGGCATGGCTCGCGGTTCTGTCGGGTTCTTCTTTCGGCGTCTGGTCAAGTCTGGCGGGTTTTCGACGGGCCCGCCGTACATCCTGTTTGAAGGCAGCGATCTCTTCTTTGTCATCCATGCCCTCTGCTCCCTTCCGGCCTGCGCCCTCGGACTCCTCCTGGGGTGGGCAGGTGATCCTACCTGGCGCTGCCTCTGGCCGAAATCACGACGCTCTTCCTGGCTACGACCTTTACCTCCACCAGCTGGCCGGGCTGGAGGCCCGTCTGGCGGCGGATGTTGTCAGGAAGGGCGATCTTGCCGTCCGTATCCACTCTGGCGAAAACTCTCGTCGGTATCACTAGCGATACCCTCCTTCTGAGCCACGGCTTGATGGCAGACCGGCTGACCACCTAGCAGTGCTGGTCAACCAGTTTGCCTACCAGCTCTCGGACCTTGGCGCTGTGAGCCTTGCTGCCAACCCTGCTCGTCTCCGAGGCCAGGATATCCAGGCACAACTTCCGGAAGACCTCGTTGCCGGCGCCCACGGAGCCATTCAGCACCTTGAGCGTCTTGGCGATCATGATCGGCCCGCGGATGGTGGGGGCGTATTCACATACGCCTGACTCCCTGAGAGCCCTAACGACGCGGACAATCTTTTGGGCGTCGCGGCGGGACAGGCCCGACTTGGCCGCGGTTATGGCCACCTCGGTCTCTTCGTCGAAGTGATCGAGGTCCAGGGTGACCATCCGGTCGCGCAGGGCGTCCTGGCTTCGGTAGACCCCGGCGTACTCCTCTGGGTTGCTGGTGAAGATCGCCGTAAACTCGGGGTCGACTTCGAGGTAGTTCTCGCCGTCCCCCCGAGCGGCGGGCAGGTCCAGCATCTTCTCCTGGAGGACAGAGAGGAGGATGTTATTGGCCTCCGGCCGGGACCTGGTGAACTCGTCGTAGATGAGGGTGAAGCCGTACTTGCAGGCCACCGTCAGGCGATTGTCCATCCACCGTTTTACCATGTCCTCCTCGGTCTTGAGGACGGAGTGGATGAAATTGTCAATCACCTTCCTCATGCGGTAGCCGTACTCTCCCCCCACCAGGTCGGAGGTGCTGAACTCCTCGTCGCCGTGGATCATCACCACCGGGCGGCCAATCTTACTGGTGACGTGCATGGCCAGGGTGGTCTTGCCCGTCCCCGACGCCCCCCGGAAGTGAACCGGAAAGCCCGCCCTGATATAGGCCAGGGCCCGGTCGGTGATCTCCTTGACGAACTTCGTTTCCACGAAGTTGGGCAGGGGGCGAGGCTCCAGTACGGTGGTTACCCCTTCTTCTCTGACGACCATGGTTTCCTCCCTCCTCTCGCCGCAGGTCGGACGCGTTAGCGACTGGTCTACGCCGGCTGCTTTGCCTTCTCCTTAGCCGCGACGACCTTCTTCTTGACCGTGATTACTCCCGCGCCCTTGCAGAGGACGCAGGGCAGGTAGTCCTGATCGGGCGGCTCTGCCCCCGTCCCCTGGCAGTGAGGGCATTCCGCCGTCGGTTGCTGGATGCTAATCATCCCCTTGCCCCCGCAGCAGGTGCAGGTAAGGCGCTGGTGAGGGTGTACGCCTCTACCCTCACAGAAAGCGCACCTTAGGCAGGGCTCCTCAATCGTCACGGAGCCGATGCCGCCGCAGACCTGGCAGCGGGATAGGCCGGACAAGAGACCGAATGGGTCCCTGCCCGACCCCTCGCAGAAGGCACAGGTGATTACGTTTGCCGCCACCGAACCTCCTATCCCCTGGAACCAGGGCCGGGAGCCCTACTCGTTTGCCGACGCCGGGTGATGCTCGCTAGATGGCAAAGTACAGCAGGTCTCGCTTTTCCACCTTGTTGTCGTCGATCAAGCCGTGGAGGACCTTCGCTATCTGGATGCGGGCTATGCCAAACTCTCGCTCCATCTCGGTCAGCCTGGCCCCGTCGGGGTGGTCAGCCAGGTACTCGAACACCACGTCCCGGAGGGCTACGGTCTCGGGGGTTTCAGCTTCGGCCGTAACCGTTGCCTCTCTGGCCGCGGCTGGTGCAGCCGGTGGTGGTGGGGGCGGTGGAGCCGCCGCTCTGGGCCGTGGGGCCGCTCCCCGATAGATCGGGGCCGCCCCGCCCCATACCAGGGTGCGGATGGCGGCCACGTCTGCCCGGCGGTGGGCGTCCAGTTGGGCCAGGTCCTTCATCATGCTGGCTAGCTCCGAGCGGCGGTCACGGCTCACCTTGTGCAGGTCGCCGACGAAGGCGTCGGCATCGGCCCGTATGGTGGCCACGTCGCGCTGGCGGTCGGCGCTGACCTTATGAAGGTGGCCGACGAAGGCGTCGGCGTCTGCTCGCATGGCGACCACCTCGGCCCGGCGGTCACCGCTCAGCTTGTGGAGGTGGCCGACGAAGGCGTCGGCGTCGGCGCGCATGGTGGCCACCTCGGAGCGGCGGTCACCGCTCAACTGGTGGAGGTGGCCGACGAAGGCGTCGGCGTCGGCGCGCATGGCAGCCACTTCAGAGCGGAGGTCACCGCTCAGCTTGTGAAGGTGATCGACGAAGGCGTCGGCGTCTGCTCGCAAGGCGGCGACGTCGGCCCGGCGGTCGGCGCTGACCGTGTGAAGCTGGTCAACGAAGGCATCAGCGTCGGCGCGCATGGTGGCCACGTCTGAGCGGCGGCTGGCACTGACCTTATGCAGGTGGCCAACGAATTTGCGAAAATCGCCAAGGCTGGCGTCCGTTTCACGGACCAGCACAGCCACCTCCTTGCGCCGGTCGGCGTCGGCCTGCTGGAACTCCTGGATCAGGCCCATTACTCCTCATCTCCTTTCAGCCCCTTGCAGAAGGGGACTCGCTTTCTCACAATGGCTGGTCGTTAGCCCGGATGAGCGTCGAGACACACCAGCGACTCCGGCGTCCGCCTCAGGCGGAGGGAGCCCGGCTCGCGGTCGGGGCAGGTGTGCCTCGACGCCTTCCTGCGGACTTCCGGGCCGGGGCTGGCTTAAGCCGCTGCGGCTGTCAGCCCCACCGCCTCCGCGTACTTCAGAAAAGTGTCGACCCCAGCCGTGACTATTCTGGCCTCGACGGCCAGTAGCTCGATACCGACCAGGCTGACGCGCACCCAAGCATCCACGACGATGCCCTTGTCCAGGATCCGGTCGACAACCTCGACCAGGCTGGAGGACGCAATCGCCTTCTCAACTGCCATTCAGCTCACCTCCTTTCGCACATGGGCTAACCCCAATGCCACAGGCACAGCCGCAAACGGCTCCTCTGTTCACTTGACTCTGCCAGTTGACCTTGGGGAACGGCGTCCAGAGAGGAGGAAGGCTCCGCCTCGGGCGGAGGCTTCGCGGTGGCTCTGACACCTGTGGACGCCAGAGAGAACGTGCTTCGCGACGACGGTCAGCGAGAGATACGTTTTCCAAGTTTAGAGACCCCACAAGTCTCCTTTTATTACGGCCTCGTCCCGACGTAATTTCACTCCTATCCTAGCTCCGCCCCACAACCCCCACCTGGGTTTTCTTAGCAGTCCCCGTATGGATATGGCCCAAACGGGCACCATCCAGACGGGGCAGAACCGGCCTCACTTGATAAGGCCGGCACGCGCCGCCTTCAACGTGGCGTGGGTGCGATCGGAGGCGCCCAGCTTGGCGATGATGCTTTGGACATGCTTCTTGGCCGTGTCTTCGGCGATGGAGAGGGTCCTGCCGATTTCCTTGTTGGTGCGTCCTTCCGCCACCAGCTTCAGCACCTCCTGCTCTCGTGGTGTTAGCTCGTCGTGGCCGGTGGAAGTCAGGGAATTCCCTCTGCGCTGTTTGCCATCCGGGCCCACTAACCCCGAGATAGCCTCGTACAGAAGACTGGTCTTGATCAGAGTCCCGCCGCTAGTGGCTGCTCGAATCGTGTGAATCAGGAGATCGCGGGAGGCATCCTTCAGGAGGTATCCGCTGGCTCCCGCTCGTACGGCGTCAACAACGTAGGCATCGTTGTCATATATAGTGAGCATAATGACCACTGTTGAGGGGTGCTGGTCCTTGATGCGCCGCGTAGCCTCTATGCCATCGAGATTGGGCATGACGATGTCCATCAGCACCACGTCTGGCTCGAGTTCAGCCACCTTGGCCACCGCCTCCAGCCCGTCGGCGGCCTCTGCCATTACGTCGATGGCCTGGTCGGTGGCCAGCATGGTGCGAAACCCTTCGCGAACCACCGGGTGGTCGTCCACTATCAATACCCTTACAGGATCCATCGCACCCCCTTCTATTCGGCAATGGGCACCTCTACGCGGACCTCCGTGCCCTTGCCCAAGGCACTCCCTATATCGCAGGTGCCTCCTAACAGCTCAGCCCGCTTGCGCATGCTAGACAGCCCCGTGCTGTGGCTTGTAGCCAGGCCATACTGCTTGAGGTCGAAGCCGCTGCCCCAGTCCTTCACCTGCGCCACCAGGCGATCGGTCTCTCGGGTCAACTCGATCCGCATCCTTCGGGAATTGGCATGCCTTCTGACATTGGTAGCGGCTTCGTGCACGATTCTATAAAGAGCGATCTCGGTATCTTTGGCCAGCCTGGGCCAGTTGGCCTCAAATTCGACCTTGCAGCCAGTTTCCTTCTGGAACTGCCGCAGCTCCTGGCGCAACGTGGCCACCAAACCAAGGTCCCTCAGGGTGGCCGGCGTAAGGCTGTTAATGACTTCTCTGGCTTCTTGGATGGCCTGTCTTACGAGGCCGGTGGCTCTGGCGATGAGGTGCTTTGCCTCCGGCATTTGAGATAGGGGACTGTTTTGCAGGGCTTGCAGGTGCTGGAAAGCAGAAACTAGGGTTTGGGCAACCCCATCATGCACCTCCAGGCAGATCCTTTCCCGCTCCGTCTCCTGGGTGTCGATGCTGGCCTTGACCAGCCTGGTCACATCCTTTTCCTTTTCCTGTAGTTCCTGCTCCAGCTCAGCATTCTCCAGGATGCAACCCACCAGGTCTGCGGCTAGCTCGAGAGTGCGTAGCTTGTTCGAAACGTCTTCGTCGCCAGAGAAAAAGGGGACATTTGCCTGCAGTGCGCCGAGAACCCCATCTCTGCTCTCGATGGGCACACAGATGAGAGGCAGCTTCTCTCCTCTGTCGACAACCAGGCCGGGGATCTGCAAGGCTTGCTGGCGAGTCTGAAGGGCGAGCGGTTTTCGCCGGCTGGCTACCCAGCGAGCCACGGTCATTCCGCCTTTGAGAGGGGGAAATGGCCCCCAGGAGGCGACCCTGGACAGACGATGATTGCTCGCGTCTACTAGGGCCACCGCTCCGCATCTGGCCTCAACAGCTTCTACGGCCGAGCGGAGCACTTGCTCCACCCGGACATGCGGGGAGGACTCTGATGCATTCGGCATTACAAGTCTCTTGTCAGCCCCTCTATCAGCCTGTTCGACCTCTCTTTATTAGAAAGGCCCTGGTGATACTTTGTTGTAGGAGGGCCGTGAAGGTTCCATGCAGGTTCTGTGAAGAGGGCCTGGCTTGTGTAAGGCGGTAGGCAACCTGCGCGTCTATACAACTGGGCTTGACAGAGTCAGAGGTTTCCGCTATGATTTCTGCTAGACAGTCCGCTAGCCAACCTAGCTTGACCTCTGATGCGTAGATGTGGTTTGGCAGACGGACTCCCGGCTCAGCCAGAGGCTGATCCGCCTTCGGCGGATGCTATCAGCCACTTGCGGGAGGCATGAGACATGGATTGGGGAACCAGAAGGGTCCGCTCGGCTGGCCGAACCAGCGGCAGCGTGGAGATCACCCTGCCGGCTGAGATGCAGGCCCTGGAAGGCATCGAGTGCCGCCTGGTATTGAGGGATGGGGCCAGGCCGGAGATCGTGTTGCAACCCGATGTCTCCCTGGCGGAGACGGTGTTCGCCGAACTCTGGGAGAGGCTGCGCTTGGCCTTCCAGAACGTCGCGGACATCGGCGACTTCTCCCTGGCCGACTTCGATGTGGGGTTTCTTCCCCCGCGCTACTGGTGTGACAAGCCTCCCCTTTCTTATCAGGACGCCCTGGCCATCCATCGCTCCCGCCAGAGGAAGGCCGGCCCTGGGCGATTCCGCGAGGGCAGCGGTGTGACCCATGTGGTCACCTTCCTGGCTGTGGACGCTGGCTACCGCCTGGGCCTGGAGGGGCGGTTTGCCCTCGCCTTCGGGGTCGTCGTGGGCTATCTGGTTTCGGGCATGAGTGCCGGCCACGGCGCCGACTTCGAACGGGACGTCGCCCTGACCCTTTTCGAGGGAGAGGAGAAGACGGCCCTGGCACCCATCGGCTCTCTATTCAAGAAGGAGCGGTGGGAGGAGGCCCAGGAGGGCTTCAAGCGAGTCTACGACAGATTCCGAGAGTGGCAGGAGAACCCGGCGGCCTACGAAGCGGCCAGGGAAAAGTGGTGGGAGGCGCTGACGGTGGAATCGGGCGCCAGCGTCTCCTCGGTGGAGGATTATGTGCGGAGGACCAGGACGTGACCCTTTGTAGCAGACGGGAGGAGCAATCGTCTGTTGAGAGGCGACAAGTCAGTCTAACGAGCTGAGCGAAGAGGAGGTACGGACATGGCGGAGAGGAAGACAAGCCCGGGCGGCGGGGAGAGGCGGAGGGCAGGTCGCGAGGAGATAGGCGTCGATATCGGTCTCGGCGGCATCTTCAAGGGGATTGGCGACTTCATCAACCTGGTGTCGGACATGGTTGAAGCGGGCGAGTCGGAGGCGAGCCGAACCGGGGAGTTCAAGGTCAAGGGCCTGGGCGAGCGAGGCAGGGGCGTTTACGGCTTCAGCGTCAGGACGGGCATCGGCGGCACGCCCCGGGTCGAGCGCTTTGGCAACATCCGCTCCACCGAGGAGGGGCCGGTGGTGGACGAGGTGCAGGAGCCGCTGGTCGATGTCTTCGACGAGGGCGAGACGGTGCTCGTCGTCGCCGAGCTCCCCGGGGTGGCCGAGGATGAGATCACCATCGACGTCAAGGATGACGTCTTGACCTTCGAGACGGCGGGAGAGAAGAAATACTCTAAGGAGGTGATCCTCCCCTGCCCGGTCGACGCGGCGACCATGAAGAAAGCCCACAAGAACGGCGTACTGGAGTTGCGCCTCAAGAAGTCGAGCGATGAATAGACTTCTCAAGCACTTCAGCCTCCGGCGGATCGCTGGCACAGAGCTGCGGGTCGTTTCGGACATGGAGTCCGGCCTGGGGCCTCTCACTGACATCGAGGAAGAGGTCATAGAGAAGTATGCTGCCACCCCCCGCTGGCGACAGGAGGTCGTCACCCTGTTTGTCCTCAAGGACCTTGAGCCCCTGGTCAGGCAACTATCCGAGGGGGCGGCGGGCCGAAGGTCGGCCGACCTATCGGCCCTGCCGCCCGGAGGCCTGGCCATCCTGGGGCAGAGGCCCATCGTGAACGTCTACGACCTCGAGAACCCCGGCTCCTGCCATGTCTTCATCAACCAGAAGGCCATGGAAAAGGAAGGGTATTGGGACGACCGGGAGGCGGTCAAGGGCCTGCTGGCCCACGAGCATGCTCACCCCCTGTCCGAATGTGAGACGACCCGATCGGCGCGAAGGTTGCAGGCGGACCTCTCAACCGACGGCGTGCGGCCCTTGTTCCCTTCGCAGGCTCAGGATAAAGAATGGCAAGCCAAGGTAGACCGTCTGTTGGCCCTGGCGGTGGATAAGCTTTGCCTGTACGCCCCCAGAGAGGTCTTCGCCAACGACGTTACCATCCAGAGCAACTTCACCGCCCCTTTGCTCTATCTGGATAAGAAAAACGTGCTCAATGCCGCCAAAGGCGTTCGCTCCAAGGGGGCCTTGCGGCAAAGGCTACAAGAGGAGGTCGAGAGGGCAAGCCTCACTCCGGCCGGAGCCGACCTACTGCTGGTGATCGCAGATATGCACGGCCACCTCGACCTGGCCATGGAGACGGCCTCTTTCTACCGGCAGAGCAAAGTGACCGAGGCCAGGGAGCTGGAGGAGATGCTTTTCGCCGAGGTGATGCCCTACCTGGAACCCCCAGTGGCCGAGGCTTACCCGAGGTTGAGAGACCAGTATGTACAACTCCCCCAAGACACCTCGCCCGAGGAGTTCGTGCAATTCGAAGGGGCCTTGCTAGACATACTGGCCGCCGTGCTGAAGGAAAAGGGGCTGAGACTGGAATACGGCCTAACGGTGACCCCCGAGCGTAGCTCGTAGAGCCGGGGTGTGAAGGGAAGGACAAATCCGCAGGAGGTAGTCGTCTTGACATCGAAGGACAGCGACAACGGACAGAAATCGCTTACCCTGCGCGTGGCCGAAGCCCAGGCCAAGGACGTGGGCCGGGGCATAGCTCGCATCGACCCCCAGCACCTGGAGGAGATGGGCGCAGCCATCGGCGATATCATCGAGGTCACAGGCAAGGGGCGGACGGTGGCCAAGGCCATGCCAACCTACATGGCTGACCGGGGCAAGGGCCTCATCCAGGTCGATGGCATCCTGCGAGAGAACGCTCAGGCTGGCCTCGACGAGAAGGCCTCGGTGCGGGTGGTGGACCACCAGCCGGCCAGGACCGTTGTCCTCGCCCCCCTTGACGCCCTGAAGTCCTGGCCTGGGGGACGCTACAGCCGCTACATCGCCCACCGGCTGGAAGGGCTGCCGGTGACCGCCGGCGACCGGCTGCGCCTTGACCTCTTTGGGACCCGTGCCCAGGACTTCACTGTGGCCGAGGTCTCGCCCAAGGATGTTGTCATCATCCAGCGTTCCACGGCCATCAAGTTCAGGGGGGAGGGTGCTCCCTCTCTGAGAAGCATGATCTCCTACGAGGACATCGGCGGCTTGCACAAGGAGGTCCAGCGCATCCGGGAGATGATCGAGCTGCCCCTGAGATACCCGGAAGTGTTCGAGCGGCTGGGCATTGAGCCCCCCAAGGGGGTGCTCTTGCACGGACCCCCGGGCTGCGGCAAGACCCTCATCGCTCGGGCGGTGACCCATGAGACCAGCGCCTACTTGATTCACATCAACGGCCCCGAGGTCATTCACAAGTTCTACGGGGAGAGCGAGGCCCATCTGAGGAACATCTTCGAGGATGCCCGCCGCCAGGCGCCGGCTATCGTTTTCATCGATGAGATCGACGCCATCGCTCCCAAGCGGGAGGAGGCGCGAGGCGACCAGCAGGTGGAGCGACGAGTGGTGGCCCAGCTCCTGGCCCTCATGGACGGGCTGGAGTCGCGGGGACAGGTCATCGTCATTGGGGCGACCAACGTCCCCAACCTGCTCGAGCCCGCCTTGCGCCGCCCCGGCCGCTTCGATCGCGAGATCGCCATCAGCATCCCCGACAAGGATGGCCGACGGGAGATCCTGGACATCCACACCCGCGGCATGCCCCTGGCCGAGGATGTCGACCTGGAGCGGCTAGCTGGCATCACCCACGGCTTCGTGGGGGCCGACCTGGAGTCTCTATGTCGAGAGGCGGCCATGATCACCCTGCGCCGCATCCTGCCGGACATCGACTTTGCTCAGGCCTCCATCCCCTACGAGCGGCTCCTAGAGCTGGAGGTGACCATGGATGATTGCCTGGAAGCGCTGAAGGAGGTGGAGCCCTCGGCTATCCGCGAGGTGTTCACTGAGGTGCCCGATGTGCGCTGGGACGACATCGGCGGCCTGGAGGAGGTCAAGCGGCTGCTGGTGGAGACGGTGGAGTGGCCCCTTAAATACGGCAAGCTGTTCCAGCACGCCAAGACCAACCCGCCCAAAGGCATCCTGCTCTATGGCGTGCCGGGGACGGGCAAGACCCTTGTCGGCAAGGCTGTTGCCAAGGAGAGCGAGGTCAACTTCATCTCTGTGAAGGGGCCGGCTCTTCTCTCCAAGTGGGTGGGTGAGTCCGAGCGAGGCATCCGCGAGGTCTTCAAGAAGGCTAAACAGGCCTCACCCTGCATCGTCTTCTTCGACGAGATCGACGCCCTCGCTCCCCAACGGGGGGCAGGCGGTGGCGACTCTCACGTCGCCGAGCGGGTGGTTAGCCAGTTCCTGACCGAGATGGACGGCATCGAGGAACTGAAGGGGGTGGTGGTACTAGCGGCCACCAACCGCCTGGACATAGTCGATCCGGCCCTCCTGCGAGCTGGCCGCTTCGAAGTCCTCGTCGAGCTGCCCGTGCCCGACCGGGCGGCCCGATTGGCCATCTTCCAGGTGCACACCCGAGACAAGCCCCTGGCCTCCGACGTCGACCTGAGCTCTCTGGCTGACCGAACAGACGGCATCGTGGGATCGGACATCGAGGCTATCTGTCGCCAGGCTTCCATGCTGGCCATTCGGCAGTTCGTGGAGAAGAAGCCTGAGGCGACGGACTATGGCCGCTTCCGCATCGCCAAGCGCCACTTCGAGGAGGCCATGGCGAAAAGATGACCGCCGAGCAGACCGGCATCAAGTGTCCCAAGTTTCAAGCCCAGGAGAGCATCATCGCCGGGCTGACCCAGCAGATCAACGCGGCGAAAATCGGCACTGAGAAGGCTTCTGAGGCGCAGAGGTTGATGGAGGCCGTCGAGGTGCTGCTGAGCTGTGATGACTATAGCGAGAGGACCCCGGATTGTGAGTATTGCCGCGGTTTCTCCCAACTGCGTCAGAAGTCGGCTGAGCTGATATTGAAAGCCTGGCCACTTGCCCGCTGAGGATGTCTGCCGTTATGCTGGCTACAGCTAGTGGCCACCAGCAGAGCGGCTGCGGGCAACCCTTCGCTTCCTCTTCTTGCGATTCAATCTTAGCTCGATGATCCCGTTGTTTAGGGTCCAGGCCAGGCTGTTGTGTTCCACCTCGGCCGGGAGCCCTACCTCTCCCCTGTACGCCCTATACTTTCCCCCAGCCCGAAGCTTCAAGGTGTGATTCTCCAGCTCAACCCTAATCGAGTCCTCCTCGGCTCCAGGAACCTCGGCTACGACGAGAATGGAGTCTGCCTCATTGAAAACGTCCACGAGAGGTTCCACTGTCTCTGGGACGAATGGCGTTGAGGGCCTTGGAGCCGTCAGCGTCGGCCGCGAGTGATTGCCGCCCGCGGAAATAGCCTCATACTCTCGCCGAGAGAGGCCTCGGCTCACCCTCGCAGATGAAAAGCCTCGGCTGGTGCCTGTCGACGTCATGGGCGGGATGCTCCTGAGGTTTGAGATCCTCTCGGCTGAGCGGCCGATATCCCCGAACAGGCCCCGCGGACCGATGCCTCCAGTAGTGCCGAAGGCCTTCCTTGTTTCCGGCATGTCGCCTCTTCTAAGCTCTCTCAATGCTCCCCCTTCCCGAAGGGCGCGCACGGCCGGCAGGTTCGGCCCTCAGATTCGGGTCTTTGACGAGGCCCCGCGATATCGCTATACACGCGGCCCCGAATCTTCAAGAGCTTGCGTGAAGATAGCATGAATATGGCGTGAATATTATGGATTGCAAGTTTCTTTAGCGCAACCGTCTGTCCTGGCGGAAAAGCTAGATTTTGGGTAAACAATTGCTAGCGGAACTGAGTAGGCGAGTTATCCAACAAGCAACGTGAGGCCGGAATGTGCGGGGCGTGGGAAACCGGGGGCCTGCGTAGGCGGTTTGAAGCAAGCGCCAACCCGATTGTTCCTGCTCTTGAGGGGCAACTCTCTGCAGGCGGCCTGATCTGAGGAAGAAGGGGCCGTGCAGTGGTCAGCCCAGGCGCAGCCTCCAAGAGCTATCCTGGGCCATCACTGACCGGGGGATTCTCAATCCCTGAGTCCGCTGTCTACGGGCATTGAAGGGGGCCGAGAAGAGGTCGAAGAAGGGCGTTTACGGGGCCACCACGACTTCGCCCTCCTGGGAGCCGGCCTCGCCGGGGGTCTCTGGCGCACCTGGGATACGCTGGCCCATCTCGGCCAGCTTCCCTTCAATATCGATGACTTCCTGAAGGTTAGCCTTCTGTCGCTCGACCAACTCGAGCCTGGCTTGGAGGTGCTCGCGCTGCGCCACCAGATTGGCGTGCTCGCTGGCCAATCCCTTCAGATACTCTTGTAGCACGTCTGACGACCGCTGTGAGCGCCGCTTGCCGCTCTCATGCGCTGTGGGTTGGCTTTGCATAGGTGCCCTCCTTATCCTCGCATGTCCTGTGAGAAATCTGAGGTTGCTAATCACTTTCGTGATCTGCCGGCAAGAAGGGTTGCAGACCGAAGCATCGCCTAATCATCACCAGGGGGAGGGCAGATCGCCACGACCCTCGATGAGCCCTCAAGACCTTCTTGACCACCAGACGCACTTCCCTCGGATCGAAGGGCTTGGCGATGCATCCAGCGTAGGCGCCTCGTTGCAGGCCTTCGGCGATGACCCTGCGCTCCCGATAGAAATTGCCTGAAATCAGGACAATGGCCACCCAACGGTCGATCCTCCTGACCAGGGAGGCCAGCTTCAGACCGTCCATGTCGGGCAGTTTGCCGCCGATGAGGGCCATGCTAAAGGGCGGCCCGAACTTTACGAGTTCCAGGGCCTGGCAGCCGGTGGTCGCCGTCATCGACCGGAACCTCTCCCCCTGTAACACCTTCTCCAGGGCCCGGCAGATATCGGGCTCACCATCGACAACCAAGACATTGCCGTGGACGGCCATCAGCACTTGCTCCTATCCTCAGCCGCCGTGGGAATCGTCTCTTGTCCCCCTGGAAAGCAAATCATCGCTCAAAGAGCGACGTCTAAGGGCTGCCTGACCCTTGGTCACGATGTCGGTGATAAGCATCATAAGCGTTCGCTACCGCTGTGCAAAGGGCCTTGTGGGAAGGGCAGACATAACGCCGCCCAACTTCGTCCACAACCTCCTGGGGCCCCTGTTCCAAGCTGCGGCCGGCCAGCACCTCCTCCACCAGCTTTGCACCCAGTGAGGGAACACCCCTAGCGGTGGCGCCGAGGATGGTGCCGGTAGCCATATCAGCCTCCACCTCCACTGAGACCACAGGGGAAGCATCCCGCCCGGCCAGGCTTTGAGGCAGGCGGGCATGTCCTACGAAGATGACTGTCCTCTTGTCGCCTCGTGGGGGAGCGGGTCCCTTGGATAGGAAACTTTCGCCTTTCCCCTGCATCGAGCTATCACCCTCCCTTGTCTCGGAACGACAGCGGAGCCACAGGCCGCGCAAAGTTCCAGCCGACGGGGCTTTGCTCATACTAAGCCACCGACGCACTGAAATGGATCAGCAAGAGAGGTGAGGCCTTGTGAAGGAACGGTGAATCTGGTGTGAAGACTGCCGGCGCAGATTGGTCGGGGCTAGGCTTCCTCCTGCCCCCCCGGTGCTACCAAATGGAGGACTGCCGCGTCTTCGCCCTTCTCCTGGGAGAAGGCCTTGTCCTCAATCAGCCCTTTGCGATTGGCTGTCAGGAAGGCCTCAACCACCCCGGGGTCGAACTGGGTACCGGCACTGCCCTTGAGCTCCCTCACAGCAGCGGCGTGGGACACCGCCTTGCGATAGGGACGATCGGAGGTCATGGCATCGTAGGCATCGGCCAGGGCGAATATGCGGGCCGCCAGGGGTATCTCCTCCCCCTTGAGGCCGCGGGGATAGCCGCCACCGTCGTAGCGCTCATGGTGGCAAAGAATGATCTCCCCTGCCTCCTGAAGGAAGGGAGCGTTCCTCACCATCTCGTAGCCCAACTCTGGATGCCTCTGAATCTTCTGCCACTCGTCGTCCGTGAGGGGGCCAGCCTTCTCTAGAATCGCCTTCGGCAACTCTAACTTGGTCATATCGTGGAGCATCGCCGCCTGCTCAAGGTGGCTCAGCTCCTCATCAGAGAAGCCAAGCTCCTGTCCCACAGCCAAGGCCAGCCGAGCTAGGC
>DAOUEZ010000040.1:0-60975 GCA_034429995.1 Dehalococcoidia bacterium
GCCTAGCTCGGCTGGCCTTGGCTGTGGGACAGGAGCTTGGCTTCTCTGATGAGGAGCTGAGCCACCTTGAGCAGGCGGCGATGCTCCACGATATGACCAAGTTAGAGTTGCCGAAGGCGATTCTAGAGAAGGCTGGCCCTCTCACGGACGACGAGTGGCAGAAGATTCAGAGGCATCCAGAGCTGGGCTACGAGATGGTGAGGAACGCTCCCTTCCTTCAGGAGGCAGGGGAGATCATTCTTTGCCACCACGAGCGCTACGACGGTGGCGGCTATCCCCGCGGCCTCAAGGGGGAGGAGATACCCCTGGCGGCTCGCATATTCGCCCTGGCCGATGCCTACGATGCCATGACATCTGATCGTCCCTATCGCAAGGCGGTGTCCCACGCCGCTGCTGTGAGGGAGCTCAAGGGCGGTGCCGGTACCCAGTTCGACCCCAGAGTGGTTGAGGCCTTTCTGGAGGCCAACCGCAAAGGGCTGATTGCGGACAAGGCCTTCCGGCGGAGGAAGGGCGAGGAGGCGGCCGTCGTCCATTTAGTAGGCCAAGCGGCTTCGGGGGAGGAAGCTCATGACTGATGGCAGCCACCGCTACCCCTACGACGCCATCACCTCCGACAGGTCCTATCGCAAGGCCATGCCCCACCAGTATGCCCTGGAAGAGACCAGCCGTAACGCTGGCAGCCAGTTCGATCCCCAGGTAGTGGAGGCTTTCCTGCGCGTTGGGATGAGGGCCTTATCCGACACGAAAATACGATGCGAGAACACGCTGTTCCCCTACCGTATGCGGCAATGTAGTTCCGACAGTGGCAGGCGACGCCTGCAAGGAAGGACTGTCGCACGACATAGCTCTTTGAGAGGCGTTGGCGATGGTGGAATCGGCTCGGGTATTGTTCCAAGCGGAGCTGATCACAGATGGCTTCTGTATGGTGGGCCGTCTGGATCTGCCTTCTACCCAGGCCCGTCTGGCAGACATCCTTAACTTCCGCGGCGAGCCCATCATTGTGCTCCACGACGTGGAGGCGAGGAGGCTGGGGCCTGAGTCGGACAAGGTGTTCAAGTGGCCGATGGCCCAGATCCGCAGGGAAGCCATCATCTTGGCGATACCTCGTGAACATCGCTTGCCAGCGGCCGAGGTTCAGCCGCCGCTGGAGTACGTGGCCAAGGAGCCGCACAGGGTCTCCTTTCTCTTGCCCGCCTTCGCTGTTGTTGGCGACCTCCACCTGGCCAAGGGAGCGGACATTGCCACCGCCCGTCTCATGGGCGGCTCGGATTTTGTGCCTCTGACCGACGCCGAGGCTACCTACCTCCCTCATCCCACCCTCGTGTGGAGGGCGGCGGTCATCGTAGTGAACGTCGCCAAAGCCGAGGTCTGCTCTTTCGGCCCCGATCTATTCCCCCAGCAGCTTTCCTAGCTAGCGCACCCTCCGCAGTAGGGTATCAGCATGCCCAGCGGTGGCGTAATGTCCCCGTTGGCCGGTCAATCGAGGTCAAGAAGCGGTAAGGGGAAGTGAACAGATGGTGGAAATGGGAGGTGTTCACCGGGCGTTAACTGACATAACGATGCTCATCGCCTTACGCTGGCATTGCGGAAGGCTGACTTCCGCGATGACCAATGCTGACGGCAAGGGTATCTTGGATGGCAACCCGGCTGGCAGCACGGGCCGGCCTGGCCTGCTGCTTGCTTCTGGCTCTCCTGTGGACGGCCAGGATTGCTCTATCCGACGACGGCCCGGTGGCTTCCCATTGGCAGCAGGAACCTGCCCCCGCTCAGTTCTCCCCTTGGTTTCCTCTCTACGACAACGAGATCCTATTCTGCCTCGAGGACAGGGCCGGCGTAGGCGTCAGCGACGCCTGGGTGCAGGACAACCTCTCTCGCCACTGGGGGGTCGACTCCCGGCCCTCGTGCACGCCAGGGGGGACACCCGACCTGCGTATCGTTATCGAGGACTTTGGCAGCCCTCAGCCGGCTGGCTGGGCACGTGTGGATGTGCCTACCAACCAGTGGAACTGGTTCGACCTGCGCTTCTACCAGCACTGTGAAGTAAGCCTGAACGCCGTCATCTTCTGGCAGAGATCTAGCTATGTCTGGCCGGGCACTTCCACCTTCGTGCCGGACGTCCCCGAAAAGACCCTGCTGCACGAGTTCGGCCACTGCACTGGCCTGCCCCACCGCGAGGAGCCCGGCTATCAGGGAGCCATGTATCCCACGATGCTTTACTACCCCAACCAGGAAGAGGTGGCTTCCCTCCACTACGACTACAACGCCTGGCTGCTCTTTCGCCTGATTCGGCCCGTCCTATGGGTCATGGGGATGGCCGCTTAGAGCCGGCCGTCGGCAGATGCAATGGCCTGAACAAAAGCGAGGCCGCCCCATCGGGCGGCCTCCTCATAGCGGGCCGTTTGCTCTCAGTCGAACAGAAGGCGAATGAGCACCGGAAGTATCATCCCTAGGACGGCCAATATGGACAAGACCAGGAGAATCCTTCGCAGCCAGGGGCTGGGCTTTTCCGCCGGCTCCCACGCGCCGTAGCCTGTCGCCTCCGACAGATCATAGTCGGGATGGCGGGGGTCGGTAGGGTCTAGCTCCCAGGTGGTGCCGTCCTCGTCAACGAAGCCTGTATCGGGGGCCTCTTCTTCGTCGCGCTCGCGCTCTCGCATCACGGCGTCCTGTCCGACCGGGCACCACCCTGACCTAACTTGGCGAGAGACTCCTCCCACATCCTGATGTGCCCTCTCTCGTCTTCCTGATTCTGTTGGACCAGGGCTCGTGACTGATCATCGAAGGGGACCCGGTCCAACAGCCGCTGGTAGTCCTTGACGGCCCGCTCCTCGACCCAGATGCCGGTCCTCAGAGCCGCACGCTGTCCCAGAAGACTGGGTACGAAGCCTATCACCCATCCAGCCAGGGCGTAGAAGGGGCTCAGCATGGAGGGGGAGCCGCCCAGCTCCTGGCGGCGGGCAGCGAGCTCGCGCTCGTGTCTTTCTTCGGTGGCAATAGCATCCGCCAGCCGCTCGGCGGTTATCTCGCTTCGTCCGAGGCGCCAGCGTTGACCACGGTAGATGCGCACGGCCATAATTTCCAGATTGACCATCGCTCTAAATGCTCTTAGAACCTCACGAGTTGCCATTGGTCATCGCCTCGGACGAAACAAAGCTAATGGTCGGGGCGACTGGATTTGAACCAGCGACCTCCTGAACCCCATTCAGGTGCGCTACCAGGCTGCGCCACGCCCCGACCATCGCCCATGCTAGCACAAGCGTATACGCTTCGCAAGGCAAGTCCTCAGCGCTGCCCGCCGCTCTTGGGCACATAGATCACCCCCTCCTCGCGGTCGCCCACGGCCTCCGCCTGTCCCTGGCCGTGCAGATAGGCCGTGTAGGCGGCCACGATAGCGTCGAGCTGGTCGTGGCCCAGGTCGCCCTCGTGCTCCCGCAGGCCGGGCACCAGGCGTTCCAGCCTCTCGCGAAGCCAGTGCCGACCGTCCTTCGTGGTCTTCTTGGGGATGGGCCACCCGAACAGGCGCACCTTGGAGGCGTAGGGATAGATCTCCATGGCGGCATATCCCCGCTCCTCCAGCGCCCGCTGCAACCCCATGGCCCGATAGACCATGGCCTTGATTATCGACCGCTTGGTCGTTCGGAAGAGGCCTATGCCCTCCTTCAGCAGGGCGCGCTCGGCGGCCTTGAGGCCGTCGGGCGAGGCGGGCGCGCAGGGGCAACTCTCCTCCAGGCAGCACATGCCCTCCGGCAGGCTGATGGGGGCGTCGATGGCCAGGTAGCGGGGCCGCCAGCGCCGGGCGAGGGCTAGGACATCGTCGTCCTCTCGCACCAGGCCCAGGTCGTGCAGCCTTCCCTGGTCGTCGAGGACGGCGAAGGCCGAGGGCCGCTGTGGCCCAGACGTAGGGTCGAGGCCAAGGTAGGGCGCCATCGCGTCGTCAGGAGGCGGCGTGAGCGATGACAACGATGGCCAGGCCGACGACCGCCACAGCGGCGAACTCGGCTGCCGTGGGCAGGTCGAGCTGGCGGAGGAGGTGGTTCTGCACGACGCCCGTTGCTACGTAGAGGCAGAGGAGAAGGAAGGCAGCGGCCAGGAAGCTCTCCAGGGGCAGGAAATGGAGCGACCAGGTCACCTGCGCCAGCACCGTGGCGATGGCCATCGAATAGAGCAGCGTCGGCCGCAGCTCAAGCTCCACCTCGCGCAGCATCTCCAGCGAGAGGAGGAGGCTCACCAGGCCCACGCAGAAGGCCGTCGCCAGCAGGCCCACCTCGAATTCGTAGACGACCGAGAAGAAGGCGAAGGCGGCGACATAGGCGGCGACGTTGGCCACCAGCCGCGCGGGAGTGTAGGCGGGCGAGCGGGCGTCCACCGACAGGTACTGGCCGTAGAGCAGGGCGGCGAACAGGGGGACGGTGGCGAAGGCTGCCCCTAACGACCAGTAGCCGCTTACCACGTCCTCCAGGAAGAGACCGCCGCCCAGCGTAAGCAGCGCGGGCAGGATGAGGAAGGCGACGGTGTCGTCCGGGCGGGTGAAGGGGCTGGCCGGATGGGACCGCAGGACGCCGTCGGTGCCCAGGGCGGCCAGGCCGGCCACCAGGAGGAGCAGCCAGGGCTGGGTCGGCTCGATGGCCAGATAGAAGGCCATCCCCGCTCCCAGGACGATGGCCAGCAGGTTGGCACGGTCGAGTCGGGGTACAGCCTGGACGAACGTATCCACGGAAGCGATCGTAGGCGGGCGGACACATAGTGTCAAACCGCTGCCCCCGCCCCCGCGAGCTCCTCCATGACCCGTTGGAGCGCCTGGGGCCAGGCGGGGCCCAGGCGGGCTCGCTCCAGGCGCAGGGTGGTCCGGCCCAGGCGGACGCCCTCCGGCAGGCGGCCTCGCAGGGCGTCCGCCGCGAGCTGGTGGCCCTCCTTCAGGCGCACCACGATCTGACCATCCTCCGTGGCCATGGACTGCACCCCCGCCTGGAGGGCCAGCACCCGCAGCCGCACGATGTACAGGAGGTTCCTGGCCAGCGGCGGCGGCGCCTGAAAGCGATCGTTCAGCTCTTGGGCCAGCTCGTCCACCTGGCTCAGGCTGTCCATCTGGGCCATGCGCTGGTAGAGGGCCAGGCGTAGGTTGAGGTCGGGCACGTAGCTCTCGGGCAAGTGGGCCGACAGGGGCAGGTCGATGGTCACCTCCGGCCCTTCCTTGGACGGCGGAGGCGGCGGTTGCCCCCGCATGACCGCCCGCAGGCGCTCCACCGCCTCCGCTAGCAACCGACAGTACAGCTCGAAGCCGACGGCGGCCATCGGGCCGCTCTGCTCCGGCCCCAGGAGGTTGCCGGCGCCGCGGATCTCCAGGTCGCGCAGGGCGATCTGGAAGCCCGCCCCCAGCTCGGTGGCCTCGAAGATGGTCTGGAGGCGCTTCTGGGCGGCCTCCGTCAGGCGGGCCTTGCGGTCGTAGATCAGGTAGGCGTAGGCCAGGCTCGCCCCTCGGCCCACGCGGCCGCGAAGCTGGTAGAGCTGGGCCAGCCCCAGCTTGTCGGCCTGGTGGATGACGATGGTGTTGACGTTGGGGATGTCCAGGCCCGATTCGATGATCGTGGTGCACACCAGCACGTCGATGCGCCCGTTCACGAAGTCGAGCATCACCTGCTCCAGCGAGTGCTCGGGCATCTGGCCGTGGGCCACGGCGATCTCCGCCTCGGGCACCACCTCCCGCAGATGGCGGGCCACGTAGTCGATGCTCTGCACGCGGTTGTGGACGAAGTAGACCTGGCCGCCGCGGTCCAGCTCGCGCAGGACGGCCTCGCGGATGAGCCGCTCGTCGAACTCCGACACGTAGGTCTTGATCGGCAGGCGCTCCTCGGGCGGCGTCTCCATCGTGGACATGTCGCGGATGCTGCCCAGGGCCATGTACAGGGTGCGCGGGATGGGCGTGGCCGAGAGGGTGAGCACGTCCACCTCGCGGCGCATCTGCTTCAGGCGCTCCTTGTGGGTCACCCCGAATCGCTGCTCCTCGTCAATGATCACCAGGCCCAGGTTCTTGAACTGCACGTCCTTCTGGATGAGGCGGTGGGTGCCGATGACGATGTCCACCGCCCCCGCGGCCAGGTCGGCCAGAACCTGGCGCTGCTCGGCCTCCGAGCGGAAGCGCGAGAGCATCTCGATGCGCAGGGGGAAGCCGGCCAGCCGTTGGCTGAAGGTCTGGAAGTGCTGCTGGGCGAGGACGGTGGTGGGCACCAGCACCGCCACCTGCATGCCGTCCAGCACTACCTTGAAGGCGGCCCGAATGGCCACCTCCGTCTTGCCGTAGCCCACATCGCCGCATACCAGGCGATCCATGGGCCGCGGCATCTCCATATCCTCCTTCACCTGGCGGATGGCCAGGACTTGGTCGGGCGTCTCCACGTAGGGGAAGGAGGCCTCCAGCTCCATCTGCCAGGGGGTGTCGGACGAGAAGGCCTGGCCGGGGACCACCTCGCGGGCGGCATAGAGTGCCAGCAGCTCCCTGGCCAGCTCGCCGACGGCGCGGCGCACTCGTGCCTTGGTGCGAGCCCATTCCTGGCTGCCCAGGCGAGTGAGGCTGGGGGTATGGTCGCCTGGCCCCACGTAGCGGCTCACCCGGTCCAACTGTTCGGTGGGCACGAACAGCCGGTCGCCCTCGGCGTAGTGCAGCTCCAGGTATTCGCGCTCATGGCCGTCGAAGGTCAGGCGCACCAGCCCGGCGAATCGGGCGATGCCGTGCTCCACGTGCACCACGTGGTCGCCCGCTGCCAGCGCGGCCAGGAAGGCCTGGCGGTCGATGCCCCGCCGAGGGAGGGCCCGCCGCTGCTTGGTGAAGCCGAAGATCTCCGTATCGGTGAGGAGGGTGAGGTCGTAGGAGTCGGCGGTCAGGCGCCAGCCGCCGGGCAGCGAGCCCTGGATGACGGCCAGCCCGCCCGGCTCGATAGGCGACGCGACCTCACTGCTGGGCGTCGCCACCACGTCCTGCTCGCCGAGCAGGTCAGACAATCGAGAGGCCTGCTGGGAGACGATGACGAAGCTCTTGCCCTGGCGCAGGCCTGTCAGGGCCTCGCTGATGACCGTGCGCAGGCGGCCGCCGTAAGCGGGGGCGGGCAGGAACGGCGGACGTAGGGAGCCATCGCCCTCGCCGCTGGCCCAGCGCGATAGGTCGGTGCGCCGCCGGTGGTTCTCCAGGCGGGGCGCCAGCTCTCGCCAGGTCAGATGGGGCAGGGGCAGGCCCGCGGGTAACTCGCCTTTCTCCTCCAGCTCGGCTCGTACCTCCTGGCCCTGGGTCTCCAGCTCGTCGAGGGCGGTCGCCAGGTCGGAGGGCTCGTCGCAGACGACGACGGCCTCGGGGGCCGGCAGGCCGGGGCCGACAGGTCGGCCGACACTCGGCCCCGACCTTCGGCCCGGCAGGAAATCAAGCAGGGTGCCCTGCGCCAGGAAGGGGACGTAGAAGGCGTCGCCGCTGAAGGAGGCAGCCGCCGCCAGGGCCGACAGCTCCTCCTGAAAGCGGTCGGCTACCTGGGGCAGGCAGCGGGCGAAGTCCAGACGCTTTCGCAGCTCCTCCAGGCCCGACGGCGGCAGAAGCACCTCCCGCGCCGGGCCCACCGTCATCGAATCCAGGGGCGAGACAGACCGCTGGCTGGTGGGGTCGAACAGGCGCAGGCTCTCCACTCGATTGCCCAGCAGCTCGATGCGCAGGGGCATGTCGCTAGTGGGGGGAAAAACATCGATGATGCCGCCGCGGCGGCTGGCCTGGCCGGGCTCGTCCACCAGGGGCGGAAAGCGATAGCCCAGGACGGCCAGGTGACGCAGGAAGGACTCCGGCTCCAGAGGCGAGCCCACGCTGACCGTGACCACCGCCTCGGCCTGGGCGCGGGGCGATAGCGTGCGCTGGGCCACCGCCTGGCCGGAGGCCACAACGATAGGGGCGTGCCCATCACTGGGCGCTGAGAGGAGCGGCAGCACCCGCAAGCGATCGCGCACCGCCTCCGGGTCGGGCGCCAGGCGCTCGTAGGGCAGGGGGTCGCGCTCCGGGAAGAGCAATACCCGCCCCTCGTCCCCCAGCCAGACGGCCAGTTCCTCGACCAGGGCCCGCGCCCGGTCCGGCCGTGCGGCCAGCACCAGGACGGGGCACGATAGGCCCTCGGCCAGGGCGGCGATTGTCGCCGCCTTGGCCCCGTCGCTTACCCCCAGCACCAGCCGTCGCGGCGAGCCCTGCTCGAGGGCCGCCAGGACACCGCCCAGGGCGCTGGTGGAGCGTATCAGCGGCAGTAGGCCGGACAGATTCATCGCCAAACGCCTTTAGGGGCTGGCCACTTCGACCAGCCCCTCAGCGATATTGTAGCAGTCTGCCACTAGGCAGGCAACCCGATTAGTTATAGCGGTTCATGGCCGCTGCCAGCCCCTCGCGGAGGAGGCAGGCCACCGCCTCCGCCGCTCGCTCCACCGCCGCCTCCAGCGCCTCCTGCTCCTCGGGCTCGGGCTCGCCCAGGACGTACTTGGCCACGACCAGAGGGTGGGTGACGGGCTCTCCTTCGGCTGTCCGCGGTCGGCCGATGCCGATGCGCAGGCGGGGGAAGTCCTCGCTGTCGATGGCGTAGATGATGTCGCGCAGGCCGTTGTGGCCGCCGTCGCTGCCGCGCGGGCGCAGGCGGATCCTCCCCACCGCCAGCTCAAGGTCGTCGCAGATGACCAGCATCTGCGGCGGCGATAGCTTGTAGCGCTGCAGGAGCGCGGCTGCCGCATCGCCGCTGCGGTTCACGAAGGTTCGGGGTTTGGCCAGCACCAGGGGTTGATTGTCCACCTGCCCCTCGCCCACCCTCGCCCAGCGGCTGCTCTTGAAGCGAATGCTCCAGTTGCGGGCCAGCCGCCTGACGCACCAGAACCCCACGTTGTGGCGATGGGCAGCGTAGGCCTGGCCGGGGTTGCCCAGGCCCACCACCAGGCGAACATCGGAGAAGGGGCCGGTCATGCAGCCGAAGGCTCGCTGGTGCCGGGGGTCAGTTGGGGCCACTCTTTCTCGGGGAGGGCCTGCTGGCTGGTGCTGAAGGCATCGTGGATAACGCGCGCCACTTCCCCGGCTAGGTCCTCCACCGCCTCCTCGCTCAGGTCGGGGATTGGCTCCTGCAGCTTGGCGAACACGGGCGACAGCAGAGACTTCACGCGCGCCTCTATCAGGAGGCGACGGAGGAAGCCCAGGAGTTCATCGTCGAGGACGTCGGCCAGGGAGCGGGCCTGGCTGGCCTGAACAAGCTGGATAAACTGCTCCACCCGCGCTTCGCTGCTGGCGGCGAGGATCTGGTGCACCGCCTTGGAGGATAGGCGCTGCAACTGCTGGTTGAGAGCCCTCTCCAGGCGACGCTTCACCCGCTGGACGTCCTCCCAGGGCGGCTCGTCGTTCATGGAGATGCCGCAGACAGGGCAGCGGGGAGCCTCCCTCAGCTCTCGCTCCAGAGTGGTGCATAGTGTGCAGGGCGCGATGCGCTGAGGAATGTCTTCATACTCGGCCAGAGCTTCCGCACCCAGGGGCGGCCCCAGTTCTCGGAGGGTATTCAGGCGGCGCAGGGCCTGAGCGTGAGAGACCATGTCCAGAAGCTGGGCGTGGAGGGTCAGAATTGTTTCACAGTATTGTTGGTGGTGCTTCAGGTAGGCGGGCTGATAGCGCTGCCGGAAGCGCTCGAAGGTGGCTCGCATAGCAGGCCACCGGTGTGGTTCGGCCACCAGGGTGGCGAAGGAAAGTTCCTCCAAAGCGAGGGTGCGATCGATGGCCAGTTCGGGCTCGCTCTCTGGCACCACCGCCTCGATGAGGAACCGCCGCATGTGCGCCGTCTTGCCGGCGTCATCTGGGTTCTCGACCAGGGCACGGCAGAGGTAGATGTCCTCGGCCAGATCGCCGGGGCTGGGGTACAGGCGGCAGGCGGTCTCGGCGAAGGTTGCTGTGGTCGTGGCTTCGCTCAGGGAGGCCAGGCTCTCCGGGGCGCTGGCCATTCGGGGCATGTCGGCCAGGAGGTCTTGAAAGCGTGGCGCCTTCTCTCGCGCCGCCTCCCGGACTTGGCTCAGGGCTGGCAGCAGCTCCGCCAAGCGAGCGTCAGGGGCGGCGTCGGCGGGCGCGGCCAGGGCGACGGCCAGGCTGTGCAGATAGGGCTGGGCTGCCCGCTGGGCCAGCAGGGCCTGGGCCAGGAGTTCGAGGCGGGGCGCTGTCTCGCGAGGCGGGAAGATGTCGGCGGGGCTGATTTCCAGGGGTGGGTTCTCCAGAAGCTGGCCGTTGGCCAGGGCCGTCATGGCGCTCGACGAGAGGGCGAGTGCTTCCTCACAGCCTGGCGCTTGCTCCTCCCTCGCCTTATAAGCGGTGGCTGTCTCCCGCAGGCGAAGCCCGCGGTGGACCGCCTCGCTTGGCGCACAAACGGCTACGCCTGCGGCGATGGCGCCCAGGCGGCCGGACAGCGGCTCGCCGAGGATGACGATGCAGAAGTCGTCGTCCGCCAGTTGCCCCAGATCCGGGCGCCAGTCCTGGCTCACGATGGCTTGGCCGTAGTGCTCGCAGCCTTGGGCGTCCACCACGGCCAGGCGACAGCGTTGCTCCACCAGTGAGTCTGCGCCTCCGGCGCTGTCCTGTTCAGGCGGCCCAGGAGGCTGGCGGTCGCGATGAGGGTCGAATCGTGACATACTCATTACTACATTGGCCAAGACGCAACTGCATATTTTAATCGCCCGACCGCCGCTTGTCCATACCCATTCCTGCGTAGATTGGGCCTTTGGGGAACGGTCAGGCGATGGGATGTCAGGGCTCGTGCTAGTCGAGCAGCCCTTCCCGGAGAGCCCGCACGCCCGCCTCCGTGCGAGAGGCGGCGCCCATCTTGTCGAGGATATTGGCGAGGTGCTTGTGAACCGTGAGAGGGCTGATGCCCAGTACGGTGGCGATCTCCTTGTCCGATTGGCCGGCCGCCACCAGGTGGAGGACGGTGAGTTCGCGGAAGGTCAGGCGGTAGCCGTTCACTTCCCGCGTCCGCCGCTCCACTCTGCTCTCGATCTCCTCCCTGGCCTTCTGGAGCGCCTCCTCCGCCCGCTTGCGCTCGGTGATGTCGCGCCCCGTACCGTGCGCTCCAGCGTACCGGCCCTCCTCATCGAAGATGGGATACCCGTTCCACTCCGTTATCCGCGTCCCGGTCGGCGTGACGTAGCGGCTCATGGTCCCCGTTGCCAGACCCTTGCTCTGCACCATCTTGAGGACCGCCCGGATAGTCGATAGTGCGTCCTCGGGCTGCAAGTAATCTACAATTGGGGTACCTAATATCTCCTCTCTTGACCTGCCAAGGAATTCGCACATCGCGTCGTTGACGAGACTGACCCTGTTGTCCTTGTCCACCCTCAGGATTGTGGCCCCTGTCAGGTTGGTGGTATCGATGTACTCCTGCGTCTTAGTTGCTAGGGCATCGGTCATCGCGTTGAAGTCGCGGGCGAGGGAGGCCACTTCCTCCGGGCCGGACACGTTGGCCCTCGCCTCCGGGTCGCCGGCGGTGATCGCCCTGACGCTAGCCCGCAGTGCGCCCAGCGGCCGCACCACCGACAGGACGAGCACTCCCACGCCAGCGGCCACCGCGAAGGCCAGACCGCTGAGACCAATGGTGAGCCAGAGGGTGGTGTCTGCGGCCTGGTCTGCTGCCGCTGTCATGCCGGCCAGCGCCGCCACGCTGGCCAGGAGCAGCAGGCCCATTGCACCCGCGACGATGGCTCGGCTTCGCGCTGATCTAAGACCAAACATGGCGGGCACCAATCTTCCCTACGGACGTAAGCACGGACGTGAACAACGCGTGAATTATTATAGCGATTAGCAGCGATTGTGCAAGTTGTGAAAAGAGGGTGCAGGATCGAAAACGGCTAGTCTAGCCCGGCCCGGAAGCGGTGGTAGCCTATCACCTTGCTCAGGGCGTTGGCCCCCTGCTGGAAGCCGGCAAAAGTGGCGATGCCTCGCTCCAGAAACTTGCTGCGTATCTTCACCATCTCTCCCTCTAGGTGCCCCGGCTGGAGGATCATCAGAAATGGCTTCTGACAGCGCTCCTTGTAGTTCGACAGGAAACTCAGCAGGTTGTCCAGCAGGGTATCGGTCATCAGCCTGTGGCTCATCAGGAAGGTGGCCGCCGACTCCAGGACGACGGCGTCGACGTTGGCGTCCTCCTCCAGGATGTCCAGCATGCGCTCCAGATTGTCCATCCGGAAGCCCATCATCATGGTGCCGCCGGCGTCCAGGGGGTTGCGGTAGCTCCCGCCGATGATGTTGAAGAAGGAGGCCAGCTTCTCGTAGGAGGCGGGTGTGAGGAGGGGCACCTCCAGGTTGGTTCGGCCGAAGGCATCGGCGATGACTACTGACTGGCCGCCGGTCATGGCCACCAGCCCCACTCGCCGGCCGGTGCCAGGCTTGATGTAGAGGAGGCCCTTCACCACGTCGACCATCTCCTCCAGGCTGTGGGCGGTGACAGCTCCTGCCTGGCGCATGGCGGCGTTCCAGAGGGCTTCCTCCGTGGCCAGGGCAGCGGTGTGGGAGTAGATAGCGCGGGCGCCGGCCTCCGTCTGGCCGCCCTTCCACATCACCACCGGCTTCAGGCGGGTAGCCCTTCGTAGAGCATCGAAGAAGCGGCGACCATCGCGGGGGCCCTCCACGTACATGGCGATGACCTCGGTCTGGGGGTCATTGGTCATGTAGTCCAGATAGTCGTCCACGTCCAGCACCTCGGCGTTGCCGTAGCTCACCGCCTTGCTGCACCTGACGCCGTGGACGTAGGCCAGGTGGCTGAAGTTGATGCAGTGGGTGCCGCTCTGGGAGATTAAGCCCACATTGCCCGCTTCGCCCCAGGGCTGTTCCGCGTTCTGGCGGAGGCCCAAACTGGGGTTGTAGATGCCCATGCAGTTGGGCCCGATGAGGAGCAGGCCGGCCTTGCGAGCCATATCGCCCAGCTCCCGCTGAAGACGAACGCCCTCCTCCTGCTCCGTCTCGGCGAAGCCGGAGGTGAACAGGGTGACAGCGGTCGCCCCCTTGCGGATGCAGTCGTCCACGACGCGAGGGCTGATCGCCCGGCGGACGGCGCAGACCACGTAGTCGACCTCGTCGGGGATGTCCAGAAGGCTCATGTAGTTGGGGATGCCCAGGGCCTCGATGCCGGGGATCTCGTCCTCGTTGATCTGGACGGAGTAGACCTTGCCCGCGAAGTCCTTCAGAGCGTTCAGCCAGAGGTAGCCCATGGCTCGCTTGTCGCCGACCACGGCCACCGCGCGAGGATTGAACGCTCGCTCCAGCTTCTGGTTCAGGTCCTTCAACCAGGCGTCTCCCTCTGAACAGTCTGGTGGTCGCCGATGAGGCTCGTCTGGCAGGAGCAGAGGGCGGTGTGGGGGGACATTCCCTGCCTCAGGACAGCACGATGCGGGCGTCCACGGCCAGGGCGCCGTCCTTGTAGGCGAAGATGGGGTTCAGGTCCAGCTCCTGGATCTCGGGGTGCTCCTCCACGAAGGTCGAGAGGCGGATCAGCATGTCCTCCAAGGCGGCGAGGTCGGCCGGCTCCTGCCCCCGAAACCCCTCGAGCACGGGGAAGCCCTGGATGTCACGGATCATCTGGCGAGCGTCTCGCGGCTCCAGGGGGACAATCCGGAAGGCGACGTCCTTCAGCACCTCCACGAAGACACCCCCCAGGCCAAACATGAGCACCGGCCCAAACTGGGGGTCCTTTGTCATGCCCATGATCACCTCGACGCCGGGGCGGGCCATCTTCTGCACCGATACGCCCAGGACGGTGGCCCCCGCCTCGGCGCGGCGGGCCGTCGCAACGATTTCGTCGAAGGCCGCTGCCACTTCCTCCTCCGAGCCCAGGTTGAGTTTCACACCGCCCACATCGCTCTTGTGGCTGATGTCGGGCGAGACGATCTTCAGAACGACGGGCAGGCCTATCTGGCGGGCGGCGGTCACCGCCTCCTCGCGGCTGGCCGCCAGCTGGGCGCGAGCGGTGGAGATGCCTGCCTCCGCCAGGACCTGCTTCGATTCCACCTCGGTGAGGATGGTGCGTCCCTCGCTCTTGGCCTTATCGATGATTTCGATGGTGCTCATGGGGGTTCATGCCTTCCTTGGTTTCTGCAATACGCAGGCGGTGCCTATGATAGGGAAGGTTGAAGATAGGGTCAACCAAGCGAGAGTGTTGAAATACCCTCGTGCTCCGTTCATGGTTCGACAAGCTCACCACGAGCGGAGATGCGCACGCACCCCAAACCGCTCGCCCTGAGCCTGTCGAAGGGCGAACGGGGCGTTTTTTTTAAACAGCCTCGAACGCTAGGGCAAGGTCAGCCCTCGCTAAGGGAGCGCTGGATGGCCTCCCTGTAGTATCCCCAGTAGGCCGGCGGCAGGAGGCAGCCCACGGCAACCATCACCCGCTCCCGCGCCCGGCGGTCCCGGTCCTGGCGCGAGCCCTCTTTGGCCGCGGAGAGAGCGAAGGGCTCGCCGAACCTGACCATCAGCGTGTCATCTTCTTCCCACACGCCCGCCGGCACCAGCGGCAGGCCGCGTTCGCTCAGGGCCTGCAGGAACAGCCCGCTGCCCTCCAGAGGCTCTCGGAGGATGCCCGAGCCGCCCGCCTCGGGCATGAGGACGACAGGCTCTCTCTGGGCGATCCTGGCGATGCGTCGCAGAACAGCAGCCCGCCCCACAGCCCGAGAGGCCTGGCGGGGCATAACCACCAGCCCGTACACCTTGCCGACCCGTCTGAATAGCCAACGAATGAGCCCGACCGGGATAGGAATAGGGCCAACATGGTATCCATACCACTCGCTGGTAATCACCCAGCGGATGTTGGGGGAAAGGGGTCGCCGCTCGGCGAGGACGGTCGTGATGAACATGGCGAAGTGGTAGGCCCGTAGGCCGCGGCGAGCATAGTGATTGGTCACCAGAACGAAGGGGCCCTCAGGGGGTACGTTCTCCAGCCCATGTACCTGGCGGCGGTAAGGGTTGGCCGCCATCACCCTCTGGCTGTCCTTCAGGAAGGAGCGTCGTCGGCCCAGGAGAAGGTCCAGGCCAAAGCCGGCAAGAGACAGGCGGGGGAACTCATAGTTAGGTGGGCGCAGATTTGCTGCGCTAGTGTCTCGACTCATGAGGGCAGCATGCGAAAGCTTGTCTTGCCAGCCCTTCCTTCGGCCTGAATAGAACCGGTGAAGGCTAGATCACCGGTCCCTCATGATACTCCCCGAAGACCTCGCGCATGACACCGCAGATCTCGCCCAGGGTGCAGTAGGCATTGACAGCGTCGAGGATGTAGGGCATCAGGTTCTCGGAGCCCTGGCAGGCCTCTCGCAGTGCGGTCAGGGACTGGCTGGCCCGCCCGCTATCCCGCTCGCTGCGCACCCGCCCCAGGCGCTGGCGCTCGCGCTGCTCGCCCTCGGTGTCCATCGCCAGGATGGGGATCTCGATGGGCTCATCCATGACGTACTCGTTAACGCCCACGCTGATCCGCTCCTTGGTCTCGATCTCCCGCTGGTAGCGGTAGGAGGCCTCGGCGATCTCCCGCTGGAAGAAGCCGGCCTCGATGGCGGGGAGGACGCCGCCCAGGTCCTCGATCTGGCGGAAGTAGTGGTAGCACTCCTGCTCCATCTGATTGGTGAGGTTCTCCACGAAGAAGCTGCCCCCCAGGGGGTCGACCGTGTTGGCTGCCCCCGACTCGTGGGCAATGATCTGCTGGGTACGCAGGGCCAGCCGGGCCGCCTTCTCGCTGGGCAGGGCCAGGGCCTCGTCCCAGGAGTTGGTGTGCAGCGACTGGGTGCCCCCCATGACCGCCGCCAGGGCCTGGATGGCGGTGCGCACCAGATTCAGTTCCGGCTGCTGGGCGGTGAGGGAGCAGCCGGCCGTCTGGGTGTGAAAGCGCATCCACCAGGAGCGGGGGTTGCGGGCGCTGAAGTGCTCCTTCATCTCGCGGGCCCAGATGCGGCGGGCGGCGCGGAACTTGGCCACCTCCTCGAAGAAGTCGTTGTGGCAGTTGAAGAACAAGGAGAGTCTAGGGGCGAACTCGTCGATGTCCAGGCCACGCTCCAGGGCCCAGCGCACGTACTCCAGGCCGTCGGCCAGGGTGAAGGCCAGCTCCTGGACGGCGGTGGAGCCAGCCTCGCGGATGTGATAGCCGGAGATGCTGATAGTGTTCCAGAGGGGCAGCTCACGGGTACCGAACTCGATAGTATCCGTCACCAGACGCATGGAGGGCCCGGGCGGGAAGATGAACTCCTTCTGGGCGATGAATTCCTTGAGGATATCGTTCTGGATGGTTCCTCCCAGTCGCTGCCGTGGCATACCCCGCTTTTCGGCGGCGGCGATGTACATGGCCCAGATGACAGCGGCAGGCGAATTTATAGTCATGGAGGTGGTTATCTCGTCCAGGGGCAGGCCAGCGAGCATGATCTCCATGTCGGCCAGAGAGGATACACAAACGCCGCACTTGCCGAACTCGCCGGTGGCCTCGGGGGCGTCGGCATCGTATCCGTATAGGGTGGGCAGGTCGAAGGCTATGGAAAGACCCGTCTGGCCGTGCTCCAGCAGGTACTTGAGACGAGCATTGGTCTCCTCGACGCTGCCGAAGCCAGCGAACATGCGCATCGTCCACAGGCGGCCGCGATAGCCGGTCGGGTGGACGCCGCGGGTGAAGGGGTACTCCCCTGGCCAGCCGACGTCTCGTTCATAGTCGATTGCGGCGACGTCGCTGGGGTCGTACAGTCGCTGGATAGGCCGACCGGAGGTGGTGGTGAACCGCTCCTGGCGTTCCTGGTCGCCGTCCTCGATTCGCTTCTCCCAGGCCGCCCGCCGCTGCGACAGTGCTTTCAGCTTGGTAGGGTCGTACATGTTCCTATCCCGCCCTTCGTCTGTCCGCCAGCGGACTGGTTTGCTACGGCCAGGATAACATATCAGTTATCGTTTTGGTAACGACAGATGCCAGCTCTTGCCGGCCACGGGGATATCAAGATGATCATTCACATGGGCCACTAGGCTTGACAGATGTGGTAAAATCATTCATGCGTGTTAGCGTGTTAATAGACTAGGGGAGGGGAATGGTCGACACCCCGTTCGATAACTACCTGGACCTAGTGGAAGCAGCGCGAACCCTGGGCATTCACCCCCAGAGTCTGCGGCGTCTGATCAAGCAGAAGAAGGTTCCCGCCCTTCTGTTTGCTGGCAAGTACCTCATCGAACGAGATAAGCTGGAGATGTTCAAGGCCAACTACGACCCTCGCCCCGGCCGCAAGCCCGTCCGCCGCCTCCTCTGAGCGTTCTCAGCGGCTACCGCTAGCTGGGGGGCTTGATCTCGATCTCCTCGTTGACGTCTGTAACGTCCAGCTCCAGCTTGGCCTCGTACTCCTGGCCGGTCTCATCGGTCCCTGCCACGTGAACCCGCAGGCGCACAGGCCAGCCTCCGTCTTCCGCCAGCCACATCTCGAGGCGGTTACTCCAGGACCGCTTCGATCTTGTCGGCCATGGTCTTCGCTACCGGCAGCACATCGGCGGCCTCACCGCCCCCCATCGCCACCGTTACCACCATGGCCATGACCGGCCCGTCGCCAAAGAACGCGTACTCGGCATCCATGGTCCCCAGCCCCTCTATCTCGAGGGTCATGCCCAGGCCGAAGCCACCATCGCCCAGGCTGGACACGTCGATCTCCCGGGTGTCCACGACCTCCATGCCGGCCAAGCCGCCCAACAGGCCGAAGGCGTCCTCCAGCTCGTCGACGGACATATCCTGGATTTCGTCCAGGGCCTTGCCCACCTCGTCGCTGTCCTCCAGGTAGAAGGCCATCGACATGATTATGTCTTCGCCGGCGTCGTCGGCGAGCATGCTCATGTAGGCCGCGCCCTCACCGGCGCCCGCTTCCGCCAGGAAGTCGTAGTCCATGTCCATGCTCATGCTCATCATCTCGTTGAGCCCGCCCGACACGTCCTCCTCCCCCAGAACGATCTCATCGAGCCGCCCAGCGATGTCAGAGGCCGCCGCTTCCTCCTCGGCCACGCTCGTAGGCGTCGCCTCTTCGGTGCCCTCCGCCGGGGCGGCCGCTGTTGCCTCGCCTCCCCCTGCGGCTTCTTCAGCCGCCTTCTCCTCGCCGCTGCCCCCGCAGGCTGCTAGGCAAACAATTGCCAAGATAGTGGCCATGGCAAGGGCTAAGATTCGCATCTACTCGACTCCTTCTCTCCTGCCGGCAGGCAGGCCTACATCGTGGGAAGTCTAGCACTTCAGGTAGGCCAGGTCAAAGCCAGACCCGTCCCTTGAATTCTGCGATCCCTTGCAAGATGAACTCCACCCCTGATCCTACAACAATTCGATGGCTGTCAGTCAGGTGGGGCGGCGGGACAGGATGTAATCGATGCTCTTGCGGTACCGGTCTTCCTCGATCTTGCCGCTGGCCATCAGGTAGTTGAGCATTGTCTCCAGGCCGAGGATGGATATGAGGTTGTAGCCGTGGGCCTTCAGGCGGTCCTTGGCTCCCTCGTGGCGGTCCAGCAGCACCACTACGTCCTTCACCTTCAGGCCAGCCATCCCCAGGAAGGCGGCCGTCTCGATGATGTTGCCACCGCCAGTAACGAGGTCGTCGATGAGGAGGACCGTCTCGCCCCGTTCATATGTGCCCTCTAGGAAAGGGGTGGTAGCGTCGCGATCCTTGGAGGGGTGGATGTACACCATGGGCACGTTGGCTATGAGGGAGAAGACGGTGGCCAGGTGCAATCCACCGAAGGGGATGCCCGCCACCCGATCGAAGGGGGCGCCGCGAGGGTGGAGCATCCTCTGGAGAGTACATACCTCCTGGTACATCAGGCGAGCCGCTCGTCTCAGGGCTCTGGGCTTGCTGATCAGCAAGCGCACATTGACGTAGATGGGAGAGTGGAGGGTTGTCCTTCCCAGGGTGAAATCGCCAAACTGGATGGCTCCCAGATCCCACAGGGTTCTGGCCAGCCACAGATTACCGGCAGTGCGAGCAGAACGGCCCATATCGCCTCGCCTCTGCTCCAACTAAAGAGGGCCTCGCCGCAGAAGAGGTAGCCCCTGCGAGCAGAGGTCTCAGGAGTGGCAAAACGATACCACCACCCCTAGGCCCTGTCAAGCTGTGACGCTCATGCTTCATCTGGGCAGGGCTCGGCGCCAGCGGCGGACGGCCTCTCGGTTGACGCATTGGGGTGGCACCTGGCCTCGCAGGGCCGTGAGCAGATTGTCCACGGCCATCTTGGCCATGCCCAGACGGGTGGCGACGCTGGCGCTGGCAATGTGGGGCGTGATGATGATGTTGTCCAACCCCAGCAGAGGGTCGTCGGCGGCGATGGGTTCCTCTTCGCTGACGTCGATGGCAGCGGCGGCCATACGTCTCTCCTTGAGGGAGCGCCACAGGGCTTGTTGATCCACTATCGGCCCTCGGGCGGTGTTGATGAGAACGGCTGTGGGCTTCATAAGCGACAGCTCTCGCTCGCCGACAAGGTGGTGAGTCTCAGGGGTGAGCGGTGTGTGCAGGCTAATGAAGTCGGACTCTGCCAAAAGCTGCTCCAGCTCCACATAGGCCAGGCCATAGCGGCGCTCCTCTTTGAGCTTACGGGTGCTATCGCAGTAAAGGACGCGCATGCCGAAACCGCGTCCCCTTTTGGCTACCTCCAGACCGACGTCACCCAGGCCCACCACCCCTAGGGTCGCGTCGTGCACGTCCTGCCCTAGGAGGATCTGCGGTCCCCAGGTCTTCCAGCGACCCTGACGAGTGTAGCGGTCGGCCTCTACCACCCGCCGGCCGGCGGCCAGAAGGAGGGCGAAGGCGAAGTCGGCCGTCGTCTTGGTCAGGATGCCGGGCGTGTTGGTCACCAGGATCCCCCGCTGGCTGGCCTCCTCGACGTCGATATTGTCGTAGCCCACGGCCATGTTGCTGATGACCCGCAGTCGCGGTGCTGCCGCCATGATCTCGGCGTCGATGCGGTCGGTGAGGAGGGTGAAGAGGGCATCAGCATCGGCCGCCTCTGCCAACAGGACCTCCCGCGGCGGAGGCAGCTCGCCGCGCCAGACCCTTGCGGTGACTGCTTCTGCCAGCGGGTCGAGGGCGGCGCTGGGAAGCTCCCGTGTGACGTAGACCTTGGCCTCTTTTGTCTCTGCCACAGTCACCTCTTGCCACGCATGATACTCTAGTAGCGGGCCGCTCTGTCAATCGGCGGGTCCTGCGGGGCTAGCGGGACGGGGCCCTAGTTGTTAAAATGCACGAAGGAGGGAACGAGAGGCGTGGACCCCTTTGCCATCGTCTGCGATAGTAGCCACGACCTGCCGCCAGACATCGCCCAGAAATTGCGCCTTACGGTGGTGCCCTACACCATCAACTTCGGCGTGGACAGCAGTATGGATGACGGTGTGATGACCCTGGAGGAGTTCGCCGATCTCTTAGATCGATACGAGAAGGGCAAGGGGTATCCCACCACGGCGGCACCTGCACCCTCTCGCTTCGCAGAGGCGTTCATGTCCCATGCGAAGCAAGGCCTGTCGCGGATTCTCGCTGTCACCCTCTCCCGCAAGCTGAGCAAGACTTACGATGCTGCCGTCGAAGCGGCGGACATGGTGGAGGAGGAATGTCCTGACTCAGAGATCGAGGTGGTGGATTCCCTCAGTGGCTCGATGGGGGAGGGCATGCTTGTCCTAGAGGCGGCCCGTGCGCGCGACCTCGGCCGTCCCCTCCAGGAGGCCAAGCGCCTGGTGGAGGAGATGAGGGAGCGTTTGCGTCTCCTGGCGGCCCTGGAGACGACCAAGTACCTGCTGAAGAGTGGCCGGGTTCGCCCCTTCCAGCATCTGCTCAGCAGCGCCTTGCAGATTAGACCGATCATCACTACCAGGGACGGGGCTATGGCTCTCTACACCAGGGTGCGGGGGCGCATGGAGAGGGCCGTGGATCGCATGGTTGACGAGGTGCAGCGGACTTACAAGTCGGGCATAGTTTCGGTGGTGGGGGGAATATCCCCTGACCTCAAAGAGATGCTTGTACGCAAGCTATGTCAAAGGCTGGGCCTCAACAGGGAGCAGATCCTGGAGACCAAGATGACGTCCGCCTTGCTACTTCATCTGGGCAAGCGAACGGTGGGCGTCATTTGGGAGCAGGAGCCCGAGCCTTCCTAGCGAGCTGCGGGCGCTGCAGCATTGGCCAAGTTCTTCCTCTTCGACGTTGATAAGACCCTAGTGGACAGCGGCGGTGCTGGCGGTCGGGCCATGAATCTGGCCTTTGCCCAGCTCTTCGGCATCGACCAGGGCTTCGCTGGCATCGATTTCGCCGGTCGCACCGATACGGGCATCTTCCGTGAGGCCGTCGGCGTCCACCGTCTCGATGGCCACTTCCCCGCTCTTCTGGCTCGCTTTCAGGAGGCCTACTGCAGCATACTGCCCAGCACACTTGCCGAAGGGCAGGGGTATGTGCTGCCTGGCGTGCGCGAGGTGCTGGCCGGCCTGCAGGCGGCTCCGGGCGCGTTTCTGGGGCTGGCCACGGGCAACTTTCGTGAGGCTACCCGCCTGAAGCTGGAGCATTTCGGCCTGTACGATTTCTTCCGGGTGGGCGGCTACGCCGATGACTCCGAGGATCGAGTGGAGCTTGTGGCAATAGCCATCGAACGGCTGGCCGAGGCCAGCGGCGGGCATGGTCCCCGCGAGGTCTACATTGTTGGCGATACGCCCCTGGACATCGCCGCCGCCCAGGCCAACGGGGCACGCTCGGTGGCCGTGGCCACCGGTTTCTTCAGCGCCGACCAGTTGACGGCCGCTGGTGCCGGACTGGTGTTCCCCGACTTCTCTTCCTGGCAGGCGGTTCTGGACGCCCTGCTGGGCTGAGGCCGTAGTAGCAGGCGAAGGTCGCCTCTTACGCCCGGGGACGAAAGAGGGTCAGGCGGTAGCCCTGACGGCAATCCTCACGCGGGCCAGCGCGCCGTCCTCGTGGCCGAACAGGGCGGTGACCGCACCACCGTCGTAGTAGAGGGGGACGAAAACGCTTCCTGGCAGGATGCTATCGCTGATCTTGACCCGGATGGTCAGCTCGCCACGCTCGTTGGCCAGGACGACCTCCTGGCCATCTTCGACGCCCAGGCCGGCGGCGTCGGCGGCGCTTATCTCGACGAACTCCTCCCGATGCAGCTTGTCGGCCTCGGGTGAGTGGATGGTGGCGCCCTCCCAGCTCGTGTAGAGGGTGCGGCTGGTGGTGAGTACCAGGCCCTCGCCGGCTGCCATCGGCTCCAGGGCAAGGGGCTGGAGGACAGCGACCGCGGGCTCGATGGCCGCGACGGCCTGCTGGGCCCCCGATTCCAGCTCGCTATAGCGAGCCTGGCCGTAGAGGGGCACCAGGCTGGCTATTTCGTCCATGATCTGGGCAGGGCTGGCGTAGTCCCAGGTGCTGCCGTCCCGCCCCAGGCGTTGGGCCAGGGCAGCGCCGAGCTCGGCCAGGATTAGCCAGCCAGGACGCGCCTCGCCGATAGGGGCGACGGCGCCCCGCAAACGGAGGATGCGGCGGTCGGCGCTGGTGTAGGTGCCGTCCTTGCCGAAGACGCCCACGTCGGGCAGAACCACCTGCGCCAGGCGGGCTGTGTCCGAGAGCAGGCTATCGATGACCAGCAGGAAGTCCAGGGACGAGAGGCAGGTCTTCACCCAGGCCTTGTCGGGCGCGGCGAATAGGGGGTTGTCGCCCACCACTACCATCGCCTTGATGCGCCCTTCCTGGATGGCGGCCAGGGCTTCCCGGAAGCCTAGACCCGCCGCTGATGGCAGGCTGACGCTCCAGTCCTTCTCCACCTCCTGGCGCGCTCCTTCATCCTCTACCGGTCGATAGCCGGGCAGCAGGCCAGGCGTCACGCCCATGTCTTGCAGGCCCCAGACGTTGACCTCCGGCGGCAGGACGAACAGCGATTGCGGTGCCTCCTGTGGCCCGCAGCAGAGGATGGCCAGGTTGGCCACGGCCGCCGTCACCGTCCCTGCTGCCTGTGCTCCCAGGTGGGGGACGGCGTGCACGATAGCGATGCGCCTCTCGCCGGGCGGCTGCTTGGCGGCGTCGGCAAGGGTGAGGGCCGCCCGCTTGATAGCATCGGCCAGCTCGTCGCTCAGGGCGGGCAGGGAAGCCTTGGCCAGATCCTCCAGCCCCGCCGGAGGGGACGCCTTAAGGGAGGCCAGCAGCTCCTGGTCCTGCAGCAGGGCATGGGCCAGGGCTGCCAGGGCGTGCGCTTCCTGGCCGGGATTGGGCCGCAGCCAGACCTGGGCGAAGTCGCACAGCTTGCCCCAGCGAGGCGTGACCACGACCAGGCGAGCGCCGTTGTTCACCACCGCGTCCTTCACTCGCAGGCAGGCCACGTTGTGGCTTGACTCCAGGTCGTCGGCCACCACCAGGATCGTCGTGGCTTTGGCCAGATCGGTCATATCGGAGGGCAGCACCTCCGTGCCGAAGGCGCGGCGCAGCGATTGGGCCACCGCGTCTATCACCGCGCCGCCGCTGAAGCCCACGTTGTTGCTTCCAGTGACTGCCCGGGCCAGCTTCTGGAGCAGGTAGTTCTCCTCGTTGGTGGCGAAGGGCGAGCCCAGGAAGGCGATGGCCTCCGGTCCGTGCTCCTCCCTGATGGCCGCCAGCCGCGACGTGGCGAGCTCCAGGGCCTCGTCCCAGGACGCGGCGGTTAGCTCGCCGTCCCGTCGCAGCAGGGGTTGGGCTAGGCGGTCGTCGTCCCTGATGGCGTCGTAGTGGAAGCGGCCGCGGATACAGAGCTGGTCGTCGCTGACCGGATTGGAGGGCTCCGGCCGCACGATGACTGCCCGCCCCCTCTTCACCCCCAGGCTGATAGTGCAGCCGACGCTGCAATAGGCGCAGGCGGTGGGCACCCAGCCCTCGATCTGGCTGGCCGCCCACTTGTTGGGCTTCTCCATAAGGGTGGCCGTAGGGCACACGTCGATGCAGGCGCCGCAGAAGTCACAGTTGGATTCATGGACGGCGCCACCGGCGCCGAAGGCGATATGTGTGTCCCAGCCGCGCTCGGCCAGGGTTATGGCTCCCGTGTGGCGAATCTGATCGCAGGCCCTGACACAGCGGGTGCAGAGGATGCACATCTGGGGGTCGAACTCCAGGAAGGGGTTAGCCCTGTCAGCCTGCGGCGGCTCGGCCAGGTAGTAGGAGCGAGCCTCGTCCAGCCAGGGCTCGTAGCCAGCCATGCCCACGATGTGGCAGGCGGTCTGGAGGTCGCAGCGGTAGTTCTTAGAGCAGGTGACGCAGCGATGGGTGACCAGGTTGTCGCGCAGGCAGGTGTCGCCCGGCCTGCACTTCATCACCCGATGGCAGGTGAGACAGCGGTCGGAGTGATTGGCCAGGATGAGGGAGAGGACCGCTCGCCGGGTCTCCACCACCTGGGGGGTGTTGGTGCGGACGATCATGCCCTCGGTGACCCGGCTGGTGCACGATAGCTGGAGGCCGCGCAGCCCCTCGATCTCCACCAGGCACATGCGGCAGCCACCGTAGGGGGGTAGGCCCTCCAGGTAGCAGAGGCTGGGGATGTAGATGCCCGCATTGCGCAGGGCTTCCAATAGAGGCGCCCCCTCGGGCGCCTCTATTGGGTTGTCATCGACGATGATGGTGGCCACTTCTCTTCCTCACTTCACCGCCACTAGCTGGCCCGGCCTGGGGGCCTTCTTGCCATTGGGATAGGTGTAGTCGTGGCTCTCCAGGTAGGCCTGGGCCATGCGGGTCAGAGCCTGTTTGTCCCTGTACATATCGTCGAAGACGTAGACGGCGTCGTCGAAGGGCCCACCCGCCTGGATGGCCTCGTAGGGGCAGGCCTCCACGCACAGCCCGCAGAACATGCAGAGGCGGAAGTCGATCTCGTAGCGATCCTTGTTCAGGCTGCCGTCCTCGCGGGGGCTGGTGGCCACCAGGATACAGCCGTCGGGGCAGGCCTGGGCGCAGGTGCTACAGCCCGTGCAGCGCTCGTCGAACCAGAGGAGGTTGGTGCGAGCCCGTGGCGGCACGTGGCGCACCTCCTCGGGGTACTGGATGGTGAAAGGCCGCCGGAACAGGTGCCTCAGCGTCATCAACATGCCCTTGGCGATGCCCAGACCGTACACTATCCTGCTAACCTCTCCTGCTCAGGCGAGCGCTCGTCTCGCAGGAAGGGCGGGAAGAGGGATTCCAGTTCCTTACGCACGGGGTCGTCCGGCGGCAGGTACTTGGAGAAATCGCCGCTGGGCTCCTCCCGCTCCCGCTCGCCGCTGATGCTCATGCGGCCGATCTTCTGCTGAAGAAGCATTAACCCCTGGAGCAGCGACTCTGGCCGTGGTGGGCAGCCAGGCACGTAGACGTCGACGGGGATGATCAGCCTGACGCCGGGCAGCACGCTGTAACCATAGGCGAAAGGACCACCCATGTTGGCGCAGCTCCCCATGGAGATCACCCACTTGGGCTCGGCCATCTGCAGGTAGAGCCGGCGCACCACCGGTGCCATCTTCCAGGTGACGGTGCCAGACACGATCATGAAGTCAGCCTGGCGGGGCGAAGGGCGGAACACCTCGGCGCCGAAGCGGGCGATGTCATAGCGAGGAGTGGCCGTGGCGATCATCTCGATGGCACAGCAGGCCAGGCCGAAGGTGACTGGCCACAAGGAAGACCTGCGAGCCCAGTTCAGGACGTAGTCCACCGAGGTGATCAGGAGGTTCTGATGAAGGGATTTCTCCAGGTCGTCCAAGCTGCCTTGCTCGCTTCCCATTTCGCCCGTTTATTATATCGGCAATTCCCTCTTGGGCAAACAGGCGGCTAGACGGTTGAAACAACGACAGGGCTGTGCTAAAATAGCCCAGTAGCAGGTTTACACAGTAAAATGTTCTAATATTCGTTTGCAGAGATGCTTCACTCACTGTTCGTCATCGAAGACCTCCATGTAAGTGTAGAGGGCAAGGAGATCCTCAAAGGGCTCAACCTAACCGTTGAGCGAGGGGAGGTGCACGCTCTCATGGGACCCAACGGCTCCGGCAAGAGCACCCTGGCTCATACCCTCATGGGCGACCCCCGCTTTCAGGCAACCCGGGGCCGGGTGCTGCTCAAGGGCGAGGACATCCTCTCGCTGCCGCCCGACGAGCGCGCCCGCCGGGGGCTGTTCCTGGCCTTCCAGTACCCTGTGGAGATCCCCGGGGTGAAGGTGCGACACTTCCTGCGCATGGCGGTCAAGGCCAGCAAGGGCAAGGAGCCCTCGGTCAGCGAGTTCCGCAAGCAGCTGTTCGAAAAGATGGCCCTTCTAGAGATGGACCGCTCCTTCTCCGAGCGCTACGTCAACGAGGGCTTCTCGGGCGGCGAGAAGAAGCGGAACGAAATCCTTCAACTGGCCATGCTGGAGCCCGAGATGGCCGTCCTAGACGAGACCGACTCCGGCCTGGACATCGACGCTCTGCGCTCGGTGGCCAACGGCATGAACAAGCTGGCCGGGCCCCACATGGGAATGTTGCTGATCACCCACTATCAGCGCATACTGAACTACGTCGGGCCTCATTTTGTGCACGTTCTCTTCGAGGGCCGCATCGTCCGCTCCGGCGGCATGGAGCTGGCTCAGGAGCTGGAGGCCAAAGGCTACGACTGGATTGCTGGGGAGGCGCTAGCCTAGGTTAGAGGCAGAATGGCCAAGAAGACTGTAGACATCCCCCAGGCCGACTACGCTCAGAAGTACGGCTTCCGCGACGCCGAGGAGCCTCTCTTTCGGGCCCGGCCGGGCCTGTCGCCGGAGGTGGTAGAGGAGATCTCCTGGATGAAGGAGGAGCCTGCCTGGATGCGGGACTTCCGCCTGCGGGCTCTGGAGGTCTTCCAGAAGAAGCCTATGCCTACGTGGGGCGGTGACCTGTCGGACCTGAACTTCGACGAGATGTACTACTACGTCAGGCCCACCGACCGCCAGGCGCGTAGCTGGGACGACGTCCCCCAATATATCAAGCGAACCTTCGACAAGCTGGGCATCCCCCAGGCCGAGCGGGAGTTCCTGGCTGGCGTGGGCGCTCAGTACGACTCGGAGGTCGTCTATCACAATCTGCGTGAGGAGCTAGTCAAGCAGGGGGTGCTGTTCCTGGACACCGACAGCGCCCTGCGCCAGCACCCCGAGCTGTTCCAGGAGTACTTCGGCACGGTGGTGCCGCTGGCCGACAACAAGTTCGCTGCCCTCAACTCGGCGGTGTGGAGCGGCGGCAGCTTCATCTACGTGCCCGAAGGTGTTCGCGTGGAGATCCCCCTTCAGGCCTACTTCCGCATGAATGCCGAGAAGCTGGGCCAGTTCGAGCGTACCCTGATCATCGCCGAGCCTGGCAGCTACCTGCACTATGTCGAGGGCTGCACCGCCCCCATCTATAGCGCCGACTCCCTCCATGCAGCGGTGGTGGAGGTCATCGTCAAGCCGGGGGCCCGCGTGCGCTACACCACCATCCAGAACTGGTCCACCAACGTCTACAACCTGGCGACCAAACGAGCGGTGGCCTACCAGGAGTCAATCATGGAGTGGGTGGACGGTAACCTGGGCAGCAAGCTCAACATGAAGTATCCTGCCGTCTTCCTCATGGAGCCGGGGGCTCGCGGCGAGATGCTTTCCCTGGCCTTCGCCGGCAAGGGCCAGCACCAAGACGCCGGCGCCAAGATGGTGCACGCCGCCCCCTACACCTCCTCGGTGGTTGTCTCCAAGTCGATCAGCAAGGACGGCGGTCGCAGCAGCTACCGTGGCCTGGTAAAAGCCTACCCGGGCAGCGTGGGAGCGAAGGCCAGCGTCCGCTGCGACGCCCTGGTCTTGGACGATGACTCTCGCTCCGATACCTATCCCTACATGGAGATCGAGGAGGAGCAGGTAAGCATCGGCCACGAGGCCACGGTCAGCAAGATCGCCAGCGAGCAGCTCTTCTATCTGATGAGCCGTGGCCTTAGCGAGACGGAGGCGGCGACGCTAATTGTCAGCGGCTTCATCGAGCCCGTGGTCAAGGAGCTGCCCATGGAGTATGCGGTGGAGTTGAACCGCCTCATCCAGCTCCAGATGGAGGGGGCCGTCGGCTAGGCCGGCGGCCGCTTTTCCCTCCTGACAAACCTAGCGTTAGACAGGGGGAGCGGGTGTCTCCTTCGCCCCAGGGGGAAGGGAGCGATGCTCGCTCTTGAGCAAGAGGAATTGTGCCGTTGACTTCGATCATGAGACAGGCCGCGAAGGGCTTTTCTCGCCGGGCGGTGGAGGAGCTCTCCTCCCTCCGTAGCGAGCCGCCCTGGCTGCGTCAGCGCCGCCTGGAGGCCTGGCGGGTATTCGAGGCCACGCCCATGCCCACGCCGCAGGACGAGGACTGGCGGCGCACCGATATCAGTGCCCTCGCCCTCGACGAGCTCCTGCCTTTCGCCGAAGCACCCTACCCTCAGGTGGATAGCGTAGCTCAGCTACCCCAGGAGCTACGCGCCTTGCTGGGCGAGGGCCAGCCGGAGGGCGGCCTTCTGGTTCAGCACGACTCGCAGGTGGTTCACGTCTCGCTGGCGGAGGAGGCAGCGAAGCAAGGGGTAATTTTCGCTAGCCTGGAGGAAGCCGTCCGCGAACAGCCGGAGCTGGTGGAGCGCTACTTCATGACCCGTTGCCTGCCCCCAGAGCACGGTAGGTTCGCCGCACTCCACGGCGCCCTGTGGAGCGGCGGCGCCTTCGTCTACGTGCCGCAAGGGGTGGAGGTGGCCCTGCCATTATGCGCCTGCCAATGGCTGGCCAGGCCGGGGCTGGCCGTCTTCCCCCATACCCTCATCGTCTTGGAGACGGGGAGCAAGCTCACCTTCATCGCCGAGCAGTTCTCGCCGGAGCTGGACGGCCAAGCCCTCTCCTGCGGTGCCACCGAGGTCTACCTGCAGGCGGGAGCGCAGGTCCGCCACGTCTCGGTGCAGCAACTGGGGCGGCAGGTGTACAACCTGGGGGCGCAGCGTCACCTGCTGGAGGGGGACAGCAGGCTGGACTCCCTGATCATCGGCCTTGGGGGGAAGCTCACCAAGTTCTTCGTGGAGAGCGTGCTGGAAGGCCCGGGGGCCAACGCCCAGATGCGCGGTGTGGTCTTCGGCAACGGCGACCAGCACTTCGACCACCAAACGTTGCAGGAGCACATCGCCCCTGACTGCGCCAGCGATCTGCTGTTCAAGGTGGTGGTCAAGGATCAGGCCATGTCGGTGCACCTGGGCATCGTGCGGGTGCATCGCGATGCGCGCGGCACCGACGCCGCCCAGACGGTGCGCAACCTCATCCTCAGCGAGGGGGCCAAGGCTCATCCCATCCTACCTTTGGAGATCGAGGCAAGCGACATCAGGCGCTGCAGCCACGCGGCAACCGTCGGCCAGGTCGACGAAAACCAGCTCTTCTACCTGATGAGCCGTGGCCTCAGCCGCCAAGACGCCCAGAAGCTCATCGTGGATGGCTTCTTCGAGCCCGTTCTGGAGGCCATCCCCCAGTTGGGCGTTCAGCACAGGCTGCGGCGAGCGGTCGACGAGAAGCTGGGCTTGGTGACGCCATGAGCGACTTCGTCAAGGTAGCGGAGACCAGCGACATCCCGGCGGGGAGACTGAAGGTGATCATCGTTGGCGATAGGCGTATCGCCCTGTGCAACGTGGACGGGGCGTTCTACGCCATCGACGACCTCTGCACCCACGACGGCGGCCCTCTCGATCAGGGAGAGCTGGAGGGCGACGTCGTCGAGTGCCCCCGCCACGGCGCTCGCTTCAACGTCAGGACGGGGAAGGTACTGGCCCTGCCCGCCGTCAAGCCCCTCAACACCTACCCCCTCCGGGTGGAGGGTAGCGAGATCGAGGTGGCTCTGCCATGAAGCCGGCCAGGGTGAGGACCATGTTCGACGTGCAGGCCATCCGCCGGGATTTTCCCATCCTTGGTCGCCGGGTGCATGGCAAGCCGCTGGTCTATCTGGACAACGCCGCCACCACCCAGAAGCCCCGGGCCGTCATCGACGCCCTGGTTCACTTCTACGAACATCAGAACGCCAACATCCACCGGGCCATTCACACCCTGGGCGAGGAGGCTACGGCCGCCTATGAAGAGACGCGGGCCAAGGTCTCTCGCTTCATCAATGCGCCCCGGCCGGAGAACATCGTCTTCACCCGCAGCGCCACCGAGGCTCTGAATCTGGTGGCCGCTGCTTGGGGTCGGGCCAACCTGAGACAGGGGGACGAGATCGTTCTCACCCAGATGGAGCATCACAGCAACATGATCCCCTGGCAGCGCCTGGCCCAGGAGGTGGGGGCCACCGTTAAGTACATAGGCGTCACCGATGAGGGGACCCTCGACCTGGACGGCCTGGGCGACATTATCACTGAGAAGGCCAAGCTGGTGGGAGTGACTCAGGTCTCCAATGCTTTCGGCACCATCAATCCCCTGGGCAAGATCATCGCCGCAGCCCATCGGCGGGGTGCCCTGGCGCTGGTGGACGCAGCCCAGAGCGTGCCTCACATGCCGGTGGACGTTCAGGCCATGGACTGCGACTTTCTGGCCTTTTCCGGTCACAAGATGCTGGGCCCCACGGGAGTGGGTGCCCTCTACGCCCGCTACGAGCTGCTGGAGGCGATGGAGCCCTTCCAGAGCGGTGGGGAGATGATCAGCCGCGTGCGTCTGGAGGGCGCCACCTGGAACGATGTGCCCTGGAAGTTCGAGGCGGGCACCCCCAACATCGCCGGCGTCATCGCTTTCAGCGCTGCCCTGGACTACCTTTCTGCCCTGGGCATGGAAAACGTCCGTGCCCATGAGCAGGAGCTGACTGCCTACGCCCTTGACCGCCTTCGCCAACTGGAGGGCATCATTACTTACGGTCCCCAGGACGCCTCCCGGCAGGGCAGTGTGGTATCCTTCAACTACCCGGACATCCACCCTCACGATGTGGGGACGATCCTGGACCGGGAGGGTGTGGCTATCAGGGCCGGCCATCACTGCGCTCAGCCGTTGATGCGCCGCTTCGATATGGCCGGCACCGCCCGCGCCAGCTTCTACATCTACAATACCCTTGAGGAGGTAGATGCCCTCGTCGAGGGTATTGAGAAAGCGAGAGCCTTCTTCGACCATGCCCCTGAATAGAGACGTCGAGCTGGATGAGCTCTATCGAGAGATCATCCTCGACCACTATCGCAGCCCCCGCAATCGCGGCTCCCTCGACCAGCCGAGCGCTAGCAGCGAGGGCGACAACCCTCTCTGCGGCGACGAGGTGAGGGTCGATCTGGATATTCGCCACGGTCGCATCTCCGACGTGCGTTTTGAGGGCAAGGGCTGCTCCATAAGCCAGGCCTCGGCCTCCATGATGAGCGAGGCCATAAAGGGTCTCAGCCTGGAGGAAGTGGACTCCCTGTTCGAGATGTTTAAGGGCATGATGTACGGCACCGACCAGGTGGACGTGGAGGCTCTGGGCGACCTGGAGGCCCTTCAGGGGGTGCGCAAGTTCCCCGTGCGGGTCAAGTGCGCCACCCTGGCTTGGAACACCCTGCAGGAGGCCCTGGAGGAGTTCAGCAAAGGCCAGGGCTAGCTCACAGCCGGTGGCGGCCCGAGAGGGAGGCGATGGTCAGGGGGAGTATCCGTCAGCTTCTTGAGGGCTTCATCGAAGCTGGGCGGGTGAAGTGAAACACTTGTGTCGTCATGCTTCTTTTCAGACATAAGTTCAGCCAAATATTATACCACAATCTCTTGACAAACAGAACAGATGCGGTGATAATATAGACAAGTGGGCTAGGCTTGTGTCTAGTCGGCGGATGGGGATCGCGCAGGCGGTCCCTTCAGCTTTTCCAGATACCTTGATATCGATCATCCCACGGCACGATCTTAAGACCAACTATCGAGTGTCCCGTCTCTATACCTGGACATAACTTCTTCCTGATCACAGGCCACCGCCCCGGAGTTGATCCGGGATCGACTACCTTTTGCCCGCACGGTCGCGCTATCAGATCGGCCAGTTGAAGACCTGTGCAGTTCTGGCTCTTCTCCCTGAAAGCAACACCAGGGAAGAACTGCTGACGGAACCAAGTAGCTGAAACATAGGATGTGCCATCCAGGAAGAGCCGGGCAATCTCATACTGGATGGTCGCGTCTTCTTTCGGGCCACGTGATTCTATCACCAACCGAGCGCGTGCCCCATCGAATTGCCCATGCAAGGCCATTGCCAACCGCTCCATCAAGAAGTGCATTGACATTAGGTAAGGATGTTGTGGAAGGCTGTCATCCAGAGGTTGAAGGCCTATTTCTTTGACGTAGGCGGGTCGATTTACTACGCAAACAACGGCAGTGAAATCGAGGCGATCTAAGACTCTGTCTAGAGCCTTGATAGCCTTCGCACACTTAGCACGATCGCCGCCGCACCAAAATGAACGCCTGCGCCATCGGATATCTGGTTCATGAACCTGTTTGTTGGCTGAACCAAGATAGTAGTGCTTCCAGCGCTTCCACTTGCGGTCAACTTCCTGTAAGACGCTATCTCGGATGATGACGGCGGCAAGGCAAAAGGCTTTGAACTTCTCCTTCGCCTTACGAGAATGAGCACCGCACTCGTCGATGAATACGGTGCAGGTTTCTTCGGTGTCGGTGAGTCCAGGACGACGTCTCGGGACAATCTTTCCACCGGCGCTTTCGACTAGTGTTTCGAGTTCGTCCTCTCCCTGCTTTATGACATCGGTGAGCTTGTCTACGGAATAGTTGTTATCGCGCCGAGTTCGCAATGCCCACCGTAGGAAGTGCAGGTATCTCTCCTGCCGATCCTTGCGGCGTGCTGCAACACGTGCTTCGCGGGCGGCTGACAAGTCCTCTGGCGTTGCTTCCTCTCGTCGCGACATGAGCGCCTACATGATAGCATGCAAGGTGCGTCAAGGTAACGTCCACCTTCAGGGTGTGTGAAAGGTATAATGGCCCCTTTAGGTCTGCCTCCCATGGGTAAACGCTGCTGTCGCGCTGTCTAATCAGTGGTCCCCAGGCTGGGATCAGGCGCTAACCTACCAGCCGTGAAACAGCAGGCTATTAGGGGAAGCGGAAGGTTGCGAAGTCCTGAGCGACCAGCACCCCTTCCAGGCCGCTGACATCGGGCTCCGCCTCAAGGTGGGTGAGGATGATGGTGGTGGACAGCGGCAGCCTCTTTCTGACCTCCGGCACCTCGGCAAAGCTCAGGTGATCCGGCCCTTTGCCTTCGCTATAGTTGCAGTCCAGCACCAGCACGTCTGCCCCTTCCGCCAGGGCGAAGAGCTCGTCGCAGAGCTCCGTATCGCCTGTGTAGGCGAGCACTTTGTCAGCCAAGCGCAGTCTGTAACCGAAGGAGGCTAGCGTGTCGTTAGCGTGTTTCATGGGGAAGGCCTGGAACCGAAGGTCGTCCACCGTCTGCTGTCGGCCTGTCTCGACCTCCAGGTAGAGGCGCTGGTAGCCGGCGTCGGCGTGACTGAGGTTGGGGAAGGCCATCTCCGCCAGCCCTTCAATCATCTCCTCAACACCGGGCGGGCCCACGATGTGCAGGTCCTCTCGTCGCGGCGTGAGGTGAAGGTACTCCAGAAGGAGAAAGGGCAGCCCTAGGAAGTGGTCGCCGTGAAAGTGGCTGATGAAGACGGCGCGGATGTCGGCCGGGGGAACACCCAGGCGCTTCAGGTGGGGGAGAAGGGTGGGTGGCGCGTCGAACAGGTAGCGGCCGTTGGCGAGGAACGAGCTCCAGTAGCGCCCGCCAGGAGTAAAAGCATTGCCTGAACCCAAAAAGGAAAGCTCCAACATGAGACGTGCCCTTCTCCCTTCTAACCCTACGCATCCAGGAAAGAGCTGAGTCCTGACCTTCCAGCACTCAGCCCTCCCCCGAACTATTCGCTTTGTCGGCGATGCCTATTTCTTGAGGGATGCTGATTGTGCAACCCTCGTGGCGTTCCTCCCGCAGATGGGTCTAGTCCCTGCGACCGAAAATAGCTACTGAGCAGGTAAACGACCCTGGTCGGCCGCCCAGGTTGTGGGTCAGGCCGATGTCTGGCTTCTTCAACTGGCGCTCGGGCGGGCCGGGGGCCTTGCCCTGGATCTGCTTGTAGATCTCGTAGATCATGCGCAGGCCGCTGGCACCAATGGGGTGGCCGAAGCACTTGAGGCCGCCATCCGGATTGACCGGCAGGTCACCCTCCAGAGTGAAGGCGCCCGACTCTACGTCTTCCTTGGCCTTACCCCTGGCGCTGAACTGAAGGTCCTCGTAGATGATCAGCTCAGTGATAGTGAAGCAGTCGTGCACCACGGCCAGGTCTATCTCCTGGCGGGGGTTTGTGATGCCCGCCTCCTCATAGGCCTGCCGCGCAGCAGCAATGTTCTCTGGGAAGTGGACGAAGTCATAGTCGTCCCTGAGCATACCCTGTCTACCACCTACCGCGAGACCTATGCCCTTCACCAGAACATAGTCGTCCCGCATCTTGCGGGCGTTCTCCGGCGTGGTGATGATGGCAGCAGCGGCACCATCGCTGACCCCGCAGCAATCGAACAAGCCCAGGGGCCAGGCGATCATAGGGGCGTTCAACACCTGCTCCAGCGTTATCTCTCGGCGCAGGTGAGCCTTGGGGTGGAGGGCACCATTGTGGTGATTCTTCACCGCTATCTGACCCAGGACCCGCTTGCCCTCGTCGTAGGACAGGCCATAGGTGTGAAAGTAGCTAGTGGCCGCCAGGGCGAACTGGACCGGTGGCGGACTGGGCGGTTCCACGCCCGATCCTGACGCTACCCCAGTGGCAAGGCCAGCGAAGCCTGTGTCCTTTAGCTTCTCCACCCCCACTGCCAGGACAATGTCATAGATGCCGGCAGCCACGGCATAACAGGCATTCCTGAAAGCATCGGTGGCCGTGGCGCAGGCGTTCTCCACCCGCGTAATCGGAATGTAGTCTAGCTTCAGGGCCTCGGCCGCTGGCTGGCCAGTGTTGAAGCTGGCGACGGTGCCCAGCCAGGCCGCCTGGATATCCTTGGCCTCCAGACCGGCATCCTCATAAGCCTCGTAGGCGGCCTCCACCATCATGTCGAGGCCGCTGACATCCCAGCGTTCCCCGAACTTCGTGCAACCCATTCCAACTATGGCTACTCTGTCCTTAATACCTTCTGTCATTACCGTCCCCTTAAAGCTTATGCCCTTACCGGTATGGATTTCCAGTAGTAGTTGTGAATACCGCCTGCGGAACGTATCTTGCGGAAACTCATCTCCACCGGCATGCCCACGCTCAGATCATCAATCTCCCGGTCGGTCATCATGGAGAGCATGCGACCGCCCCCCTCGAAGTTTATCACCGCTATCACCAGGGGGACATCCGTGGTGCCTGACAGGTAATCCATAGCGTAGGTAAACACGGTTGCTGGCTTGTCGGAGAGGCGGACATTGTCCATCTCATCCTTGGCGTGGCACTCTACGCAGACGCGCTGGGGCGGGAACTGCACGTAGCCGCACTTCCTGCACTTGGAGCCGTACAGCTGGATAACCCGATCGGTTTCCCGCCAAAGGGCGGAGGCGGAAGGGCCGCTTGGCGTCGGCCGGCGCACTCCGGCCACAGTCATCAGGCCCCGCCAGCGGAGGTACTCGTCGTAGGTCTTGAGGACCCGCTTCGCCTCCACGTGCTTCTTTACGCCGCGACGCTCCTGACGGACCTTGTCGATCCCCTCGCCAGCCTTGATGGAGTAAACATCGCAGCCATCGCCGTAACCGGCCACCATGATCCTGTCGCCGGGCTTGGCTTCCTCCAAAGCTGCCACCAGCAGCATCAGGGGGAAAGCGACACCGGTATTCCCCACCTGGCTGTAGAGGGGGTCCTGTACCTGAGCGGCTTCGAACCCCATCACCCTTGCCAGTTCGGCGTGTCTGCGGGCGTCGCTGGAGTGGTAAGCGACCTTCTGGAAGTCCTTGGGGGCCAGGTTGTTCTTGGCCATGAAGGCCGATACCGCCTCTGGAATGACCCGGAAGAAACCCTCCTCGATGACGAAGCGGTCTTCCCAGCTCCTGACGGTGCTTTCGTCGCTGGAGCGCCATACGTCCAGCATGTGGTCGGTGATGTGGTAGTCCGCCTCCACCTCAGCGACTACGCCGTCCTTGGCGATGAGGAGGGCCACAGCCCCGTCGCCTATCGCCCGGTCCAGGCCGCCCTTGGGGGTCGCCATGCGGCAGTCAGAGGCGATCACCAGCATGTTGTTGGCCGTGCCTGCCTGGACAGTGTCCATGGCCATCCTTAGGGCGGTAGTCCCCGCCCGAAGCACATCGGTGACGTCGGCGCTGGTGATGTCCCGTCGCAGGTCGAGGGCGGTGGCGATTAAGGCTGCCCCCTGCTTCTCAACGTAGGGGGAGGTGGTGGTGGCGTATAAGATGCCGTCCACCTGGGACCTATCTATCCCCCTGAGACAGTCCACTCCGGCAGCGACCGCCATGGTTATGCTGTCCTCGTCGAAGTTGGCCACTGCCTTCTCAGCGGGAAATCCCCACCCTGCCGTTTCCTTGCCCAGGCGATACTTGGGGACATAAGCTCCGTAAGATTTGATACCTGTCATGACACCTCCTAGCGAAGCCCATTCAACGACAATAGTCCATATCAACCCCCCGTCGGCTCATCGCAACCCACGCCGCCGTCGGTTCAGCACAAGGTCGTCCCTTTCTGGGTGCCACGCTGGTTTTAGCGTGAATGGAAGCGCTGAGTCAAGCCCATTGCTGCTCAAGTTTACCATAACGGAGTGCGGGGACGATTGGATTGGCCGTGATAGACTAGGCGCTGGAGAGAGGTCGATGATCCGCTACCTGTCGGCGCCTCGCTTAAAGGAAGGCACCTGCCAGGGCTGTGGCAAGAGCTCGCTGTTGATCGCCGCCAACGTGGCCGTCTGCCTGGACTGCATCCGCCAGCAGCCCGAGAGGGTTCTGCCTCACCTGAAGGCCGTCCACGGCGAGGCCAGAAGGCAGTTCGGCCTGCCCGCCGAGCCGCCCCAGGCCGCCGAGGGCGCTCCCTGCACCTTCTGCGCCAACGAGTGCCGTATCCCCGAAGGCGAACTGGGCTACTGTGGCCTGCGCAGCAATCGTGGCGGGAAGCTCCTGCACCTGGGCGGAACGGCCGCCAAAGGCATCCTGGAGTGGTACTACGATCCCCTGCCCACGAACTGCGTGGCTGAATGGGTCTGCGCCGAGAGGGAGAGCCGCGGCTTCAAGAACCTGGCGGTGTTCTACGGAGCCTGCAGCTTCGACTGTCTGTTCTGCCAGAACTGGCACTACCGCACTCTGGCTCGCCGCCTGGCGCCGGCGATGAGCGCCCAGGAGCTGGCCGATTGCGTAGACGAGCGGACGGCCTGCATCTGCTACTTCGGGGGAGACCCTTCGCCCCAGATGCCCCACGCTATCGCCACCGCCCGCCTGGCCCTGCGTCAGCGGCGGGCTCGCCCCCTGCGCATCTGCTGGGAGACCAACGGCAGCATGTCGCCCTCCATTCTGCGCCAGGCGGCCGCCCTGGCCATGGACTCCGGCGGCACCATCAAGTTCGACCTGAAGGCCTGGGACGAGAACCTTTACCTCGCTCTGTGCGGGGTGAGCAACAAGCGGACGCTGGAGAACTTCGCTTGGCTGGGCGAACTCTTCCGGCAGCGACGGGAGCCGCCCTTCCTCACCGCGAGCACCCTCCTGGTGCCCGGCTACGTCGATGCTCGCGAGGTGGGCCAGATCGCCCGCTTCATCGCCTCCCTCGACCCGACCATCCCCTATAGCCTGCTGGCCTTCTACCCCCACTTCTTCATGGGTGACCTGCCCACCACCTCGCGCCGTCACGCCAGCGAGTGCCTGGAGGCAGCCAAAGCGGCGGGCCTGGTCAACGTCAAGATCGGCAACCTGCACCTGCTCTCGGACCTGTACTAGGGCACGCTTTCCTCCAGCCCCCACAGCTTCGGCTGGCTGACGCCCTTGGCCTGAATGAGCACCTTGATTCGGCCCAGGCCAGCGGGGTCGATCAGCTCGGTCACCGCCCGCCGCCGCGCATAGTACTCCTCGAGGGACGGCCCGCCCTCGCTTTGACGCTCCAGGCCGGCAGCGATGCCCAGGGCGGCCAGGAAGCGGCCCTGGCTCGTCAGCCCCAGCGGCTCCAGGCCGTGCTCTCGGCCTGCCTGGACGAGGCTGGTGAAGTCGACGTGGCTGGTCATGTCCTGACGGCCCAGGCGGGCGTAGGGGTTCGTGCTGGGGTTGTGGCGATAGAAGCAGAGGAGGGTGCCGTCCTTGCGCCAGGGCGCGTACAGCTCCTCGGCCGGATAGCCGTAGTCGAAGGTGAGGACGAAGCCATGGTGGAGGGCTCTGCCCACTGCCCTCATCCACTCCAGGGCCTCCAGATTTACCTCGGCCGAGCAGCCCTCGCCGGGCAGGAGGCCGAGGCGGTGGAAGTAGTCCTGGAGCAGGGGCGTGGAAAGAGGGCCAAGGCTCTCCACGAAGCGCTCCTCCTGCCGCTCCACGTACAGCTCGTGCAGCAGGCCGTCGCGAACCACCAGTCGGTGGACAGGAAAGCTGTCGATCAGCTCGTTGCTGAGGAAGCAGCCGCTGACGCTTTCAGCGGCGATGGCTTCCAGGGAGGGCAGCCAGGAGACCTTGGCCAAGGAGGCATCGACCTGGCGCAGAAGGCGCCGCTGATTCTCCACTAGCCACTCATTTAGTTCGATAAGGCGGTACTCCAGCGCCTGGAAGAACTCGGGGGCTCGCTTGCCTGCCCAGGCCAGGATGTCGCGGGCCAGAAGGCCGCTGCCCGCCCCCATCTCCACGACGGTGAACGGCTGGGGCTCGCCCATCGCCTGCCACATCTGCCATAGCTGCTTGGCCACCAGGGAGCCGAAGATGGGGTGCACTTCGGGGTTGGTGAGGTAGTCGCCGTGGCGGCCCATCTGCTGGCGTGGCGAGGAGTAGTAGCCGTGCTGGGGGTGGTAGAGTGCCATGGCCATGAACTGGCGAAATGGAATGCGTCCCTCCGCCGCAATGCGCTCTCTGATAGCGGCTTTCAGCGCTTCGTTCTCGGTGGCCGATGGGAACTCGTCCTCGTTGGGGCGCAAGCTCTTCCTCCTGGGTAGGGCGATCATATCGCAGGGCGATGGCTGCTGCCAGGCAAGCGGTTGAGGCGGTCATTGGGGACTGCTAGGATGATTGTATTGGTGAGAAAGGTTGTAGGAGGAGGGCCATCGGCGCCAGGGGAATGGAAGGTTAAGGCATGACCCAGGTGCAGAGCATCTCTCAGATGAGCACCCGCGTCAAGATGCTGGTCATGGCGGGCACCCTGCTGGGCCTGTTCACTGCGGCCATGGACCAGACGATAGTGGGCACGGCCATGCCCAGGGTGGTGGCCCATCTGGGCGGCTACGAACATTACAGTTGGGTGTTCACCGGCTTCATGGTCGTGTCCACCACGGCCGTGCCCATCGTCGGCAAGCTCACCGATATGTATGGCCGCAAGTTCTTCTTCCTGGGGGGCATCGCCGTAATGATGGTGGGCTCGGCCCTCTGCGGCACGTCCCAAAGCATGATCCAGCTCATCGCCTTCCGGGCCATCCAGGGCCTGGGAGCGGGCACGATTATGGCCACCGCCTTTGCAATCATTGGCGATGTCTTCCCGCCAGCCCAGCGGGCCCGCTGGGCCGGCCTCATGACTGGCGTGTTTGCCGCCGCCAGCGTGGCGGGGCCTCTCATCGGTGGCTACATTACTGACAACCTCAACTGGCGTTGGGTGTTCTATGTGAACCTACCCCTGGGTGCCGTGGCGCTGTCCGTCTTCTTCTCGGTGATGCCCTCCGTGCGACCCGGGGTGAGGCACCAGCTAGACTACTGGGGCGTGACGATGCTCATCCTGGCCGTCGTGCCCCTGCTTCTGGCCTTCTCCTGGGCCAACGAGCAGTATCCCTGGCTTTCGCCGCAGATCATAGGCCTGCTGGCCTTCGCGGCCCTGGCCACTCTGGCCTTCGCTGCTGTGGAAAGGCGGGCCGCGGAGCCTATTCTGCCTCCTGCCCTCTTCCGCCATCCCATCTTCTTGGTGTCTGCCAGCGTCACCTTCCTGACCGGCATGGCCATGTACGGCAGCATCATCTACCTTCCCCTATTCGTCCAGGCAGTCATTGGCTCCTCGGCCACCAACTCCGGCCTGGTGATCATGCCCATGATGCTAAGCCTTTCCATCACGGCTGCCATCACGGGGCAAATCTTGGGTCGATGGGGGCGCTATCGCATCATCGCCGTGGCGGGGCTGGCGGTGATGGCCGGCGGCATGTTCCTGATGTCACGCATGGACGCTACCTCTACCAACGCCATCGCTACCCGCAACATGATCGTGGTGGGCATCGGCCTGGGGGCGATCATGCCCATCTTTGTCCTGGTGGTTCAGAATGCTCTCCCCTACCGAATGCTGGGCGTCTCTACCGCCGCCATCCAATTCTTCCGCTCTGTGGGTGGCACCATGGGGGTGGCGATCATGGGATCGATGGTTAACAGCAGTTTTTCGGCCGAGCTGACCGCCCAGACTCCACCCCAGGTCCGGGAGTCGACCCCTCCTGCTCTTCTAGAGCGCCTTCAGAATCCTCAGTCCCTCCTCAACGCCGACCTGCTGGCGGGATTGCGGGAGGCCTTCGCAGGCCTGGGCGAGCGTGGGCCGGCCATGTTCGAGCAGGTCATGCTGGCCACCCGCACGGCCCTCGGCATGGCCATAGCCGACGCCTTTCTCCTGGGCATGGGGATAACGCTGGCCGCTCTCCTGGTGGCCGTCTTCCTGAAGGAGGTGCCCCTGGCCAAGACGTGGGCCGTGCCCGAGGCAACGGCCGGCGCCATGCCGCTGGACCGCTTGAGTTCACCACCTGCCGCCGGCAGTCCAGCGGCGACGGCTGACCCGCCGCCGACGGGAGCGGACGAGCCGGCTGGCGATGGCCCTGGCCCTGACGAACGTCCGCCTGACCCCGATCGTCCGCCGGAAGGGTAGGCCCTGCGGCCCCCTTGGTGTACTTGCGTGGATGCCGATTGTGCTGACCTGTTGACGTCAAGCTGCGCGTATCGCATAATGCCCACGCCTGGCCGATCGGTGGCGTAGGCAGTTCCTCACGGAGGCATTGGCGTGCAACCCAGAGTCAAGCTGTGGGTGGAGAAGGATGGCCTGCTGGTCTTCAGCGACTACCGCGCCGAGTTGCTCGATCATATTGCCAAAACGGGCTCCATCAGCGGAGGTGCGGAGCGGATGGGACTCTCCTATCGACGGGCCTGGGGGAAGATCAAGGAGATCGAGCACAATCTGGGTGTGCGGCTGGTGTGGAGCGAGGTGGGCGGCCTCGGCGGCGGCCGGACCAAGCTCAGCCCGGAGGGTGAGGAGCTCTTGGCGCGCTATCGAGCCTTCCGGGCGGCGGCAAAGTCGCACGTGAAGCGGGACTTCGTTGAGGCGTTCGGCAGAGGCGGTTAGTTTTTTGGGGGGTCGTTATGCTCACTTTGGCATACCGATCCAGAAAGGAGCTTCAAGATGGTGACGCGCTGGATGTGGATGGGCCTGCTAGGGGCCCTAGCCATCCTGATGGCGGTTGGGTGCGGCGGTGGAGGAGAGGAAGTCATCCTGGCCACGACCACCAGTACGTACGACAGCGGGCTGCTGGACACCCTGGTGCCCATGTTCGACGACGAGACGGACTATGAGGTTAAGATCATCGCTGTGGGCACCGGCCAGGCTCTGGCGATGGGGGAGCGCGGGGACGCGGACGTGCTCCTTGTGCACGCGCCGAGCTCCGAGCTGGAGCTCGTCGAGAGCGGGGCGACGATCAACCGCCAGCTCGTGATGCACAACGATTTCATCATCGTTGGGTCTGAGGACGACCCTGCGGGCGTCGAGGGCATGACCTCGGCCGCTGATGCCTTCGCAACCATCTACGACAACGAGGCGACCTTCATCAGCCGTGGCGACGACTCAGGCACGCACAAGAAGGAGAAGGCCATCTGGGGGGATGCGGGCCTGGATCCTGAGGGTAAGTCTTGGTATGAGCAAAGCGGCCAGGGCATGGGCGCAAGCCTCCAGATCGCCAACCAGAAAGACGCCTACACCCTCTCCGACCGCGGCACCTACCTGGCCCAGAGCGAGAACCTCGATCTGGTCGTGCTCGTTGAAGGCGATCCGGTCTTCTTCAACGTGTATCATGTCATGCAGGTGAACCCGGACAAGTTCGACAAGGTTAATAGTGAGGGCGGTGCTGCCTTTGTGGACTTCATGATCTCGGAAGAGGCGCAGAATATCATCAGGGACTTCGGCGTTGACAAGTTTGGCCAGCCCCTCTTCATTCCCGATGCTGGCAAAGACGAATCGGAGCTGACCCCAGGCTAGCTGACGGGAGGTGGAGCCGTGGACCTCGTATGGGATGGGATACGAGAAGCTTTTCGCATCATCGCTAACGGCGACTACTCGGTGTGGGAGATCGCCCTTCGCTCCGTGCTCGTGTCCGGTACGGCCACGGCGATTGCCCTTCTCTTCGGGATCGCGGTGGGGGCGGTGATCGCCTTCAATGAGTTCCCGGGCCGCAATCTGGCCTTTAGCCTGGTGAACACCGGCATGGGCCTGCCGCCGGTCGTCGTCGGCCTTATCGTAGCAATCACGCTCTGGCGAAGCGGGCCCCTGGGTGACCTCCGGCTCATCTACACGCCCGCGGCGATGGTGATTGCTCAGACCGTCATCGCCGCGCCCATCGTCACGGGCTTCACAGCGGCGGCGCTGCGCAGTCTCCATCCGCGGCTGCGATCTCAGATTTATGGTTTGGGGGCCTCACGTCTCCAGATGCTGTGGCTGGTGCTGTGGGAGGCCAAGCTGCCCTTGCTGGCGGCAGTGATGGCCGGCTTCGGAGGGGCCATCTCCGAGATCGGGGCATCCATCATGGTGGGAGGCAACCTGGCGGGCGACACGCGGATAATGACCACGGCAATCGTGCTGGAAGTCAGCAGGGGTCAGTTCGCGGCGGCCATCGCCCTCTCCTTCATCCTTCTGGCCCTGATCTTCGTCGTGAACCTGATCCTGACGACCGTGCAGCAGCAGGAGCAGCGGTCGTGAGTGAGCCCAAGCTCTCCCTTCGGGACGTCCGGGTGCGGCGCGGCAAGGCCGAGCTCATCAGAGTGCCGCATCTGGACGTTCCAGCAGGGGAGGTGCTGGTGATTGTAGGGCCGAACGGGGCGGGCAAGAGCATCTTGCTGGAGACGCTGGCCTTGCTGCAAAGGCCCACCCGGGGCCGGGCATTCTTCGAGGGGCAGGCGGTTGACGGCCGCGAGCTGGCCCTGCGGCGCCGCATGGCGGTGGTGTTCCAGGATCCGTTGCTTCTCCGCCGCTCGGTGGTGGACAACGTCGCCATGGGCCTGCGACTGCGCGGAGTGCATCGCTCGGTCCGCCGGGAGAAGACCGCGCTCTGGATGCGCCGGTTTGGCATAGACCACCTGGCGAGGCGTTCCGCCATCACCCTCTCGGGCGGTGAGGCGCAGCGCACGAACCTGGCCCGCGCCTTCACTCTCGAGCCGGAGGTGCTGCTACTCGATGAGCCCTTCAGCGCCCTCGACCCGCCTACGCGTGAGGACCTCCTCGACGATCTGTCGGGCGCCCTGCGGGACACGGGGGTGACCACTGTGTTCGTAACCCACGACCGGGCGGAGGCCCTGCGTCTGGGCGACCGGGTGGCGGTGATGATGGGCGGCAGCATACGCCAGGTGGGCACGGCGGCGGAGGTGTTCGCTGCGCCGGTGGATGGGGAGGTGGCGGCCTTTGTAGGCGTAGAGACCATCGTCGGCGGGCGCGTACAGTCTATGGCCGACGGCCTGGCGACGATCGACGTGGGCGGTGCGGCTGTCCAGGCCATGGCGCCCGAAGTCGATTCTGGCGGCGAGGTGCTGGTCTGCCTGCGGCCCGAGGATGTGGTTCTGGAGCCCGCCGGGCTCGACAGCCGTCCCACCAGTGCTCGCAATCACCTTCGCGGGACCGTCCGCCGCATAACGACGGTCGGCGGTCAGGTGCGGGTGGTGCTCGACTGCGGCTTCACTCTGGTGGTCCTCATTACCAAGCAATCGCTGGAGGAGATGAGCCTGGGAGCGGGCGATGAGGTAGTGGCCTCCTTCAAGGCCACCGCTGCGCACGTGATACCTCGCAGAACCTAGGAGGCTGTTGAAGAACGGGCTATTCGCCCTTCGACAGGCCCTTCGGCTGCGCTCAGGACAGGCCCAGGGCGAGCGGGCTTCTAGTTCCGTTCGTGGTGAGCTTGTCGAACCATGAACGGGCCACGAGGGTATTTCAACAGCCTCCTAACCCTGACGTTGTCGGCGCTGGCCTTCGCCCAGGAGCCCCAACATCTCCAGACTGTTGCTGGTGATCCCGTCTATGCCTAGCTCCAGCAGCTCATGGGCCCGCCAAAGGTCGTCTACCGTCCAGGTGTAGATGGTCATCCCTAGGCCTTTCAACCGCTCGATCAGGGGCTCTTCTATCAGCGACTGGTTCAAGCAGATACGGCGTATGGGGTCGTCTTCGAGCATCGCCTGGAAGGCCTCGAGTTGGTCGGCGCTGCCAATCGAGTAGTGAACCTTCAGGTGAGGGGCGGCTGCCCGCAGGTGGCCGAGGAGAGACCAGTTCTGGCCGCATATGGTCGCCTGCTCCTCCATGCCCATGCGCTCGAGCATTTCTGCCAGGGCCTGGGCTAAGGCCTCTTCTCGGTCTCCATATTTTCCCTTGAGGTCCAGAAGTAAGCCTCGCTTGTCCTTGGCCTTGGCCAGGACCTCCTGCAAGGCTAAGGGGTTGCGTTGCAGCGCTACGTACCATCTCCACAGAGGGAGCCGCAACCGGTGTTCGCTCTTGAGACCCAACGAGCTCTTCTCGTCGATCAGGATGGGCAGGGGGCCGAGTTTGCGCTCGTGGCGAACGGTCATCTTGCCATCCTGGAACCAGACGTCGGTCTCGATGAGGTCCACTGGCCCGATGAGGGCGCGGGACAGCCGCCGCTGGCTGTTGCCAAAGCCGTGGGCTATTCGCACTGGCCCATTGCTTGTGGATGCCATGCTCTAGTTGATGGGTCCGCTCCGGTGGCGGTGCAGGAAGTCGAGGACGATGGCGTTGGACTCCTCGGCGCACTCCATCAGATAGCCGTGGCCGGCCTTTGGCAGCACCACCAGTTCGGCGTTGGGGATGCGTTCGGCGAGGATGCGCGAATTCTCGGCCGGCACGATCTTGTCGTCGCTGCCGCTGACGATGAGAGTGGGGCAGCGGATCTGGGGCAGCCTATCATAGGCCTCGTGGCCCACTGCGGCCTGTACCTGCCGGGCGAAGGCATCGGGCGGCGGGCGGAGTTCGGCTTCGGCCAGGGCCCGGGCGATGAGATCCTGCCGCTTGCGGGCAATGAACTCGTCGCTGTACATGAGTGGCAGGCCCTTCTCCGCCGCTTCTTCAGGGCTGAGGGTGTTGAGGGAAGCCATAAGGGTGATGTGCTCGGGGAGAGCAGCGACGGCCTGCTGGCCGCCACAACTGGTGGAGCCCAGAACCAGCGTCCGCACCCGCTGGGGGTAGCTCAAAGCCAGCTCCTGGGCGATGAGCCCGCCCATCGACTGGCCGTAGACATGAGCTGAGGCGATGCCCAGGGCATCCATGAGGGCTGCGGTGTCGTCGGCGAATAGGCGTATGCTGTAGCGGCTGGCCGGCTTGTCGCTGCGGCCCGAGCCGCGGTTGTCGAAGGCGACGACCTGGAATGCACGGCTGAAGGGGGGGATCTGCATGTCCCAGCCACGAGTATTGGCACCCAGGCCCATGATCAGCACCAGGGGCTCCCCCTGGCCATGCACCTCGTAGTATAGCTGGATGTCGTTGACCTCGACCTTAGGCACGCTATTCGTCCTTCGTCCGGGTTGTGGGTGGGCGCGAAAGGCCCATGACAAGAAGCCACCGAAGGCTCATTGTAATCGATCCTGAGGCGGGGAAGCGAGAGCCGAGTGTCACTCGCCGGGCTCAGTGGGGACAGAGGCGTTCGGGGACGAGCTCCGGGTTGGCGTAGCCGTAGTACCAGATGTCGTCGAACTCCTGGCGACTATCCTCCACATAGGCCAGGAAAGCGGTGCAGCCCTGGCTCAGGGCTTGGGGGGAGACCTCACCGTCGGGGTAGGCCTGGGCGAACCCCAGGGCAGCCTGGGCGTGGAGGCTGTCCGGGAACTGCCCGGCCAGTGCGGCGATGGAGTCGACTAGGTCCTGGGCGGAAGACTCGTCGTCGGCCGGCAGGCTGGCTAGCTGGGCCAGGTAGAGGCGGAAGTGGACGTAGGGGATGAGCTCGCTGCGGCCGCTCTCACCGCTGAAGCTCTCCTTCCAGTCCCAGAGGGTGGCGTCGTTGATGGCCTTGTTGTAGAGTTGCGCCGCTTTCTCGAGGTCGCCGGCAGCATAGGCCTCGTCGCCGTCCACGACGGCAAAGTACAGGAACTCGGAAGGTTCGAATTCGGTCTTGACCGAGACGTACTGGGCGCCGTCCCAGGCGTAGGTCAGGTTGATATCCCTCTGCGGCCCTGCTCCTACGGAGCCGATCTGGCCCGCCGCCACGTAGAGTTCTTCGATGCCGTCGCCCTCTACGTCCACGAAGCTGATGCCCCGAGCCCAGGGCACGGTAACCTCCTCGTCGATAATGTCCACGTATTGCTGTCCGTCCCAAGCCAGGATGTAGACGGACGTCCAGCAGGTATGGGCGCCGCAGGAGTCAGCGGTGAAGCTGGCTTCCAGCCTGCCGTCGCCGTTGAAGTCGCGGATTCCCAGGATCACGGGCTGCCAGGGGGGAGAGGGCCCCAGCGTTGTGCTCGATCGGAAAGCCACCTCGTAGCCGGCGACGCCGCGGTCGAATATGAGTACCTCGGAATCGGGCCAGACGCCACTCAGGACGGGGTTGGTCACCCGCAGGAGATATTCGTCTTCGCCATCGTTATCTAGGTCGCCGGCGGCGCAATCGACAGAGCCGGACTCCTCGGCCCACCCGGGCACAGGTGTGGGCATGTCCCAGGCTGCGAAGAGTTCCGCCAGACAGGAGGGCGAACCGCTGGCCACGGTGAGGTAGCCAGCGATGGCAGCAGGATAGTCGGCGAAGTCGCCCGGTTGGCTCGGCACGGCGATCACCGTGGGCGTGGCGACGGCCGTCGGGCTGGGCAGCGGAGTTGGCGTAGGCGTAGGCTCAGCGGTTCGGGTTGGCGTGGCCGTGACTGCAGGAGTCCCCGTCGCTGTGGGCGTCACCGTCGGCGCCTCTTCTTCCTCCCCCTCGCAGGCAGTGGCCAAGGCCGCGGTGAAGCCAGCCACAACGAGACAGGTCAAGGCAAGCCAAAGACGGCTGGTAGCGTGCACGGCGGCAGTATATCAGGGGAGTCGAAGGTTCTGCTAGGCGAAGAGGGCCTTCCGGTACTGGCGCGCTCGCCTGGCCAGCGGTCGTATCTCCTTGGGGGCGAACACGCCCTCCTCGGTGATCAGGGCCGTCACCAGGGGGGGCGGCGTCAGGTCGAAGTAGACGGCGGGGATGGCTAGCCCCGGCTGCCTTTCCTCCGGCGCTTCTTGAGCGGCTCTTGGTCGGCCCGGCGCCACCTTGAGGGTCTCCGTTGCTACATAGAAGGGAACGCGGGCGTTTCGGGCGAGGAGGGCCAGGGCGCAGGTGCCCACCTTATTGACCACGGCGCCGTTGGCGAAGACAGTGTCGGCGCCCACGAGCACCGCCGCCGCCTCTGGCATGAACACTGCCGCCTGGGCGTCGCTGATCAGGGTCACCAGGGCGCTCAGGCGGGCCAGAAGACGGGCGGTAGTTCTGCCCTCGTTCAGTGGGGCCGATTCGGTGACGATGATCGGCGACCCCTTGGATGCTAGGCGCTCCAGGACGGCGAAGGTCGTCGCCGAATAGCTGTGGGTCATGATCGTGCCTGGGGGCAGGGCTCGCTCGGCGCGACGGACAATACGCTGAGAGACCTTTGGCCAGCTATCGGTTATCTGGCTGGCCCGGTCTAGTGCTGCCCGGCGCATGGCAGGCAAGCCGCCCGGCGTCTTCTGGCTAGCCGCGAGTACGACGGCACCGACGGCATTGCTCACAGCGGCCATGCTCGGTTGGGCCTGGGCCAGCGCTCTGGTCACCTCTCCGACGTAGGACAGGAATTCTGCAGCGCTTTGGGCCGGGCAGTCCTCGAGCGAATGGGCGAGAACATTGACGGCGTCGCGGGCCAGCCAGCCGGCGCCGTGAGTCCGATCCTGGCTGATGGTCTCGATGGCCTGGGATATGTGGGGGCTGATGGTGGTCATGGCCGTCGCAGTGGGTAGACCCGCATGAGCGTCTCCGCCAGTTGAGGGATGGTCTCGTACTGGAATATCTCCTCCGGCCGGATCCAGCGCGTTTCGGTGTGCTCCCAGTCCGCCCGTATCCTGGCGGGCTCCCTGACCTCGAAGAGGAAGGGGTGCACTATCCACCGCCGCTCGGCTTCGGTGTCCACCACCTCCAGGGGCTCGCCTGTGCGCAGTAGCTGCACGTCCTCCCCGGCCAGGCCCGTCTCCTCTTCCATCTCCGTGTAGGCCTGGGTCAAGGGGTCGGTTTCCTCGATATAGCCGCTGACGCCCGCCCAGCGGCCTCGGTAGGTGCCTACCTGCTGGCTGCGCCGCAGCAGAAGGATCTCCTCGCGGCCGCCGCTGCGGTGCAGGAGGAAGCAGGTGACGACCTTCGCCTCTCTCATCGCGCCCTCAGGGGCAGTATACGCCGCCTGCCCAGATGGGTGCTATACTTCGGGGGGCAGGCAAGGGGTAACCGGTTCGCCGTTGGTGCGGGGTTCGACCATTCCGCGGGTTTCAACCCGCGGCTTCCGGGAATCGAATGACGGTGCCGCGGGATTCATCCCGCGGGGTTGGAAAGCTCACCCACTGGGCGCGAACCAATAAGGGCAAGAGCAGTGTCTACAGCAGAGCTGCCGGAGCTGATTCGAGGGCTGCTGGAGCCAGCCGCCTATCCCTATCCGGCGGGGAAGGTCGAGCTGGTGCAGACCCATATCTCCTACGTCTTCCTGGCGGGCGATTTCGTCTACAAGATCAAGAAGCCGGTGGATTTCGGTTTTCTGGACTTCACCACCTTGGCCAAGCGGCGCTACTACTGCCGCCAGGAGGTTATCCTCAACCGCCGTCTCTGCCCGGAGGCCTACCTGGGGGTGGTGCGGGTGGCTTGGCAGGGCGGACGCCTTCGTCTGGAGGGGCGAGGCAAGGCCGTGGAGTACGCCGTCAAGATGCGCCGCCTGCCAGCCGACCGCATGATGGACAGCCTGCTGGCGGCGGACAAGGTATCGTCGACCATGGTCGAGGCCGTGGCCGAGCGGCTGGCCGACTTCCACGCTCGTGCCGCTACCAGCCCGGCCATCGCCCGCTACGGAGCGCGGGCCATCCGCATCGCCTGGGAGGAGCACTTCGACCAGTGGGCCGTCTACGTTGGCGATACCATAACGGCAGAGCAGGACCTCTATCTGCGGGCCTACGTTCGCTCCTTCTTCGTCCGCCAGCGGCCCTTGCTGGAGCGGCGCGTTGGGCAGGGGCGCATCCGCGACTGCCACGGCGATGTCCGCTCCGAAAGCGTCTGCTTCGTCGATGGCATCTGCATCTTCGACTGCATCGAGTTCAACCGCCGATTTCGCTACACGGACGTGGCGGGGGACATCGGCTTTCTGGCCATGGACCTGGACTTCCACGACCGGCCCGACCTGGCTGACGTCCTCGTGCAGCACTACGCCCGGGCGGCAGCCGACCCCGAAGTTCTAAGCGTCACCGAATTCTACAAGTGCTATCGGGCCTGCGTACGGGGCAAGGTGGAGAGCTTCAAGCTGGACCAGGCGGAGGTCAGCGCAGATGAGAAGGAGCAGGCCCGCTCGGCGGCTCGCCGCTACTTCCGCTTGGCCTGCCAGTACGCTGCGCATCAACCGCCGCCCGTTCTCCTCATCACCTGCGGCCTGGTGGCCACTGGCAAGACGGTGCTGGCCGAGGCCCTGGGCGAGGCCGCGGGCATGCCCGTCATCTCTTCCGACGTGGTGCGCAAGGAGCTAGCCGGGCTTGCACCACGGGAGCGTCGCTTCGAGCCTTTCGGCAGGGGCATCTACTCGCCGCGCTTCAGCGAGCGCACCTACAAGGCCCTGCTGGAGCGAGCGCGCCTGGCTCTGGCCGAAGGGCGGTCGGTGATTGTCGATGCCACCTTCGCCCAGCGCCGCCAGCGCCAGCGAGCGAGAGAGATCGCTCAGGCGATGGGTGCCAGCTTCCTTTGTCTGGAGTGCCGAGCCGACGAGCAGGTCGTTCGCCAGCGGCTGGAGGAGCGCTTGCGGACCGGGCGCGATGCGTCCGACGCCCGCTGGGAGATATACGAGACCCAGAAGCAGGTCTTGCAGCCGGTGACGGAACTGCCGCCCGATGAGCACATGGTGGTGGACTGCGGCCGGCCACTGGCCCAGTGCCTGGAGGAGGCCCGCCGAGAGCTGGCGCGGCGGCTAGCGCCTCCGCCGTAGGCCGCGTTCAGACTCCCGTCGAGCCGTGGCCCGTCGGGCCGCGCTCCGTCTCTGAAAGGGCGTCCACCTCCACGACCGGCAGGTCGGCCCAGCGGCCGATGACCAGTTGGGCGATGCGGTCGCCGTGACGGATAGTGTATGAATCGAGGGCGCCGAAGAGGTACATGGTGACCAGCACCTCTCCCCGGTAGTCGCTGTCGATGGTGCCGAAGGCGACGCCTACCCCCTTGGCCGAAAGGCCGGAGCGGGGCCGCACCTGGGCGTCGTAGCCCGGCGGCACCTCGATGGCGATGCCCGTAGGCACCAGGACAGGGTCTCGCCCCAGCTCGATGGCGTTCGCCTCCTCGATGCAGGCAAACAGGTCGAGGCCGGTGGAGCCAGGGGTGACCCGCTGGGGGAGCCTGGCTCCCGGCCGCAGTCGCCTTACCTTGAGGATGGACGCACCTTCAACCATAGTTCAGAGAGTAGCTCGAGGCTGTTCAAATACCCATTGTCTCCGTTTATGGTTCGACAGGCTCACCACGAACGGAAATATACACGGCAACTCAAGACTGCTCGCCCTGGGCCTGTCCTGAGCGCAGCCGAAGGGCCTGTCGAAGGGCGAATGGGGCGTTTTTTCAACAGCCTCCTCTGGTATGTGCAAACCGATTGTAGGCTGGGTTGGTCGTCTGGTAAAGGCGTCTGTCAGGCCTGCCTGGCGGGCATAGTGGTAGTGCCCTAGGGGTGTCTTCCTGCGGGGTGCAGATGCTCGCTGGTTGGGGTTATGCTTTGCTGGTCGATCCGTTGTTCGCTTGCTCGAGGACTTGGTACCACCAGGCCGTTGTCTTGCGGTCCCAGTGTCCCCAGCCGTCCTCTACCGTTTTCAAGACCGACTGCACCGTCATGTAGCCGGCGCCCCTGCCTGGTTGAAGTTCGGCGACGTAGATGGGGGTGCCGGGGTCAATCTCGCCGCGCATGACGCGCAGCTTCATCGCCACCCAGTTCGATGCCAGCGACTCTTGTAGTTCGGAGTGGGGCCTCCCCATTGGGGCTGTAACGAGGTCTCTTATTCCTCTGAGCAGAGCGGATATCATGCGAATCACAGCTACTTACCTCTCACTATGTCCTCTACGGATGCTGGTCGGCCATCGCCGAAAGGGTGAGCAAGGGCCGCACCCCCTCAACGCCAGGCTAGCACTTTGGCCTCGGTGTGTTACATAACAGCAGGGTGAAAGGCGGTAGAAAGCTGGTTAAAGAGGTCCGCGCTATTCGGGTTGCAGCCGTCGTGGTGGCCTAGGCCTGGCCCCAGCCGCCGCTCCCGGCCGTCGGCCAGGCTCCTTCCCCTTGGCCCTATCTGTATGCTACGCTGGTCTTGCTACGGTCAATACATTATGACAGACGAACCCCAGAGGCCGAGGGGTATGGTGGTGGACATGCATGTCCACACCACCATCGGCTCCCCCGACAGCAACCTTACGCCGCCGCGACTGCTGGAGGCCGCCCGCGAGGTGGGCCTCGACGGCGTGGTCATCACCGAGCACGACGCCTCCTGGGACAGGGAGCGGCTGGAGCGCTTCCGCCAGGAGAGCGGCCTCTTTGTCTGCGGCAGCCGCGAGTGGGAGACCGACTTTGGCCACATCATCGTCCTGGGCCTGCGCAGTGATGCCCGGGGGATTGAGCGGGCCGAGGAGCTACGTCGCCTGGCGCTGGCCGAAGGCGGCTTCATGATCATCGTGCACCCCTTTCGCTTTTTCCCAGGGCCCTCCAACCGCCTCTTCACCCGCCAGTACGATCCCTCGTCCTTGACGGCGGCGGAGCTGACTCAGCACCCTGTCTTCGAGCTGGTGGACGCTATCGAGGTGCTGAACTACGCTTGCACCCAAAAGGAGAATGAGCTGGCTCAAGAGGCGGCGCGGGTGCTGGGGAAGCGGGGCGTAGCCGGCAGTGACGCCCACACCTACACGGAGGTTGGCCGCTGCGTCACCATCCTCCAGCGGGTGGTCGGAAGCGAGGAAGAGCTTATCGAGGAGCTGCGTGCCGGCCGCTACCACCTGGCCCAGCGCGGGTCCAGCGGGGAGTACGTGCCGCTGACCTTCGCCACACCCTGAGGGCTATCCGGTGGCGCCGGCTATGATCAGGCGGACAGCCACCGCAAACAGGGCTACAGCCAGAAGGCGGACGATAACCCCTGCCGGCAGGCGCCCAGATAGCCTAGCGCCTATCTGGGCTCCGGCAACCACCCCGACAGCCAGGGCTGTCATCCTCGCCCAGCCTTCAGCCAATGACCCGTCCACTATGTGCACCACGGTGCCGGTGAGGGCGGTGAACACCAGAATGAAATGGGACGTGGCGGTAGCGACGTGGGCGGGGAAGCTGAGCAGGCTGACCATGACTGGCACGTGGATGATGCCGCCGCCCACTCCCAGGAAGCTGGCGATGAACCCCACCAGGAAACTGATCGTGATGCCCAGCTCACGATTGAAGCTATAGTCGTAGGTGATGCCGGCAGAATCCGTGAGGGCTCGCTGGGCGTTGGGCCGCAGGCTTGCCGACCTCCTGCCGCTCGTCGCCCCTGCCCGCAAGGCCATGTAGATCGACAGGGCGATGAGCAGCAGGCCGAAAGTGAGGTCGAAGCCCTGCCTGGGCACCCAGTTGGTCGCCGCCGCTCCCACGATGGCTCCAGGTATGGTGGCCAGGGCGAAGGTGAGGCCGGTACGGTAGTCTATGCGGCGAAGTCGGGCGTAGCCCAAAGAGCCCGACAGAGCGTTGAAGAAGACAACGGCCAGCGAGATGCTGGTGATGATAGCTGGCTCATCGTCTGGATAAGCGAGGAGCAGGACAGGGACCAGGATGAATCCACCGCCCACGCCGATGATCGTGCCAAAGCCTCCCACCACCACCCCCAGCCCTACCAGGAGGACAGCCGTTAGCGGGGTCATGGCTGGGAGAGCATCTGGTTCAGGCTGCCCCTCTTGTAGCCCTCTAGGTCCAGGGTGACGTACCGGTAGCCCAGCCCTCGCAGTCTGTCCACCACTGCCCGTCGGTTGTCTTCCGACATCAGAAGGGCTATGCCTGCCTCGTCTGCCTCGATGCGGGCCATGCTGTCGTGGTGGCGGAGGCGTAGCTGGCGCACGCCCAGCGAGCGGATGAACTCCTCGGCCTGGCCGATGCGATTCAGCGTTTCCACGGTCACCGGCGTCCCGTAGGGGATGCGGGAGGCCAGGCAGGCCATAGCTGGCTTGTCCCAGGTGGGCAAACCCAGTCGGCGGGAGAGGGCGCGGATGTCCTCCTTGGTGAGGCCGGCCTCTATCAGGGGGCTGCGAACGCCGTGCTCACGAGCGGCCTGCTGGCCGGGGCGGAAGTCGCTCAGGTCATCGACATTGCAGCCGTCGGCGATCCAGGCCATGCCCCGCTCGGAGGCCACCCGCCTGAGCTTGCCGTACAGTTCGTGCTTGCAGTGGTAACAGCGCTGGGGGGAGTTGGCCACGTATGCCGGGTTCTCCATCTCAGCCGTCTCGATCAGCAGGTGGGGTATGCCTATTTGGCGGGCCAGCTCCTGTGCCTCCCTCACCTCCGAAGGCGCAACTGCCGCTGACAGGCCGGTGACGGCGAGGGTGTTTTCCCCCAGCACATCGAAGGCCACTGCTGCCAGGAAGGTGCTGTCTACCCCTCCCGAGTAGGCCACCAGCAGGGAGCCCATCTCCGCCAGGATCTGCCGCAGCCGCCTGAGCTTCTCCATCCAACCCCTCCCTTGCTAGCCCAGCCGACGGTGATCATATCACGCAGCCCTGGTCAGAGTAAGGGCCTCGGCCGTTCGGCCGAGGCCCCTTGGTCGTGACGGATGCTGGAGCTTAGGGCGTGAGGGCTATCTTGAGGACGCCATCGCGCTTGCTGCGGAAGAGCTCGATGGCCTCCGGTGCCTGGGAAAGCTTCATGCGGTGGGTGAATAGGGGCGACAGGTCGACCTTGCCGTACCTTATGATGTCCAAAAGGTGGTTCAGGCGGACATAGCCCCCGGGGGTGAGGGTCATCACGACCTTGCGGTGGTAGAAGGAGGGGGCGCTCGTCGCCATGGAAGCCTGGGGCAGAATGCCGTAGACGCCGATGCTGGAGACAGTACCACCACGTCGCACCGCTCGGGTGGCCGCATCGAAGGTCGCCTGTAGGCCGACGGCCTCCACTGTCACGTCCGCCCCCTGGCCGTTGGTCAGGTTCATGATCTCTGATACAGGGTCTTTCTCCTGGGGGTTAATGACCACGTTAGCGCCGAACTTCTTGGACGCCTCCATCCTCTCCGGTATCGACTCCACGGTGATGATCAGGCCGGCGCCTCTGGCCCTGGCCCCGGCGGTGGCGCAAAGGCCGAGCGGCCCCTGGGCGAAGATAGCCACCGAGTCGCCGATCTTCAACTCGGCCCGCTCGATAGCGCCGAAGCCGGTGGACATGATGTCGGTGGCGAGAATAGCCTGCTCGTCGGTAACCTCGTCGGGGACCTTTGCGACATTGATATCGGCGAAGGGCACCACAAAGTATTCGCCCTGAGTCCCGAAAAGGCACCTGCCGCCGCCGGTGCAGATGCTATAGTCACCCGTGTGGCACTGGAGGCACTTGCCACAGCCGGTGAGGCAGGGGGAGCACACCCGCTCGCCTGGCTGGAAGCGGGTCACGCCCTCCCCCACCGCGTGCACCGTGCCCACGCCTTCGTGGCCCATTGGCAGTCCCGGCAGGCCGGCCAGGAAGCCAGCCAAGGAGCGGTACAAGACCACCAGCAGCTCATTGGGGAGCTCGTCTAGGAAATGCATATCGCTGCCGCAGACGGTGGCGAGGGTAGTCTTGATCACCATCTCCCCGGGGCCAGGTGTGGGTATGGGGATGTCCATCATCTCGACCTTGCCCAGCGCTGTCTTAATACAACTCTGCATGTCGTTGCCTCCTCGTGGATATGCCTGCCGTCTAGGCAGGCGTAATAATCACGCCCGATTCTCTGCTTATCGGGCGGCGAATGTCAAGGTGGTTCAGCACTACTTCGCCGAAGATGGGCTGGATGAGCTGACGGGCCCCGGCCTTGATTGAGGGCCGGCTATCTGATAAGGTGGAAGCCGTCACAAGCGAGGTGGCACAGATGACACAAGCGGCGACTCGAATCGAGCTGGCGGTAACGCCCCGAAGCATCCTGGGCAAGAAGGTCAAGGAGCTGCGTCAGCAGGGCATAACACCGGCCAACATTTACGGTCATGGCATCCCCTCCCAGGCTGTGCAGGTGCCCACGCCTGACTTGGTCCGGAGCATTCGCGTAGCCGGTCTCAACACCATGCTTCAGCTTCACGTAGAGGGTGAGAAGAAGCCACGCCCTGTCTTCTTCCGCACCGTTCAGCGCAACCCCATCACCGACGAGGTCCTGCATATCGATTTCTATCAGGTGTCGCTCAAGGAGAAGATCAGGTTGGAGGTACCCCTGGTCATCGTGGGTGAGGCCCCGGCAGTTAGCGTCCACGGCGGCATCCTTCTGCAGAGCGTCAACGTCGTCACTATGGAGGGACTGCCCGGCGATTTGCCTCCCCACATCGAGGTGGACGTTTCGGGCCTCACCGAGATCGACGACGCCGTCCATCTGAAAGACCTGGAGGTGAGTCCAGACGTCACCCTTCTGGTCGACCCCGAGCTGGTGGTGGCAAAGGTGGCCGCACCGCGTCTGGTTGAGGAAGAGGAAGAGGCTGAGGTGCCAGAAGAGGAAGTCGAGGGAGAGAAGGTAGAAGCGGAGGAGGAGAAACAGAGGGAGGAAGAATAGCCAGGCCGTGCCCTATGGGCCCAGCCGGCGGCCGAAGAGGTTCCGCTGTCCCCGTATGAATTCGGCCGCCGCAAGGGAGCGGCGTCCTGCCTGTTGCAGTCGCAGGATCGCCAGCAGGCCCTCGCCCGTCTGAACGGCGAGGGTTTCTTTTTCGCCTACTTCTGGCGGCAGCATCTGCCTTTGCTCGGGGGTGAGAGACAGGACCGTCCCCGGCTCTCCCCCGCCGCCAACCGATAGAGGCCAGGCTTCCCAGATGAGCAGGGTCTGTCCCTCCAGCGTCGTGAACGCCCCCGGCCAGGGGTTAAGGGCCCGCACCCGCCGCCAGATATCGACTGCTGGCAGATTCCAGTCGATGGCTCCGTCCTCCTTGCTCAAGAGGGGGGCCTGGGTAGCCAGCGAATCGTCCTGCGCTTGGGGCTCTATCTCATCGGCCAGCCAGCGGGGCAGAACCTCCAGCAGCAGCTCGGCCCCCACCAGCGCCAGCCTCTCGCCGAGGCTGCCGCTGGTGTCCCAGGGCGAGATGGGGATGGCTCGCTGGCTGAGAATGGGGCCGGTGTCCATTCCAGGGTCCATGAGCATGGTCGTCACCCCTGTCTGCTGGTCGCCGGCTAGGATAGCTGCTGCGATGGGCGAGGCGCCGCGGTGGCGAGGCAGGAGGGAAGGGTGGACATTCAGCACACCCTTGGCAGGGATGTCCAGCACCGGCTGGCGGAGGATCACTCCGAAGGCGCAGACTGCAATGACATCGGGCTTGAGGGAGGCCAATTCCTCCACTGCCTCCGGTCGGCGCAGGCCGGGCGGCTGGAAGACGGGCAGACCGTAGTCGAGGGCGGCGGTCTTTACGGCGGGTGGCGTGAGGGCACGCCCTCGCCCCGCGAGACGGTCGGGGCGGGTGTACACGCCCACAATGTTGTACCCTCTTTCCACCAGTCCACGCAGGCTGGGGAGGGCGAATTCGGGGGTGCCCATGAACACCACTCGCATGGTCTGCGCTCCTGTCCGGCAGGCGGGCAGATTCTAGCACGGCTCCCAGGGCAACCTCAATCGCTGTTGGGGTGTTATACTATGTGAGATGCGGAGAACTGGTCACTGATGCTGAAGGGTGTTGTGTTCTGCCGACCGCTGGCGGCGCTGGCCCTGGTCCTGGTTTTGCCTCTGCTCTTCCTTGCTTGTGCGGAAGAGGGGAAAGAAGCTCCCTCCGAAATTGGCCTACACATCAGCACCGTCACGCCCACGCCGACACCCCCGCCCGTCTTGACGCCGGCAGTGACTGCAACGCCCAGCCCCACGTCTACCCCTGTGCCCAACGTGTGTCTGGAGAACCCTGACCCCGCCAGTCCTGAGATCATGGTAGTGGAAGAGCCTCAGGAGAACGATGCCCTGACCAGCCCTGCTCACGTGCGCGGCTGGGGCGCTGGCATTGGCTTCGAGGATGCGGGGGTGCAGGTGGCCATTTACGACGCTACCGGCGAACCGGTGGCTGAGGTGAGAGCTCCTCCCCTGTCCCCCGAGGGTCGCATTCCGCCCTCCACGCTGGAGGTGGGCGAATTCTCCGCTCCCTTCGCGGTGGATATCACCTTCAGCGCTATCGTCGCCCAGCCAGGGTGCGTGGAGGTGTTCGAACTGAGCGCCGCCGACGGCAGCCCCATCCACGTGGTTCAGATCCCCGTGTTGCTCCAGCCCTAGCCGTTCTAGGGACGTACGAGTACAGGCATCCCCAGAGTCGCTTCTAGCAGCTCAGCGGCGCTTGCTTTGGGCGCTGCTATCTCCAGATAGCCGCTGCTGCCAACGACCGCCACGATTTCGGCACCCTCCTGATATGTGGGGCTGAGACCTGCAATACGGCGGCCGGCCACCTCCACCGTTGGCCTTTCGGCCGGCAGGTCTTCGCAGCGGACATCGGTCACCAGGTTGCCGAAGACATCGATGTGAATGACTCGACCCCTAAGGTTGCCATCAGGCTGAAGGCGGCTGCGAAGGGGTGCCAGGGCGAACACTTCCTCTACCGGTGGGCCCAGTTCCTCCAGCGGCACGCCCAGCGAGATGTGAGCAGCCACGGGAGCAAAGATATCGCGGCCGTGGAAGGTGCTGCTCACGGGCCGGCGGAAGTAGTCCTCGTTGGTGAGGGAAACGGCTCGATAGCCCTCGGGAAGCCTGACAGGAACAGGCTGATCGTGGCCCCAAGCCGCCTCTCGCACCTCGTCGGGCAGGGCGGGCGAGAGCAGGCCATTGTCCGGCCCGACGAAGGTGGCGGCCGGCGTTCGCACAGCCAGGGCCCGTCGCTCCGTCCCCACGCCCGGGTCGACCACCCCCACGTGGATGGAACCGCGGGGGAAGTAGGGCCAGGCGGAGGCCAGCAGGAAGGCGCCCTGCTCGATGGCGTGGGGGCGGACGGCGTGGCTGATGTCCACGATGGGGGCCTCTGGGCTAATGGTGAGGATGACTCCCTTCATGGCGGCCACGTAGGGGTCCTCCAGGCCGAAGTCGGTGGTCAGGGTGATGATCGGGTTCGCCATGATATCGAGGGCTCGCCTAAGGGCTGATGCGCTTCGCCTTGACGTACCACTGGTGGACGTTGGCGAAGCGAGAGGCGGGCTCGAAGAGGACGCCCAGGCTAAGCCCCTTCACGTCCTTGTCGACGAAGTAGTTGTAGAGGGGATAGAACAGGAGGATGCTGGGCACCTCCTCGGCGAAGATCTGCTGGAACTCCCTGTAGAGGGCCTTGCGCTGTTCCAGGTCGCTGGTTTGGCGGGCCTCGCTGAGGACTCGGTCCAGGTCTTGGTCGCTGTAGCCAGCCAGGTTGAATCCCCCCTCCCGCACCTGCGAGCTATGCCAGGCCGGATAGGGGTCGGGGTCGTATCCCTGGTCCCATCCGTAGATGACCGCTTGGAAGCGGTGGGGCAGCAGGAAGTCGCGCACGAGGTCATCGCCGGTCTGCGATTGCAGGCTGGTATCCACCCCGACCGCCCTGAGCTGATGCGCTATCTCCTGACCGATGGCCACTCGCTCGGGGTCGTTATCGGTCAGGAGGTCCAGGCGCAGCTCCCGGCTCTCCTTCTCCAGCACCCCCCGCGAGTTGATCTGCCAGCCGCTCTCTTCCAGCAGCGAACGCGCCTTCTGGGGGTCGTGCCGATAGCTCCTGACGTCGTTGCTGTAGGCCCAGGTGCCAGGGACGATAGGATTATTGGCCAGCTGGGCTCTTCCGTCCATCCTATCGGCGACGATGGCCTCGCGGTCCAGGGCGTAGAGGAGGGCCTGGCGCACCGATCTGTCGTCGAGCGGAGGCATGCGGGTGTTGAGATAGAGAAGAGTGTAGCTATTGCGGCGGCTGGCCAGACGCTGCAACTCCTTGTCTTGTTGCAGTTGCTCCAGGATGTCAGGACTGGCTTCTGGACCCAGGAAAAGACCCTGCACCCGCCCATCTTGAAGAGCGGTAGCGGCTGAAGAGTAATCGGAGAAGAAACGGAGCTCTATCTCGGCGATTGCGGGCTCTCCCCAATGATAAGAGGGATTGCTTTCCAGAAGAGCCCTCTGGCTGTTGAGAGCCGTGAGGACGAAGGGCCCTGTACCTATGGGTTGCTCATTGAAGGGAGCGATGAACAGTCCTTCGGCGCTCAGACCCTCCAGGCGGTGCCGAGGCAGGATGCCGATGGTGGTATGGGCAAGGAAGGGAGCGAAGGGCTCAGGCAGCTCGCAGACAACGGTCAAATTGTCCCGTTTGGCACACTCCACCTGCTTCCAGAACTGCCCCAGCGATGGCTCGCCTCCGAAGTCGGGGTCGCTGAGAGCACTCCAGGTGAAGATGACGTCGTCAGCAGTGAAGGCTGTGCCATCGTGCCAGGTGACGCCCTGACGCAGATGAAAGGTGTAGACGCGAGCGTCGGGGCTGACCTCCCAGCTCTCGGCCAGGTCGGGCAAGACCGTCCCGTCAGGGCCCAATCTGGTGAGGCCGGAGAAGATAAGGGTAGCCAGGTCCTTGTCCACGTCATTGAAGGCCGTGTAGAGAGGATTGACGCGCAGGGGGCTTCCCGCTACCGCCTCCAGATAGCGGCCGCCATGTACGGGTGCTTGCGGCCCTGACCCCTCCCTGGTGGCGTACCACAGGGCCGATAGGGCGACGATGGCCAGCACCAGGCCGGCCAATAGCGGCCAGCGGGAACGTCTGCTCACTGACATGCCTCCTGGGACGCCTTAGAGGCAAGGGAGATGAAGGCTCCTGTTTCTCACGGGGCGCCCATGACCTGGAGAGGGTGTCGGCTTAGAGGCCGGCACGCACGCTCACGGCTGAGATGAAGAGAAAGATGGCCACCAGGATTATGGTTAACTGGAAAAGGGTCTTCTCCACGCCGCGGCGGGTGCGGACGATGGAGGTTGGCCGTGTGCCGAATCCCCCTTCTCCCCGCGCCTGGGCGAGGATGATAACGATCAAGGTCACGGAGATGATGATCTGGACGATGCTAAGATAGTCCTTGAACTCCATGTCTTGTCGCCTTCGCTCCAAGGGGGGAGGCCGCGCTCTCGACTAGGCGGGGGCGCTGGCCACCTTGTCAGCCGCTTCCTCCTCCGCCGCCAGGGTCTGGTTCAGGTGATTGCGGTCGTAGTACAAGCGAATCAGGGTCTCTCCCAGCTTCTTGGAGTCGTGATGGTAGCGGTTCTCCTGGCTGACGACGTCGGCCAGAATGAGATGCCCTCTGAGGGAATCGCCGCCGTTGATCCGCACCGGCTGCGAGCGCGGTGTCTCGGGCAGGCCGT
>DAOUEZ010000041.1:0-14315 GCA_034429995.1 Dehalococcoidia bacterium
TTCGTCATCGTCGCCTCCGTGTTCGCCTTCGTTGTCCTCAGCACGGGTCTGTTCAGCGCCGAGCGAGGCAAGGAGGCCGTCTTCGCCGGCCTGGAGAAGGCCCGCGGCAACCTCGAGGTCCGCGGCGCCCTTACCGTCAGCGACGCCAACACCGACGGGACCATCGACAGCGCGGACAACATCCAGTTCAACGTGGCCCTCGCCGCCGGCGGCTTCCCCATCAGCCTGAATCCGTCGGCCTACGTCAACACCGTCGTCATCAACTGGATCGACGCTCAGGACCGCGTGGCCAACACCACCTACACCGTCACCTGGATCCTGCACGACGGCGACACCCTCCTGGAGACCGGCGAGCTGGCGGAGATCAGCGTGAGTCCCCCCGCCGGCAGCACCCTCGTTGCGAACGAGATCTTCACCCTGGAAGTCGTCCCGCCCTCCGGCGGCACCAACCTCATCAACCGCACCATGCCCCCGGAGATCGACGATGTGATGGACCTGCACTAGACCTTTTCAGTGGGCGCCCCGGGGGTTCACACTCCCCGGGGCACCGCCGAAGGGAAGGGGTTGAGCTCACATGGAGCTGAGTGGCAAGGTCAAAGAACTGGAGGACGAGGTCAAAGTCCTCAAGGCGGAGATCCGCAACGTCCTCCTGGACATCCGGGAGGTCATCCTAAATGGGAGCAACCCTCTGTCCGAGCAGCAGGAGCCCGCCTACCTGCGCATGGACCTGACCACCACTGCGCGCTCGGTGGCCGCCGAGGAGGCCGCCCGGGCGGCGCGCGAGGCGCTAGATCAGGCGAAGGGCCAACAGGACACGGAGGAAGAGCCCCGAGAGCCCGAGGAAGAGGCGGCGGAGCAGGCCGAGGACCAAGAGCCCACGGAGAGCGAGCTCGAAGAGCCGGAGCCCGAAGAGCCCGAGGAAGACGCAGCCGAAGAGGCCGAGGACCAAGAGCCCACGGAGAGCGAGCTCGAACAGCCCGCGGCCGAAGAGCCCGAGGAAGACGCAGCGGAGCAGGCCGAGGACCAAGAGCCCACGGAGGACAAGCCCCAAGAGCCCGAGGCCAGCGGCGACGGTGGCCCGCCACCCAAGCGCAAGGCCTCCCGCAAGGGCAAAGCGCCCCCGGACATCCCCCGTGAAGCTGCGGCGTTACCGCCCATGCAGCTCGCCTATATGCTGCCTACAGGCGCTACCGGCGGCCTCGCCGCCTGGGTGAGCGAGGCCATGGCTGCCATCGGACCCCAGGACCTGGAGCGGGTGATCACCATACACCGCCTCTGGGGGTCCCTCCCTCCCAACATCAGCTACGCGCTGGCCCACCTCCAGCGGCTCATCCGCTCCTCCAAGGAAGCGGATCCGGCCTGGCTCAAAATCATGCAAGACATGGAGAAGCTGGCCTCCTCCTGAGGAAGGGCGGCAGGCCGCCCCGACTCAGAGGTAGATCATGGACAAGGTCATTACCTCCATGCTCCTCATCATCGCGGCCATCGTGGCCACGGTGGTGGTGATCAATGCTGTCCTCCCCAGCATCCAGCGCACCAGCAGCGACATCGCCGCCGCCAGCGACGTGGTGGGTGCCCGGCTGCGCAGCGACGTCAGGATCGTCGAGACCGCGGGGGTCGTGGGGGAGGACTTCGTCCAGATATGGGCCAAAAACGTGGGGGCCTCCAACATCCCCTCCCTGGAGAAGATCGACGTCTTCTTCGGCGAGACGACTGACTTCGAACGCATCGGCTACGATGAGGAGGACACCTGCCCCAACCCCTCGCCGCCACCCCGCAGCGAGAACTGCTGGCAGTACGTCCTGGAGAACGACAGCAAGTGGGCCCCCTCCGCCACCCTTCGCATCACCGTCTATCTGACCTATAACCTAGAGACGGGGAAGGACTACGTGAGCACCATCGTCCTCCCCAACGGCCTTGTCGCCAGCAAGGTATTCACACTGTAAGAGGAAGCTATGGAGCACGCCATCCCGGCCCTGGTCATCGCCGCCCTCATCGTGGTCGGCGGCGTCATGCTGGCCGGCGTCACCAACAGCTCCATCGACAACGTGGGCCAGTCCTGGCGGGATATGGAGGCCCTCTCCGAGGAGCGCCTGGGCACCGACCTGACAGTGGTGTCTACGGACGTGACCGGCGGCGGCACCGACGTGACCGTGGTGTTGAAGAACGAAGGCCGCACCGCCATCCAGCAGCCACCCCTCATGGACCTGATCATCAACTACGACGGCACCGACGATGAGCGCTACGTGCTCTGGCTGCCCCACACCGACAACAACCCCCCCGGCGACAACCAATGGACAGTAGACAGCATCTCCGGGGACTACCGCAACCCCGGCATCTTTGATGGCGGCGAGGAGATGACCATCAAGATCCACCTCAATCCCAACACCAAAACGGGCCCCGACCGCTGGCTCGTCCTCGCCACCGAGGCGGGCATCACCTACAGCATCTACTTCTGAGGAGCGACAGGTATGGAGCCACAAGAGGACGCCGCGAAGATGCTGCAACGGGAACTGCAAGACGAGCAGCCGCCCGCCCCGGTTGAAGAGCCGGAGGAGGAGAAGCAGCGGCTCATCACTGTAGGGGTGATGGACGTCGATAAGCGGCTCGGCGGCGGCCTGCCCGCGGACAGCCTCACCCTGGTGGAGGGGGACCCCGACGCTGGCAAGAGCGTCGTCATCCAGCAGTTCACCTTCGGCGCCCTCAAGGAGGGGTTCAGAGCGGCCCTCTTCCTGTCCGAGTCCAGCTCGCGCGGATTCTTGGAGCAGATGGACAGCCTCGGCATGTCCTCCACCGACTACTATCTGATTGGCCGACTATCCCTGTACCAGAAGAACCTGCGGGTGGAGCGGGAGAAAGCGGACAGGATCCTGCAGCGGCTGCTCCGCCACATCGAGGACTCCGACAAGCGCGACCTCTTCGTCGTGGACTCCATCACGCCCCTCCTCTTCCAGTTCGATGAACGCTACGTCCTCTCCTTCCTGGCCAACTGCAAGGACCTGGCCGAGCTAGGCCGGACGATCATCGTCACCCTCCACTCCTACGCCATCAGCGAGGCCCTCCGCTTCAGGGCCGATTCCATCGTGGACGCCCACCTCCGCCTGCGCATGGAGGAACTGGGCAAGCAGTTGGTGCACACCCTGGAGGTGGCCAAGATACGGGGAGCGGCGAAAACAGCGGACAACGCTGTGAGCTTTACCGTGCAGCCCGGGATGGGCCTGAAGAGCGTCCCCATCTCCAAGACCAGAGCCTGATGGAGGCGCCATGCCGTACGTCCGCCTCCCCTTCAGCGACACGGACCAGACCCAGGAGGCCCACAGCGAGGGCACCTGCCCCGTCTGCTCTGCTCTATCACCCGAGCTCAAGGAGCAAGCCCAGGAGCACCGCCACCTCTTCCGCTACCTGCACATGGTGCCCGTCGACGAGTTCGGCGTCCCCCAGTACTGCGAGAAGGTGGAGCGCAACATGAGCGACATAGAGCAGCCCAACATCATCTACCCCCTGGGCAACGACACCTTCGCCCACATCTTCCCGGACCCCCAGGACGCCCGCAGCTATTACATCCCCATAGAGCCTATCATCGGCCGCGATTATGGGGCCCTGTTCGAGATGGTGGAGGACCGGCTGGTGGATGTGGTGCACAAGCTCCAGCAGCCCACCTCCCCAGAGGAGCAGCAGGAGGTCCTGCTGGAGGCGCTGAGCCGGATCGCCACCGCGGGGCGGAGCAATCGCAATGGCAACTCCGCCAACGGGGCCAAGACCAACTCCGGCGGCCGCGCCATGCCCAAGCTCATGGGCAACCGCAAGATCAAGCTCACGGAGGAGGAGTTGGTGGCCATCCGCTACCTCCTCCTGCGCGACAAGGTGTACATGGGGATCCTGCAGCCCCTCATCCTAGACCCCAACATCGAGGACATAAGCTGCAGCGGCCTGGGCCCCATCTTCGTCGAGCACAAGGTCTTCAAGGCCCTCAAGGCCGCCATTGTCTTCGATGAGGACGACGACCTGGATGCCTTCCTCCGCCGCATCTCGGAGCGGATCAACAAGCCCGTCACCTACCGCAGACCCATCGTAGATGCCACCCTCCCCGACGGCTCCCGTATCAATATCGTCTTCGGCACCGAGGTCTCCAAGCGAGGCAGCAACTTCACCATCCGTAAGTTCGCCACTACGCCTCTGAGCGTCCTAGACATCGCTGAGGGCGGCGGCATGAACTACCGCATGATCGCCTACCTCTCCATCGTCATCGAGGAGGGGATGAACCTCTTCGTCGCCGGGGAGACGGCCTCCGGAAAGACCACCCTCCTCAACGCCATCACCAACTTCTTCTCCGCGGACGCCAAGATCGTCACCATCGAGGACACCCCCGAGCTCCAGATCCCCCACCCCAACTGGATCCGCGAGGTCATCCGGGGCGCCGCTGAGGAGGCCGCCGCCGTCACCATGTTCGACCTGCTCAAGGCCGGCCTGCGGCAGAGGCCCAACGCCATCCTGGTGGGCGAGATCCGCGGTGAGGAGGGGGCCATCGCCTTCCAGGCCATGCAGACCGGCCACACCGTCATGGCCACCTTCCACGCTGCCTCCGTGGAGAAGCTCATCCAGAGGATCACCGGCAACCCCATCAACGTCCCCAAGACCTACATGGACAACCTCAACGTGATCGTCATCATCAGTGCCGTTAAGCTGCCCAACGGCAAGAGCGCTCGGCGCATCCTTTCCATCAACGAGCTCTTCGGCTTCGACCCCGTCACCGACTCCTTCGCCTTCGCCGAGGTCTTCCACTGGAACCCGGAGACCGACTCCTTCGACTTCACCGGCTACATGAACAGCTACCTTCTGGAGAACAAGATCGCCGTCAAGCGGGGCATACCTCCCAATCAACGCCGCATCATGTACCAGGAGGTGGAGCGGCGGGCTAAGGTGCTGGAGAAACTCCACCGCTCCGGAGTAAAGGACTTCTATGAGCTTTATCAGGTTGTGGCAAAGGCTAAGAGGCAAGGCCTCTTCTAAGGAGGTCGGCTCTTCAGCCAGGGATCCAGTCCTGGCCCGCATCAAGAGCGGTTGGCTGTTCGACCCCGACGCCAACCAGTACGACCTGCTCACCGTCCTCACCTACCTCTCCTGCATCTCCAGCGCCAATGTCACCCGTGAGCAAATCTTCGAGGCCGCGGCCAGGCTCAACTATGGCCCCTCCCCCTACTTCGCCCAGGTTGCCAACCTGGTCAGCAGCCTCGGCTATGACTTCACCACCGCCTGCCAGGTGGTCGCCGATACCGCCGAGGACCAGGTGATGCGCCAGTTCCTCCTGCGCTTCGGCAACTCCATGGCCTCAGGCGAGTCCGAGGCCGTCTTCCTGGAGCGGGAGACCCACGTCCAGATGGAGGACTACACCAACGAATACGAGACGGACCTGGAGTCCCTGCGCAAGTGGACCGATGCTTTCGTCGCCCTCATGGTGTCGACAAACCTGGTGGTCCTGGTGGCCCTCATCTCCAACATGATCTACGCCCTGGGCTCTGTCCTCATCGTCACGGTGGAACTAGTGGCCATCGCCACCGCCGCGCTGGGCGCCTGGCTCATCTACCGCATCGCCCCCTTCGACCCAGTGATCCACAAGCTAAAGGACAAGTCCCCGGAGCAGAAGCTCATGTCCCTCCTGGCCCGCATCCTCTTCCCAGCCGCTCTCCTGATGGGCCTCCTGGCCTACCTCGTCTTCCAGAGCATAGGCCTGGCTCTTATCGTCGCCGGGCTCCTGATCCTGCCCGTGGGAATCGTCACCCACGTGCTCGAGCGCAAGGTGGACGATCGCGACCGGGACATCGCCGACTTCCTCCGCTCCCTGGGGGGTGTCACCGCCGCCCGCGGCAGCACCGTCATCGAGAGCCTCGGTCACATAGATCGGCGGGCCATCGGCTCCCTAGAGCCGGAGCTGAAGCGGCTGCTCGCCCGCGTCGCCGTCGGTGTAGAGACCACCCGCGCCTGGCTCCGCTTCATGGCCGAGACCGGCAGCGAGTTGGTCCACCGGGTGGTCCGCTCCTTCTGGGACGCCGTCAACCTGGGCGCCGACCCCGAGAAGGCCGGCCGTTTCTCGGCCGATATGGCCCTCAGGGTCTCTCTCCTACGGGCCAAGCGGAAGCTCGTCTCCTCTACCTTCAACTACGTGGTGGTCCCCATGCACGTTGCCCTGGCCGGCACCCTGGTATTCATGACCGAGATCGTCTCCGCCTTCAACACCAAGCTCGTGCAGGCCGAAGCCGTCGTCGCCAGCGAGCACACCACCTCCATTAGCCCGGAGGAGATCGGCATCCCCAGCGCCCTCAGCTTCCAGGAGTTCGACACGGGCTTCATCACCTTCATGGTCATGGCCGTCATCATGGCGATGACGGCGGTGAACGCCTTCGCCCCCAGGGCGGCGGCCGGAGGGCACAACTTCAAGATGGCATTGTTCGGCTCCCTCACCCTCTGCGCCACCGGCGCCCTCCTCATCCTGGTGCCGCCCATGGCCAGCAGCATGTTCTCTGACACCCTCGCCCAGCCCACAGGTTAACGGGAGGTACCGTCCATGAAACTGTTTCGCCTGAGACGCAAGCCGAAGAGCGGCGAAGAGGAGAAGGAGCTAGTCCTGGACACAGACACCGAGATGGAAGCCCCCGCCCAGGACAGGACCGAGGCCGAGGTGCAGGCCGAAGCCCCGGTTGAAACCCTCACCCCCGACGCCGAAGGGGAAGCCCCCGCGCCCGAGGGCAACCTCCTAACCCAGATAACCGCTGAGGCGGACAGCGAGACCGAGGCCGAAGAGAAGGCATCCGAGGAGGACGACTCCCTCGACTCCGAACTCCTGGACATCTTCCGCGACGCCAAGAACGAGGTCCAGGAGAGCACCCTGGCCTCAGAGCTGGACAACATCCCCATCCAAGACCTCCTCAGCGACCTGATGGGTGTCAGCCGCCGCCTGCATACAAAGACGCGAGCCGACGCCGAGTCCACCGAAGACGGGAAATAGCACCCATGAAGCTCTTTCGCCTGAGGGGCAAGCCGGGGAGCGGCGAAGAGGTAAGGGAGCTCGTCCTCGACACGGACGCCGAGGCCCAAGCCCCCACCCAGGACGGGATCGAGCCCGAGGTAAAGGCCGAACCCGCAGCCGATACCCCCACCCCCAACGTCGCAGCGGAGGCCGAGGAGAGCACCCCCACCTCAGAGCCCAACAACATCCCCGTCCAGGACCTGCTCAGCGACCTGATGGGCGTCAGCCGCCGCCTGGGCATAACGCCACGGGCCCACGACCAGCCCCACCCCGATGAGACCCCCGATGCCAGCGCCGAGCCGGCCGAAGAGGAGGACGCCGCAGAGCCGGACGGTTCCGGTGGCCCGCAGCCGGCGGCTCCGTCGCCAACTGGATACCGCCGCTACGCCCTACACGGGCTCATCCTTGGCCTGGCCCTGGCCGCCGCCATCGGCGGGTTCATGGGCTTCGTGGGCGCAAAGCAGCTCGCCCAGAGCCAGGCTGGCTATCCGAATCGCCCCATCGTCGTGGCCACCGTCCCCGGCATCGCGCCGGGACAAGATGGCCAGGCAGAAACCGCTGCCGAACCCACCCCCGAAGCCACACCAGAGCCCACACCGGAGCTCCAGCCCGCCTACTTCCTATACACCGTCCAGCTTGGGGACGCCGTCTTCGCCATCGCCGAGGCCTTCGCCATCAGCCCCGACTACATCCTCTGGAACAACCCAGAGGTCATTTACGACCCGAACCTCATACAGGTCGGTGAGGAGCTCCTGATCCCCAGCGCCGACGGCATCATCTACCACGTCAAGCCGGGGGACACCCTCTCCGACATCGCCGCCCTCTACCAGATCGACGTCGAGAGCATCCTGGCCTTCGTCCCCAATGGCCTCACCTCCCCCGATAACGCCATCGAGGGGATGGTTCTGATCCTGCCGGGGGCCGTGCCACCATCCAGCAGCCCCATCTGGCCCTGATACGGCCCCCTCACCAGCCACTACAGCGATCGCCGCGGCGGCAACCCCCATCGCGTGGCCATCCGCCTGGCGCCAGCCTAATTGTCTTGCTGGAAGAGCCAGGTGGTGAGATAACGCTCGCCGGTATCGGGGACAACCACTACGATCAGCTTTCCTTCGTTCTCGAGTCTTTTGGCCACCTCCAGGGCTGCCCAGACCGCCGCCCCCGAGGATATGCCAGCCAATATCCCTTCTTGCCTGGCTAGCCGCCTGGCCGTCTCTCCGGCGTCATCATTGCTGACCTTAATGATCTCATCGACCAGAGCCAAGCTCAGCACTTCCGGCACGAAGCCAGCCCCGATGCCCTGGATCTTGTGAGGGCCTGCCTTGCCGCCCGAAAGGACTGGCGAGTCCGCCGGCTCGACGGCGATAGCCTTGAACTGTGGCTTCCTCTTCTTGATGATCTCGGCCACCCCGGTGATCGTTCCTCCTGTCCCCACCCCGCATACCACGATGTCTACCTGACCATCGGTATCGCCCCATATCTCTTCGGCGGTGGTCTCACGGTGGATCATGGGGTTAGCGGGATTCCTGAACTGCTGTGGCATGAAGGCCCGCGGATGGCTGGCGACGATCTCCTCAGCTTTCCTTACAGCGCCTGGCATTCCCTCTGGCCCAGGGGTGAGGACAAGCTCCGCCCCAAAAAGCGCGAGAAGCTGCCTTCGCTCGACGGACATGGTGTCGGGCATGGTGAGGATGAGCCTGTAGCCCTTGGCAGCGCAGACGAAGGCCAGGGCTATGCCGGTGTTGCCGCTTGTCGGCTCGACGATCACTGTGTCCTTGGTGATACGACCATCCTTCTCGGCCGCCTCGATCATGGAGACGCCGATCCTGTCCTTAACGCTGCCGCAGGGATTAAACGACTCCAGCTTTGCCACCACCGTGGCCCCCAGTCCCTCAGCCATCTTGTTCAGCCGGACGAGCGGGGTATTACCTATGAGCTCCGTGATATCATTGGCGATTTTTCCCATAGCTGAGTCTCCCCCTTTAGGCACCAACAGCAGATGGCGCCTCGCCCGTTGCCAGAAGCAGCAGGGCATCGGCCAGCTCCCGCAGTCGTGCGGCACCCTCCACCTGCTCACGCCACGCCGCCGGGATGGCCTGCTCTCCCAGGTGGGTGCCAGCGAGAGCGCCGGCCATGGAGGCGATCGTATCCGTGTCGCCACCCAGGCTGATCGCGTAAGCGACCACCTCCGCGAAAGACCCCGCCTGTCGCAGGAAGGCGTAGAGCGCCGCGGGCACCGCCTCGTAGGCCTCGATCCCGTTGCCTAGCCGAGCGATGACCTCTTCGCGGGCACTGTCGGGCAAGAGCGCCTGGATGCGCTCGAGCTTCTGGAGGTAGAGAGGTGTCCGCATCTGCGCACGCAGCTCGTCAAGGAAGACGCGACCGTCCAATGGGATGTCCGGGGGATGTTGGAGGAGCAGGGCTATGGCAGATGCCTGGAGTACCGCCCCCTCCAGCCCCAGCTCGTGGGCATGGGTGATGACTGCCGTCTGGCGCGCGAGCCAGGCCACCTGCCCCAGATCGCGGAAGGCCAGGAGCGCTGCCGGCGCTACGCGCATCGCAGCCCCGTTGCCGAAGGAGCCCGATCCGCCGAACAGCGCCCGGCCGACCTGGTCCCAGGGCACACCCCCCTCGATCAGCCGGAACACCTGAGGTGGACCGGCCCCGTAACCTCGCCATGGCTCTGCGGCGAAGTTGCGGGCAAACACGGCGGCCATGTGGGCGCCATCAAATCCCCGCCGTTCGACCAGCGACTCCGCCATCCCCAAGGTCATGTGGGTGTCGTCGGTGTAGCGGAGCGGGCCGGATTCCCCCTCCAGCCGTTGTAGATCGCGCCGCTGGACGGCCCATGCCCCCTCGAACGGCGCGCCGAGCGCATCCCCTACGGCCACGCCCAGCAGGGCGCCCCGGAATTTGGCCCGAAGTTGCTGCAAGGCCATCTCCCCCCGACCGACATCTCAGCGCGCCCCTCTGGCCTGCAAAGCCTGCCAACTCATGCTCAGCGGACGCGCCCGTCAGCCATCTCCAGCACTCTGTCCACGTGGGTCAACATCCGGCGGTCGTGCGTCACCATGATGCCGATCTTGTTCCGCATCTTGACCTCCTCAGCCAGGCTGCGCACGACCTCGGTGCCTCGCTCCGAGTCCAGGTTGGAAGTGGGCTCGTCTACCAGCACCAGCAGCGGGTCGTTCATCAGGGCCCGGCCGATGGCGACTCGCTGCCTTTCCCCGCCGGAGAGCTCGCCCGGCAGATGGTGAGCGCGCTTCTCGACGCCCAGCTCCCGCAGCAACTGGCGCGCCCGCGCTCGTGCTTCTCCGCCTAGGCTGCCGGAGATCGATGGGATGACCAGGAGGTTCTGCTCGGCGGTCAAGTAGGGCACCAGGTTAAACCCCTGAAAGACAAACCCTACCCGTTCTCGGCGGAACCGTGCCCGCTGCCCCTCGTTCAACCGTGAGATCTCGGTACCGTCCACAATGACCCGGCCGCGCGTGGCGGTGAGGAACCCGCCAAGCATGGCCAGAAGCGTCGTCTTCCCCGAGCCGCTTGGCCCCACAATCGCCACGAATTCTCCCGCTCGCACGGACAGTGACGCGTCTCGCACCGCCTCTACTGCCGTGTCGCCGGCTCCGAAGATCTTCGTCAGCGACTGCGCAACCAGGTCTTGCTCGTCTCGGCTCATCACACCTGCCCCAGAGCGCTCATGGGGTTTACACGGACCACCTGACGCGCGGAGAGGAGACTACCCAGAAGGGCCGCGATGGTTATGCTGACCCCTCCCGTCAAGAAGGCGCCGCCTGTTATCTGCAAGGGTATGTCCGAGGGGAGCGCGGCCTCCGTCACCAGCGCCAGCGGCACTCCGAGAGCCAAGCCGACCAGAGCGACGGCCACCACCTGGCGAACCAACTGCCCGAAGACGTACCAGCTAGAAGCGCCCAACGCCTTGAATATGGCGATCTCATACGCCCGCTGCATTGTCAGGACGAAGAAGAAGGAGCCGATGACCAGTGCCCCGATGACGAAGCCGAAGAACTCGATGGCCATCACTACCCGCTCCTGCTCGGTCACGCCTCCTATCGCGCTTACCGCATCGCTCTTGGACAGCACACTTGTATTCGAGACGGTCGCTTCAATTCGAGCGCCCAGATTGCCGGTGTCCCCCCGCACCAGGAGGACGCTGATGACTGGCGCGTCCCCTCCCTGTCCGGGGTAGCGCATTTCACGCCACTGGTCCAGAACCACGTACGCGGAAGGCAGCCCCAGGAATTGCCCCCCGTCAACCTCACCCACGATGCTGAGCTCATAGTCGATCAGGGCATTGCGCATGGTGATCTGGTCACCGACTTCCAGGTCGGTGGACCGCGATAGGCTCCGGTCGATCAGGATCTCTTCCTCGCCCTGGAGAGCCCGGCCCGAGCGGACTGCTGGCTCGGCGATGCTTCTCGGCTGGAAGCCGAACAGAGCCACGTCCTCGGTCGCCGAGTCCCGCTGAACTGTCGCCGCCATGTAGCCTACTCCTCCCGTCCTGTCTGCGCCCGCCAGTTCAACTATGGCGTCCCGCTGCTCGGCCGTGAGTTCGCTCCTGAGGAAGCTATCGTTGGAATCAGCGCTGAACACCACCAAGTCGGCGTCGAAGGAGTTCACCGCGCCGGACATGGCCGAAAGCAGGCCGGTCCCCAGCGCGCTGATCATTACCAAGAGGTAGACCACCAGACCCACGATCAGGCTAATGAGCCCGAACTGGAGCTTCTTGCGCCTTATCTCCTGCAGCGCCAGCATCTGTTCCCGAATCCCGAAGCACGCTGACTCCCGGGCATGAGGACCGACAGCCCTTTTACCCCTCGTGCTCCTCGATCTTCACGCCCAGCGGCTCCAGCTTGGCCAGGAAAGGCCCGGGATCGATAGCCGCCTCCGGAGCGAAGGCGCCCCGCTCAGCGATCTCCCCCTGGGCCAGCATCACCGCCCCCAGCGCCGCCGGTATGCTGGTGATGTTCTTCATGCGGCCTACGCAGGTGTACCGCCGGTGCGCCTGGCCACCGTCCTGCTCTCCGTATACGTCCACCCGAAAGCCGGACACCGTGCACTTTCCCGCCGGAAGCCGCGGCAGGACGCCATGGAAGAAGTCGGCCCACAGTTTCTGGCTTCGGTCGCCGCGTATCAGGCCCACGCGTTCCAGAAGGATGCCCGCCCGGGCGAGCCAGGCTGGCCAAATGCCCCCCTTAAGGGTTACCGTCTCTAGCCCGGCGATGTTCTTGGGGATGGTCACCGGCTCGGCGTGACCGGTGTGGTAGACCGCCAGACGACCACATGGCGGCGGGAACTGCACTGTCTCCTTGCCACTGCCAGAGCGAACAAGCACTTCTCGTCCGCCCCTGAAGGAGGGCACCTTCCCGCAGAAGATGTGCACCGCGTGGCGGTAGTTAGCATAGCCGCCGGCATCGTCAGCCCCGCCGAACCAGGCGATGTGGATGCGGCGAGGCTGGCTCATGGCCAACGCCCCCTTCTTCGCCACCAGGTTAGTTAGACCAGGACAGTTGCCCAGGCCGGTCAGCACCGCCACCCCCGCTTTCTTGGCCGCTTCGTCCAGCGCCAGGGCCTCCCGGGCCGCCTCGTAGTCATCAGCGATGCTGACGTAGTGCACGCCAGCCTCGATGGCGGCGCGGGCCAGCAGCCTCTCAAAATAGACAAAGGGGCCAACAAAACCGAGGGCCACGTCAAACCCGCGAATGGTCTCCACCAACGCCTGGTGGTCAGTAGCATCCACCTGGCAGGCTCGCACCGGGCCGCCCAGCTCCGCGGCCAGCTCCTGCGCCGCCGCCAGGTTGAGTTCAGCCACCATCACCTCGCTCACACCCGGCTGACTGGCTAGAGTGCGCACTGCCTGGTTGCCCATGTCGCCTGCTCCACCCAGCACGATGAATCGCATGGCTCGCCCCCTTCCTACCTATAGTAACGGCTACCGCTCGATGATTGCCGGCTCGAAAGGCACCTTGTTCAACGGCTCGTTTCCGTCCTTGATTATGAGCACCGCCATCTCCATCCTCATTCCGCCTACGCCCGGCTTGTTTAGCACTACGGCCGGAATCTCAATCATGTTCGGTTGAAGCACCAGATCTCCCTTCGACTCGTAGGGCACACTGGAATTCATCACCACGGGGTACCATTCGTTGCCCACTATGCCTATCCCGTGACCGTAGCCCGGCAGGGCATACTGCCTGTACCCCGTTCTATCCATGAAGGCGTCCATCTTGTCCGCCACCTCCCCGTATGTTGCCCCCGGCTTCAGGCTCTCCAGCAGCAGGTTGCAGGCAGCGACAAAGACGTCCGCTAGCTCCCGCTGCTCCGGCGTAGGCTCGCCCATGATGGCGTTGCGCGCTAGGTCTCCCAGGTAGAGGTTGTACATGGCGTGCACGTCTAGGATCACGTTATCTCCACGCTCGATTCGTTTCCTGGTAGGCGGGGTGCACCCTCCCCAGAAGTAGGCGCTTCTATGGCCCGAGCCTATCTCCTGGCCGCCGGTGAACGTCCAGTTGAGCTCGCTGCCCGCCTTCCTCATGGCGTATTCAGCGATGCCCGCCACCTCTGTCTCCGTCATGCCAACCCTCAGCTCCTTGAGCACCGCCCCCAGACCCAGGTCACAGATCTCGGCCGCCCGTCTGAAGGATTCGATCTCGGCCTCATCCTTGATGATGAATATCTCATTCAGGAAGTGGGTGGCGTTCTCGAACGTGGCCTGGGGGAAGGCATCCCTCAGGATCTCGTACTCGCTGGCCAGCAGGAAGGTCTCTATCCTGATCGGTGAGTGGCCCAGCTCGACCCCTATTCGCCCTTTCTCCAGCCCCCTGCCTCTAAGATGAGAAGGAATCTGGTCCCACATAGCCATCCCTGGCTGGGGAGCCACGCCGGTCACGTTCTTGAAGAAGCCGTCGTCCTTGACGCGTTCGCTATCAAGCCCCACCACGTATAGCTGCGGCTCGCCCTCGCGGCCAATGACGGCGATGCCCCGCCAAGGAACGAAAGCGCCGAAGACGTACCCCACGGTGCTTAGCCTTGTGGCGATCAGCACGTCAATGTCCTGCTCGTCCATCTTGCCCTGGATCTTCTTCAGCCTGGCCTCATAGTCCACTTGCCTGCTCAACTTCCCACCTCCTGTTGCCTGCTCGAGACAGGAGTCACGTTGCCCACTGCTCCTCCCAGGCTGCTAATCTAGCACAGAAGCGGTCAAGTGTCGCGCGCCGCAGGGTCAAGGAGCGGGAGCGCCTTCGTCCGCCGCGAAGTTCATCGTGAAGCCGAG
>DAOUEZ010000042.1:0-7466 GCA_034429995.1 Dehalococcoidia bacterium
GTGGGCCCGCCGGATAAGTTCTTTCTCGTCCACGTCGATCACGCCGTCCCTCCGGTGCTGCTAGACCTGTGCCGTCGTTGCAGCATACCGGATGGGTTCCCTGGGTGGCTCTGTTTTTCATCATCACTGCCACCCCAACTGGCGCTCTTTTAGGCTAGCGTTCACAAGCTTTGAGGCTGTACGGTATCGCCTACAGGACCGCTGTGCCCACCAAGCGCTGATTGACAATCCCGGGCACCTGCCGGCACGGATCGCCACCCGATAGAGCTTGTGCTTCTCAGGCAGCAGCTCTATCCGCTGGCAGACCTCGGGCGGACGGGTCGGGACCTAGAGGGACGGCTGGGATTCGAACTCAGGACCTCGTGGCCACAGGGGTCCTGCAGGCGGTACCCTACAGTCCTCCAGGAGAGACCAGGGCAAGTCTTCAGGCGTCGGTTGCAAAGTGCTTATGCAGATTCCGAAAGTTCCTGGCGGCCCATATGGGTGAGATGTGCCGCCGCTCTTGCCCTCCTGCCCACTCGATGTTGACAAGCCCCGTAGGCCTGATAGAATGTAGACTAACAAAGAATGGCTCTAAATACCGTGCCTCCCAAGAAGCGGCTGGACGATGTGCTGGCCAAGCTCAAGAGCGCTGGGTATCGCATCACGCCCCAGAGGCTGGCCATCGTCAAGATCCTCATAGACAGCCGGGAACACCCCAGCGTGGAGCAGATCTATCGGCAGGTGAGGAAAGACTTCCCTACCACCAGCCTGGCCACCGTCTACAACACGCTGGAGCGCCTGAAGGAGATGGGAGAAGTCCTGGAGCTTCCCTTCAGTGGCGGCAGCCGCTACGACGGCCGCAACCCTCACCCTCATCCCCACCTCGTGTGCACCGTCTGCGGCGCCGTTGAGGACCTGGACATCGACCTCGGGCCGGCGGCAGAGGAGGTGGCTGCCAAGAGAGGCTACGCCGATGTCCGCCATCGCCTGGAGTTCTACGGGATCTGTCCCCGCTGCCAAGGGGGATGAGCGATCAAAATAGCGGCTAGCAAAAGAAAAGCCGAAGACAGAGGAGGTATCTGCCATGATCGATGAGAAAATGCAAGAGGCGCTTAACAAGCAGCTCAACGCCGAGGTCTACTCGGCCTACCTATACCTCTCGATGTCCGCCTACTTCCAGTCGGTCAACCTGGACGGCTTCGCGAACTGGATGCGCGTGCAGGCGCAAGAGGAGCTGGCGCACGCGCTGAAGTTCTACGACTACGTCAACGAGCGCGGCGGCAGGGTCATTCTGCAGCCGGTGGAAGCGCCGCCCTCAGAATGGGACTCGCCGCTGGCAGTGTTCGAGAACGTATACGAGCACGAGCAGAAGGTCACCGGCCTGATCAATAAGCTGGTTGACCTGGCCGTCGAAGCGAGAGACCATGCCACCAACAATTTCCTTCAGTGGTTCGTTTCTGAGCAGGTGGAGGAGGAAGCCTCCGCCGACGAAGTGGTGCAGAAGCTCAAGCTGGTGGGCGATGGCCCTGGCGGGCTGTTCATGATCGATCGCGAGCTGGCCCAGCGAGTATTCGTTGCCCCCGCCGCGACAACGGAAGGAGGTACAGAATGAGCGTTCCCCATTGCCAAGGCGGATGAGCCGCGGAAACGGCGAATAGTAGGAGAAGAAAACGGAAGGAGGTAGAGGACAATGGCGGAGGACAGGAAGATCCTGACCACCAGCTTTGGCACGCCGGTCGACGACGACCAGAACACGATGACCGCCGGCAGCCCGGGACCCGCCCTGCTGCAGGACGTTCACCTGATCGAGAAGCTGGCCCACTTCGACCGCGAACGCATCCCCGAGCGTGTGGTGCACGCTAAGGGGGCGGGCGCTTATGGCTACTTCGAGGTCACCCACGACGTGACCCGGTACACTAAAGCCAAGTTCTTGTCCGAGGTGGGTAAGCGCACCGAGGTCTTCGTGCGCTTCTCCACCGTGGGCGGCGAGAAGGGCTCGGCCGACGCCGAGCGCGACCCCCGCGGGTTCGCGGTGAAGCTCTACACCGAAGACGGAAACTACGATTTCGTGGGGAACAATACGCCGGTCTTCTTCATCCGGGACCCGCTGAAGTTCCCCGACTTCATCCACACCCAGAAGCGCAACCCGGCCACCAACCTCAAGGATCCGGACATGTTCTGGGACTTCCTATCGCTTACGCCGGAGTCCATCCACCAGGTCACTATCCTCTTCTCCGACCGCGGTACGCCCAAGAGCTACCGCCACCTGAACGGTTACAGCGGGCATACCTTCAAGTGGTACAACGATAAGGGCGAGTACTTCTGGGTGAAGATCCATTTCAAGACCGAGCAGAGCATCCAGAACCTGACCCGGGAAGAGGCTGAGCGCATGAAGGGTGTGGACCCTGACCATGCCACTCGTGACCTCTACACAGCAATCGAGTGGGGCGAGTACCCCGCCTGGAAGGTCTACGCGCAGATCATGACCCCCGAGCAGGTCGAGAACTACCGGTTCGACTCCTTCGACATCACCAAGGTCTGGCCTCACGGCGACGCCCCGCTGAACCCGGTGGGCCGCATGGTCCTCAACCGCAACCCGGGAAACTACTTCGCTGACGTGGAACAGGCCGCTTTCTCCCCCGGCAACCTCGTGCCCGGGATAGCCGCTTCGCCGGACAAGATGCTGCAGGGGCGCCTCTTCAGCTATCACGACACCCATCGCCACCGGCTGGGGCCCAACTACCAACTGCTGCCGGTGAACTCGGCCAAGGCCGTCCCGGTGAACAACTACCAGCGCGACGGGTTCATGCGTTTTGACTCCAACGCCGGCGGCAGCCCGAACTACTACCCCAACAGCTTTGGTGGTCCTGCGCCCGAGCCACAAGCGGCCGAGCCAGCCTTCGAGGTCTGCGGGAAGGCTGCGCGCCAGCGGTACACCCACCCCAACGACGATTTCGTGCAGGCCGGGGCTCTGTATCGCAAGGTGATGACCGATCGGGATCGGGACCACCTGATCGGCAACATCGTGGGTCACCTGGGCGGCGCGCAGAAGCGCATCCAGTTGCGCCAGACAGCCCTCTTCTACAAGGCCGACCCTGAATATGGCACACGCGTGGCCGAGGGGCTCGGGCTGGACGTTAAGGAGGTCGAGCGCCTGGCCGAAATGTCCCATGAGGAACGGGCCAAGGCTACGGCGAAGTGATCCTAGCGGGCTGTTCATGATCGATCGCGAGCTGACTCAGCGCGTGTTCGTTGAGCCGGCCGCGACAACGGAAGGAGGTACAGAATGAGCGTTCCCCCCACTGCCGACGAGATTTTCGAAATGGCGGAACAGATCGAGAGAAACGGGGCGCGGTTCTATCGCCGGGCGGCGCAAGGGTTCACCGATTCGCGTGCCGGCCGGCGATTGCTTGACCTAGCTGCTATGGAAGACCAGCACGAGAAGGTCTTCGCTGCCATGAGAGCGGAGCTGTTGCAGTCAGAACGGGAGCCGAGGGTTCCTGACCCCTACGGCGAAGCGATCTTGTATGTGCGGGGGATGGCGGACGGACATGTCTTCGATGTGAGGAAGGATCCGGCCGAACGGCTGACGGGAAAAGAAACGATGGAGGACATTCTCAAGACGGCTATTGGGCTCGAAAAGGACTCCATCGTTTTCTACCTGGGGATAAAGGAGATAGTCCCGGAAAGGCTGAGCAAGCAAAGAATCGACGACATCATCAAGGAGGAGATGGGGCATATTGCCATCCTGAGCCAAGAGATGGCGGGCTTAGGGGCGTAAGAGGTGGCAGCATGAGCGCACATTTCAGGGCGGCAAAGGTCACTGACCACGTTTACTGGGTGGGGGCGATTGACTGGTCGCTCCGCGAGTTCCACGGCCATCTGACGAGCCGCGGCACAACCTACAACGCCTATCTCATTCTGGCGGACAAGATCACCCTCGTGGATACGGTCAAATCCTCCTTCAAGGGGGAGATGCTCTCCCGTATCGCCTCGGTCATCGATCCTGGCGACATTACGTACATCATCTCCAACCACTCGGAGATGGACCACTCCGGCTGCCTGCCCGAGGTGATACAGGCGGTGAAGCCGGAGAAGGTGTTTGCCTCCGTCATGGGGGCCAGCGCTTTGGCCGAGCATTTCCGCCTGGATCAGGAAATCGTGGCTGTGAAGGACGGGGAGAGCATTAGCCTGGGTAACATGAACGTGGCCTTCGTGGAGACCCGGATGCTCCACTGGCCGGACAGCATGTTCACCTATCTGGCCGAGGATGGAGTGCTTTTCTCGCAGGATGTGTTCTCGATGCACCTCGCCTCCACCGAAAGGTTTGACGACGAGATCGATGACGACATCCTGGAGGATGAGGCGGCCAAGTATTTCGCCAATATCCTGCTGCCGCTTTCTACCCCTGTCGCCAGGCTTCTGGAGAAGGTGGGCGGCCTTGATATCACGAAGGGGATCGTGGCAACGGACCACGGCCCGATCTGGCGGAAGGACTTCAGCAAGATACTCGACCTCTATTCCAGATGGGCTGCTCAAGAGCCGACGGAAAAGGCCGTGGTCGTGTATGACACGATGTACGAAAGCACTGCTAGCATGGCGCGAGCGATCGCTGAGGGGCTCAGGGCTGGTGGAGCAAACGCCAAACTGTTGCCGCTGCGGGCGTGTCATCGCACCGACGTAGCCACAGAGATGCTCGATGCCGGCGCACTGCTGGTAGGCTCCCCAACCTTCAACAACAACATATTTCCTACCGTTGCAGACGCCCTGACCTACCTCAAAGGGCTGAAGCCGCGGAATCTGATTGGGGCGGCCTTCGGTTCGTACGGCTGGAGCGGCGAGGCCGTCGGGCAGGTGGAGGACGTGCTCAGGGGGATGAAGGTCGACCTGGTAGGGGAGAGCGTCAAGGCCAAGTACGTCCCCGACGATGAAGCCCTTGCCCAGTGCCATTCCCTAGGAGTGCTTGTCGCGGAGAAGCTGAAGGAGCTGTGTGAGTAACAGGAGGACAGGCCAATGAAGGCATTCGGTTCAGTTGACGAGATCCTGGACTTTGCGATCGGGAAGGAAGAGGAAGCCGCCCAACTCTACACTAGGCTGGGCCACCAGACGGAGAAATCGTGGATGCGTCAGGTCTTCGAGGAGTTCGCCAGCGAGGAGCGGGGGCACAAGGCGAAGCTGCTGGCAATCAAGGAGGGCAAGCGCTTGTTGCCCGCAGCGGAGAAGGTCATGGACCTGAAGATCGCGGACTATGTGATGGACGTGGAGCCCAGCCCCGATATCGATTACCAGGATGCGCTCGTCCTGGCGATGAAAGAGGAGAAGGCGGCCTTCAGGCTGTACAGCGACCTCGCCGCGGCGACGGACGACGAAGCGCTGCGCGCGACTCTACTGGCCCTCGCTCAGGAGGAAGCCAGGCACAAGCTGCGGTTCGAGATCGAGTACGACGACCATATCCTGACCGGGAACTGAGCTTATTGGGACTGACGCCTGGCGGAGTGGTGCACATCTGAGAGGCATGGCGTGCAGTCGTTTGACCTGATAGTCATCGGTTCAGGCTCCGGCCTGACGGTCTCATCGGAAGCGGCCGACCGCGGGCTCTCAGTCGCGGTGGTGGAGCATGGGCCCTTCGGCGGCACCTGTCTGAACCGCGGGTGCATCCCGTCCAAGATGCTCATCCACAGCGCCGACGTCATGGAGACGATCCGGCGGGCGCAGCTGTTCGGGATCACCGCCCAGGTGTCCGCCGTGGACTGGGACTTCATCGTGAAGCGGGTGGTCGACACAGTCGACCCTGACGTTCAAGCCATAGAGGAGGCAAACCGCCAGCACCCGAACGTCACCGTCTTCAAGGGCAGCGGCAGGTTCGTGGGGCACAAGGTTCTGGAAGTGGGCAACGAGCGCATCGCGGCGGAGACCATCGTCATCGCCGCCGGGACGCGGCCGCGGATCCCGGACATCGATGGGCTGACCGGGACTACAAGGTGGTCGACCGCGAGGCAAACAGGCTAGAGTTCGAAGTGGGTAAGGAAGGGAACCGCTTCGCGACGCCGCGTTTCGATGAGGCGTGGAAAACGGAGAGCGTCTTCGCAGAAGCCGAGAACAAGAGACTCCTCTACGTTGCCGCCACCCGGGCGCGAGATTATCTGATCGTGCCGGTGTATATGCCGGCCGCCTCTCCGGGGAGGCACGTCGACCTCGGTGCAATACCCTCCCGGAGCGCAGTGGTCGGGGCGGCGGACCGCCCCACGTTCGCCGGGGCGCGGGTGGTGCTCGACAACGAGATACCCGATCGGCAGCACCCACCGCAGGAGGCGCCCGGTCTTCCCGACGACCTCGTTCCCCGCTGGGGGGAGAGGATGATGCGGGTGCGCGAGCAGGCGGCGGCGGGACCAAAGTACGTGGTGCCATCTCGGCTGGGGGAGGACGAGATCAAGGAGCCTCGGGAGTCGGAGCCCAAGGACAGGAGCGGGGACGAGATCGACCCGAATGTCCAGAGTGACACGCAGCGGGCGATCGGCTTCGCGGACGGTGCCGAGGGCATCCTATTCGTCGGCTCGTCCTCGGCGCGACAGCGCGGTGGCCTGGTCCATGAGGTTCTCTATCGATGCGACTTGAGCGACCCGGACAGCGCCTCATACTGGTCCCGGCGGCTGTGCCGGGAACGGCGAGCACAGGCCCTCACCTCCGGGGTGGAGAGGCATGCCCGTAATGTGCTAGAGAGCTCGTTCATGGGCCGGGTCCTGGCGTCGCAGAGAGTCTTGCGGGAGGTGCCAGTGGCCTCGTTCGACGGCAATACGTTTGTCGAAGGGTTCGCTGACCTGGCCTTCGAAGAATCGGATGGGTGGGTTGTCGTGGATTACAAGACGGATCGCCTGGATAGTGACGCCGCCTGGCTGGCCAAGCGCTACAGACCCCAGGTGGAGGCCTATCGGGATGCCCTCTCGGCCTGTGGGATCAGAGTCAAAGACGCGGGCTGTGGTTCTCGGAGTCAGGAGATGTTTGGATGCTCAGCGCAGGAGCGGATACCTGAGTAGACGTTCGCACGAGGCCTGCAGAGTCTCCGCTCCTCGCCCTCCGATGGAAGGTCTAAGCCTTTAATGCGAAGCGACTTCCGATACCGAAGATTACCTGACGGTGCGGGGTTCCCCGAGGCGCATCGGTCTTCTCGAGCGATGGCAACGGAGGGATTCGCCCCGACGGGTAGCCGTCTGCCCGAACCCCCGACCTAGGGCTTATGAGTCCCCTCCACAGCGGGGGGTGACGCGATTCCAGAGAGCACCCCAAAAGGAGCTGGGCGACGCAAATCCAGGTCCCGTAATGGAGGATACACGCCGTTCGGCGATCACCTGCTCCGTCGGCAGGTGATCATCAAACGGCATAGGCCTGGTGAGCCGTCAGCCTTCAAGCAAGGTTGCGCAGGAGGGCAGCCATTTGTCGCTGGATCTTGAGGGCGCTGTCCAACGCGTGGAAGTCGTAGGCACTGG
>DAOUEZ010000043.1:0-140256 GCA_034429995.1 Dehalococcoidia bacterium
CACTTCAGCCTTCGCCTGGCTTGGGCTGACAGCTCCTGCCCGCGACCTGCCAGGCGTAGAGCCCCGGGCGCTGTCCCACTGATGATCCGCATAGTGACACCATTCTAGGTGTCACCCATGTTTCTGAACGAGCCCAGCCCCGCGACCGCCGGTTTGAATCTAGAGGCGTCGCAGGTGGAAGGGGCTATCGATGATGCCCCAGGCTGCCTCGTAGATGGCCTCGGACAGGCTTGGGTGGCCGTGCATGGTGTGTGCCAGATCCTGGGCGGTTGCCCCTGTTTGCACCGCTAGTACGCCCTCGCCGATGATGTCGGTGGCTCTGGGCCCGAGGATATGCATCCCTAGCAGGCGGCCCGAGGGTTGCTCACAGATGAGCTTTACCAGGCCCAGCGGCTGCCCCAAGAGCTGAGCCCGCGCCAGCGCCGAGAAGGGGAAACGGCTTACCTTATAGGAAACACCCTGGGCGCGGGCGTCTTCCTCGCGTAGGCCGACGCTGGCTATCTCCGGCAGGGTGTACACGCAAGTGGGCACTGCTCGATAGTCGGCCTGGCGGCTGCCGCCGAGGGCATTCTCGGCAGCAATGATCCCCTGATAGGAGGCGACGTAGGCTAGCATGTAGAGCCCCAGTACATCGCCGGCGGCGTAGACGTTCTCCACGCTGGTCTCCAGGTGCTCGTTGACCGCCACCGAGCCGTCCCTGAGAGCGACGCCCGCTGCTTCCAGGCCATCGCTGCACGGCCGGTGTCCCACCGCCATCAGCACCCTGTCCGCCACCACCTCCTGCTGCTCGTCGCCCAGGGCGAAAAGCAGGCGCAGCCGCTCGCCCTTGGCCCTGATCTCTTGAAGCGAAGCCCTGGTGTGGATGGTCACGCCCTGGCTGCGCAGAATCTGCTGGAAGCGCCGGGCGATCTCCTCGTCTATTGGGGGAAGGATGCGGGGCAGGACCTCAAGGATAGTTACGCGGGCACCCAGGGCGGAGAAGATGGAGGCGAATTCGCAGCCGACCACGCCAGCGCCGATGACAACCAGACTCTCGGGCATTGCCTCAAGCTCGAGGATCTGGTCGCTGGTGAGGACGCCAGGCAGGTTCGACCCAGGGATGGGGAGACGGGCGGGCAAGGAGCCGGTGGCGACGATTATCTTGCCAGCGGCCACAAGCTCGTTTCCGATCTTGATGGAACCTGGGCCGATGAGCCGCGCCTCGCCCCGGAGCACGGCGATCTTCCGCCAGGCGATCAGCTTCTCCAGCTCCTCGGCCTGTTGGGCCACTGTTCGCGCTTTCCAGGCCATCATCGCCTCGAAGTCGACGGCCGCGTCTTTCACGACTACGCCCAGGGTGGAGGCGTCCCTCGATTCTAGGAGGGCTTCGGCGCTGCGAAGGAGGGCTTTGGTGGGAATACAACCGCGATGGAGGCAGGCGCCACCGAGGCGGTCCTTCTCCACCAGGGCCGCCCGCGCCCCTAGCTGGGCGGCCCTGATGGCGGCCACATAGCCGCCGGAGCCGCCGCCGATGATGGCCACGTCGAAGGGAACATTCTGAGTCACTGTCGTCGCTCCCTGAAAATGCGCCGCTATGATAGCACAAGCGCCGAGCCGGGCGGCCTAGAGCGTACTATCTGCGAGTTGCAGCGACAGAGGGCCCGTTGAAGTGAGACCCTTCGCTGCGCTCAGGGTGACAGCGACGGCTGGCGTCATTCTGAGCGCAGCGAGGAATCCCAGCGAGAGGCAGCGTTCTCAAGAGCTGATGTACCCCGTATAGGCTGATCTGCACTCTCTGCAGGCAACCCCGGTTCTCTGGGCGGCCCTGGCAACAGCCTTGGCGACGTTTCTCGTCACCCTTCTGTCGAAGACGCTGGGGATAATGTAGTCTTCGTGAAGGTGTCTTTCCGGGACCATGCCGGCAATTGCCTGGGCAGCGGCCAGCTTCATATCCTCGTTGATTTCCCGTGCGCCTGAGTCCAGTACTCCTCTGAAGAGGCCCGGGAAGCAAAGCACGTTGTTTATCTGATTGGGGTAGTCCGATCTGCCTGTAGCTATGATTCTGGCGTAGGGCGCAGCCTCTTCGGGCATGACTTCAGGCACAGGGTTGGCCATAGCAAAGATAATGGGGTCTTTCGCCATTTTGGCTATGGCTGCCGCGGGCAGAAGCCCAGGGGCGGAAAGACCAATGAACATATCCGCCCCTTGCAGAGCATCCACAAGAGTCCCTCGAAATCCGTCAGAGTTGGTGTTCTCGGCGTACCACTCCCTGATCGGATCCATGTCCTCGTGCCTTCCCCGATAGAGCGCTCCTCCCTTGTCGTAGCCAATGATATTCCTGGCACCCGCCCCCAGGAGGAATTTGGTGACGGCAGTGCCGGCGGCACCGGTGCCGCTGAACACGATCTTCAGGTCTTCCAGCTTCTTCCCTACGATCTTCAGGGCATTGATCAGGCCAGCCATGACCACCACGGCTGTGCCGTGCTGGTCGTCGTGGAAGACAGGGATGTCGAGTTCCGCTCTTAGACGCTCTTCAATTTGGAAACAGCGAGGCGCAGAGATATCTTCCAGGTTTATGCCGCCAAAGACGGGGGCAATGCATTTCACCGTCCGCACAATCTCTTCGGGGTCCTTCGTGTTGAGACAGATAGGCACCGCATCAACCCCGCCAAACTCCTTGAACAACAGAGCCTTGCCCTCCATCACCGGCAAAGCGGCTTCGGGACCGATATCTCCCAGCCCCAGTACCGCGGTCCCGTCAGTTACCACCGCTACTGTGTTGCCCTTCATAGTGAGACGGTAGACACTCTCCGGCTGATCATGAATCCGCATGGACACCTCAGCCACGCCCGGCGTGTAGAACGTCGAGAGGTCTCTTCTTGTCTTCAGCGCTCGTCTGCCAGCAATCTCTATCTTGCCCCCTAGATGCGCCATCAGGATGGGATTGGAAGCGTCGAGAACCTTGACGTCTGGGATCTGCTTTATCGCCTCTACAACCATCCGGCCATGCTCATCATCTAGGACAGAAACAGTGAGATCGCGGGTTACAGTCTTCGTAGTAATCGCTGGCGTGTCTATTGCCCCAATGCTGCCTCCGGCACTGGCGATAGCCGCAGCCACTTTGGCCAGCTTTCCTGGCACATTCTTGCTCTTGATCCTGAGAACTAGGCTATGGCCACGTAGTGGGGGTTCATCGATCTCCTTCACCTTGTCCTCCTGTTCTCCATGCGCAGTCTAATGTTTCCGAAGAGCGGGTAGCCACCCAACATTTGTTGCGTTTTCAGGCGGTTGCGTGCTATCCTATCAAAGGGAGTGTGGCTGGCCGTCGGACCGAGGGACGACTCCGGCTCCATCCCGTGTCAACCTTCTCCTCTCTGTGCTTATGGGCCACCGTTTTTGCGCACGCTCTCCGATTGACGCATGCGATCCCGGCCCGACCTGGAGGGAAGGCCCTTACGCCTTGGCCTTAACCGCTCGCCAGGGCCGTCGTAGGCGCAGGCGCGATAGGCCGCGGATGTCCTCCCATACGGTCTTGCGGATGTTGACCCGCGTGTCGGGGTCCTCCAGCCAGCGCACAGGGATCTCCTTCACGGGATAGCCAGCCTTTTCGGCCAGGATCAGCAGCTCTGTGTCGAAGAACCACTCGTTGTTCTCTATCAGCGGCACCAGCTCTCGAACCGCTTGCCGGCTGAGGGCCTTGAAGCCGCACTGAGCGTCATAGAAGCGAGTGAAGAACAGCGCCTTGATCATCAGGTTGTAGCCCCGCGAGATTATCTCCCGCTTCAGGGAGCGGGTCGTCTCGGAGTCCGGCGACAGGCGGCTGCCGGTGGCGACGTGGTAGCCCTCGCTGGCGATGGCCTCGATGAGCGGCGGGAAGGCCTCGAGCTCGGTGGAGAGGTCTACGTCCATGTAGCTGACGATATCGGCCGCGCTGCCCAGCCAGGAGGCCTTGAGGGCCCGCCCTCGGCCCTTCTCAGGGATGTGCAGGGAGGCCACATCCCGGTGCTTCTCGGCCAGCTCTTGGGCTACCGCCAGGGTGCTATCGGTGGAGGCGTTGTCGGCGATGAGGATGCGCCACTGATGAGGAAAGCCCTCGCTCAGAAAGCGGCGCAGGGTGGCCACGCTCTCGGCCAGGGCATGCTCTTCGTTGTAGACGGGGATGACGACATCGACACTGGACATGGCTCAATGCCTGAAGTGACGAATGCCGGTAAAGACCATTGCCATGCCGCGGGCATCCGCCGCCTCGATGACCTCCTGGTCGCGGATGGAGCCGCCGGGCTGGATGACGGCGGTGACCCCGCCGTCGGCGGCCAGCTCGACGCCGTCGGGGAAGGGGAAGAAGGCATCGGAGGCCAGAACGGCGCCGCGGGCTCGCTCCTCGGCCCGGCGCAGGGCCAGATGGACGCTTGTCACCCGGTTGGGCTGGCCGGCGCCCATGCCCAGCAGCGTGCGGTCCTTGACAACGACGATGGAGTTGGACTTGACGTGCTTGACCACCTTCCAGGCGAAGCGCAGGTCGGCCAGCTCCTCCTCGCTGGGAGCGCGCTTGGTCACGACCTTCAGCTCGATGGCGTCGTCCAGGTAGGCGTCGGGCTCCTGGGCGAGGAAGCCGCCGGAGACCCGCCGGTATTCCAGGGCGGTAGCGCGGCCGACAGCAGCTTCCTCACCAAGCTGGAGGAGGCGCAGGTTCTTCTTCTTCTGCAGGATAGTCAGGGCCTCCTCTGAGAAGGCGGGGGCGATGACGATCTCGTAGAAGGTCTTGCCGATCTCTTCCGCCGTCTCGCCGGTGAGCTCGCGGTTGACGGCGACGATGCCTCCATAGGCGGAGACGGGGTCGCCGGAGAGGGCACGGCGATAGGCCTCGGCCAGGTCCTGGTGGCAGGCCAGACCGCAGGGGTTGGTATGCTTCACCACCACCGCCGTGGCCTCGGGGAAGTCGAGGGCAGCCCGCCAGGCGGCGTCAGCGTCCAGGAAGTTGTTGTAGGAGAGAGCCTTGCCGTGGAGCTGCTCGGCGGCGACGATGCCCCAGGTCTGTCCTCCCCAGCGGACGCTCTCCTCTCGATAGACGGCCGCCTGCTGGTGGGGGTTCTCGCCGTAGCGGAGGTCGAACAGCTTGCTCAGGGAGACGGTGAGCTGCTGGGGGAAGGCTTCCTCCTCCGCGCGCAGGTACTGGGCGATGGCTGTGTCGTAGGAGGACACGTGCTGGAAGGCCTTGAGAGCCAGGCGACGGCGCTCCTCCAGGGGCACGCCTCCGCCCCGCAGGAGGTCGAGCAGGCTGCTGTAGTCGGCGGGGTCGACCAGCACCAGGACGTGGGGGAAGTTCTTGGCGGCGGCGCGGATCATGGTCGGCCCGCCGATGTCGATGTTCTCCAGGGCGTCGTCCAGGCTCACGCCGGGCCTGGTCACCGTCTCCACGAAGGGGTAGAGGTTGACGGCCACCAGGTCGATGGCCTCGATGCCGCTCTTGGCTAGCTCCTCCAGGTGCGAGGGCCGGTCGCGGCGGGCGAGGATGCCCCCGTGCACTGCTGGATGGAGGGTTTTCACTCGCCCGTCCAGGATCTCGGGGAAGCCGGTGAGCTTCGACACGCTGGTGACAGCGACCCCTGCCTCGGCCAGGGCCTTGTGGGTCCCGCCGGTGCTGTACACCTCGAACCCTAGCTCGGCCAGCCCGCGAGCGAGATCGACAACGCTTGTCTTGTTGGAAACGGAAATGATGGCCTTCACCTGTCCTACTCCTCGTATTCCTCTTCCATCTCCTCGAACTCCTCGGCTGTCTCGCGGGTTACCTCGCCGCTGCCGCCGCACAGAGGGCAGGGCACCAGCCCGCCCTCCAGGTTCTCGATGCCCTGGAACTCCATGAGCCTGTCGTCCTCAGTCCATACGTAGGTGCGGTCCGGGTCGAAGTCCTCGATGCGGTGGGGGCGCTGCGTGCGGCCCTCCTCATCGATGTAGGCCAGGTCTGAGAGGCGCTCCAGATGCTCCTCGAAGAACGCACGCAAGGCCTCCCGCGCGTTCCTGGCCTCGATGTCTTCCTCCCAGTTCATCTCACCGTGCCTGAGAAGGCCCCGCGGCTCCTCCAGCGAGCGGGTATACTCGGAATCGATTTGAATGCCATGCGGCCTGCGCGCAACGTAATAGATGCGGAAGTTGGGCATGCGCTAGCGCTCCTAGTCTATGACTGCCCGCTGCTCGCCCTTGTGGGCGATAACCTCCCCCACCACCAGCGCCTCGGGCAACTGCTCGCGCACCGCGTCCACGTCCTCGGGACGGCAGGCCACTATCATCCCCAGGCCCATGTTGAACGTGCGGTACATCTCCTCTTCGGCCACGTTGCCCCGCTCCTGGATGAGGCGAAAGATGGCTTGCACCGGCCAGCTCCCCCGCCGCAGGCGGGCGGCCAGGCCCTGCCCTGAGCCGGCCGAAGGGCCATCGGGTAGGATGCGGGGCAGGTTGCCCGGTATGCCGCCGCCGGTGATGTGAGCGATGCCCTTCAACTTAGCGAAGACCGGCTTCAGCTCATTGTAGTAGCAGCGGTGGGGTGCGAGCAACGCCTCCCCCAGTGGGGCCTCCAGGCCGGGGTAGGTGTGGTTCAGGTGGGCCCGCTCCTCCTTGGGGTCGCCGCCCAGGCCGACGGCGAAGACTTTGCGGACGAGCGAGTAGCCGTTAGTGTGCAGGCCGCTGGAGGGCAGGCCGAGCAACAGATCGCCCTCGCCGATGGTGCTGCCATCGATGATCTGGCCCCGCTCGACCACGCCCACGATGAAGCCCACCAGGTCGAAGTCGCCGCGGCCGTAGATGTCGGGCATGTCGGCTGTCTCGCCGCCCAGGAGGGCACAGCCCACCGCCTGGCAGGCGGAGGACACGCCCTGAACGATAGCCGTCTTTGCCTCGTCCGACAAGGTGCTGCTGGCCAGATAGTCCAGGAAAAAGAGGGGCTCGGCGCCCGTAGTGAGGACGTCGTTCACGCAGTGGTTGACCAGGTCGATGCCGACCGTATCGTAGCGACCGAGGAGGGAGGCGATCTTGAGCTTGGTGCCGACGCCGTCGGCGCTGGCCACCAGCACGGGGTCTCGATAGCCGCCCAGCCGGAACAGGCCGCTGAAGGGCCCCACACCCGCCAGCACCTCGGGCCGATGGGTGGCCCTGGCTAGCTCCTTGATGCGATCGACCAGGCGAGCGGCAGCATCCACGTCCACGCCCGCCTGGGAGTAGGTCATGCCCTTAGGGGAATGAGCCTCCTCCATGAGAGGCTAGCGCCGGTCTTGCTCCCAGGTCCAGGTGGCCATCACCGGCTCGGGCTTCTCGCCGGCCCGCACCGGCCGCCGCTCGAAGACCAGCTTGTCCATCTGGAGCTGGACGTCCATGGGATACTCCCCGGTGAAGCAGGCCAGGCAGAAGGTGTCGCGAGCCTGGGCCACTGCTCGCAGGAGGCCCTCGATGGTCTGGTAGGCCAGGCTATCGGCGCCGATGTGGCGGCAGATCTCCTCCACCGAGTTGTGAGAGGCGATGAGCTCCCAGCGGGTGGCCATATCGATGCCGAAGAAACAGGGGTTGCGGATCGGCGGCGCGGTGATGCGCATGTGCACCTCGCGGGCACCCGCCCTGCGCAGCATCTCCACGACCCGAGGGGTAGTAGTACCGCGAACGATGGAGTCGTCCACCACCACCAAGCGCTGATCCTCCAACAGTTCCCGCAGGGGGTTGAATTTTAGATAGACGCCCACATCGCGCAGGCGCTGGTCGGGCTGGATGAAGGTGCGCCCCACATAGCGGTTCTTCACCAGGCCCTCGGCGTAGGGGATACCCGACGCGTGGGAGTAGCCGATAGCGGCTGGGATGGCCGAGTCGGGCACGCCGATAACCAGATCGGCCTCCACCGGGTACTGGCGCGCCAGCTCGGCCCCCATAGCCATGCGCACAGGATAGAGGAGTTTATCCCGCAGGACGCTATCGGGCCGCGAAAAGTAGATGTACTCGAAGATGCAGAGGGCGTCGCGCTGGCGGCGCACCGGCTTGTAGGAGTTCACACCGTTCTCGTCGATGTACAGGGCCTCGCCCGGCTCAACCTCCCGCACGAAGGTTGCCCCCAGGTGATCGAGGGCGCAGCTTTCCGAAGCTACCACCCAGCCGCTGTTCAGGGAGCCCAGGCAGAGGGGACGCATGCCGTAGGGATCGCGCATGGCCAGGAGACCGCTGGAGGTGAGCCCCACCACACAGTAGGCGCCTTGGATACGCCTCATAACGTGACCCAAACGCCTCTCCCAGGTGGTGCCAGGAGCCGACGCCATCAGGTGGGCAATGATCTCCGTGTCGCTGGAGCTTGCGAACTTATAGCCCTGCTCCTCGAGGTCGTGACGGAGCACCTCGGCGTTCACCAGATTGCCGTTGTGGCCTAAAGCCAGCGGCCCGCGGGGGGCCTCCAGATAGAAGGGCTGGGCGTTCTCAGCCCGACTCGAGCCGGTGGTGGAATAGCGAGTGTGGCCTACGGCGATGTGGCCGGGCAGATAGGACAGGTCAGCCTCGTCGAATACCTGAGAGATAAGGCCCATGCCGGTGCGGAGATGGATTTTCCTGCCGTCGGCAGTGGCTATGCCCGCGCTCTCCTGCCCTCGATGCTGGAGGGCATACAGGCCGTAGAAGGTAATCCTGGCTACGTCCTCCCCTGGCGCGTAGACGCCGAAGACGCCGCAGGACTCTCGCAAGCCGGAAAGTAAGCTCATCCCCTGCCTAACGCCCCATCCTGACAGCGGCGGTTTGGCAGGAAGTCACGGCACTTAGTCCGTTAAACGACCCAAGCTGCAATCGGGGTTGGTGCACTTGCCACCCGGTCCCAGCTTCTTGCCACAGAAGAGGCAGTGAGTGTTCTCCCACCACAACAAATACGCTAGCCCCGCTATCGCCGTCGTCAGCGGCGTCACGACTGCGACTGCGAGTACTAGCGCTCGGTTCCTCATCCAAAACGCCTGCCCCCAGGCGTTATCATTGTAGCATCTAGCCTAATAGCAGTCAAAGGTACTGCCCTCTTGAGGCGTCCATCTTCGTTGACATGGTCAGCGGCAGGAGATTACAATGGCCGCTGTCCAGAAGCGATTGGAGAACGGTGATGCGAAAAGACCTGATGGAGATCCTGGCCTGTCCCCTCTGCAAGGGGCCCCTCGAGCTGACAGTGGAAAAAGAGAAGGGGGCAGAGGTTATCAGCGGCTCCCTCTTCTGTCCCAAGTGCTCCCAGCGCTATCCGATCGTCGATTCCATCCCCAATCTTCTCCCCCCGGAGTTGCGGGAATAGCGCGGGGTCATGGCCTACTGGATGTGACGTTGGGAGGTGTCAAAGGATGGAACGATCACAGATGACGGGCGTCCTGATCATGGCGGGCGCTGTCCTCCAGATGATGCTCTTCCTCTGGGCTGCTGCCAGGCGTAGCTACATGGCGGTGGCTCTACCAATGATGGGCGCTCTCGCTGCCATCTCTGCCCTCGCTTTCTGGATCGGCTGGACGATGTTCACCAGCGAGGGTGAACTGGAGGAGGAGTTCGAGGAGGAGGAACCTATTCCTTAAGCCTGGGCTCCCGTCGTCCCCTCGTCTCCCTCCCCTTTCTCCCACATCCTGGGAGCTATTTTCCTTACCCCCTTCTCTCCCATCGAGGCCAGCAGCTCTTTCATGGTCTTCCCCAGTAGCGGGTGCCGCAGCTCCGGCGCCAGTTCGCACAGGGGCACCAGTACGAAGGCCCTTTCGGCCAGGCGCGGATGGGGAACCTTCAGCTCGGGGGCATCCACTACTCGGTCATCATAGAGGAGGATGTCCAGATCGATGGGCCGCGGCCCCCATGTTTGCCCGCCCGGTCGGCGGCCGATCTCCCACTCCAGGTTCTTGAGGAAGCGCAGCAAGGACTGCGGCTCCAGGCCGGTGCTAACGCGGCAGACGGCATTGAAGAAGAGCGGCTGGTCGCTCACCCCTTGGGGCTGCGTCTCGTAGAGAGAGGAGACGTCCTCCAGGCGGGCCAGCGTCTGCAGGCGAGCCAGGGCGATCCGCAGATTGGCCAGGCGATCGCCCACGTTGGCCCCCAGGCCGAGGTAGACGGTGGCAGCGAACGCCGGCATTTCCTCGCGATATCGCCTTGTGGTCATCAACTCTTGGGTGGCAATGTCAGCCTTCTGCCTACCCCGGATTCAACGTAGCCTTCACCATAATGGTCTCGGAATAGTCTTCGAGCGGTGTCTCCGCTGCAATGACAGGGTCCCACCCTTTCCACTCCCAGTTGCTCAAAGCTATCGATGATAGACTCGATCTTGGAGGCAGATGCACCACCTAGATGGAAGCCACCCAATACCAGGTACACTTTGTCCCCTGCTACTTCCTTGGCTTTTCGGACAATGTTCACCACGCCCGGGTGGGCACAGCCGGTGATTATCAGCAGGCCTTCGTCGGTCTTCACGATGAGCGACTGCTCTTTTATCCCCCCATTGAGCTCACCCGTGGTGTATACGCCATCAAAGAGCTCGCGGGCTTCATGGACCTCCTGCACCTCTGCCCCGTAGAGCTTGATTTCGTCCTTCAGGCTTTGAGGGAAGGAGGCGGGAAGATAAACTGTGACATCGCTATTCTCGTTCAGGATGCCGCCAAGCCCGCCTACGTGGTCACCGTGGATGTGGGATAGCACCACTACGTCGATCTCCTTGGGGTCAATTTGGAGCTGCTCCATGTTGTCGAGCAGAATGGAGCTATCGCCGCCGGTATCGAACAGGATGACCCTTTCGGGGAGTCTTACCAGGCAGGAGAATCCCCAGGCCGTCCTCAGTCTGTCGTCATAGGGATTATTGTCATAGGTGATGGCGATGGTTAGCGGAGCGGGAGGCCCCGCCGTCTGCTCAGGAGAAGCCTGTTCCATTCCTGGTACCTCCTCGGCGATTACTGGAGTGGGGAGCCCTGCTGTCTGCTCAGGAGAGGGGTGCTCCACTCCTGGTTCCTGCTCGCTGCATGCTAAGAGAGTGGCTAATAACACGGTTGCCATGGTCAAACAGATGAGCCTTCTCAAGGGCGTTCCCCTCCCACAGTTCGGTCAGCTTGCTGGCCGCCAACCGCGCACGATGGCGTCGGTCATGCGCGCCACCCGCACCATGGCCTTCACGTCGTGCACTCGCACGATGTCGGCGCCGTTGGCGATGGCGATGGCGACGGTGGCCGCCGTGCCCTCCAGCCGTTCCTCCACGGGCAAATCCAGGACCTTGCCGATGGTCGACTTGCGGGAGGGGCCGATGAGGATGGGCCGACCGAGGGCGCGCAGCTCGCCCAGGCGGCGAAGCATCTCCAGGTTTTGCTTTTCGTCCCAGCCGAAGCCGAAGCCAGGGTCAATGATTAGCCGCTCCTCGGGGACACCAGCTTGGCGGGCGACGCGCAGGCTTTCCCTGAATCCCCCCAAGAGGTCGCCGATGACGTCGCGGAAGGGGCGACCGCGCTGGTTGTGCATGATAACGGCTGGCAGGCCTGTCTCTGCCGCCAGCCGGGCCATCGTCTCCCCATTCTGGCGGAAGCCCCAGATGTCGTTGATCATGTGCGGTCCGGTTTCTTTGATCGCCCTTTCGGCCACCTCCACCTTGTAGGTGTCGATGCTGATGGGCAGACTTGTTTCCCGCACCAGGTGCTGAATGACGGGTATAACCCGCTCTAGCTCTTCATCCATGGATATGGGCTGGAAGCCCGGGCGGGTGGATTCGCCTCCCACGTCGAGAATGTCCGCGCCCTCTTCCTCGAAGCGGCGGCCCTGCTCCACCGCCGCGTCCACATCCCGGCCCAAGCCGTCGCCCGCGAAGGAGTCCGGGCTGACGTTGATCACCCCCATGACGTAGGTACGGCTGCCCCAGACGAACTGACGGCCGCGGATGGTGATGGGAGCTAGTGCTGCCACTGCGCTATCTCCTGCTGCTGCGACGGCTTACTTACATGGCGCGCCGATTAGGGCGGTGGTACAGGCGGGCCCTCAGCATGCCAAACGATTTCTAGCTCTTCCTCTGTGACTTCGCCATCCCGGATGCGGAAGGCGCGCACTTCTGGATTATCTGCATCTCTCAACGAGACAATAAAGTACAGGGGCTCTGGCCACGGGGCGGCCAGGTGGACATCGGTGGGGGAAGGATAGGCCTTGCTGTCGGTATGGGAGTGATAGATACCCAGGAACTGCCAGCCGTTTTCCTCGCACTCGCGGTTGATGCGGAGGAGGTCCTGGGAGTGGATGTTGTAGCAGTAGCGGCTGTGCTCGGCGTTGGTGGCCTGGTAGAGCTTGAGGACGCGCCCATCTCTGCCGCCGAGGACGCCGCAGCACTCGAGGGGCGCCTCCTGGCGGGCATGGGCGATCATCTCGTCGATGTAGTGCTTCTCGATGGTGAACATCCTATGCCTCGTGATGCCCGGCCAGAGGCGAGCTGGGGGAAGCTTCGTAGTCGCCAAGCTCATGGATGGTGGGAGCGTCGCCGCAAAGCGGGCAGTGAGGGTCGCGGCGAGTGCTTACTTGGCGGAACTCCATGGCCAGGGCGTCGAAGATGAGAAGCCGCCCGGCCAGCGATTCGCCGAGGCCCAGGATGAGCTTCAGGGCCTCGACGGCCTCGATCACGCCGATAACTCCCGGCAGAACCCCCAGAAGGCCGACCTGGGAGGGGCTGGGTGCTAGCTCCGCTGGCGGTGGCGCCGGGAAAAGGCAGCGGTAGCAGCCCCGGCCGGGGATGAACACCGTGGCTTGCCCTTCGAACAGGAAGACGCCGCCGTCTATGTAGGGCTTGCCGGCCAGGTAGCAGGCGTCGTTCAGCAGGTAGCGAGTGACGAAATTGTCCACCGCACCTACCACCATATCGTACTGAGCGATGATCTCCATGGCATTGGCTGAGGTCAAGCGGACTCTATGGGGGATGACCCTCACATCGGGATTATAGCGGGCGATCGTTTCCTGGGCTGAGTCCACCTTGGGCCGCCCCACGTCAGCAGTGTGGTGGAGGATCTGGCGCTGGAGGTTGGAAAGCTCCAGCTCATCGCTGTCGACAATGCCCAGGGTACCGACGCCAGCCGCGGCCAGGTAGACCGCCGCTGGCGAGCCCAGACCGCCGGCGCCCACGATGAGCACCTTGGCATCCAATAGCTTGCGCTGACCGGCGGAGCCCACCTGGGGGATCATGATCTGGCGGGAGTAGCGCAGCGTCTGCTCTGGGGTGAGATCCTGACCGCCAGCGATAGCCGGGATCACCGCCACCTCATCGCCGTCGTTCAAAGGGGTCGCTTTTCCCTGCAGGCTGTGAATCTCCTGATTGTTCACATAGATGTGGATGTGGGTGGGCAGCTCGCCCGCTTCGTTCTGGAGCATGTCGCCCAGGGCAGGGTAGCGAGTCTTCAGTTCGTCCAAGAGCTCAGCCACCGTCTGGCCGTGGCCCTCCACATAGGTGCAGTTGCCTGTGAGCCTGCGGAACGGTGCCGGTATGTAGACGGTTACGGTCATGCTTTCATCCCCCGGCCACGGCTGGCACGATGCTGACCTCGTCGCCGTCCTTGAGGGGGCTTGCCAGGCCCTGGAGGAAGCGCACGTCCTCACCGTTGACGTAGATGTTCACAAACCGCCGAATCTCGCCCGCCTCATCACACAGGCGCTCCTTGAGGCCGAGGTAGGAGGCCTCAAGGGAGTCGATGCACTCCGAGAGGCTGCCACCGTCGGCGGGGACGCGGTCTTGGTCAGCGGTGAGCTTCCGGAGAGCCGTGGGTATTCTGACGGTAACGGTCACTTCCTTTTCCTATCCTTCCACGATGTCGCCCGCCACCGGGTCCACCCGCACCCCCTGGTCGATCACCCACTGGATGCCCCGCTCGATCTCCCCCATCTCCCCCTCCAGCTCCAGGATCACCCAGCCCCGGTCCTCGGTGACATCGGCGCGGCGGATGTTGGTGACCAGCTCGAACTGCTTGCACAGCCTCCAGATGGTTGGCTCCTTGATTAGCTCCGTAGGGAAGGTGAACTTTACCCTTTGCTTAGCCATGACTCTCTCCTCGATTAGTCTGCCGAGCGGCAGCCACGGCCTCTCGATGCTCAGCGATAGCCTCCTCGAAGGAGGCCAGGTGCGGCTCGATCACCAGGCGGGGCACCAGCCTGTCCAGCACCGCCTCCTGGGTTTTGAGGCCGGCGCCGGTGATGAAGGCCACCACCAGCTCGTTGGGGTCAATGCGGCCCTGGGCGACCAGTCGCCTCAGGCCAGCGATAACCACGCCGCCGGCCGTCTCGGCGAAGATGCCCTCGGTCTCGGCCAGGAGCTTGATGCCCTCCACCACCTCGTCATCGCTCACGGCCACAGCGGATCCGCCCGAGTCGGCCAGTGCCTTGAGGGCATAGTAGCCGTCGGCGGGGTTGCCGATGGCCAGCGACTTAGCGATGGTGTTGGGGTGCACCGGCCGGATGTTGAGGCTCTTGCGCTCCCAGGCGTCGACGATGGGCGAACAGCCCTCGGCCTGGGCGCCCGACATGCGGGTGTGAGCCCAATCGACCAGGCCCAGCCAGGCCAGCTCCTTGATCCCCTTCCAGACCTTGGTGAGCAGACAGCCGCTGGCCATGGGCACGATGCAGTGATCGGGGGCCTGCCAGCCAAGCTGCTCCACCACCTCGTAGGCCAAGGTCTTGCTCCCCTCGGCGTAGTAGGGGCGAATGTTGATGTTAACGAAGGCCCAGGGGTACCTGTCGGCCAGTTCGCTGCACAGGCGATTGGCGTCGTCGTAGCTGCCCTTTACGGCCACCAGAGTGGGGCCGTAGACAGCGGAGCCGACGACCTTCCCTTGCTCGAGGTCAGCGGGGATGAAGACGAGGGCTTTCATCCCTGCCCTGGCGGTGTGGGCGGCAACGGCGTTGGCCAGGTTGCCGGTGGAGGCGCAGGCCAGGGTATCGAAGCCGAACTCACGGGCCTTGGTGGCGGCCACGGTCACCACTCGGTCCTTGAACGACCAAGTGGGGTTGGCGCAATCGTTCTTGATGTACAGACGGCGCAGGCCGAGGGCCTCGGCCAGGTTCTGAGCGCGCAGAAGGGGCGTGAAGCCAGCGCCGATGTCCACCGCCTGCTCCCTATCGGCGGGCAGAAGATCGCTGTAGCGCCAGACGGTGAGGGGTCCCTTTTCGATGCGCTGGCGGCTGATGTTCCGGCCCAGGGCCTGATAGTCGTAGCTTACCTCGAGGGAGCCAAAGCAGAACTCGCAGACGTGGACAGGCTCTAGCGGATAGCGGCGTCCGCATTCTCTACAGCGTAGATGGCTAGCGTAAGACATGTTGGCGATCCCCCCTTGGTTGGCCACTGCCTGTTCATGGCAGTGTGATGCCCTCTCCCATTGCCCCGACCTCGTCGGGGCGGGACATCGCCATCGTTGTCGCTGGCCAAGGCTGTAGATTGATCATCTACAAATCGAAAACCTCTTCGGCCCAACTCGAAGAGGCTTCTGTGCGTATGTGCTAACGATGCTATCAGAGGCGAAGGGGTGTGTCAACTTGATCTACCGCCCCTTGTACTCGGGCTTGCGCTTCTGAGCGAAGGCCAGGGGGCCTTGGCGGGCGTCCTCAGTGCGGAGGACGTCGGTCAGGAGCTTAAGTTCTAGGGCCAGCCCTTCCTCCAGGGGCATGTCCAGGCCCTGATAGGCGGCCTGTTTGATGGCCCGCACGGCCAGCGGCCCGCACTCGCAGATGGCCTGGGCGATCTCCTCAGCCTTGGGCATCAGCTCGGCCAGAGGCACCACGTGGTTCACCAGGCCCCAGCGGAGGGCGGCCTGGGCGTCGATGCGGCCGCCGGTGAGGAGGATCTCCATGGCGAGAGTCAGGGGGATGGCCCGCGGCAGCCTCTGGGTGCCGCCGCCGCCGGGCATGATGGCCCGCGTTGGCTCGGGGAGGCCGAAGGTGGCGTGCTCGGCGGCCACGCGGATGTCGCAGGCCAGGGTCAGCTCCAGGCCGCCGGCCAGGCAGTAGCCGTTGATGGCGGCGATCATCGGCTTCCAGGTGTCGAAGCCTCTGGTGATGCCGCCGAAGGGCGTGTCGAAGAAGCGACCCTCGCCGCCAGCGAAGGCCTGGGCCATGGCCACCAGGTCGGCCCCCGCTGAGAATGCCTTCTCACCGGCGCCGGTGAGGATGGACACCCACACCTCGTCGTCGTCGCGGAAGTCGCTGAAGGCTTGGAGTAGCTCGCCGCTGGTGTCGGGGTCGACGGCGTTCATGCGCTGGGGCCGGTTGATGGTGACGTAGGCGATGCGGCCCTTCTTCTGGTAGATGATGTTGGTGAAGCCTGTCGTGAGTTTGTCGAACCGATCGGTCATGTGTTCCTCTCTTCTTGGGGAGCCGCTCACCCTTCGACAAGCTCAGGGCGAGCGGTTTGCGGTGCCTGCGCATCTCCGCTCATGGTGAGCTTGTCGAACCATCCTTCGACAAGCTCAGGACGAGCGGATGGGCCTAAGTATAAACGCTAAGGCTAACAGCTGGCCAGGGCCATAGATATCCCAATAGTTTGGATTAGGGGCGGTGAACCCCTTGACAACGTTACGTCAATGGGTGTATATACTGGGAACGTCACGGCTCAACACACTAGCTTCGTGGCCGTTAGACCGCGGTGCGGCGGTGGCTGCCGGGGGCAGACGTCCCGGCCTCGAAGGGGCGGTGGAATCGGCAACGGCTCGTTGCCGATTTGTGTTACATAGGAGGGAGCTGGGGCTAGCGGACAGGCAATAGGATAGGGGGAGAAAAGGGCCCCCCGACAGGTCGGGGAGCCCGGCAATAGGAAGCGCGAGTCACCACACCCCTTTGCCATTTGTGATCATAACCCAGGCCGGGCTCGGGTCGCAAGCGGCTTGCCAAGAAATTCCCGCTTTTCCTCCCCTACGCTAACCCCGCTGCCTCCCACAGAGAGGGGGTGAGTCTGCGGGCGAAGCCTAGGACAGGGCCGACCCCGACAGGATCGGGGCGACGGCCACAGGCAAGCGGGATTCAGACCATAGGAGGTAAGGAACAATGAGGAAGCTCTTCATAGGCACCATGCTGGTGTGCCTGCTAGGGGCGCTGGCCATCGGCGCGGTGCTCGCCTGGAATGGAAGCGCGACGGGCCCAGCAACCGCCAACGCGGGCAGCGTCAGCATCGCGTTCGACAGCTACACGCCCACCGCTAACCTGGTGATCCCGAGTGGCACCGACATCTTGGTCGCCAATACAGGGTTCGCCAACAACGGCGACATCAAGGTCAAGCCACGCGCAGGTAATCCTGGTAGCGCAAGCGTGACCGGCACGTCTAAACCTGTTGCTTGTGGCACGACCAACTTTAACACCCCTCGAAGCAATACCGTAGGGGTCAACACCGGGTATGTCGACCCTGCTAGCAGCAGCGGCGGCGACGCTTTTCGTGTCTACGTCAACATGAAACCTACTGCTGTTGACGCGTGCCAGGGCGTAACGATCGACTACGCCGTGACCATTAACGTCGAGACGTAGCGGTCGGATTGAAGGGGGTGGGGTGGCTCCGGCCGCCCTACCCCCTGTGAGGGGGGTTCAGGAGCGCCTCTTATGGGTACAGTGAGCATTGTAGCCCGGCTGGCGCGGCTGCCGTCGCTGCCCACGGTCCTGGGCGTGCTGGCCAGCGCCGGTTTTGGCCTGCTTATCGGCGGGCTGCTGGCGGCCCTGCTCGCTATGCAGGTGTTCGGCTATCACGCCGTAACCGTCCAGTCCTTCAGCATGGAGCCAGCCCTGCAACGCGGCGACCTCATCGTCAGCCAGCCGGTGAATATCGACGACGTGAAGCGGGGCCAGGTTGTCCTCTTCATGGAGGGCCAGGACACCCGCATCCTGGTGGCCCACCGCGTCGCGGGCTTTGTCAACGTAACTACTAACATCCATAACTCCCAGACAGGAGAGGACACAGTCCAAAAATCCCGATTGCTTCAGACTAAAGGCGACGCTAACCCCACGGTAGACGCGCAGCCCGTGGCGGCCAGCGACCTGCGCGGCAGGTTGTGGTTCACCACACCAAAGGTGGGCTTGATTCTTGACCGAGTCCCCCTCCAGGCTGTTCTGCTCGGCATGGCCGCGGCCACAGGGATCGCTTGGCTGGCCTTCGAGCTCTGGCAGCGCCGGTCGCGGAAAAGGGGAGGCCCTCCGCACGGCAGCGCGCCCTTAAGGCGCAGCGAGTGAGCGCATGAGGGGTCTGTTCCCTGTCGCGGCGTTTACCACTGTGCTGGCGGCCTGCGTGCTTGCTGGACTTAGCGTAGCCTACACTTGGACCGGCCAGGCGACGGGCACATTCCAGGCGCAGGCCGGCGTCTGGGGCCCTATCCCGGCCACCGTAGAGCCTCCTTCAGGCCTCGACTGCGAGTTCATGCGTTTCTTCCGCGCGCGGCTCGAGTGGACGGCTAGCCCATCGCCGGGCGTCGAGGGCTACCGCATCTACCACGGCGGGCCTTGGCGCCATGCGTTCTCGCTGCTCGACGAAGTGCCTGCCCCTTCCACCACCTATGACGAGCTGCGCCCCAGCTTCTTGCGTCACCGTTACTTCGTGACCGCCTTCCTTCAGAGCTGGGAGAGCGAGTCCAGCAACACGATCGAGGTGCACTGCCGGCCGCGTCTGTTCAGCTTCCCCGGCCCCTGTCACTTGGGGGCCGAAAACCACCATTCCGAGCGCACCATCGAGCTTACCTGGGAGGTGGTGGCTAATGCTACCGACTACGCCGTCTTGCGGGCAACCACGAGCGGCGGCCCCTACGACATCGTGGGCACGACACCCGCCACGGCATACACCGACGCCGCTGTGAGCGAGGGCGTGACCTACTACTACCTGGTGGTGGCTCTGGACGGCGAGGGGAACGAATCGGATCCCAGCCAGGAGGTAGCGGTTCCGGACACGGCGCCCACCCCGACGCCCACGGCGCCGGACAGTCTACCAGATGAGGGCGAACTCGAGCCCGACGAGGCGGCGTGCCAGGATTGCCCGGACGGCGCTGTAGAGGATGCACCGCCGGCTGCTCTTCAGGAGCCGCCATCTGCACCGCCCATGCCGACAATCGAGTACGAGGTGCAGCCGGGCGATACGCTAATTGACATCGCCGCTCGCTTCGGCACCACTGTGGAGGCCCTCGCGCAGCTCAACGGCCTGGAAGACCCCAATGTGATCCTCTACGGCTCGACGCTCATCGTGCCCTACGTCCGCGGGGAACTGGGAGGCGTCACTGCCGGCGTGTCGCCCTAGTGCTGGCGGGCTTCAGTCCGCCGTAGCGGCCAGTAGCTCGGCTAGCTCCTCGCTTTGCGCGTCGGGGCCGACCACGGCCAGAACCAGCTTGCCCGCCTGGACGATGCGGCGGGCCACCCGCAGGATATCGTCGGCGGTGATCGCCTGCAGCTTCTCCACCACTGACTCGATGGACTCGATCTCGTCCATGGTCAGCAGCAGCTCGCCGGCCCGCTGCCCCAGGGCCATGGATGTCTCCAGGCTCAGGCGGAAGGTGCCCACGCTGTAGTCGCGCACCCTGGTCAGCTCGTCCGCGCCCACAGGCTCCTCCACCAGCTTGCGCAGCTCGCCCACAATGACCCGCGTCGCTTCCTTCAGGTTCTGGGGGGCGACGCCGGCGCTGATCAGCAGCAGCCCGGTGTCGAAGTAGCGGCTCACGGCCGAGCCCACGGAGTAGGCGAGCCCTCGCTTCTCGCGCACCTCCTTGAACAGGCGGGAACTCATGCCCCGGCCCAGGAGGCTGTTGAATATCATCAGGGCGTAGCGGTCAGGGTCCTTTCTGGCGAAAGCCGGGAGGGCCATGGCCAGGTTGGCCTGGCTTATGGGGCGGGCCTCGGCGGCTACCCGCTGGGCAGGAACGTCGGAATCGAGGGGCAGGAAGGAAGGGGAGGGCTTGGCTGGTCGGTCCTGGAAGTGGCGGCGGGCCAGGGCCAGCACCTCTTGGTGGCCGACGTTGCCGGCCACGCTCATCACCAGGTTGGCGGGCACGTACCAGGCATCCATATAGCTCAGGAAGTCCTGGCGCTGGATGGCAGCCACCGTCTCCTCGTTGCCGGCAGTGCTCCAGCCCAGGGGCTGGTCGCCGTAGAGGGCCTGGATCAGCAGCTCGCTCACCCACACGCCTGGCTGGTCGCGATTACGGCGGATCTCCTGCTGCACCACCAAGCGCTCTCGCTCCATCTCCTGGGCGTCGAGCAGGGGATGGAGGACCATATCGGCCAGCACATCCACGGCTAGCTCCAGCTTATCGTAGGGGAGGTGGTTCCAGAAGCAGGTGACTTCCTTGGCGGTGTAGGCGTTGAGGACGCCGCCCGCCCCCTCAACGGCCTCGGCGATGGCCATGGCCGTGGGGCGGCGCTCACTTCCCTTGAAGATCATGTGCTCCAGGAAATGGGCGAGCCCTTGAGAGCCCCGCTGCTCGGCGCGCGAGCCCGTCCCGGTGAAGAGGCTAACGCTGACCGACTGGGCAGCGGCAAGGGGTGTGGTGACCACCCGCAGGCCATTGGCCAGTTCAGAGATCTCCCAGGAGATGGTCATGCATAGCCCCTTTCTGACGTCGGCGAAAGCAGGCCCAGTATAGGTGAGCCATAACGGCACGGTCAAGAAAGGCGCCGACTTGATCTCAGGGTCACCACCGGTGGGTGAACTCCCTAGCCCTGCGGGATAAAATCCCGCAGCACCAAAAATTCGATTCTGGGAAGCTGCGGGTTTCTCCGCCAGAGGCGGAGTCCGCAAAGCGGACAACCCGCGGGATGGTCCGAAACCCCTGCCCACCAAAAACGAACCAGTTACGCCGATCTGCTCTCCGGTTCGTAAGTCTCTTCGCGGGGGCAGATTTTGCTAATCAATCTATCTCTTTGGGCAGTTCGCCCCGCTCCCTAACGCTTGACAGGCCTTCGCCGTGGCCCGTATGATGATTGTGAATTACATGACGAAGTACATTTTCGTCACCGGCGGTGTGGTGAGTTCCGTAGGGAAAGGGATCACCACCGCCGCCGTCGGCCGGCTTCTCAAGGCCCGCAGCATCTCCGTCGTCATCCAGAAGCTGGACCCCTATCTCAACGTCGACCCCGGCACCATGTCCCCCTACCAACACGGCGAGGTGTTCGTCACCAGCGACGGCGCCGAAACCGACCTCGACCTGGGCCACTACGAGCGCTTCCTGGATCAGGACCTCAGCGAGGCCAGCTCTGTGACCTCCGGTCAGATCTACCAGGCGGTCATTGGCAAGGAGCGGCGGGGTGTCTACCTGGGCCGCACCATTCAGTCCATACCCCACGTGACCAATGAGATCAAGGAGCGCATTCGCGCTGTCGGGCGGGAGAGCGGGGCCAGCGTGGTCATTGTGGAGGTGGGGGGCACCGTGGGCGACATCGAGGGCCAGCCTTTCCTGGAGGCCGTCCGCCAGATGCGGAAAGAGGAGGGGCGAGAGGATGTTCTGGCTATCCATGTGACCTTCCTGCCCTATATCTCCACCACCGGCGAGTTGAAGACCAAGCCCACTCAGCACAGCGTTCGCGAGCTGCGCAGCATGGGCATCCAGCCCGATGTCATCATGTGCCGCAGCGATCACCCGATGACCGACGACCTGCGGGATAAGATCTCGCTATTCTGCGACGTGGAGAAGCGGGCGGTTGTGCCCCTTCCTACTATGGCGACTATCTACGAGGTGCCGCTGGTCTTGGAGGAGGCTGGCTTGACGGCCTACATCATGGAGCGCCTGCATCTTCCCGGCGTCTCCCGCGACCTGGCCGATTGGCAGAAGTGGGTGGCACGGCTCAAGAGCCCACGCGGTCGGGTTTCGGTGGCGGTGGTCGGCAAGTACGCTGAGCTGCCTGATGCTTACCTTTCGGTGAAGGAGGCCCTGGTCCACGCCGCTGTTCACTACGGCTTGGGGGTGGACATTCGCTGGGTGCCCTCGGGCAAGCTGGAGGCGCGTGGCGGTGAGGCCGCCCTGGAGGGAGTGCAGGGCATTGTGGTGCCTGGCGGCTTCGGCGAACGGGCCATCGAGGGGATGGTGCGTGCCGCGCGCTACGCCCGCCAGGAGGGGGTGCCCTACCTGGGGCTCTGCCTGGGCCTGCAGATCATGGTCATCGAATTCGCCCGTCATCTGTTCCAGAGCGATGATCCCCACTCCACCGAGTTCTGCCCCGACACGCCCTATCCGGTGATAAGCCTTCTTTCCGAACAGGAGGGCATCGAGGACAAGGGGGGCACCATGCGACTGGGCGGCTACCCCTGCCACCTGGTGGAAGGTACCAAGACCTACGCCGCCTATGGCCAGGCAGAAGTGGCGGAGCGGCACCGTCATCGCTACGAGTTCAACAACGCCTATCGGGAGGCCCTGGCTGAGGCCGGCCTCATCCCCAGCGGGCTGTCGCCCGACGGGACATTGGTGGAGATCTGCGAGCTGCGGGATCATCCCTGGATGGTGGGCTCCCAGTTCCACGCCGAGTTTCGCTCTCGTCCCAACCGACCCCATCCCCTGTTTCGGGGCTTTCTGGAGGCGGCTGCCCGAAAGGCTGGTCAGTTGCCTGCCCCGGCAGCTGCCGTCGAGGAGGCCTCTCGCCGTCTGTGAGGCTGCCGACGGGAAGGGAGCTCTTGCGGGCGGTCAAAAGAAGCTGCAATCCGATCTGAGAGGGTGAGGATGCGACTATTTCTGGACACGGCGAGCGTCGAGGAGGTCCAGGCGGCGGCAAAGCTGGGGGTGATCTCTGGAGTGACCACCAACCCCAGCCTTTGGGCCAAGGCGGGGGGAGGTGACTACCGCGACATCGTCCTAGAGATCTGCGACATTGTCGATGGGCCGATCTCCGCCGAGTGCCTCTCCCGCGATGTGGAGGGGTTGGTGGAGGAGGCGCGGCGGATCGCCTCCTGGCACCCCAACGTGGTGGTGAAGATACCGATCGATGAGGCGGGCCTGGAGGCGACCTCTCGCCTATCCAAAGAGGGGATCAAGATCAACACGACCCTGGTCTTCTCCGCCAACCAGGCTCTCCTGGCTGCCCAGGCGGGGGCCACCTACATCAGCCCCTTTGTCGGCCGTCTGGACGACGTGGGGCACGACGGCATGGCAGTGGTGGCGGATAGTGTGCAGATCTTCGAGCGCTATCATCTGCCGAATCAGGTGCTGGCGGCCAGCCTGAGGCATCCTCTCCACGTGATTGCGGCTGCCAAGGCTGGCGCCCACATCGCGACCATGCCCTACAGGGTGCTCATGGGCATGCTTCGCCACCCGTTGACCGACATAGGGATCGAGCGCTTCCTGGCCGATGCCGAGAAGGCGGCGAAGACGGCGCGGTCGACGGGGCATCTCTGACTTCGGGCCCCATCAAGCCCTGGCTACCGTACGTCTCCTCAGGCCCTCCTACGATGTCACCAATGTGCCGGACGAGCACGCGGGATTGACTAGCATTTTAGATTGCGCTAGACTGAGGTTTAGAGGAATTATGTTGTATATGTGTGACGGAGGCTGACGGCAAGTGGCCAATCAGGTGGGTAAGCGGTACCAATGTACCAAATGCGGCGCGGAGATGATCGTTACCAAAGGTGGCGAGGGAACTCTCTCCTGCTGTGGCCAGCCGATGCAACTGAAGAAGTAAGGGGAGGCAGAGCATGGCTAACCAGCTGGGCAAGCGATTTCAGTGCGAGAAATGTGGCACCGAGGTGTTGTGCATTAAGCCAAGCAATGGCGACGTCCATTGCTGCGGCGCTCCCATGAAGCTGCTCGAGCCGAAGGTTCTGCCCTCGGCTGACTAGTCCGCTCGCCGGAGAAAAGCAGAGGCCGCCGGGGAATGTTCTCGGCGGCCTTCTTTTGCCTATTTGGTGATGCCTTTCGCAGGAGCAGATCTTCTTGCGATCCTCCATGGGATCGCCGCTGAGGGGCATTCAGGGGCAATAGAGGCGGCCGTGGTTCACCAGGTTCTTGGCGAGCCCTCGCTGAACCTCCTCGGCGATGATAGGCAAAGGGCTTCCAACAATGCTAAGATGCTCCAGCTACCGTAACCAGGGAGGTTAAGGCCGATGATAAACAAGATAGTGAGCAGCTTCGATGAGGCCGTGGCCGACATGGTCGATGGGTCCACCGTGCTCATCGGAGGCTTCGCTGGCGCGGGGGAGTGCCCTAGCTACCTGATTGCCGCCGTAGCTCGAAAGGGCGTCAAGGACCTGACGATGGTCGGTAACGTCGGCGGCTGGGGGCCGAACCTGGTGGAGGTCGTACGCGAGCGTATGGCTGTCATTCTGACGGTTCCACCGGACTTCTACGACGCCGGCCTACTAGTGGGAAGGGGGCAAGTGAAGAAGGGCATCGTCACTTATCCTGCCGCTCCCGGCCGTTTTTACACCCCCCTCGAGTGGGGGGCGATGCAGGGGGAGATCGAGCTGGACCTGATGGGCCAGGGGACGCTGTGCGAGAGGATACGGGCGGGCAAGGGAGGCATCGCCGCCTTCTACACACCCGTCGGCGTGGGCACCGTTGTGGAGAAGGGCAAGGAGGTGCGGGAGTTCAACGGCCGCAAGTACCTCCTCGAGCACGCTCTGAGGGGGGACTTCTCCCTCATCCGCGCCCACAAGGCGGATAGGTACGGGAACCTGGTGTATTGGGGGACAACGCGCACCTTCAATGCTGTGATGGCTGGCGCTTCTACGGTGACGGTTGCTGAGGTGGACGAGGTGGTGGAGCTGGGCGAGTTGGACCCGGAGTGCGTCGTGACCCCGGGGGTGTATGTGCAGCGGGTGGTGGTGCGGCCCAAGGAGCCCAGCCCCTGGAACGAGGCGATATAGGGAATAGAGGGAGGCAAGACTATGCCTGGAGAGAGGCTAGACGAGCAGGTCATGGCCCTCCGAGCGGCCAAAGAGTTCCAGGAGGGGATGATAATCAACCTGGGGGTGGGAATACCCACCTACTGCAGCAACTTTGTGCCGCCGGAGCGGGAGGTGCTGTTCCACTCGGAGAACGGGGTGATCGGGTTCGGGCCGATCATCGACGACCCCGACGAGGCCGATGACAGGCTGGTCAACGCCGGCGTGCAACCGATCTCCCCCAAGCCGGGGATGGCGATCATGGATCACGCCGAGAGCTTCTGCATCATTCGCGGCGGCCACGTGGATATCACTGTCCTGGGGTCGGTGCAGGTGTCGGAGAAGGGGGACCTGGCCAACTATCGCATCCCCGGCAAGCAGGTCGGCAACCTGGGGGGAGGACAGGACCTGGCTTTCTGCGCCAAGAAAGTCATCGCTCTCATGACTCACACTAGCAAGGAGGGCGAGCCCAAGATCGTCAAGGAGTGCACGGAGCCGCTCACGGCGCCGCGGTGCGTGGGTCAGATCATCACCGATATTGCCGTTATCGATGTGACCCCTGAGGGGCTGATGCTGCGGGAGGTGGCCCCCGACTGGACAGCGGAGGAGGTGCAGGCCCTGACGGAGGCCCGCCTCATCGTGCCGCCTGACCTTCAGGAGATGACTCTGCTGTAGGGGGATTGGCTTGACTGCTACCCTCATCCTGCACAATGCGCGCGTGATCACCATGGACCCGCGGCGGCCGCGCGCCCAGGCTGTCGCTGTCCGGGGGGAGCGCATCCTGGCTGTCGGCTCCGATGCCGACGTGCGCTCCTGGGCGGGCCCCGAGGCGGAGGTCATCGACTGCGGCGGCCGAGCGCTGCTGCCCGGCTTCATCGATGCCCACTGCCACGTGCTGGCCTACGCCGCGAGTCTGCTCTCCATTGATTGCAGCCCCGATGCTGTATCCTCCATCGCCGACATCCAGGCCGCTCTGCGGCGGCAGGCGGGGGTCACTCCCGCTGGCCGCTGGATCCGCGCCGTTGGCTACAGCGAGGTCGACCTGGCTGAGGGGCGCCATCCTACCCGCTGGGACCTCGACCTTGCCGCGCCGGACCATCCGGTGCGGCTGACCCATCGCAGCGGCCACGGCTGCGTCCTCAACAGCTTAGCCCTCCGTCTGTGCGGTATCGGGATGGAGACCGAGGAGCTCCCCGGCGGCTACATGGAGCGTGATGCCGCCAGCGGCGAGCCCACCGGCCTCCTGCTGGAGATGAACGAGCTGGTGGATCGGGCTGTGCCTCCTCTGAGCTGGGAAGAACTTGTTGCGGGCCTGCGCCTGGCCAGCGAGCGCTTTCTGGCCGCGGGGATCACCTCCGTCGTCGACGCCAGCCATACCAACGGCCCTGCGGAGTGGGAGCTTCTGCGACGGTTGCGCCAGCAGGGGCACCTGTTGCCTCGCCTGACGGCCATGGTGGGCTTCGAGCACAGGGAGGCAGCCGCCCGCTGGATGGAGAACGAAGGCGGCGATGACTTCCTGGAGTTGGGGGCGGTGAAGATCGCCATCAAGGAATTGGGGGAGAAGATTTATCCCGAAGAGGATGCCTTGGCAGAGATGGTCTGCCAGGCCCATGCCCAGGGCTGGCAGGTGTCGATTCACGCTGTGGAGGAGCGGGCGGTGGCTGCCGCCGCTGGCGCCCTGTCGCGGGCGCTGGCTCAGCTTCCACGCCAGGATCATCGCCATCGTATCGAGCACTGCGGTGTCTGCCCGCCGCCGCTGGTGGAGCGGATAGCGACGGCGGGGCTGATGGTGGTCACTCAGCCCTCCTTCCTCTACTACAACGGCGACCGCTATCTGCGGCAGGTGTTGCCGCAGAGGCAGCCCCACCTCTATCCCCTGCGCTCGCTCCTGAGGGCGGGCGTTCGCTTGGCTGGCGGCTCCGACTGTCCGGTGGTCGGGCCGGAGGTGGTTGCTGGCCTCTACGGGGCCGTCGCCCGTCGCAGCAAGGGCGGCCGGCGCGTTGGGGGGGAGGAGAGCATTTCCGTCGAGGAGGCGTTGGGCCTGTACACGATGGCCGCTGCCTATGCCTTCTTCGCTGAAGGGGAGCGGGGCAGCATCGCTCCCGCCAGGCTGGCCGACCTGGTGGTGCTCTCGGGCGACCCCACGGCCTGCCCGCCGGGCGAGCTCTTGGCCCTGCGACCGGAGATGACTATCGTAGGAGGGGAGGTGGTTTGGCGCGCCGACGAGTGGGGATCTACTCAGGGTTGACTGTAAGCTATGGCATAAATAAGATTGGGGGCAGTGCCTTTATCATCTCTGGCCAGGGGAGGGGAAGTACTTGCCAGAAGTCACAGTCGGCCCGAACGAGACGTTCGAGCAAGCCCTGAGGCGATTCAGCAAGCTGGTCCAGCAGACGGGCGTTCTGGCCGAGGCACGACGGCGGGAGCATTACGAGCCGCCCAGCGTCAAGGCTAAGAAGAAGAAAGCTACCAAACTGCGCAAGAGCCGCAAGAACAGTCGCCGCTTTAGGTAGTGTGGTTTCGCTCAATATGGCTCTCAAAGATACGCTTGCCGGCGATCTGAAGGATGCCATCCGCGGCCGCGACGAGCGCCGCAAGACGGCTATTCGTCTGGTGATGGCGGCCGTTAAGAACGCCGAGGTGGCTGGGGGTTCGGCGCTGGAGGATGCCGGTGTCCTGAAGGTGATCAGCAAAGAGGTGCGCCGGCACCGTGAGAGCATCGAGGGGTTCCAGAAGGGCGGCCGCCAGGACCTGGTGGACCAGGAAGAGGCGGAGCTGGCCGTCCTCCTCTCTTATTTACCCCCTGCCATGTCTCGCGAGGAGATCGTCAAGGCAGCCCGCGAGGTTATCGCTCAGGCGGGAGCGCGTGGGCCAGCCGACAAGGGCAAGGTGATGCCCATCCTCATCTCTCAGCTAGCAGGCCGTGCCGAGGGCCGCGAGGTGAACGAGGTGGTCACGGAACTGCTGGCCGAGATCTCCAGCTCATAGTCCTCCTTTCTCCTCATGTCCTTTCGCCTGCGATTTGCGTCTGATATCATGGAAAGACGCCATTAAGCGGGCGTGACTTATGCTTGCAAGGTCGACGACAAGAAGAAGAATTTCCGCCCTGCGGGCGGCCATCTTTAGCGGCGTCATTGGGGTGGCCCTCATCTTCATTCTCTTCCCCGTCTTTCCTGCTCCGTTGGATGTCCGGGAAGGCGACCCTGCCTCGCGGGACATCAGCGTCCACGGCGAGGTCATTGTCTCCGAGGGGGGTGAGATCACCGCCGGGGTCATGGAGCAGCTTCGCGATGCCGGCCTGGTGGACGTGCACCTGCAGGGAGACCAGGTCGCCGCGGCAGTCTTGGCGGCACTGCTTGGGGCTCTGGCCCTGGGGGGCTACCTATACCTGTTTGAGCCCAAGGAGGCCTCCAGCCTGCCTCGGCTTCTGCTGCTGGCGCTATTGGTCGTGCTGTGGGTGGCAGCGGCCAAGCTCTTGCTGGCCCAGGCCCTACCCGACAACGATAGGCTCTTTCTGGCCTACCTTCTGCCGGTAGCAGCGGCACCGATGCTGGTGGCCGCCCTCCTCGACGCCGGCCTGGCGGTGGTCGTGGCGGCCGTCCTGGCCTTTCTGGTTACCTTCGCTGGCTTCTATCAGCCCGATGCTCGTAGCGTGGTGGCTAGCAACCCGACGGGGGCTTTCCAGATGGCGTCGGTATTCACCCTGGCTGGCCTGATTGGCATATACGGCGTTCATCGGGCGGAGCGGGTCAATCGCTACCTGGCGGCTGGCGCGGGGGTGGCCCTTGTCTCCTTTGTCGGTCTGCTTATCTTCTGGCTCCTCGACCCCGCCCGCGAGGCGTTAGACCTGCCCTGGGCCCTTCTGACCACTAGCCTGGGGGGACTTCTATCGGCAGTGATCACTGTGGGCGCTTTCATTGTCCTCGGTCTTCTGTTTGGCATCACCACGCGCGTGCAGCTTATGGAGTTGGCCCAACTCAACCACCCCCTCTTGCGGCGTCTACAGGCGGAGGCGCCGGGCACCTTCCACCATAGCGTTGTAGTGAGCAACCTGGCCGAGCGGGCGGCTGACCTAGTGGGAGCCGATTCGCTGCTGGTGCGGGTGGGCTGCTATTACCACGATATCGGCAAGATGATGCGGCCCAGCTTCTATATTGAGAACCAGTTGGAGGGACGGAACCCTCACGAGAGGCTGGACCCCTACACCAGCGCCAGGATCATCTCCGCCCATGTGGCTGCGGGCATAGAGCTGGCGCGGAAGTACAGGCTCCCGGCCCAGGTGCGAGCTTTCATCAGGGAGCACCACGGCACTCGCCTGGTGACCTATTTCTACCGCAAGGCCAGCCAGGAGAACCCCAATGTGGATTCCCGCTTGTTTGCCTACGCCGGCCCCAAGCCTCAGAGCAGGGAGACGGCCATCGTCATGCTGGCCGACTCGGCGGAGTCGGTGGTGCGCAGCAGCCGCGACCGCTCGCCGGAGCGGATCGACGCGCTGGTGGACGGCGTGATCTCGGAGCGGCTGGCTGAGCACCAGCTTGATGAGTGCGACCTGACCCTGCGCGACCTGAAAGTCATCGGCGAGTCGTTGAAGGTCACGCTGCGGGGGATCTACCATCACCGCATTGAGTACCCTCCTCCCACGGAGGAGGAGAGGAAGGCCCAGGCTGACCGCTTTCTGGAGCAGGTGCCTTCCGCCCCCATCGACGGCAGCTCACCGCCGCTGGAGATAGAGCGGCCCGGCTGATCGCGGGCTGCCGGCCCTTCGACAAGCTCAGGGCAGGCGCCTCCTGGCGTACCAGCCGCCGGCGGTGAGAGCGAGCAGCGCCGCACCGGCGAGGGCGGCCAGGGCGATGTAGTTGCGCCCCGACGAGTCAGGGGTATCCGGCAGTTGTGCGATGCCGCCGACGGGGGGGACATAGTAAGCATATTTCAGATCTTTGTTGGTGGCATCATAATAGCTGATATGGGGGTTGTCGCTGCTGTCCAGGGCAATAGAGGTGTACCATCCCACAGCGCCACTACTGTCCACTCTGTGTGTATGCCATGTCCCATCGTAGTAAGCATATTTCAGATCACCGTTGGTGCCATCATAATAGCTGATGTGAGGGTTATCGCTGCTATCTAAGGCAATGGAGGTGTACGATCCCCCTGAGTCCACTCTCTCTATATGCCAACTGCCGTCATAGTAAGCATATCCTAGGCCGCAGCCACCATAGCTGATATGGGGGTTATTGCTGCTGTCCAGGGCAATAGAGTTGTACGTTCCCACATTACAACCGTCAGTGTCCACTGTCTGTATGTGCCAACTGCCCTTATAGTAAGCATATTTCAGATCTTTGTTGGTGCCATCATGATAGCTGATATGGGGGTTATCGCTGCTGTCCAGGGCAATAGAGTTGTACGCTCCCACATCACCGTCCTGGTAACCATCCAGCGTGTACGTATTCCAGCTGATGCCATCATAGTAAGCATATTTGAGATTATCGTTGGTGTTATCATAATAGCTGATGTGGGGCTTATCGCCGGCGTCCAGGGCAATAGAGGTGTACCCTTCGACGTAAATGCTGTCCGGTGTCTCTAGATGCCATGTCCCATCATAGTAAGCATATCCTAGCCACCCCACATGACAGCTGATATGCGCGTTATCGCTGCTGTCCAGAGCAAGGGACGTGAAATAACCGGCAAAGTTGGATGTTTCGGTAGTTCCCTGTATGTTCCAGCTACCGTCATAGTAAGCATATTTTAGATGCTGGGAGATGCCATGATCATGATAGTGATAGCTGATATGAGGGTTATCGCTGCTGTCCAGGGCAATAGAGGTGTGCCATCCCACGTCATCACTACTGTCCACTGTCTCTATGTGCCAGTTACTGGCAGGTAATGCGTATCCTCCGTCAGACGAGCTCAAGAGGACCATTCCAACCAAGGCCGCTGCAACTACTAGAATCTTTTTCACCTTCTTCTCCCTTCCGGACTGTTTTGTGTATCCTTATTCAGGGCTAAACATAACCGCAGCCGCTCATTTGCTTCCCAAAACAAATAGCGGTCGCCGGGCGTTCGCGCCGACGACCGCTGTCTGATGCTCATTGACGCGCCTGTTGAAGGCGCTACGCATTTGGGCGCACCCCCCTCGCACGAGTAGTGCGAGCGAGGCTAGTTTACCCCTTACAATCATTTTGTCAATACTTTCGTGGTGGAGATTTCAATGAATTTTGAGCGCTGCTGTGACTATTTTCGTCCCTCCCTGGCTGGCAGGTGTCGCGAGGATACACGGGGTGCCAACGAGGGCTGCGTCGGGTATAATCGGCGGGAGATGCGCTTCGCGGTTATCGTCTTCCCGGGGACGTGGAGCGACGGCGACTGCTACTACGTCCTCAACGACATCCTGGGCCAGCCCACGGACTACGTGTGGCATCGCCAGGCTGACCTCTCCCCCTACGATTGCATCATCCTTCCCGGCGGCTTCTCCTACGGCGATTATCTGCGGGCGGGGGCCATCGCCCGCTTCTCGCCGGTGATGGGGGCGGTGGTGCGCCAGGCTCGGGCGGGCAAGCTGGTCGTGGGCATCTGCAACGGCTTTCAGATCCTGTGCGAGGCGGGGTTGCTGCCGGGCGCTCTGATACGCAACGAGAGCCTTCAGTACCGCTGCCAGTGGGTGAACCTGCGGGTGGAGAACAGCGATACGCCCTTCACCAGCGCCTGTCGCCAGGGGCAGGTGCTGGCCATCCCCATTGGCCACGGCGAGGGCCGCTACTACGCCGACGCCCAAACCCTGGCCCGCCTGGAGGCGGAAGGGCGGGTGGTCTTTCGCTATTGCGACGCCGATGGCAAGGCCACGGCGGAGGCCAACCCCAACGGCAGCGCCCACAACATCGCTGGCATCGTCAACGAGCAGGGAAACGTGCTGGGGATGATGCCTCACCCCGAGCGGGCAAGCGAGGCCCTGCTGGGGGGCGAGGGCGGGCTGTCCATCTGGCGCTCGATCATCGGAGCCTCGGCGCCGACCGCGGCGTGAGAAGGGGGTACGACCATGGCTATCGCTGAAGCGGCTCCCTATCCGGTGGTCTTTGAGGCGCTATATCCGGAGCGCGTGTCCCGCTGGAAGACGCTCCTGCGCGTCTTCCTGGCGATTCCGGTCCTCATCTTCTGGGCCGTTGTGTCGTCAGCCGTCGACGCTGTGATACTAGCCTCGTGGCTGGCTATCATCGTCAGGGGGCGCATACCCCGCTGGCTGTTCGGCTTTCTGGTGGCCCTTTATCGCTGGCAATACCGAGCGCTCGGCTATTTTCTTCTGCTGACGGACGCTTATCCGCCCTTTGAGGGGGACTACCCCATCAACTTCGACGTCCGCTACCCCGAGCGGCTTATCCGCTGGAAGGTGCTGATCTGGAAGTTCATCACCGCCATCCCTCACTTCATCATCCTTTTCTTCTTGTGGATAGGCGCTCTGCTGGTGACGATCCTGGCCTGGTTCTTCATCCTTGTTGCGGGGCGGTATCCGCAGGGGCTGTTCGACTACGTGGCGGGGGTGATCCGCTGGAGCGCGCGGGCCAACGCCTACTTCCTCTCCCTGACCGACGAGTACCCGCCTTTCAACCTGTCGGCGACGGCTGGGCCGGGTGGCGGCGACGCCTATCTGATCTCCTCGATCATCGGTTTCCTCCTGACCGGGGGCATCATCGCCGGAGGAGTGGTACTGGCGATAACTGTGCCAGAGGAGCTGGAGGTGGAGACGAGCTACGCCGGGCTGCAGGAGGAGAGGCCAGCCAGGGCGGTGGAGATCGCCGACGTGTGGGTGCATCTGCTTTCGGCGAGCGACCCGCTGGCCGAGGAGGAGACGCTTCTGGAGGCCGACGCCGGCAACCGGCTGGTCGTGTTTCAGTTCTCGATGCTGAACCGTAAGCAGAGGGACGTCAAGATCAGGGAGTCGGACTTCAAGCTCAGGGACGAGGATGGGGACAAGCACGACCCGGAACTGGTGACGGTGGCGGGCCATCCAGCGCCGGAGGAGGTGGAGAAGGACGAGCGGGCAACAGTGCAGGTAATCTTCGAGCTGCCCTCGGAGATGGAGGCGGCCCGGCTGGACTTCTCGCCGGGGTTCGCCTTCGCCAAGACGGTGAAGTACGTGTTCGAGTGAGAGGCGTTGACAAGCTCAGGCGGGCCGTGTAAGTTGGCGGCGGCAACGCGTTTTTCGAGGAGGGAGTGCTATGGCTACTGAAGGCGCTGCTTATCCCGTGACCTTTGATGTGGACTACCCAGAGCAGCAATCGCGCTGGCTAACCCTGTTCCGGCTGATTCTTGCCATCCCCTTGTATATTCCGGCAAGCATTATTAACGGAGCGCTCGGGTCGATCGGCCAGTTTGCCTTCGTCACGATTCTGTTCAGGAAGAAGTATCCCAGGTGGGCCTTTGACTTCCTGGCTGTGGGCTATCGGTACTACTACGGCGCGCTGGCCTACCTACTGTTGTTGCGCGATGAGTACGGCCCCTTCGATGACATCGACACGGTGAGGGTAGACTTCGAGTACCCAGAGAAGCTGAACAGGTGGCTACCGCTGGTGAAGTGGCTCCTGGCCATACCCCACTACATTGTGCTGCTCGTCCTATGGATCGTCTACAGCATCGTCTTGTTCATCGCCTGGCTCGCCATCCTGATCACCGGAAAGCATCCCAGGCCTCTGTTCGATTTTGGGGTGGCGGTCAATCGGTGGGGCCTTCGGGTTACTGCTTATAGCACTGCTCTAACCACCGACCGATATCCGCCCTTCTCCTTTCGGTAGATCTCTCCTGTTGTGCTAAGATGGCCGTGGCCCCAGTGTGGGGCCCGGCTAGAATGGGTGGTTGCACAGGAGGCACTGAATGGCGGCCATAGGCATCGGGTTCTTCATCTTGTGGCTAGCCCTGACTATGTGGGTATACTTCGATGCCACGGAGCGAGGCAAAGCGTCCATTGGCTGGGCGCTGGCCATGTTCTTTCTGGGCTGGGCCCTGGTACCCCTTGTCCTCTACCTCATCTTCCGTGACGTCGGGGCGCGGCTTGCCGTAGCTCCGGGGGCTGGACGGCGTCAGTATCTCTACATTGTTAGCTTCGCGGGGTTCGCGACACTTGTCATCGGTCTGGCCCTGCTGATCAGCACCAGCATCGCCCGAGTCATATCTGAGGACGCCGTCGGAGATGAGGGCTATCGGCAGGCTCTGGCCTCGTCCGTTACTGCTATCATCATCGGCGCGGCTGTCTGGTTCTACCACTGGTTCCGAGCGGAGAGGCGGTTAAGCAGCATCGCAGAGGACGAGGAATTTCGGGCCACCTTCTTCCTCCACCGGGCCTATCTGTATACCGTGTTCGGCGTCTTCTGGATCATTGCCTTCCTCTCCGGCATGTGGTTCTTGGGGGGCGGGCTGGCCAACGCCTTCGCTGTGGAGCATGTGGAACCTGTAGGCTGGATGCCGGCCCTTGGGCCCGTGGTCGTGGCCCTCTTGGCTGTGGGAACTCACCATCTGTTCAGCTTCGAGACTACTTCCTACAAGCAGTTGTTTTCCCGCTTTGAGGCGATCCCGCCGCCTCCCCTGATCGGCGTCACCACGGCGGCACAGGCGCCGCCGCCGCCCGCTCCGCCGCCCGCCGCTCGTGCGCCCGCAGAAACGACGGAACGCCGCTTTTGCTCTCACTGTGGGGCCCGTGTGGAGGCTGAGGATGTCTTCTGCTCAAGCTGCGGTGAGAGGATGAGATCCAGGTAGCGTTCTGCGGACGTCCTCTCCGCCTTGTGCTAAGATGGCTGTGGGTGTCTCAACACCGCCCCGTAAACGGGGCGGCATGGTAACGCGATACTGATGCCCCCGCCTTCAGGCGGGGGTCGAGATTTAACCCACCGAGGACGGACGGCCCACACTCGTTGCCTCAGCGATCCCCGTCCGCTATGCTTAGCCTGATCCCATGTCTGTATCGCAGAGCTTTCTCGACCAGATCGCCCTCAACCGCGAGGAGTACGAGGTCATCGTCTCTCGCCTGGGGCGCGAGCCCAACGAGCTGGAGTTGGGCATGTTCGGCGCGCTGTGGAGCGAGCATTGCGGCTATAAGAACTCGCGGCCGCTCCTCCGCCTGCTGCCCTCTGAGGGACCCTTCATCCTCACCCGCCAGGGGGCTGAGAACGCCGGCGCCGTCGACATCGGCGAGGGGCTGTGCGTGGTGATGAAGATCGAGTCCCACAACCATCCCTCGGCCATCGAGCCCTACCAGGGGGCGGCCACGGGCATCGGCGGTATCGTGCGGGACATCTTCGCCATGGGGGCGCGGCCGATCGCCCTCCTGGACTCCCTGCGGTTCGGGCCGCTCAGCGAGCAGTGCAATCGCTACCTGTTCGAGGGCGTGGTAGCGGGCATCGCTGGCTATGGCAACTGCCTGGGCATCCCCACCGTAGGGGGCGAGGTCTACTTCGAGGAGGCCTACTCTCAGAACCCGCTGATCAATGTGATGTGCGTTGGGGTGGCGCCCAAGGAGCGGCTGGCGAGCGCGCGGGCCACAGGGGCGGGCAATCCACTGATGCTGGTGGGGGCGGACACCGGCCGCGACGGCCTCCACGGTGCCTCGGGCCTGGCCTCGCGCACCGACCCCCACGCTCGCTACGATGAGCTGCGGCCGGCGGTCCAGATAGGCGACCCTTTTCTGGAGAAGCTGCTGATGGAGGCCTGCCTGGACCTGGCGCACAATCACTCGGAGTGGATTGTGGGCATCCAGGACCTGGGGGCGGCGGGCCTCACCGCCTCCTCCCTGGAGTCGGCGGCCAGAGGGGGCAGCGGCCTGGAGATCGACGTGGCCAGGGTGCCCCGGCGAGAGGAGGGGATGACGCCCTACGAGGTCATGATCGCCGAGTCGCAGGAGCGCATGCTGATTATCGTCAAGAAGGGGCACGAGAACGACGTGAAGGGCCTGTTCGACCGCTGGGAGCTGCGCTCGACCATCATCGGCGTGGTGACGGACGACGGTCTGGCCCGCATCCGCGATGGCGAGCGGGAGGCGGCCTGCCTGCCGGTGGGGCTGCTCACCGAGGCGCCGCAGTACAGCCGCCAGGGGGTGCCGCCCGCCGAGCTGGCCGGGCTGCAGACGGTCGCTCTCGATTCCCTGCCCGATGTGGCCGACCCGGCGGCTGCCCTCCTGCGGCTGCTCTCGCTGCCCACCATCGCCGGCAAGCAATGGGTCTACCGCCAGTACGACCATCACGTGCTCACCAATACGGTGGACGGCCCCGGCGGCGACGCTGCTGTGATGCGCATTCGGGAGACGAACAAGGGCATCGCTCTCTGCACCGACGGCAACGGCCGCTACTGCTATCTGGATCCCTACGCCGGCGGGGCCATCGCTGTGGCCGAGGCCGCCCGCAATGTGGTCTGCGTGGGCGCTCAGCCTATCGCCATCACCGACTGCCTGAACTTTGGCGACCCCAACCGCCCCGAGGTGTACTACCAGATGGAGCGGGTCATCGGTGGCATGGCCGCGGCCTGCGCTAAGCTGGGCATCCCTGTAATATCGGGCAACGTCAGCCTGTACAACGAGACCGGCGGCCAGGCGGTCTACCCATCGCCAGTCATCGGCATGCTGGGGCTGCTGGAGGACGTCTCTCGCCGCTGCCCGATGGCCTTCGCTCAGGAGGGGCAGGAGGTGTTCCTCCTGGGCGGCGAGCTGGAGGGCGATGCCTCAGCGCTGGCCGGGAGCGAGTACCTGGCGCTGCAGGGCCGAGTGGCGGGGCGACCTACGATAGACCTGGACTTGGAGATGCGGGTGCAGGAAGCGGCCCTGGAGGCGATCCGCGCTGGTCTGGCGACAGCCTGCCACGACTGCTCGGAGGGCGGCCTGGCGGTGGCCCTGGCGGAGATGTGCATCGGCGGTGGCCTGGGTCTGGACGGCTCCGGCATGAAGGTGGGGGGCCGCCTGGACGCCGTCCTGTTCGGCGAGGGCCAGTCGCGCATCGTGATGGCAGTTGCGCCGGAGGTGGGGAAACGCCTGGCGGTGGTGGCGGCTGCCCACGACGTGCCCATCGCCTACATCGGGCGGGTGGCGGGTCGGCGCTTGGTGCTGGGGCGCTACATCGACCTGCCGCTGGCCGAACTGGCGGCTGCCTACGAGGGGGGTGTGGAGGTGGCGCTGGGGGCGTGAGGTGAGTTGGGCTTGCCACGAACAGGGGCCGCGAAGGGCTGGCGGCCCTTCTTTTCTTGTATGGGCTTGACATCGGCGGTGCACATAGTACACTTGATGAGAGCACAAATGTTCGTATGTGGAGAGCGTGGAAAAGAACTCATAACTTTTGTGGGAAAGTCTCTTGCGCCGCCGCCATTGGCTCGTGGCATGATGCTGATGGCGGGAAGCGGTTGTTCTGATCGGGAGGATGCCTAGTGAAGGTGGTATTTCTGGAGGAGGTGGAGGGCTCTGGCCGCACCGGCGAGGTGAGGAACGTGGCCAATGGCTACGCTCGCAACTACCTTCTGCCGCGCAAGCTGGCCGTTGCCGCCACCGACCACAACATTCGCATGGCCCAGGCCAGAGGCGAGGCGGAAGCCAAGCGCCAGGCCGGGCTGGATGCCGATGCTGAGGTGCTGGCGCAGAAGCTCACCGGCCTGACCATCACCATCGAGGTGCGGGTAGGGGAGCAGGGCCGTCTATATGGCTCGGTGACCGCTCGCGATATCAGCGAGGCCCTGGAGAAGCCGCTGGGGCTGCTCCTGGAGCATCGGCAAGTGGAACTGGAGGAGCCCATTCGCCAGGTGGGCCTGTTCGAGGTGCCCCTAAGGCTTTCGCGCAATGTGCGTGCCAGCGTGCAGGTGGCAGTGGTGGGGGAGGGGCAGACGCTGGAGGAGCTGCTGGCACCTCCGCCCACGGAGGAAGAGCAGCCTTCCCAGGAGGCGGAGGTGGAGCAAGGGGAGGAAGAGATCGAGGAAGCCGGGGAGGAGCAGCCTTCCCAAGAGGCGGAAGTGGAGCAAGGGGAGGAGCAGCCTTCCCAAGAGGCAGAGGTGAAACAAGAGGAGAAAGCGCCCAGGAGGCGTCGCAAGGCTAAAGGAGACCAAACATGACCATGCCTGTCGAAGAAACGGAGGCCCTTCTCAGGCAAGCAGAACAAGAGCTGGACGGCGCTAAGACCGCCGACCAGATCCGCCAGATCTGGCGGAAGTACTATCTTCAGGTCGGGCACCGCAACCTGGGGAGGCTACTGACTGGCCGATCGGTCGATGAGATCATCGCCCGCAGAAGGTCTCGCCGGGAAGAGTAGGCCGAGGCTGTGGCCACCGTGGTAGCCGAGAAGCTGCCCCCGCACGACACCGACGCTGAGGAAGCGGTTATTGCCTCTCTCCTAGTGGACGACGAGGCCATTTTCAAGGTGGCGCCCGTACTACACCCCGGGGACTTCTTCCGAGAGAAGAACGCCTGGGCCTACGACGCCTGCCTGGCCCTCTGGGAGCGCAACGAGGCCATAAATCAGATCACCCTGGCCCACGAGCTGGCCCGGCGAGGGCGGCTGGAGGAGATGGGGGGCGTGGCCTACCTGAGCCAGTTGGTGGCAGAGCTGCCCACACCCTTGGGCGTCGAGTACTACGCTCAGATCGTTCAGAGGGACGCCGTCTATCGCCGCCTGATCGATGCTAGCCAGAGGATACAGCAGATGGCCTACCAGGGCGGGGCCGACCAGGCGGCGCTTCTGTCCCGGGCCGAAGGCCTGCTGGCAGCCGTGCAAGGGGAAAAGCTCGTCAGCGATTTCGTGCACATTAGGGAGCTCCTGGAGCGCCATGTGGAGGGGCCGTCGATGGAGGAAGCGGCCGCCGGCGCTGGCGCTCACATCCGCACGGGTTTCATGGACCTGGACACCCTCCTGGGCGGCCTGAAGCGGGCCGACCTGGTCGTCCTGGCCGCGCGCCCCAGCTTGGGGAAGACCTCCCTGGCCCTGAACATCGCTCGCAATGCTGCTGTGGGGCAGCAGGCGACCGTGGCCGTCTTCAGCCTGGAGACGGCCGGCGAGCAGGTGGCTCAGCGCCTGCTGGCTACGGAGTCCAACGTCGATTCCACCCGCCTGCGCCTGGGCACCCATAACGAGGCCGAGGAGCGGCGGATCATGCAGGCTATCGGCGTGCTGGCCAACGTCAACATCTACGTGGACGATAGCGCCGTCGTGCGCATGCCTGAGATGCGGGGCAAGGCCTGGCGTCTATCCAGAGAGCGCCGTCTGGACCTGGTAATCGTCGACTACCTGCAGCTCATGCACGGTGGGGTGCCTGCGGAGAACCGAGTGCAGGAGGTCAGCTACATCTCGCGCTCCCTCAAGGAGCTGGCGCGGGAGCTAAACGTGCCGGTGCTGGCTGTCTCCCAGCTCTCGCGAGCGGTGGAGGCGCGGGCTACCCACGTCCCTATGCTCAGCGACCTGCGGGAGTCGGGGAGCATCGAGCAGGACGCCGACGTGGTCCTCTTCATCTACCGCGAGGATGCCTACGTGCGTAGGGAGGAGTGGGAGCGCGTGCACCCCGATCGGCCGGGCGACAGCTATCCGCAAGGCATCGCCCAGATCATCGTGGCCAAGCACCGCAACGGGCCCACGGGCACTCTCCATCTGCGCTTTCGGGAGAAGACGGCCCGCTTTGAGGACCTGCTCGTCATCCCGCCAGAGGGGGAGGGCGGATGGAGCTAGAGCAGGGTCGGTTTGAGGGCTTTCCTGCCGGGGCCTTGGCCACCGCTATCCCTAACCTTTTTTTCACTGCTGTCCTGCCCCGCATCAGCGACCCTGCCGAGCTGGTGGTTAGCCTTTACTTCTTCTTTGCCCACCGCCGCAAGAAGGGGCAGTCCCGCTTTCTGACCTACGCCGAGCTGGCCGCGGATGACATATTGGCCGCTGCCCTCGATTCGCTGGGAGAGGACGCCCTGCGACGGGGCCTCAGTGCAGCGGTGGAGCGGGGGACGCTTCTGCGCTTGGATGTGGAGCTTGCCAGTGCGGCAGGCGGGCGTGAGAGGCAAGCGCAAGAGCTGTACTTCCTTAACACCGCGGCTGGCCAGCGGGCGGCGGCAGCCATGAGGGCTGACCAGCAGGGCTTGGGGCGGCTCCTTCCGCCGCTAACTGAGCCGCCTGAACTCAAGCCCAACATCTTTGAGCTCTACGAGCAGAACATTGGCCCCTTGACACCAATGGTTGCCGAGTATCTGAAGGACGCCGAGGGGCAATACCCCGCTGACTGGTTCCAGCCAGCGTTCCAGAGAGCGGTGGAGCAAAACAAGCGGAGCTGGAGCTACATCGCCGCCATCCTCAGGCGATGGGAGGCAGAGGGTCCGGACTATGAGAAAGCTGGACGAGATATTGAAAGACCTGGGCGCAAGCGCCCCCTCTCCGGGCGATACCGGCCTCTCGTCCGTCACTGAGGCCGCGGAGAGGGCCGAAGAGGGCGTTTGCCCGCTCTGCCGGGGGGCAGGCTTCGTCCGCAAGGACGTCCCCCTCGATCATCCCGACTTCGGTCGCGCCTTCCCCTGCCGTTGCGTGCTGGAGGAGAGGGAAGAGGAGCGGCTGGCGCGGCTGCAGCGCTACAGCAACCTGGGGCCTCTCACGCGGCTGACCTTCGCTAACCTGATGACCCGCGGCCGCAGCACCGATCCTGGCAGTCAGGAGAGATTCGCCAAGGCAGTAGCGGTGGCCCAGCAGTTCGCCCAGGAGCCCAGCGGTTGGTTGGTTCTCTACGGGCCCAGCGGCTGCGGCAAGACTCACCTGGCGGCGGCCATCGGCAACGCCTCTATCGAGCAGGGGCGGCCGGCCTTCTTTGTGGTGGTGCCCGACCTGCTGGACCATCTTCGGGCCGCCTATAAGCCGGGCAGTGAGGTCTCCTACGATGAGCTGTTCGAGCAGGTGCGCAACGCCCCCCTGGTGATCCTGGACGACCTGGGGGGGCACAGTGCCACCGCCTGGGCGCAGGAGAAGCTCTTTCAGCTACTCAACCATCGTTACAACCACCGCTTCCCCACAGTGTTCACTACCAGCGTTCCCCTGGAGGAGATGGACGAGCGACTGCGCACCCGCCTGTGCGATGCGAGCCTGTCGCAGGTCTTCCTGCTGGAGGATGGGTTGGGTGGGGGAACGGTCGTCTTCGGTGGGCTGGTTCTGACGGTCATCCGCGAGATGACCTTCGAGAGCTTCTATCTGGGAGGCATCGGTATCAGCTCAGAGGCCGCGCAGAGCCTGCGCAACGCTTTCCGGGCGGCCAAGAACTACGCCGAGAGCCCTGAAGGATGGCTTGTGCTGCTGGGGCGCACTGGCTGCGGCAAGACTCACCTGGCGGCAGCTATCGGCCACCATCTGGAGGGCAAAGGCATAACGGTGGAGTTCTGCGTGGTGCCCGACCTGCTGGAGATGTTGCGGTCGTCCTTTCGGGAGGATGCGCCGGGCGGCCAGTTCGACCAGGTTTTCGAAGCGGCGCGCACCACTCCCTGCCTCATCCTGGACGACCTGGGGGTGCACAGCGCTACCCCCTGGGCTCAGGAGAAGCTGTTCCAGATCCTCAACTATCGCTATAACGCCAAGCTGCCGACTGTCATCACGGTAGGTTGCGCCCTCGACGACTTGCCCGATTCCTGGGTCTCGCGCATGTACGATACCAAGGTGAGCATGATCTTCGAGATCGAGGCTCCGGACTATCGGGGGCGGCCCAGGAAGGAAGCCCCGCCACCTCAGCCGCCGCGGCGGGGCGGACGGGGGCGGGCCGCTCGCTGAGGTCTGCGGCGGCGCCTGTCGTGGCGGGCGCGCAGCCAGTCGCGCAGGGCCCAGTCAGTGGTCTCGAACGAGAGCCCGTCCCAGGGGATAGCGTCGAGGGCGAACCAGTGGGTCTCCAGCACTTCGTGCCCGATCTTCACGCGGCCCCTCGGCTGGCGGCCCTGGAAGACGACAATGAGGACACCTGGGCCCTCGGGGGCTGGCCGCGAGTAGACTCCCACCAGGGGCCCCGTATTCACCTTCAGGCCGACCTCCTCCTCTACCTCTCGTACGGCTGCCTCCTCGGCTGTCTCGTCGATCTCCATGTAGCCGGCGGGGAAGGTCCAGGTGCCGCGGCGGGGCTCGATGGCGCGGCGTAGAAGCAGCAAGCGGCCTCCGCGCTCGATGATGACCCCGGCCACGACTTTAGGGTTAAGGTAGAGGATGTGCTGGCACTGGTCGCAGACCAGGCGGGGGCGGTCTTCGGCCTCTAGGAGGCGTTCGCTGAGGTGACCGCCGCATTTGGGGCAGAAGCGGGGTGGGTTGGGGCTTCTATCGGCGCTGGTCATTCAGGCTGCAGAGTAGGTTGCCCTTCTCCCTCGATCCAAGCCTCGCCTCCCTCCCAGACCTCCTTCTTCCAGATGGGGGCGATCTCCTTGATGCGGTTCACGGCCTGCTGACAGGCGTCGAAGGCCTCGTGGCGATGAGGGGAGGAGACGACCACCAGGAGGCTGGTCTCCCCTATCTCCAGGCGGCCGGTTCGGTGAGCTATGGCGATGTCGGTGATGGGCCAGCGCGACATGACTTCCTCAGCTACCTGCCGCATCTTCTTCTCGGCCATCTGGGGATAGGCATCGTACTCCAGATGGAGGACGCGCCGTCCCAGGTTGTGGTTGCGCACAACGCCCAGGAAGAGGGCCACTGCCCCGCTCTCGTCGCGGCGGACGTGCTCGATGAAGGGCTGAGGGTCGAGGGGGTCGGCAGTGATCCTAATGAGCATGGGATCCTCCGCTCACGGGGGGGATGAAGGCCACTTCATCGCCGTCATGCAGAGCGTAGTCGGCGGGGACATACTCGGCATTCACGCTGTACATCAGGCTGCCGCTGTAGTCGGCCAGGCGGGGGAAGCGAGCGCAGAGATCACGGTGGAGTTCGCCAATGGTCAGCCCTTCCCTCATCTCCAGATTCAGTTCGCGCCTGCCCGTCATGTCGTGAAAAGCAGCGAAGAAGTTCACTGTGACCTTCACGGTTTCTTTCCTGCCCTCAGTTTAGTGCAGCCATGCCAGGCGGGCAAGGCGAAGGCAGTATAATACTGAGGAGCCGCGACAGGGAGGCGATCGATGGTAGGCTTTGCTCCTTTGGCGCGCGTGGGCCAGGCGGTCCTGGACGTCCTCTTTCCGTCCCGCTGTGTCGGCTGCGGGGCCTATGGCGCATTCCTCTGCCAGTCCTGCCGGGCAGAATTGCCCCGGGCTCGGCCGCCTCGCTGCCCGATCTGCTGGCAGCCGCAGCCTCAGTCGGCACCCTGCGGCCGCTGCCGTAAGGAGAGGCCCGCTTTCGAGGGGGCGCGCTCGCCCTACCTCTATGAGGGCGCGGCTCGGGAGGCGGTGCACGCTCTTAAGTACAGCTATCTTTCCGCTCTGGCCCAGCCGATGGCTCAGCTCATGGCCCGCTATGTAGAAGAGGAGGGGGCCATCGAGGCCGACCTGTTGGTAGCGGTGCCCCTCTATGGCAGAAGACAGCGTTTGCGGGGCTATAACCAGTCGGCGCTGCTGGCGCGAGAGCTTTCCCGGTTGTACGGCCTGCCCCTGGCCGAGCGAGGGCTAGCGCGGCGTCGCAATACTCCGTCCCAGGCCCGCAGTGGCGACGCGGAAGCACGCAGGCGCAACGTGACTGATGCCTTTATCGCCGACCGTCGCTGGGTGGAGGGCAAGCGCGTCCTCCTCATCGACGACGTCATGACCACCGGCGCCACGCTGGATGCCTGTGCCCGCGCCCTGCGCCAGGCCGGCGCTGCTTCTGTTTGGGCCGTTACCTTCGCCCGCGAGGACTGATCTCCTTGAAGGGGTGAGGGTAGTCGTTCTAAAATGGATGAGTAGCCATGCGCGTAGGGACTCCAAGGAGGGATTGATCCGAGATGGAGCTCACCTTTCGTTCGCGTCATGTCCCAGTCACCGATAGCTTGCGAGAGTACGCTACCCGCAAGCTGAGCCGTTTGAGCCGCTATCTCCCCATGGTGGATGAAACCATCGTCGACCTGGAGCAAGAGGGAGGGGAGAACGCGCGCCGATACGTGGTGCAGCTGACGGTGAACTGTAATGGTACCTACCTGCGGGCGGAGGAGAGGGGCTCCCGCCTGCTGCCGGTCATCGACGCTGCCGCCGATGTCCTTGCCCACCAGGTGCGGCGCTACAAGGAGAAGGTGTATCGCAGCGACAGGCATCTGAAGGCCAGAAAGGTGGCCCAGGCCGGAAAGGCCGCTGCGCCGGAGGAAGCGGAGGAGGAGCAGGAGGAGGAGATCATTCTGGGAAGGGTGGTGCGTGTCAAGCGCTTTCCTGTAAAGCCGATGACCGAGGAGGAGGCCATCGAGCAGATGGAGCTTCTGGGCCACGACTTCTTTCTCTTCTTCGACGCCGATACTGACACCTATGCCGTCCTCTACCGGCGGCGCGAGGGGGACTACGGCATGATCATCCCCGAGGCGCTGTAGGTAGGGGTTTTCCCCTCTGCTGACTTGTCTGAGGCTCCCACCCTTGTAGCCTTTCTGGGCGGGATGAGCGGCAGTCCCCCGGAGGAGATGGTGGCCGCCGCTCGCCGCGCCGCCACCCTCGATAGTCTGGAACGAGCCCTCTCGACGGGTGCCTTCGCCTCCGCTATCCTTGTCGCCGCCTCGCAGGAAGGACTGGCAGACCTGCCTTCCGCTGTTGTTGTCGATGTGGATGCCGGGGTCTTCCACTTCGGCCGCCGTCTGGCCTGGGTCATCGATAGGTTTGGTCTGCAAAAGCCCCTCTATTTCAGCGGCGGCAGCGTTCCTCTCCTGTCGGCTCAGGAGTTCGTGGGCATCGCCCAAGAGTTGGGTCGAGGCGATGGCCTGGTCATCACCAACAACTTCTACTCAGCGGACCTGGTGGCCTTCTCGCCAGGAGAAGCGCTGGAGAAGATCAAGCTGCCCGACAGCGATAACCCTCTGGCTCGTCTGCTGGCCGAGCAGGCGGGCTTGTCGCCGCGGCCGCTGCCCCGCAGCGTCTCCAGCCAGTTCGACATCGACTCGCCTTCCGACCTGGCTATCCTGACCCTGGTGGGAGGAGCCGGCCCCCGCTTGCAGGGCCTGCTCGACCGCTGGCGACTGGACGTAGCGCCCTATCGAGGGGGCCTGGGCTATTTCACCGACCCCACGGCTCAGGTCCTGGTGGCCGGTCGGGCGGGCAGCCAGGTGTGGCAGTATCTGGAGCGGGAGACGGCCTGTCGGGTGCGCTTCTTCGCTGAGGAGCGAGGCATGCAGGCCGATGGTCGCCTTCAGGGCGGCCAGGCCCGCTCCCTTCTGGGCTTCTACCTGGCCGAAGTGGGCGTGGAGCGCTTCTTTGCTACCCTGGCGGAGCTGGCCGACGCCGCCTTCCTGGACACCCGTGTGCTCCTGGCCCACCTGGGCATCGAGGCCAGCCGCGCCGACCGCTTCCTTTCGGACCTCGGCCGGCATGAGGCGATCGAGGAGCCGTTTCTGCGCCAGTTCACCCAGACGGCCCGGCGCGCCCCCATACCGGTGCTGTTGGGTGGCCACTCGCTGGTCTCCGGCGGCCTGATGGCCCTGGTGGAGTGCGCCTGGCAGGAGCACGACCGTCGGCTGGGGCCAGAGGCCAGGGCCGACGTTGACGGGGGGCTGCCCCTGGACTAAAGTGGGGCCGACATGGGCAGGAGGAGGCTCTCTTCAAGCGGGCATCGACGACGACATGGAGGCAGGAGCGACGACCTTGGGGGGTTGACCTCTGCCTTTTTGTTTAGCGGACTGAGTAGGTGAGGGACAAGAGATGGGCGTTCTGGAACAGCAGGACCCTGAGGTGATGGCGATTATCCAGCGCGAGCAGGAGAGGCACCGCCTGGGCCTCGAGCTCATTGCCTCGGAGAATTATGCCAGCGCCGCCGTTCTGGAAGCGCTGGGCACTGTCCTCAGCACCAAGTACGCCGAGGGCTATCCGGGGAAGCGCTACTACGGCGGCTGCCAGCATGTGGACGAGGTGGAGGAGCTGGCGCTCAGCCGACTTAAGGAGCTCTTCGGCGCCGAGCACGCCAACGTCCAGCCCCATAGCGGCGCCGAGGCCAACAGGGCTGCCTACACCGCTCTCATGGAGGTGGGCGACACGGCCATGGGCATGAACCTTGCCCAGGGCGGTCACCTCACCCACGGGCTTGCGGTCAACTTCTCGGGAAAGCTCTACCGCTTCGTGCACTACGGCGTCGACCGGGAGACGGAGCTTCTGGACTACGATGCGATGGCCGCTCTGGCCCGCGAGCATAAGCCCAAGGTCATCGTGACGGGTGCCACGGCCTACCCGCGGATCATCGACTTCGCCCGCTGCCGGGAGATCGCCGATGAGGTGGGGGCCTATCTCCTAGCGGACATAGCCCACATCGCCGGCCTGGTGGCCGTGGGCCTGCATCCGTCGCCGGTGGGCCAGGCCCAGGTGACCACATCGACCACTCACAAGACCCTGCGCGGCCCCCGTGGCGCCTTCATCCTCTGTGAGGCGGACCTGGCCCAGAGGATCGATCGTGCTGTCTTTCCGGGCACCCAGGGCGGGCCTCACATGCACAGTATCGCTGCCAAGGCCGTCTGCTTCGGCGAAGCTTTGCGCCCAGAGTTCGGCGAGTATCAGCGGCGGATCGTGGAGAATGCCAAGGTCCTGGCCGAGGAGCTTCAGGGCCACGGTCTGCGCATCGTCTCCGGCGGCACCGACAACCACCTGCTGCTGGTGGATGTGGGGGTGAAGGGGATCACCGGCCGCGATGCCCAACTAGCGCTGGACGCGGTGGGCATCACCGTGAACAAGAACACCATCCCCTACGATGAGCGGCCGCCGATGGTGGGCAGTGGCATCCGCATCGGCACGCCGGCCGTTACCAGCCGGGGCTTCGGGCCAGACGAGATGCGCCGCATCGCCGCTCTCATTGCCCGCATCCTGGACAACATGGAGGACGAGAAGGTAGCGGTGGCCGTGCGTCGGGAGGTGGAGGAGCTAGCCAGCAGCTTCCCCGTGCCGGGGGTGCCCGACGCGGCCAGGGGCTGATTAGGTCTCTGGCGCATGTAAGGTGGGCAGGCCTTGCCCAGAAGCCGCTTCGCTTGTGAAGGAAGCAGCCGCATGCTATAATGCGCTGCGTCCTATGGACCGCGGCGGGTGGACTTCGAGTTTCGCCTGCTAGCAGGGAGGGGAGCGAGATCTTGCGCGACTACGAGATGGTGATGATCATTAGCCCCGATGTTCCCGAGGAGGAAGTGCCTAATACCATCGATAAAGTGGGCCAGTTCATCACCAGCCGTGGCGGCGAGGTGGCCGAGGTCAATCGCTGGGGCCGAAGGAAGCTGGCTTACCCCATCAGGCGGTGCACCGAAGGCAACTACGTTCTCACCCAGTTCAAGCTTGATCCCACTCAGGTGGCCGATCTGGAGGCGAGCATGGAGCTGACAGAGGAAGTGATACGCCATCTGGTCGTGCGGAGGGAGGAAGGCGAAACCGCTGCCCTCTGAAGTGCGTGGGCGTCCTGGGGTTGAGCGAAAGGAGCTGGCGCGATGGCAGGTCTGAATAAGGTAATGATTATCGGCAATGTGGGCACCGATCCGGAGATGCGCTACACCGCCAGCGGTGACGCCATGACCACCTTTCGCGTTGCTACTAACTTCAGATTCACTTCGCGCGAGGGCGAACGGCGAGAGGAGACGGAGTGGTTCAGCGTAGTAGCCTGGCGCAATCTGGCCGAACAGTGTAGCCAGTTTCTCCAGAAGGGGCGGCGGGTCTATGTGGAGGGACGGCTGCGTAGCCGCTCGTGGGAAGCGCCCGACGGACAGCGGCGCTTCCGGAACGAGGTGATGGCCGATAGGGTGCTCTTCCTCGATCGGGCGCCGGGTGTCCCCTTGCCCGAGGAGGGGGAGGGGGAAACGACGGAGAAGGCGGAGACGACGGAGGCCGAGGAGCTACCCTTTGAGTAGGTGGCTTTGACCGATGGTAACAGAACCAGGACGAGGACCCCGAGAAGAGGTCGCCGGCGAGCCGGCTAGACGCAGACCGCGCGGGCGGTACGGCCGACGGCGCAAGGTGTGCATGTTCTGTGTGGACCACGTCACGGTTATCGACTACAAGGACGTTGGCAAGCTGCGTCGCTTCCTGTCCGATCGTGGGCGCATCGAGCCCAGGAAGAGACTGGGGACCTGCGCCAAGCATCAGCGGGCTCTATCCCAGGCCCTGAAGCGGGCCCGCCATTTGGCCCTTCTGCCCTACACAGCAGAGCACATTCGCGCAGCGGGACCTTCCTCTTCACGCCAGTAGCTGGTGCTGTCCAAGCTGGGACGGTGGGGGAGGGTTTCCGTCTGTTTGCCCGTTCGCTATCCTTGAAGGGGTTTTACCGTTGGTCAAGAAGAGACGACAGAGGCCCCTGCCCATCCCGCCGCGCCCACGGCGGCGGCCCTGGAGCCGCGAGTTCCGGCAGCAGTTGGCGGTCATTGCCGGTTTTGCGCTGCTGCTGGTAGGCATCGCGGCAGGCTTCGGCTATTTTCAGCTTCGGGACTACTACGAGGAGCACATCCAGCGTCCTCACTCCAAGGCCGTTCAGGTAGGCGAGACAACCTTCAATCTCGACTACTTTGCCCGCCGTCTCAAACTCATGGTCGCCGAGTTTGGCCTTCAAGAACAGCCTGAGCAAGCCTCTCTGGCCGTTGGCGTGCTGGTCAATACTCTGGGGCGCGAGGAGCTGCTGCGACGGAGAGCGTCCACTGACCTAGGCGTGTCCGTATCGCCAGAGGAGATCGAGCTGGAGATCAGTGATCGGCTGGGCCTGTCGCAGAGCGATCCTGAGGCATTCGCCGGGGCCTATGAGCAGGAGTTGAAAAGGAGCGACCTTTCGGACGAGGAGTATCGGGCGGTGGTAGAGGCGGATCTCGTTAGCGGCAAGGTGCAGGAGGTCTTTTCCCTGTCTGTGCCCCAGACCGTCGAGCAGGTGAGGATGCGCCAGATCCTGGTCGGTACGGAGGATGAGGGCCGCTCGCTGTTGGAACGTCTGGACGCTGGCGAAGACTTCGGCGAACTGGCTCGGGAGCTTTCTCTGGATGAGGGCACTAAGGAGGAGGGCGGCGAAAAAGGTTGGCTGGCTCGAGACGAACTGGATCTGTCCTATGGAGGCAAGGTCTTCGCCTTGGAGGTGGGGACTCCGAGCCAGCCCATCCCCGGGCCAGGCGGCTACTTCATCTTTGAGGTGGAGGAGAAGGAGGCCGATCGGGAGGTGACGCCCGAGCAGCGGACTCTCATCATCAGTGGCTACTTCACGTATTGGCTCGACGAGCAGGGCACCCTGTTGCCCAGCACGGAGTACCTGTCTAGCGACCTCGACAAGTTGCAATGGGCAGCGGAGAAGGCTTTCGGCCTGTAGGATGGGAGACGATGGCCAAGCAGGATGAGATCCAGATCGCATTGCTGGGCATAGGGGTGATAGGTAGCGGTGTGGCCCGTACCCTCCTGGAGAAAGGGCCAGCCTACGCCCAGCAACTGGGGTTTCAGCTAAGCCTGCGCCATGTCCTGGAGCGCGACCTCTACAAGGCTGATGGCGTGCCCGTAGACCGCCGCCTGGTTACCGACGACCCTCGTGTGGTCCTGGGCGACGAGGCCGTCGATATAGTCATCGAGCTCCTGGGTGGCGAGCGGCCGGCTTATGATTTCATCAAGGAAGCCCTCAGTTCCGGTCGCTACGTAGTGACCGCTAACAAGGAGGTCATGGCCAAGCATGGACTCGAGCTCCTGGCCCTGGCCCAGGAGCATGGGGTGGATATTCTCTTCGAGGCCAGCGTTGGCAGTGGCACTCCCGTCATTGGCCCCCTGAGACGCGACCTTTCGGCCAACGAGATCACTTCCATTCGGGCCATTATCAACGGCACCACCAACTACATTCTCACCCGCATGAGCAAAGAGGGGCTGGACTTCCAGGAGGCGCTGAGCCAGGCTCAGGCGCTGGGCTACGCCGAGGCCGAGCCCTCCAACGACCTGGAGGGGTTTGATGCCGCCTATAAGCTGGCCATCCTGGCCAGTCTGGCCTTCCACACTCATGTGCAGCCAGACGATGTCTACCGCGAAGGGATCACCAGCCTCAACGCTCGCGACTTCCGCTACGCTCAGGATCTAGGCTATGCCATCAAGCTTCTGGCTGTGGCCCGAAGGGAGGAGGGCGGCGTGGATGTCAGGGTGCACCCGTCGTTTGTGCCCAGGGAGGAGCTTCTGGCCAACGTGGACGGGGTGCTCAACGCCGTGCAGGTGGAGGGTGATCTATTGGGTCGGGTGCTGTTTGAAGGGCCGGGGGCGGGTCCCCTTCCGACGGCCAGCGCTATCGTGGCCGATGTCATGGACGCCGCTCATAGCGTGGCGGCGGCTAAGGCCGGCCGAAGGGGAGACCGCTTGCCCTGGCGAGCGGGTCGGCCGCTGCCTATAAAGCCGGTGGCCGAACTGACCACTCGCTACTATCTGCGCATGGAGGTGGCCGACCAGCCTGGCGTCCTGGCTCAGATCGCCCGCTGCTTCGGCGACCACGGCGTAAGCATCGCCTCAGTCATTCAGAAGGAGAGCGATGAGGTAGCCCAGACGGCGGAGCTGGTCATCATGACCCACGTCGCCCGCGAGGAATCGGTGCAGAAGACCATCAAGGAGGCAGGCAAACTGGCGGTGGTGAGCCGTATCGCTAACCTTCTGCGGGTGGAAAGCTGATCGGCTTGCCGGCAGGCAGGGGGGATATTGATGGACGCGGACAAGAAGCAGCCAAAGGCTGATCCTCCTCCCACGGAGGTGGCAGCTCCCTCGGCCGACGCTGTTCCCTGGCTGGAGGAGGAGCTGCGGCAGGCCAAGAGCCAGATTCATAAGCTGCAGCAGCAGGTGGAGGAGGCGCGAAACCAGATCTGGAACCTGGCGGAGAGTGTGCAGAAGGGGGAAGATGTCCTGTCCGCCCTGGGCTCACATCTTTCAGCCTTTCCCCACCTTCAGGACGAGATGCGCCAGGCCAAGGAACAACTGGGGCGCCTCCAGGAGCGCCAACTGGCCAATCAGAGCCGCGTCGAAGAGGTGATGCGTCAGCAGCAGGCGGTCGCTGAGCGGCAGAGGGAGGAGCACAGCGTGGCCCTGCGCCGCCTGGAGGCCGTGGAGAGGCTGGCTCAGTCTTACGAGGGGCGTATGTTGGCTGTGGAAGAGGGTAGGCGCCGCCTTCGGGACGATGTTTCTCGGCTGGAGAAGAGGTTGGAGGCTGTGGATAAGGGTGTCGAAGAGATAGCGACGAAGACGGGTCGCCACAGCGAGGCTGTCAAACGCCTGGAAGAGGAGACGAGACGTCTGCACTCTGAGACCGACGCCTTGACCAAGCAGGACTCCATCCTCTCTGAGCGCGCGCAACTCTCGGTCGAGCAGGTGCGCCGCCTGGGGGAGGAGGTGACCATGCTGAGCGAGGATCGGGTGGTCCACCAGGAGCTAACGGATATTCAGGATCGCTGGCGCATGGAGGGCCAGCGCCTGGACGAGCGACTGAAGGCCCTGGAGCGGACGCTGGGAGAGCAGCATCAGCGTGGCGAAGACCATGCTCATGCCCTGGAGCTACTGGAGAGCAAGGGCCAGACCCAGATGGAGCGCCTGGCAGCCTTCCAGCAGCAGATACGTGAGCAGCGCCAGCAGGTAGTGGACTACTTACGGAAGCTGAGCCAGTTCCAGGAGCGCCAGAAACGCCGCCAGTTGGCTGCCATGGAACAGGAACTGAAGGAGATGAAGCAGCGTGACCTCAAGCTGGGCGGCGAGTGATCGACTCGGCGTACTGCGCCGCTATCGGGACTATCTGCCGCTAACGGATGCCACCCCCCTTGTTTGCATGGGGGAGGGTGAGACGCCTCTGGTTCGCTCCCAGCGGCTGGAGGCCCAACTGGGCTGTGGTCCTCTCTACTTCAAGCTGGAGAGCTGCAACCCTACCGGCTCCTTTAAGGACCGGGGCATGGTGGTGGCGGTGGTCAAGGCGATAGAGGAGGGGCGAAAGGCAGTGCTCTGTGCTTCCACCGGCAATACCAGCGCCGCCGCCGCAGCCTATGCCGCCCACTGCGGCCTCAGGGCCCATGTTCTGGTGCCGAAGGGTAATATCGCCCAGGGGAAGCTGGCCCAGGCGGTGGCTCATGGTGCCCAGGTCATCGCTGTGGACGGCAACTTCGACCAGGCCCTGTCCTTGGCCCTGGCCATCGTCGACAAGCATCCTATCGCCCTGGTCAACTCCCTCAATCCCTATCGCATCGAGGGCCAGAAGACGGCTGCCTTCGAGATCATTGATTATCTGGGGGATGCTCCCGATTACCTGTTTATTCCAGTGGGCAATGCTGGCAACATCACCGCCTACTGGCGAGGTTTCGTGGAGTATCACCAGAGGGAGAAGGCCACTAGGAGGCCGCGGATGATGGGTTTCCAGGCAGAGGGGGCGGCTCCTATCGTTTTGGGAAGGCCGGTGGAAAAGCCGGTGACGGTGGCCACGGCTATACGCATCGGCAACCCGGCCAGCTGGAAGGGGGCTGAGGCCGCTCGCGATGCCTCAGGCGGCGTGATCGAGGCGGTGAGCGATGAGGAGATCCTGACGGCTTATCGCCTGCTGGCTCAGGAGGAGGGCATCTTCGGCGAGCCGGCCTCGGCGGCCTCGGTGGCGGGTTTGTTCAAGATGAGCCGCCAGGGGCTGGATCTCAGCAACAGGACCATCGTCTGCATCATCACCGGCAGCGGCCTTAAGGACCCTGAGACAGCCATGGCTATCCCCAGCGAGATCCGGGAGGTGCCGGCCGACCTGGCCGCTGTAGAGAAGGCCATCGGCGTGGCATAGGTGCATAGCCCACCTTTCGGTAGTGGGTCAATTTGAGAATCGTTAGCGACGTTGCGCAGTTGACGTTGGGCTGATGCCCATTGTACTATTGGAGTAGTCATGAACACAGAATGCACTTACTTCTTGTTTGCTAGGCCGTCCTTCTTGGGGGGGGCCGCCGCGCTGATGGACTTCGGGAATACCCTGCTTGTATACAACGAATCCGTCACCCCTGGGCAAGCGGATTATTTCGCAGCGAAGTGTGACTGGCTTGCTGTCGGCAATGACATTCGCCGCGCCATTAAGGACCTAGAGGCCGACAGAGAAATGAATCTCATCGGCGGTGAACAAGAAGCGCCGTCAAGATAAACCCCGCCAGCCCCCTCCCCAACTTCCCAGCCGCGAGACTCTGCGTTAGCTTGTCCGGCAAGAGATCTCGGTGTCGTCCACGTTTAGCGGTCCGCTCCCGCCGCCTGACATACTGGCTCGCTATAATGACGCCCTACCAGATGGCGCTGAGCGAATCATTGCGCTGGCAGAGAGGCAAGCGGCGCACCGCATGGCATTGGAAAGCCGCGTTGTTGATGCGGACATCAAGCGCTCGAATCTGGGCCTAGGCGCTGGATTGCTCGTTGCCCTAGCGGGTCTCTTTGCATCCTTTCTCATGGTCGATAGGGGGAACGCTGTGGCAGGCGCGGTCGTGGCCTCTCTTGATCTGGCTGGTCTAGTTGCGGTCTTCGTATATGGAACCGTCAGCAGGCGCAGCGAGCGCCAGCAGCGCGCGAAGGTGCTGTCTCGCGAGTCATAGGACGCGCCTTTCTGCCGCATTGATCCTGGGATGGACCCGCCTGTACAATATCGCCAAGCTGCCAATCTGTGACCGCCCCGATTGCGTCGGGGCGCGCTTTCCTTGAGGCCAGGGGAGATGGTAGATCGCGCCAGGATCGCTGAGGCGATGCGAGGAATCATCGATGCCATCGGCGAGGATCCCCAGCGGGAGGGGCTCGCCGAGACGCCTCGGCGCATCGCCGACATGTACGCCGACCTCTTCTCTGGCCTTGACCGGGACCCCCTGGAGGTGCTGCAGGGCGGCTTTCGGGAGGAGAAGGACGAGCCGGTAATCCTCAGGGATATCCCCTTCTACTCCCTCTGCGAGCATCATTTTCTCCCCTTCTACGGAGTGGCCCACGTGGGCTACATCCCCAATGGTCGCCTGGTGGGCATCAGCAAGATCGCCCGGGCGCTGGACATTCTCGCCAGGAGGCCGCAGGTTCAGGAGCGGCTGACGCGCCAGTTGGCCGATTGCATTCTGGAGGCCCTGGATGCCGACGGTGTGGGGGTTGTGCTGGAGGCGGAGCATCTCTGTCTGAGCATGCGGGGTGCCCACAAGCCGGGTACGCGGGTGGTTACATTGACAGTACGGGGTCCCTTTGGCAAGGGGACATTCGCTCGCTCTGAGTTCTTGGCCCTAGTGCAGGGCAAATGAGATATGGCATGGAGCAGTTCTCCGTCAATATGTTCTGGCTGGCCCTGGCCGCTACAGCCATGGCTACTCTGCTCTACTGGGGCGGCGCGTTCCGGTCTGTCTGCGGGTGAGTGCTCTTGACAGTGTGTGAACTTTGATATAGGCTAACGTTGGCGTCTGGCGTCCATTGCGTATATACGCTATACGTAAATACGTACAGGTCGAAAGACCCCAAAGTGATAACGGTCGGCGGATAGCTGGGGGCTGAAGCCTCACCGCCGACTGGTTCAGAAATAGGGCTTTCGGCCTTTTCGGTGTGTTTGAAGGGGAGAGGATTTGCCGACAATAAATCAGTTGGTGCGGGGGGCGCGTAAGAAGCCGGGCAGGAAGACTAAGGCGCCAGCCTTGCGCTTTTCCTACAACACTTTGAGGAATAGGATGATCCGGGCGCAGGGGGCTCCTCAGAAGCGGGGTGTGTGCGTCCAGGTGCGGACGGTGACCCCGAAGAAGCCCAACTCTGCCCTGCGCAAGGTAGCGCGGGTGCGTCTGACCAACGGCATGGAGGTTACGGCCTACATCCCTGGCGAGGGGCACAGCCTTCAGGAGCACTCGGTAGTGCTCATCCGGGGAGGGCGAGTGAAGGACTTGCCGGGGGTGCGCTATCACATCATCCGTGGTGCCCTCGATTCGCAGGGGGTGGTGGGGCGGAAGCGGAGTCGCAGCAAGTACGGCACCCGTCGCAGCGAGGAGCTGAGGTAAGGCAGGCAGAGCGATGCCCAGGCGAGGCAAGGTCATCCGTAGGCGGGTACCGCCTGATGCCAGACACAATAGCGTCTGGCTGCACATGTTCATAAACAAACTGATGAGGGACGGCAAGAAGAGTACCGCCGAGCGGATCATGTACGACACTCTGGACATCATCGAGCAGCGGGCCCACCGCAACCCTGTGGAGGTGTTCGAGCAGGCGATACGCAATGCCAAGCCTATTCTGGAGGTGCGGCCTCGGCGTGTAGGCGGTGCCACCTATCAGATCCCTCTGGAGGTGCGGCCGGAGCGACAGATGTCATTGGCCATACGCTGGCTCTTGATGGCGGTGCGTGCTCGCAAGGGGAAGCCCATGGCTGAGAGGCTAGCCGCTGAGCTGATGGATGCCGCCAGCGGCCAGGGCGTCACCATCAAGCGCCGCGATGATACCCACCGCATGGCTGAAGCCAATAGGGCCTTCGCCCACTACCGATGGTAACCTCTATGTAGCAGCCGCATCCATGAACACCTAACGTTTTCCCTCTCTTAATGATCTTGAGATAAAGCCATGACTAGGCCTGTGCCCATCGAAAAGGTTCGCAACATAGGGATCATTGCCCACATAGATGCGGGCAAGACGACCGTTACCGAGCGCATCCTCTTCTACAGCGGCCGTACCTACAAGATCGGCGAGGTGGATGAGGGGACGGCTGTGATGGACTGGATGACTCAGGAGCGGGAGCGAGGGATTACTATTACTGCCGCCGCTACTACCTGCGAATGGGCAGAGCATATGATCAACATCGTGGATACGCCGGGCCACGTGGACTTCACGGTGGAGGTGGAGCGCAGCCTGCGGGTCTTGGACGGGGGCATCGTCCTTTTCGATGCTGTGGCCGGCGTCCAGTCCCAGTCGGAGACGGTATGGCACCAGGCCGATCGCTATCACATCCCCCGTATCTCCTTCGTCAACAAGATGGACAGGGTGGGGGCCGATTTCTGGCGCACAGTGGGCATGATCCGCGACAGGCTGGTAGCGCGGCCGCTACCTATCCAGATCCCTCTGGGCGTGGAGGAGAAGCACGTAGGGGTAATCGACCTGGTAAAAGAGGTGGCCTGGCTCTTCCCCACTGATAAGGACGAGGAGCCGGTCAAGGTTCCCCTGCCCGAGAAGTACGGCGAAGATCGCAACGGCTGGCCTGAGGAGTTCATGGCTGCCCTGCCGAGGGCGAACGCAGTGGCTCCAGGGGCAGGCGAGCTCATCATTAGCTCCCTGGAGGAAGCGAGGGTACGGCGGGAGGAGCTCATCGAGGCGGTGGCCGAGCTGGATGACCAGGTCCTCATCAGCTACTTGGAGGGGCGCCACATACCAGCCGCCGAGTTGGATAAGGCTGTCCGCCGTGCCACCCTGGCCAATGTGGTCACTCCCGTCCTCTGCGGCAGCGCCATGCGCAACAGGGGCATCCAGCCCCTGCTGGACGCGGTGGTCGACTACCTGCCGGCACCAGTGGATGTGCCACCCATCAAGGGTGTCCATCCCAAGACGGGCGAGACGATCCAGCGCCAGGCTGGTGACGATGAGCCGTTCGCTGCCCTGGCCTTCAAGATCGTAGCCGACCCCTATGTGGGGCGTTTGGCCTATTTTCGAGTCTATTCTGGCAAGGTTAGCCAGGGCTCGCTGGTCTATAACAGTACCCGCGCCGAGCGGGAGCGTATCGGCCGCCTGCTGTTGATGCACGCCCAGCATCGAGAGGACATTCAGGAGACGTATGCGGGCAGCGTCGTAGCGGCCGTCGGCCTGAAGAAGACCGTCACCGGCGACACTCTCTGCGACAAGAGCCATCCCATTCTCCTGGAGGCCATCAAGTTCCCCGAGCCGGTTATCTCTATAGCCATCGAGCCCAGAACCAAAGAGGATCAGGATCGCATGAGCGAAACCCTGGGGCGCCTGTCGGAGGAGGACCCCACCTTCCGCACCCGCTATGACCCCGAGACAGGCCAGACGATTATCTCCGGCATGGGCGAGCTCCACCTGGAGGTCATCGTCGACCGCATGATGAAGGAGTACCGACTAGAAGCCAACGTGGGCAAGCCGGAGGTGGCCTACAAGGAGGCCATCACCCGTCCGGCCAAGACTGAGGGTCGTTTCATCCGCCAGACGGGCGGCCACGGCCAGTACGGCGTAGTGGAGTTGGAGGTGGCTCCCCGCGAGCGGGGCGCTGGCATCCGGTTCGTGGACAAGATCGCCGGCGCGGCCATCCCCCGTGAGTTCATCCCGCCGGTGGAGCGGGGGGTGAAGGAAGCCCTGGAGACAGGCGTCCTGGCCAACTACCCGGTGGTCGATGTGGAAGTGACGCTGGTGGATGGTGGCTATCACCCGGTGGACTCCTCCGAGCTGGCCTTCCGCATGGCCGGCTCGATGGCCGTGCGGAAGGCCCTGTCCCGGGCCAAGCCCATCTTGCTGGAGCCAATCATGGAGACAGAAGTGGCTACGCCGGAGCAGTTCTTCGGCGACGTGCTCGCCGATGTGAATGCCCGCCGTGGCCACGTGACCATGGTCGACCAGCGGGGCCATATGCGGCTGATTCGCGCCATGGTTCCCCTGGCGGAGACCTTCGGCTATGCCACCGGCCTGCGCTCCTTGACGCAAGGTCGGGCTACCTACACTATGGAGTTCGACCACTACGAGGAGGTGCCGAGCTCGGTGGCCGAGGTGCTACTGGGGCGGGTGAGAGGATACGTGAGAAGGTAGGCTATGCCCAGACAGAGGATACGCATTCGCCTGAAGGCCTACGATCATCGAATCCTCGACCAGTCCGCCGCCCTCATCTGTGAGGCGGCGGAGAGGACGGGGGCGGTGGTGTCTGGTCCTGTGCCTCTGCCCACCGAGATCAGGAAGTTTTGCGTTATCCGCTCACCCCACGTCGACAAGGACTCGCGGGAACAGTTCGAGATTCGCACTCATAAGAGGCTTATCGACATTGTGGAACCGACATCGAAGACAGTGGACGCGCTGATGCGCCTGCAGGTGCCTGCGGGTGTGGACATCGAGATCAAGTTGTAGTCATGATCGAAGGGCTTTTGGGCCGCAAGCTGGGTACGTTGCAAATCTTCGACCGCGACGGCACGGTGGTGCCAGTGACGGTCATCGAGGCTGGTCCCTGCACCGTCCTTCAGGTGAAGACCAATGACCGCGATGGCTATGAGGCCGTCCAGTTGGGCTTCGGGGTGCGAAGGCGGGTCAACGAGCCCATGAAGGGGCACTTCAAGGGCCTGGGCTCCTTCCGCTACCTGCGGGAGTTCGGGGTGGACGAGATCGGCCAGTGGCAGGTAGGCCAGCGAGTGGGCGCGGAGATCTTCGAGCCCGGCGACCTGGTGAACGTGAGCGGCATCTCTAAGGGCCGTGGCTTCGCCGGCGTCATGAAGCGCCACGGCTTCCATGGCGGGCCCAAGACTCACGGCCAGTCGGACCGCGGTCGCTCTCCCGGGTCGATTGGAGCCAGCGCCAGCCCCGGGCGGGTGATCAAGGGCATGAAGATGGCCGGTCACATGGGCGCCGCGAAGGTCACCGTGCGCAACCTAGAGGTGGTGGACTCCAATCCGGCCCAAGGTGTCATCATGGTCAAGGGCTCCATGCCCGGGGTCAAGGATGGCCTTCTGCGGATTCGCCTGGCCCGCAAGCAGGCTGTGAAGCGGAGGGTGGTTGAGAGGAGAGCCGAGGAGGCAGAGCCGGAAGAAAAGAAGGTGGAGGAGCCGGTGGCCGAGGAGGCGCCGACTGAAGAGCCGCAGGCTGAGGAGGCGGTGGCTGAGGAGCCAGTTGAAGAGCCGTCGGCTGAAGAGCCACCGACTGAAGAGACAGAGGGCGAGAAGTCGTGAAGCTTCCCGTATACAGCGCCAAGGGGGCCAAGTTGAAGCCCATCGCGGTGGACGACCAGGTATTCGCCATCAAGCCAAACCTGGCGGTGGTGCATCAGGCCTTTGTGGCACAGCGGGCCAATCAGCGGGCTGGCAGCGCCAGCACCAAGACGCGGAGCGAGGTGCGGGGCAGCACCGCCAAGGTTCGTATTCAGAAGGGCACCGGCCGGGCACGGGCAGGGCCCGCTAGTGCGCCCATTCGCCGGGGCGGCGGTGTCGCCTTCGGGCCCAAGCCTCGCAGCTACCGCCAGGCGTTGCCCAAGCGTATGAAGCGGCTGGCCATCCGGTCGGTGCTATCGGGCAAGGTGGTCGACGGCCGCCTGGTGGTGGTCAAGGAGTTGGCTCTGGAGAATCCGCGCACCAAAGACATGGTGAGCGTTCTGGTGAACCTCGGCATCGAGCGCTCGGTGCTCATTGTCACCGGCGAGCCGGACCGCAGCGTGCATATCAGCGCCCGTAACATACCGAAGACGAAGGTTCTGCCCGCCGCCTACCTGAACGTGGTGGACATGCTCACCTATCGCGTTCTGGTGATGACGGTGGCGGCGGTGCGCCGCTGCGAGGCGCTTTGGGGCGGCGATCGCGTCGGGCAGCGGCGACCAATGACCAGCGTGGCTGCCGGCGGGCAGGAGGCGAGCTAGAATGCCCAAGGCCCTTCACCCCTACGACGTGATTCAGCAGCCCCTGGTGACTGAGAAGGGCAGCTACCTGCTGGCCGAGGACAAGTATGCCTTTCGGGTGGCCAGAGGAGCCAACAAGACCCAGATCAAGCAGGCGGTGGAGAAGGCCTTCGATGTGCGAGTGACGGCAGTTAACGTGATGAATGTGAGGGGCAAGCAGCGCCGCTGGGGCAGAAGGGAAGTCCTCAGCCCTGCTTGGAAGAAGGCTATTGTCACCCTGGCATCAGGGGACAAGATCGAACTGTTCGAGGGTGTGTAGAGATGGGGATTAAGCAGTATAAGCCTACTTCTCCCGGCCGACGGGGAGCGACGGGCTACACCTTCGAGGAGATAACCAAGAAGAAGCCAGAGAAGTCTCTGACGGTGCCCCTGAAGAAGAAGGCGGGCCGTAACCGTCAGGGACGGGTCACCGTGCGCCACCGCGGCGGCGGCGCCAAGCGGATGCTGCGCCTCATCGACTTCAAGCGGGACAAGTTTGGTGTGCCGGGCAAGGTGGCGGCCATCGAGTACGACCCCAACCGCTCGGCCCGCATCGCCCTCGTGCACTACGCCGACGGCGACAAGCGCTACATTCTCTGGCCGGTGGGCCTGAAGGTGGGCGATACGGTGATGTCCGGCCCTGAGGCGGAAATACGGCCGGGCAATGCCCTGCCCCTGAGGAGAATACCGGCGGGCACAGCGGTGCACAACGTGGAGCTGTTCTTGAAACGGGGCGGCCAGCTAGTGCGTAGTGCTGGCGCTGCTGCCCAGGTGATGGCCAAAGAGGAACGATACGTGCTCGTGCGCCTGCCCTCGGGGGAGATACGCAAGATTCTGGCCGACTGCGTGGCAACTATCGGCCAGGTGGGCAACGTTGAGCACAGCCAGATCAAGCTCGGCCGGGCAGGGCGAGCCCGCCTGATGGGGCGGCGGCCCACGGTACGGGGCTCGGCCATGAGCCCCCGCGATCACCCTCACGGTGGCGGCGAGGGCAAGGCGCCCATCGGCTTGCCGGGGCCCAAGACGCCCTGGGGCAAGCCGGCCCTGGGTTATCGCACCCGCCGCCGCAAGGGCAGCGATAAGTATATTGTGCGACGTCGCCGTGGCAGCTAGGGGGTAAGCGGTGACCAGATCGACCAAGAAGGGGCCATTCGTAGAGGCCAAGATGATGAAGAAGGTGGAGGCGGTGCAGCGATCCGGCCAGAAGGCGGTCATTCGCACCTGGTCGCGGGCCTCCACCATCATGCCTCAGATGGTGGGCCTGACCATCGCCGTGTACGATGGTCGGCGTCACGTGCCCATCTTTATCACGGAGAACATGGTCGGCCACCGCCTGGGCGAGTTCGCCCTCACGCGCACCTTCCGGGGCCACGGTGGTCGGTCGGAGAAGTTTGTCAAGGTGCGCCGGCGGTAGGGATGTAGTATGCAGGTGAGAGCCGTGGCCAGGAACGTGGCCGTATCGCCTAAGAAGATAAGGCTCGTCCTCGAGCAGTTGCCAGGTAGGAGCACGACCGAGGTTCTGGCCCGTTTGCGCCACATGCCGTCGCCTCATGCCAGGGTGGTGGCCAAGGTGGTGCGGTCGGCGGTAGCTAACGCCGAGAACAACTATCAGATAGACCCGCGTTACCTGCGAGTCATCGCTGCTTATGCTGGCGATGCGCCCGTGGTCAAGCGATGGCGGGCACGCCCCCGCGGCCGTGCTTCCCCCATCCTGAAGCGACGCAGCCACGTTACGGTCGTAGTAGAGGAGGTTGAAGGCTAACATGGGTCAGAAGGTTCATCCTCACGGCTTTCGCCTTGGCTATATCTACGGCTGGCAGAGCAGGTGGTTCGCCGAGAAGTCCTACACCGAGCTTCTGCACGAGGACTTGACCATTCGGCGCACCCTCGACGAAATGCTGGTCGATGCTGGCGTGTCCAACGTGGAGATCGACCGTAACGCCAATCAGGTCACGGTGACCATCCATACGGCACGGCCGGGCATAGTGATCGGCCGCGGAGGCCAGCGGGTGGACGAGGTGCGCAAGGAGCTGGAGAGGCTGACCGGGCGGCGCTTGCGGGTGAACATTGTCGAGATCCGCATGCCGGAGATGGACGCTGCCCTGGTAGCCAGAGCGGTGGCAGATCAGTTGGCGCGGCGAGTGTCCCATCGGCGGGCGATGAAGCAGGCGGTGGCCCGAACTATGCAACGGGGGGTCGAGGGTATCAAGATCAAGGTGTCAGGGCGTCTGGGTGGCAGCGAGATGTCGCGCAAGGACACGGAGATGGTGGGGCGAGTGCCCTTGCATACCCTGAAAGCGGACATCGACTACGGTACCGCCGAGGCCCACATCACCCTTGGTCGCATCGGCGTCAAGGTTTGGATTTATAAGGGCGATATTGTGCCCGAGGCCAGGGGAGGAGCAGAAGGGGAGGAATCTCCCTCGCCCAGCCCTGGGGAGTGAGCAGCTATGCTGCAGCCTAAGCGAGTGAAGCATCGGAAGGTTCATCGAGGCCGCCGCAAAGGCGAAGCCAGTGCCGGCAACAGGTTGACCTTCGGCGAGTTCGGCCTTCAGGCCCTGGGGCACACCTGGATGACCGCCCGTCAGATCGAGGCCGCCCGCCGGGCCATCACCCACCACATCCGCCGTGGCGGCAAGGTGTGGATCTGCGTCTTCCCCGATAAGTCGGTCACTAAGAAGCCAGCGGAGACGCGCATGGGCAGCGGCAAGGCAGCCCCCGACCACTGGGTGGCGGTGGTCAGGCCGGGGAGGATTCTGTTCGAGATCGCTGGCGTGCGGGAGGATGTGGCACGGGAGGCCATGCGCCTGGCCTCGCACAAGCTGCCTATCCCCACTCGGGTGGTGGCGCGTGAGGCGACGGTCTAGGTGGCAGCGGTGACGAGGGTCAACCGAAGGGCTGACGAGATTCGCCGCCTCTCCGATGGCGACCTGGCCAAGGAGATGGAGGAGGCGTACCGCCGTCTCTTCTCCCTGCGCCTGCGGTGGATGACTCGCCAGGAGCCTAACTACCGGCTGATCAGGCAGATTAAGAGGCGGATTGCTCGGCTGAAGACCATCCAGAAGGAGCGGCAGTTGGTCGCCCAGGCGGTCGCCGAGAAGGAGTAGGATGGCGAAAGTTAGCCACGGTCGCCAGAAGACCCGTGTGGGGGTGGTTGTCAGCGACAGGATGTCGAAGACGGTGGTAGTGGCAGTGGGTGCCATAAAGCGCCATCGTTTGTACAAGAAGATCATGCGGCGGGTGACGCGCTACAAGGCCCACGATGAGGAGAACGCCTGCCAGGTGGGCGATAAGGTGCTCATCGTGGAGACGCGGCCCCTATCGCGCGACAAGCGCTGGCGGGTGGTCGAGGTCCTGGTCACCGCTGCCCTGCCCGAGGAAGAGAAGGCCATCATCGAGGAGGAGGTGGCTGAGGAAGTGAGGGAGTTGGATGAGGCAACGGCTGCTGAAGCCCCGCCGGCAAAGGAAGAGGCACCACCCACGGAGGAGGAGGTAGTGGCCGAGGAGGAGCAGCCAGCGGCGGTTGAGGAGATCGAAGAGGCGGCGCAGGCCGGCGAGGAAGGGCAGCCGCCTTCGGAGGAAGAGGAGCCGCAGGCCGGCGAGGAAGGGCAGCCGCCTTCGGAGGAGGAGGCGGCGCAGCCGGCAGAAGAAGAGCAAGCGCGGGCTGAGGAAGGGGAGCAGCCTGAAGAGGAAGAAACGCAGGAATCATGATCCAATCGTTTACGCGCCTCAAGGTGGCCGACAACACGGGCGCCCGCCAGATCATGTGCATTCGGGTGTTGGGTGGCTCACGCCGTCGCTATGCCCGCGTGGGCGACGTTTTCGTGGGCACGGTCAAGCAGGCTGTTCCCGGCGGTTCAGTAAAGAAGGGCGAAGTGGTTAAAGCGGTGGTGGTGAGGGTGGCTAGAACCTACGGTCGCCCCGATGGCAGCCATATCCGCTTCGATGACAACGCCGCTGTCATCCTGGCCGATAACCTCAATCCCCGGGGCACCCGCATCTTCGGGCCGGTGGGCCGTGAACTGCGGGAGAAGAACTTTATGAAGATCGTGTCCTTGGCGCCGGAAGTGGTGTAGCCATGGCCAAGATCAGGCGCGAGGACACAGTGCTGGTTATTAAGGGTAAGGAGAGGGGTAAGACGGGCGTGGTTCGGCAGGTGGTACCTCGCCAGAGACGGGTCATTGTAACCGGTGTGAATATAGTGAAGCGCCACATGCGACCGCGCGCCGAGCGCCCGGGAGGGATCATCGAAATGGAGGCGCCCATCCACGTGTCGAACGTCATGATCATCTGCAAGAGCTGCAACAAGCCAACGCGGGTGGGGTTTCGCTTCCGTGAGGGCGGCGGTAAGGTGCGCTTCTGCCGCCACTGCGGTCAGCCGCTGGACTAGGAAGTGATAGCGATGGCGCCCAGAATCAAAGAGCGATACCGAGAGGAAGTGGTGCCAGCCCTTGTGAAGGAGTTCGGTTACAAGAACGTAATGCAGGCGCCCCGCTTGGAGAAGATCGTGGTGAACGTGGGTCTGGGAGAGGCCCTGCAGAATCCGAAGGCCCTGGACTCGGCGGCTGAGGACGTGGCCGCCATCACCGGTCAGAGGCCGGTGATCACCCGTGCCAAGAAGTCTATCGCTGCCTTTAAGGTGCGCAAGGGGATGTCTATCGGTCTTAGCGTGACGGTGCGGGGTGACCGCATGTACGAGCTATTCGACCGTATGGTGAACGCCGCCCTGCCCCGCATTCGCGACTTTCAGGGGGTTTCGCTTTACTCGTTCGATGGCCGCGGCAACTATAGCCTGGGCATCAAGGAACAGTTGATCTTTCCAGAGGTGGACTACGACAAGATCGACCGCATTCGCGGCTTTCAGGTGACGGTAGTAACCACCGCTAGGAGCGATGAGGAGAGCAAGCGGCTGCTGGAGCTCTTAGGCATGCCCTTTGCCCGTAGCTGAGCCTGCTTGGCGTCAAGCAGGCCAAGGAGGAAGCGTTGACTCGTAAGGCCCTTTACATCAAGGCCTTCGACAAGGAGCCGAAGTACAAGGTGCGGCGGAATAATCGCTGCAGGCGCTGCGGGCGGCCGCGGGCCTACATGCGCCGGTTTGCCCTCTGCCGTATCTGCTTCCGCGAGTTGGCGCTAGAGGGCAAGTTGCCAGGGGTCAAGAAATCCAGCTGGTAGGGAGTGATGCATATGGTGACCGACCCCATTGCCGATTTGCTGACGCGCATTCGCAATGCCCTGGTGGCCGGGCACGAGGCTGTTCAGGTACCAGCCTCCAAGATGAAGATCGCTATCACTAAGGTGCTCAAGACAGAGGGCTTTGTCAAGGATTTCGAGGTAGTGCATGACGGCGTCAAGAAGAGCATCCGCATCGATCTGGCTTACGGCCGCAAGAAGGAGGCCATTATCAGCGGTCTGCGGCGGGTAAGCAAGCCCGGCCTGAGGGTGTATGTGCAGAAGCGGGAGATCCCGCGCGTCTACGGTGGCCTGGGCATCGCCATCCTCTCCACCCCTCAGGGGGTAATGACTGGACAGGAGGCCTGGCGCCGGCAGGTGGGTGGCGAAGTCCTCTGCTACGTGTGGTAAGGGAGAGGGGGTAATGTCTCGCGTAGGCCGACAGCCGATAGTCGTTCCCTCGGCGGTGAAGGTGCAGATCGAGGGCACGCGGGTCACCGTGACTGGCCCCAAGGGGGAGCTCAGCCGCCAGGTTCACCCTGACATTGGCATTAGTCTGGGCGATGGCCAACTCGTGGTCAGCCGACCCAGCGACCGGCCCGAGCATCGGTCGCTGCACGGCCTTACTCGCAGTTTGCTGGCCAACATGGTCGCCGGCGTCAGCGAGGGCTTCACCAAGATGCTGGAACTGCACGGCGTGGGCTATCGAGCCAGGATGGAAGGGCAGAAGCTGGTGCTCCAGGTGGGCTACTCGCACCCGGTGGAGATAACGGCGCTGCCTGGGATCACCCTGACGGTGGAGGGCACCAGTCGGGTGGCGGTTCAGGGCGTAAGCAAGGAACTGGTTGGCCAGGTGGCGGCCGATATTCGTGCCGTGCGCCCGCCTGATCCCTACAAAGGCAAAGGCATCCGTTATCAGGGCGAGAGGGTCCGCCACAAGGCGGGCAAAGCGGGCAAGGCTATTAAGCATTAGTCATGAAGATCAAGAAGACAGCGCGAGCAGCGCGAGCGCGTCGCCATCGGCGAGTGCGTCAGAAGGTTGTGGGCACCCTGCAGAGGCCGCGTTTGTGCGTCTTTCGCAGCCTTAATCACATTTATGCCCAGGTGATCGATGATGATGTCGGCCACACGCTGGTAGCTGCCTGCGACCTGGAGGCGGACATCCGCCAACAGGCGAACGGCAAGCGCAAGACGGAGGTGGCCAGCCTTGTGGGCCAGCGATTGGCCGAGCGTGCCGTGGAGAAAGGGATCGACACGGCGGTGTTCGACCGCGGTGGCTACAAGTTTCGCGGTCGGGTCAAGGCTCTGGCTGATGCCGCTCGCCAGGGCGGGCTCGCGTTCTAGGGACGGGGAGAGATGTCTAATCCCAGGAAATATATAGCCACTGCCCAGAAGATCGACCCCCTGGAGCTGGAGTTGGCCGAGAAGGTGGTGTTCATTAACCGAGTGGCCAAGGTGGTCAAGGGCGGTCGCCGCTTCCACTTCACCGCCGTCGTGGTGGTAGGCGATGGCGAGGGGCGTGTAGGGGCGGCCATAGGCAAAGCGAGGGAGGTGCCCGAAGCCATCCGTAAGGCTACGACCGTAGCCCGCAAGAACCTGATAAAGGTTCCCCTGAAGGGCACGACAATCCCCCACGAGGTGTGGGTGCGCTTTGGCGCTGCCAGGGTGCTCATCAAGCCGGCGCCGCCGGGCACCGGCCTCATCGCTGGTGGGGGCGTGCGAGCGGTCTTGCAGATGGCGGGCGTTAGGGACGTGGTGGCCAAGTCCCTGGGCAGCGCCAACGCGGTCAACGTGGTCAAAGCTACCATGCTCGGTCTTTCTCAGATGAGGGATATCAAGTCGGCGGTGGCCAGCCGCCGTGCCCTGGCTGCCGCTGAGACGTAGGGAGCGATGGCCAAGCTTAGGATCACCTGGAGGAAGAGTGCCATCGGCTACCCGCCAAACCAGCGGCGGACTATCCGCGCCCTGGGGCTGCGGCGCTTGGGCCAGGCGGTGCAGCATAGCGATTCGCCAGTTGTGCGTGGTATGATACTGAGGGTTCGCCATCTGGTAGAGGTGGAGGAGGTGGCCGAATAAGGATGCAATCCCACGAGCTACGGCCTCCTAAGGGAGCTCGGCATAAGCGAAAGCGAGTCGGTCGCGGCGACGCCAGCGGCCACGGTAGCCATTCGGGGCGCGGCTCGAAGGGTCAGAAGGTGCGCTCCGGCGGTGGACCCCGCCTAGGTTTCGAGGGTGGTCAGACGCCCCTCATCAAGCGTCTGCCGCGGCGGCGGGGCTTCACCAACATCTTCCGGGTGGAGTATGAGCCCGTGAACGTGAAGCAGTTGGAGCGCTTTGAGGCGGGCACAGAGGTAACACCCCAGCTCCTGCGGGAGGTGGGTATCATCAAGACTTCGAGGCAGCCAGTGAAGGTTCTGGGCGACGGCGAGATAACCAAGGCCCTGACGGTACGGGCCCACAGGTTCTCGGCGGTGGCCAGGGGGAAGATCGAGGCGGCTGGAGGAAGCGTCGAGGAGGTAGCTCATGGCGCGAGCGCCCACCGTCGCTAGGCCGCGCCTTCTCCAGGCGGTCATCGACGCCTTCCAGCAGGCGGATGTCCGTCGGAAGATCGTATTCACTCTGGCCTTGCTGGTGGTGTTCCGCTTTGTGGCCAACCTGCCGCTTCCAGGCGTTGACACAAAGGCCTTGGCGGACATTTTCGAGGGGAATGCTGTCCTTGGCTTTCTCAATATCTTCAGCGGGGGTGCCCTGCGGAGGATGAGCGTCGCTGCCCTGGGCGTTTACCCGTACATAACGGCCTCCATCATCATGCAGCTACTTGTTCCCATGGTGCCCCAACTTCAGGCCCTGACTAAGGAAGGGGAACAGGGCCGCCGCCAGATCCAAATCTATACCGCCTGGCTGACAATACCCATGTGCATTGTCCAGGGCTACGGACAGCTTATTCTCATCGACAACCTGGGCGGTTTCGGGGGAGAGACAAAGATCGGCCTCACCGGCGGTGCTTTGCTGCCCACGCTTTCTATGATTACTACCCTGACCGCCGGCAGTATGTTCCTGGTTTGGCTGGGCGAGCTCATCACCGAGAAGGGGATCGGCAATGGCGTATCGGTCATCATCTTCGCTGGCATCGTCGCCAACATACCGCGGATGATCTGGACCGAGGTTTACACCTCGACCGCCATGACGGGCGTTGTGATGCTGGTTTTGTTCATCATCGCCATCCTCGGCGTCATCGTCTTCTTCCAGGAAGCGCAGAGGCGCATCCCGGTTCAGTACTCGCGCAGCCTGTTCCGCGGCGGGCGGATGTACCGTCAGTCGGGTCAGACCCACATCCCCCTGCGGGTGAACTCGGCAGGGATGATCCCTCTCATCTTTGCCTTTTCCATCGTCATCCTTCCGGCTTACATGGCCAGCATGTTGAAGGAGGGCCAGACCGGCTGGATAGCTGATGCGGCGGGCAAGGTCCAGGGGGTCTTCGATCCCTCAAACTGGGGCTATTGGATCTTTCTGTTCCTTCTGGTAGTGATCTTTGCCTTCTTTTACACGATGGTTATCTTCCAGCAGCAGAACCTGGCGGAGAACCTGCAGCGGCAGGGGGGCTTCATTCCCGGAATCCGGCCGGGGCGCCCTACGGCGGAGTACATTACGCGGGTGCTCATTCGCATCACCTGGGCTGGCGCTCTCTTCCTTGGCTTTGTTGCGGTGATACCCTACGTTGCATCCGCCGTTACGGGGGAGCAATCTCTTAGTCTAGGCCGCGGAGGAGGATTATCCTTGGGCATCACCAGCGCTGGCTTGATCATCGTCGTCGGTGTGGTGCTGGATACCATGCGCCAGTTGGAGTCCCAGCTGCTGATGCGTCAGTACGAGGGCTTCATCCGCTAGGGGTGGGCGAAGGCCTTTGTACGTTATCCTCTTTGGTGCCCCAGGCGCTGGCAAAGGAACCCAGGCAGCAATTCTGGCTGAGAAGACGGGGTTGGCACACATCACAACAGGGGAACTGTTCAGGGAGGCTATTAGGCAGGGGACGGAACTGGGGAAGCAAGCCAAGCCCTATTACGATCGGGGCCAGTTGGTGCCCGATCATTTGACTATTGCTATGCTGCTGGAGCGCTTGTCCCAGGGCGATTGTGCTCGTGGATGCCTCTTGGATGGCTTCCCCCGCACACTGGAGCAGGCGACCGCTCTGGATGAGGCCCTTTCTCGGGAGGGCAGGGTCATCGACAAGGTTGTCTATATCCAGGTGCCGCAGAACGAGCTGTTGGGCCGACTCTCTGGCCGCTGGAACTGTCGCCAGTGCGGCAGCGTCTATCACCAGCGCTTCCAGCCGCCGCGTCAGGCCGGTCGTTGCGACCAGTGCGGCGGCGAGCTGTACCAGCGAGAGGACGATAAGCCGGAGACGGTGCGAAGGCGACTGGAGGTCTACTTCCAGCAGACGGCGCCCCTCATCGACTACTACCGGGCGAGGGGCAAGCTGGTGGAGATAGACGGCGATAAGCCAGTGGAGGAGGTTGCTGAGGGCCTGCTGGCGGTTGTTGAGGGTCCGTAGAGAGGAGCCGACGAGAATCTATGCCTATCGAACTGAAGGGGCCCGAGGAGATAGCCCTGATGCGCCAGGCGGGTCGGTATGATGCCGAGGTTTTGGTTATCCTGCGGCAGGCGATTCGGCCGGGGCTGATGCTCAAGAAGCTGGACGACATTGTGCAGCGGGAGTTCGCCAAAAGAAAGGTGATTCCCACCTTTCTGCACTATCAGGGCTATCCGGCGCGCGTTTGTGTTTCTGTGAACGACGAGGTGGTGCATGGCATACCCGATAGGCGCGTCCTTCAGGAGGGCGACATTGTGAGCATCGACCTGGGAGCCACCTACAAGGGTTTCGTTGGCGATGCTGCCATCACGGTGGCTGTGGGAAAGATAAGCCCTGAGGCCGAGCGGCTTGTGCGGGTAACGGAGGAGGCGCTCTGGCAGGGCATCAAGGCAGCGAAGGCCGGCGCTCGTCTGGGGCAGATTTCAGCCGCTATTCAGGCTCACGCTGAAGGGAACGGCTTCTCTGTCGTGCGGGAGTACGTGGGTCATGGCGTCGGTCGCAATATGCACGAGGACCCGCAAGTGCCCAATTTCGGCCCACCCGACCGGGGGCCGCTGCTCCAGAAGGGGATGACCCTGGCCCTGGAGCCGATGGTCACCGCCGGCGATTGGCAAACCAAAAAGGATTCCGACGGCTGGACGGTGCGCACAGCCGATGGTAGCCTAGCCGCCCACTTCGAGCACACGATAGTGATCACCGAAGGAGAGGCGCAGGTGCTAACACTTCCCTAATGAAGCTGGTAAACTATCTGGGGGTGATTGGTCAGCGGGCCGTTTATGGGTAAGAAAGAGGCGATAGAGGTCGAAGGCGTAGTCAAAGAAGCATTGCCTAATGCTGTATTTCGGGTGGAGCTGCCTAACGGGCACCAGGTTCTTGCCCATGCCTCTGGCAAGATCCGGGTGCACTTCATCCGCATCCTGCCCGGGGATCGAGTTCTAGTGGAACTGTCGCCATACGACCTCACTCGTGGTAGGATTACCTATCGGCTCCGCTAGACTTTTCGGCGGCAGTAGGACTGACGATGAAGGTACGAGCTTCGGTCAAGCGGCGGTGCGATAAGTGCAAGATCGTCCGTCGCAAGGGTGTGGTGAGAGTGATCTGCGAAAACCCGCGGCACAAGCAGCGCCAAGGGTAGAGGAGGCATTATGGCGCGTATCGCTGGTGTGGACATCCCCAGGGACAAGCGGGTGGATATCTCTCTGCGCTACATCTATGGCATAGGGCCGACCCTGGCCCACACCATCTGCGACAGCGCACGAGTGGAGCCCGCTACCAAGGTGCGGGACCTAACTGACGACGAGATCAGCCGTATCCGTGAGTTCATCGATCGCAACTACACGGTGGAGGGCGAGCTGCGCAAGGGGGTGCGGCAGAACGTCCAGCGCCTCATCGAGATCAACTGCTATCGGGGGGTGCGCCATCGCCGTGGCTTGCCCGTTCGTGGCCAGCGCACCCGCACCAACGCTCGTTGTAAGCGCGGCCCGCGCAAGACGGTGGCTGGCAAGCGGCGGGCGATGGCCAAGAAGTAGGACGGCCAGCTACACCTAACCAGCGAGGAGGGTTATGGCTGAAAGAAAAGGCCGAGGCCGGGCACGACGGCGGGAGCGCAAGAGCATTCCCGTGGGCCGTGCCTACATTCAATCCACCTTCAACAACACCATCATTACCCTCACCGACCCCAACGGCAACGTCATCGCCTGGGCCAGCGCGGGCACGGCTGGCTTCAAGGGTTCCCGTAAGAGCACTCCCTACGCCGCCCAAATAGCGGCCGATAGGGCGGCCAAGCGGGGGATGGAGCATGGGCTGCGCCAGGTGGAGGTGTATGTGAGGGGCCCGGGTAGCGGTCGCGAGGCGGCCATTCGCTCCCTCCAGGGGGCGGGCATCCAGGTGATGAGCATCCGCGACGTGACCCCTGTTCCCCACAACGGTTGTCGTCCGCCCAAACGGCGGCGAGTGTAAGCTGGGGATGTTTCCCTCTCAGGTAGTGAAGGAGAGCTAGTGGCACGGTACACAGGACCTGCTTGTCGGATATGTCGGCGCTTGGCCGAGAAGCTCTATCTCAAAGGGGAGAAGTGCTACTCCCCCCGCTGTCCCTTTGAGCGCCGTCCGTACGCTCCCGGACGGCGCTCCATGCGCCGCCGCAAGGTGTCCGACCGCGGCCTTCAGCTGCGGGAGAAGCAGAAGGCGCGCTCTGCCTATGGGCTGCTGGAGCGCCAGTTCCGCCGTTACTACAGGGAGGCGGTGCGGCGCAAGGGTATCACCGGCGAGAATCTGCTGCGTATCCTGGAGATGCGCTTGGATAATGTCGTCTATCGTCTCGGCTTCGCCAGTTCGCGCAATCAGGGTCGCCAGCTGGTGCTGCATGGCCACATCAGCATAAACGGCCGCAAGGCCGATATCCCCTCTCATGTCATCAAGGTGAACGATGTCATCGGTTGGACGGCGAGAGGGGCGAAGAGCGAGATCTTTCAGGTAGTCAAGGAGCAGGTGGCTGAGCAGGCCCTTCCGTCCTGGTTGAGCCTGGATGGCGAACAGATGACGGGGCGGGTGCTATCGCCGCCGACGATGGAAGACATTGGGGCGAAATTCGACCCGGCTACTGTTGTTGAGTACTACTCTCGTTAGCAACCAGTTGTTGCCAGAGTGAGGAGGTGGGTCTCAGTGACCCAGTTGGTTGTTCCCCAGGTTGAGGTTGTGGAGAGCGACGGCAACTATGTGCGCATCGTCGCCGAGCCTCTGGAGCCGGGCTTCGGCACTACCGTTGGTAATTCCTTGAGGAGGGTTCTTCTCAGCTCCCTGCCGGGCGCTGCTGTTACCTCCGTGCGTATTGACGCCGTGCAGCACGAGTTCTCTACTATCCCTCATATGAAGGAGGACACTATCGAGTTCCTTCTGAACGTGAAGGAACTGCGCCTGCGTGCTCTGTCTGACCGACCGGGCACGCTCTTGCTGGAGGTGATCGGTCGTGAAGGGGGAATAACCGCTGCCGACATCCAAGCCCCTCCGGACTATGAGATCCTCAATCCTGAGCTGCACCTGGCTACACTGGATTCGATGGAGGGGGAGCTAAGGGTGGAGTTCAACGTGGAGCAGGGTCACGGCTACGTCCCGGCAGGGGGAAGCGATGACCTGCCCATTGGAGTAATCCCCGTGGACGCCATCTTCACACCCGTGCGCAAGGTGAACTACAGGGTGGAGCGCACCCGCGTGGGCCAGATCAGCAACTATGACCGCCTGGTACTGGAGGCGTGGACCGACGGCACCATCGGTGGCGTGGATGCCATAAGCCAGAGCGCCGATATCCTTTTGGAGCAGCTTTCCCTATTCAGTCAGTTGGGTAAGCCGGCGCCTCCGGTGGTGGAACGCGGTCTGGGGGCGGGCACCGTCCTCACGGCCGACCGCTACAACACGGCCATTGAGGACCTCAGCCTGTCGGTGCGGGCCTACAACTGCCTCAAGCGCAGCGGCCTGATGACGCTGGGTCAGGTCTTGGAGAAGAGCGAGGACGAGCTTCTCGCCCTACGCAACTTCGGCCGTAAGTCCTACGAGGAGCTCAAGACGCGCCTGCGGGAACTGGACTTCCTGCCCGTCGAGACGGCGGAGGAAGAGCTGGCGGTCGAGGTTCCCTCGGTTATCGAGGAGGAAGAGATGCCGGCAGTGGTCGGCCGTGGCGAGGAGGCAGCGGCTGTGGCGGAGGGGCCGGTCGCTGGTGCGGAAGAGGCTGCGGTGCCTGCCGAGGAGGCAGCACCACCGCCTGCTGAGGAGGAGGCCAAGGCCAAGGCCAAGGCCAAGGCGGAAGAGCCAGCGCCTGTGGCTGAAGAAGAAGAGAGCGAAGAGCTAGCCGAGTGGCAGCGCATGCTCCTAAAGCTGAAGGGAGAGGCGGGTGAGGAGGGCGAGGGCTAGGCCGACATGGCGCACCGTATTGCCGGACGCAGACTGAGTCGCTCCACAAGCCATCGTCTAGCCATGTTTCGCAACCAGGTGACCGATCTTCTACGCCACGGGAAGATCGTCACCACCGAGGCCAAGGCCAAGGAGGTGCGGAGCGTCGCCGAGAAGGTGATCACCCTGGGCAGGCATGGAACCCTTCACGCCCGCCGACAGGCTCTGCGGATCGTCAGCGACAAGGATGTGCTGAAGAAGATCTTTGACGACCTCGGGCCTCTCTATGCCGGTCGGCCCGGCGGCTATACTCGCATCATCAAGCTGGGGCCGCGTCAGGGCGATGGCGCCCGCATGGCCCAACTGGAGCTGGTGAAGGAGGAGGGGAAGGGGGAGGAGGAGTAGGAAGCCTGCCAGCCAGCGGGCGGGTGGCGGGTTGTCATCGTGGTGGTCGAGAAGGGCGAGGAGGAAAGGTCCTTTCGGAGAATTGCCCTGGTGGTGGAGTATGACGGAACGGCCTATGCTGGCTCCCAGTATCAGAGGAATGCTCCCACCATCCAGGAGGAGTTGGAGAAAGCCCTGAACAAGCTGACTAGCGAACGAACGAGGCTGGCGCTGGCCGGTCGCACCGACGCCGGTGTCCACGCCAAGGGGCAGGTAGTTTCCTTTCGGACACGGGCGTCGTACGAGGCGGGGGTGTTCGTGCGAGCCTTGAATGCGCACCTTCCGCAGGACATCGTCGTGCGTTCGGCCCGTCAGGTGCCGCTGAGCTTTCAGGTGCGCCGCCAGGCCAAAAGGCGCTGGTATCGCTACCTCATCTACAACGGGCGGCAGCGGCCGGCCCTTGGCAGGCACTACTGCTGGCACATTGCCCAGCCCCTGGACGTAGAGGCGATGCAGGGGGCAGCCCGGCAGCTTGTGGGCGAGCACGAACTCGCCGCCTTCGTTGCGCCGTCCGCTCCCGGTAGGACTGTGCGAACGGTGTACAGGGCTGAGGTGAGTCGCCGCCGTTCCTGGGTGGTGTTCGACATCGAGGCCAACTCGTTCTTGCAGCAGCAGGTGCGGCGGACGGTGGGAGCGCTGGTGGAGGTGGGCCTGGGCAAGCAGACGGTGGAGGGCTTCCGACGCTTGCTGGCGTCGGCCCAGAGAGGGGCAGCCACTCTGGCGGCGCCGCCGCGGGGGCTTTGTCTGATGGCTGTAGAGTATGAAGGTTGGAGCGGAAGTGGCCACGAAGAGGATGCGGACATTTAGTCTGAAGGGCGGCGATATCACCCGCGACTGGCTGGTGGTAGATGCGGCCGACCAGACGCTGGGGCGTCTAGCAACGCGCATAGCGAGCGTCCTGCGGGGCAAGCACAAGCCCACCTATTCGCCTCATCTGGAGATGGGCGACTACGTCATCGTGGTCAACGCCGCCCGGGTGCGGGTCAGCGGCAAGAAGCTAAGCGATAAGGTCTACTATCGACACTCCGGCTATCCCGGCGGGCTGAAGAGCGTCACCCTGGGCAAGTTGATGGCCACCAGGCCCACGCGGGTCATCGAGATGGCGGTGCGGGGCATGCTCCCCCATAATCGCCTGGGGCGAAAGCTACTGCGCAACCTCAAGGTCTACGCCGGGCCGGAGCATCCCCACGAGGCTCAGGTGAAGGGCAGTCAGAAGGGGCAAGAGGCGGCCGGCGAGGCAGCTTCCGGCTAGGAGGACGAAGGAAAGTGGTCGAAGAGCAGGTCATCGAGGGGCAGCACTACTACTACGGGACGGGTCGGCGCAAGGCGGCGGTGGCCAGGGTGCGCTTGTATCCGGGCACAGGCACTATCGTCATTAACGGCAGGCCCTTCGAGGAGGTGTTCAGCCGGCCGGTCTACCAGTCCATCGTCCGCCAGCCGCTGCTTCTCACCGAGACCCTGGACAAGTTCAACGTCCAGGTGAAGATAAACGGCGGGGGTAACACCGGCTGGGCGGGGGCCATCGCTCACGGCATCGCTCGGGCGCTGGTGGCGGCCGACGAGCAGTATAAGCCCACTCTCCGCAAGGCTGGCCTCCTCACCCGCGACCCGCGGGTTAAGGAGCGCAAGAAGTACGGGCTCAAGCGAGCCCGCAAGGCGCCGCAATACACCAAGCGCTAACGGCCGGCCAGCCGCTCCTTGAGCCTGCCGATGGGCGGAGTGGGGGCAGGCGCCACCTCATTCAGGATCGCCAGGTACAAGCTCACCCAGTCGCCGAACAGGACAGCGCTCATCATCTGGGCCAGAGGGCTCTTGCCTTCGGCGTCGACCGTCGCGCTTTCCACGCCCGCCTCCTCCAGGGCCGTTCGGGTGAGGTCGTAGCGCAGGAGAATGCGCGGATGGAGGGAGGGCGCCCGCAAGAAGACCACAAGGGCCTTGGCTGATATCTCCTTGGGCAGGCCATAGCCGACCACGGCATTGTGATTGGCCTCGGGCAACTCCTCGTAGAAGCACCACATCTTGCTGGTCTCGTTGAGCTGGCCCTTCCAGCGGCGGGCTATAGGGGCCAGGATGCCCGCGCCGTAGACTACGGGCAGCCGCTCGTGCAGCTTCTCGGCGAGCTGTTTGGCGGGATTCTGGGTCAGAGGTGCGTTCTCGTCGATGCGGGCCGCCAGGCTCTCCATGGCGGCGATGGCCTCGTCCAGGTCCTCGCTCTTGTCGGCCACTATCCGCACCTTCTGGGCGATGACCAGGAGGGGCATGATGCCGTAGCCCAGGGCGGCCCGGGGCTCCGACTCGTAGCGAAAGACGAAGGCAGGGACGCCGTTGGCGCGGGCGGTGGTGAGCAGTCTGCCGCCGCCGGTGATGACGACCTTCTTGGCCCCGGTGGCGAGGCCCCGCTCGAAGGAGGACAGCACCTCCTCGGTGTTGCCGCTGTAGCTGGACGCTATCAAGAGCGTCCTGTCGTCAACCAGGAGGGGCAGCTCGTAGTCGCGATGGCTGAAGACAGGGATGGGGCTCTCCAGGGCCACCAGCGAGCGCAGGAAATCACCGGCGATGGCCGAGCCGCCCATGCCCAGGATAATCACCTTGTCGATGTCCCGATAGCCGTCCGGCAGCTCTAGAGCTTGGGCCTCCTGCCAAGCAGCGCGACACTGGCGGGGCAGGTCGCCGATGCGGGCGAGCATTCCCTGAGGGTCGATCCTCCGGTAGGCGGCGAGGTCGTCTAGCATGTTCATGGCTACAGCCCAACCAGCTCCTTTCCGGCCGCTAGAAGCTTCTGCACCAGGCTTTGGTCTTGCACCTCGGTATAGATTCGCAGCAGGGGCTCGGTGCCCGAGAAGCGAACGAGCAGCCACCCTTCGCCCTCTAGGTGGAAGCGAAAGCCGTCGGTGGTATCCTGGGCGGTCACCCTCAGGCCGGCCAGCCGTTGGGGCCGGGCACGGGAGAGGCGGTCGATTAGCTCCGCCTTCTGCTCTGGCTCCAGGCGGATGTCGATGCGGTCGTAGTAGTGGGGCCCCACCTTGGCGTATAGCTCGGCGACGAGTTCAGAGGGGCGGCGGCCACGGCGGGCCATGAGGTCGAGGAAGTAGAGGGAGGAGAGGATGCCGTCGCGGTCTGGCGGGTGGTGGCGGAAGGCGAAGCCGCCACTCTCCTCGCCGGCTATGAGGGCATTCTCGGCGATCATCTTGGGCCCCAGGAACTTGAAGCCGACGGGCGTCTCGTGCACGGCGACGTTGTATAGCTCGCCCAGGCGCTGGATCATGCGGGTGCTGGTCAGCGACTTGACCATCGGCCCCCGCTGGCCGCGCACCTCCAGCAGGTAGTAGGCCAGGAGGGCGAACACCTGGTGCTGGTTGATGAACTCCCCCCTCTCGTCGATGATGCCCACGCGGTCGCCATCGCCGTCGGTGGCCAGGCCCACATCGGCGCCGGTGGTCGTGACGGTATCGATGAGCGCCCCCAGGTGGCGGGCGATGGGCTCCGGCTGAAGGCCGGGAAACAGGGGATTGCGCTCGCCGTGCAGCTCCTGCACCTGGGTGGCCCCGCCGGCCAGGAGCTGGGGCAACCAGCCGATGGCTGCCCCGTACATGGAATCGATGACCACTCGTAGCCCGGCGGCTCGCAGGGCCTCCAGGTCGACCAGCTCTCCGAGATGCTTCATGTAGGACTGGCGGGGGCTGATGAACTCCACCAGGCCCCGCTCCTGGGCTTCCGACAGGGGCAGCCGAGGCACATCGGAGGCCAGGATGGCGGGCAGGGGCTCCTCCAGGCGGGCGATGGCCTCCGGCGAGGCGCTGCTGGCGTACTCGGGCTTGTACTTGAAGCCCGACCAGCGGGCGGAGTTGTGGCTGGCGGTGATGATCACTGCCCCGCCAGCTTTCCTCTGGAGGAGGGCGTAGCTGACTACCGGCGTGGGCGCAGGCGAGTCGCAGAGGTAGACGTGGATGCCGTTGGCGGCCGCCACCTCAGCCACGGCGGCGGCGAAGTCCTCGGAGGCGAAGCGGGTATCGTAGCCCACCGCCAGCCCCCGCTGGGCCTGGCCCGTCTCCTTCAGGTAGAGGGCGACACTCTGGGCGCAGGCTCGCACGTTGGCGAAGGTGAAGTCCTCGCCGATGATGGCCCGCCAGCCGTCGGTGCCGAACTTGATCTCGGTTGTCATCGCTGAAAGCCCTTTCCTAGCGAGTTGGCTTGGCCTCCGCTGGGGCGAACAAGGGTAGATCCCGCGCCGCCTCTGTGAGGTCCTTGGCGGTATCGATCGAGCGCCAGTAGGCGCGACTGCGGTAGGCCCGCAGTTGTCCCCTCTCGGCCAGGAGGGGGAAAGCGGTGTCCTCGTGGTCACCTACGTCCGGCAGGAGGTCGAAGAAGGGGCGGGAGAGAACGTAGAGGCCGGCGTTTATCCAGTGAGGGAGGCGCGGCTTCTCCTCGAAGCGGCGAATGCGCCCGTCACGGGCCACCCGCGCGATGCCGAAGGGGCTGACGAGGGGGGTGAGCATGACGGTGGCTACCGCCCCCGAGGCGCGATGGGCGCGCAGGATGGGAGCCAGGGGCTGGTTGCTGAGGATGTCGCCGTTGGTGCCGATTAGCAGCCCTTCTTTTTCTGGCACCTGAGCGAAGGCCAACTTGAAGGCTCCCCCCCGCCCCAGGGGCTGCTCCTCCAGCGAGTACTCAATGGTCAGGCCCCAGGCGCGGCCGTCGCCGAAGTAGTCCTGGATCACATCCGCCCGGTAGCCGCAGAGGAGGATGGCGTGGCTGACGCCGTTATCGCGCAGCCAGGCTAGGTGGTACTCGAGGATGGGCTTGCCGGCCAGGAGGATCATCGGCTTCGGCCGATCCTCGGTGAGGGGCCGCAGGCGTTCGCCCTTGCCGCCAGCGAGAACTAAGGCGTACATGGGCCTAGCGGCGGGCTTCCTCGGCCAGGGGCAGGCCAGCTTCTCGCCGCAGAAGCTCTGCCTTGTCCGTCCTCTCCCAGGGGGCGTCGATGTCCTCGCGGCCGAAGTGGCCGTAGGCGGCGGTAGGCAGATAGATGGGCCGCCGCAGGTCGAGGTCGCGCACTATCGCCGCCGGTCGCAGGTCGAAGTGCTCCCTGATCAGCCGATCGATGACCTCGTGATCGACTTTCTGGGTGCCGAAGGTCTCCAGGGAGACGGAGACGGGGTGGGCGACCCCAATGGCGTAGGCGATCTCGATCTCCGCACGGTCAGCTAGGCCGGCAGCGACAATGTTCTTGGCCACGTAGCGGGCGGCGTAGGAGCCGGAGCGGTCGACCTTGGTGGGGTCCTTGCCCGAGTAGGAGCCGCCGCCGTGACGGGCGCTGGAGCCGTAGGTGTCAACGATGTTCTTGCGGCCGGAGAGGCCGGAATCGCCCCTGGGGCCGCCGATGACGAACCTGCCGCTGGGGTTGATGCGATAGGTAGTTTCGCTGTTCAGAAGCTCGGCAGGGATGACCTGGTGGACCACGTGTTCCATGATATCAGCCTGGAGACGGGCAAGTTCGACGCCGTCATCGTGCTGGCTGGAAATCACCAGCGTTTTCACCCGCCTGGGTACGCCGAAAGAATATTCCACCGTCACCTGGGACTTGCCGTCGGGGCGGAGATAGGGGATGGTGCCGTCCTTGCGTACCTGGGCCAGGCGGCGGCAGAGCTTGTGGGCCAGGGAGATGGGCAGGGGCATTAACTCCGGCGTCTCATTGCAGGCGAAGCCCAGCATGATGCCCTGATCGCCGGCTCCCAGTTCAAGCGCCTCGGCCTTCTCCAGCCCCTCGCGCACCTCCAGAGGTATGCTCACCGCCCCGGCGATGTCCGGCGATTGCTCTTTCACCGATACCACCACGCCGCAGCTCTCGGTATCGAAGCCGTATTCGGGCTTGGTGTAGCCGATCTCGCGGATGGTCTGGCGGGCGATCTTGGTGTAGTCGACGTGGTGGCTGATGGAGATCTCGCCGATGATGACCACCAGGCCGGTGGTGGTCGCCACCTCACAGGCGACGCGAGCGGAGGGATCGTAGCGCAGGATCTCGTCCAGGATGGCGTCGGCGATCTGGTCACACATCTTGTCAGGGTGGCCCTCGGTCACCGACTCCGAGGTCACCAGCATGGATGGGGAGCTCATTAGGGTCATGCGCCTGGGCATGGGCTTTGTCCTCCTTAGGGTCTATTCTGTACCGCTTTCCCAGCTCTCTAGGTACCTGTGTTGCTCGGCGGTCAGTTCGTCGATGTTGATGTTCATGGAGCGAAGCTTGAGGCGGGCCACCTCCTGGTCGATTTCGGTGGGCACGGGATGAACGGCTGGAGGCAGGCGCTCTGGGCGGCGGGCGATGTACTCCACGCAGAGGGCCTGGTTAGCGAAGCTCATGTCCATCACGCTGGCGGGATGGCCCTCGGCAGCGGCCAGGTTAATGAGGCGGCCCTGCGCTAGAAGGAACAGACGGCGGCCGTCCTTAAAGCGATACTCCACCACATGGGGCCGGATCTGTCGTTTGCTCTCGGTCATCTCCTCCAGGGCGGCGATGTTCAGCTCCACGTTGAAGTGGCCGGAGTTAGCCAGGATGGCTCCGTCCTTCATCGCCTGGAAATGCTCTTTACTAATAGCGTTCATGTCCCCGGTAACGGTGACGAAGATGTCGCCGACCCTGGCGGCCTCGGCCATGGGCATCACCCGGAAGCTATCCATGGCCGCCTCCAGGGCGCGCACCGGCTTCACCTCGGTCACCACCACCTGGGCGCCCAAGCCATGAGCGCGCATGGCGACGCCGCGGCCGCACCAGCCGTAGCCGGCCACCACCACGGTCTTGCCCGCCCAGAGGACGTTGGTGGCGCGGGTGATGCCATCGATGGTGCTCTGACCGGTGCCGTAGCGGTTATCGAACAGGTGCTTGGTGTCGGCCTCGTTGACGGCGATGATGGGGTAGGCTAGGGCGCCGTCGTGGGCCATGGCCTGCAGGCGGATGACGCCGGTGGTGGTCTCTTCGGTGCCTGCCAGGATGTCGGGCAAGAGCTCCCGACGCTCCTTGTGGGCGGTGCTCACCAGGTCGGCGCCGTCGTCCAGGGTTATCTGGGGTCGCTGGGCCAGGGTGGCCTGGATGTGGCGGTAGTAGGTCTCGGTGTCCGCGCCGCGGACGGCGAAGACGGGGACGTTGTGCTCGCTGACCAGGGCGGCTGCCACATCGTCCTGGGTGGAGAGGGGATTGCTGGCGCATAGGGCGAGCTGGGCGCCGCCGTCTACCAGGGCCAGGGCCAGGTTGGCCGTCTCGGTGGTGACGTGCAGGCAGGCGGAGACGCGCACTCCCGCCAGGGGCTTCTCCTTCTGGAAGCGCCGGCGGATGAGGTCGATGACGGGCATCTCGCGCGCCGCCCACTCGATGCGCAGCAAGCCATTGGCGGCCAGGCTCAGGTCTTTCACTTCGAAGTCCAGAGACGGCTTCGCTTGCACTTATTGGCCTCCTTCCGAAGCCCTTCTCTCAGCCTGATGATTCAGCACTACTATCTCTCGTCCATCCTCGGCCCGGCGGCGGGCCAGAACACGCCGCACTAAGGCGACGATGCCGATCATCTCCTTCCGCCGCGCTCCTGACTCGATGAGGCGGCACTCCTCCCGGTAGCCCAGCCGTTCATAGAGGCGGACGGCGGTCTGGTTCCCAGCATCGACAGTCAGCAGCACATCGGGGCAGGTCTTGAGCAGCTCGGCAGTCACGGCGCTGGTGGCGATGCTGCCATAGCCCTGCCCTCGATAGCGGGGATGGGTCATGACGTTGCCCACGAGTGCCAGGCCTTGGGAGGGGGCGGCCACGTGGGTGCCGGCCATGGCCACCAGCCTTTGGTCGACATAGACACCGTAGTACACGCCCTCGTGCAGCACGGCGGCCGAATAGAAGCCGAAGCCCTCGCTGCGCTGGAGGGCGTTGACCGCCCCGATATCCGCCCGCGTGAGACGCCGAGTGTCGCCTCGCGCTGGCCGAAAGCGCTCGGCTGACAGGGACATGCGCAAGGAAGGCCCCTGCCGCAATAGGACGAAGTGGCGCTGGGCGACGGCTAGATGGTCGAGCTGGAAGGTGGCGAAGGTGAGGCGGGGGCCCGGGTGGAGGCGAAAGAGGGCATCCAGGGCGTAGGGATCGCCCAGGGCTACCAGGGCGGGGCCCAGGCCGCTGCGGCAATGGACGACGAGCGCTTGGCCTTGGGGGCCGCGGGCGTGCCACCACTCGCTGCGGGGGAACAGGCGTGGCTCCAGGTGGGCAAGGGCGTAGGCGGCGTAGGCTCGCTGTGCTTCCAGCAGGGACCGAATAGCTTCGGGATCGCTGAGCCGTTGGACGACGTACTCCGCCCTTTGTTTGGCCGCTGCCCTGGCCCCGAAGATGCTTTCCTTCAGCCTGTCGGTCAGCATCGTCAACTTCCTGTCCGCTCGCCCACTATGTACTTGCCGATGATGGGCGCGAGATTCCTCTTCGTTTCCTCGGGCACCATGTCCAGGGGCGTGATCAGGGCGTCCTGGAGGGCGCTGGCGCAGAGACAGTCGCGGCGGGCGGGCAGTTTGGCCAGGGCCAGGCGCACAGTCCGCTGGGCGACCTCGACCGTCTTGGCCAGGTTCGACACGATCATCTCGGCCGTCACCGATTCCTGGCCCTCGTGCCAGCAATCGTAATCGGTAACGCAGGCCAGGATGGCATAGCAGACCTCGGCCTCGCGGGCCAGCTTGGCCTCGGGCAGGGCGGTCATGCCGATGAGGGCGGCTCCCCAGGAACGGTAGAGGTTGGACTCGGCTTTGGTCGAGAAGGGAGGGCCTTCCATGACCACGCAGGTGCCGCCGTTGTGAACCGTGGTGCCGGCCTCCTGGGCCGATTGCCAGAGGTTGTCTCGCAGGATGGGACAGAAGGGCTCGGCGAAGGCGATGTGGGCCGCCAGCCCCTGGCCGAAGAAGGTGGCCGGGCGGCCCTTGGTGCGGTCGATGAGTTGGTCGGGCACCACCAGGTGGCGGGGCTCGATCTCCTGGCGCAGGCTGCCCACGGCGCTCACGGCGATGATGAACTCGACCCCCAGGGTCTTGAGGGCGTAGATGTTGGCCCGCGCCGGCAGCTCTGAGGGGAGGATGCGATGGCCGCGGCCGTGGCGGGGCAGGAAGGCCACTCGCACGCCGTCCAGCGTGCCAACGACGATGGCGTCGCTGGGCTGGCCGAAGGGAGTGGTGAGACGGGCCTCCTCCACATCGGTCAGGCCTTGCATGCGGTAGAAGCCGCTGCCGCCGATAATCGCCACCCGCGCTTCAGGCATGGTGAACTTCTTCCTGCTGGAAGAGCTGGCGCAGGGATTTGGCGTACGGCTCCCGCACGACGCCCCGCTCGGTGATGATGGCCGAGACGTAGCGATGGGGCGTCACGTCGAAGGCGGGGTTCAGGGCCTCGATGCCCGCGGGCGCCACCGCTACGCCGGCGAAGGAGGTCACCTCTTCTGGCGGGCGCTCCTCGATGGGTATCTGGTCGCCGCTGGCGCTGTTCAGGTCGATGGTGCTGGTGGGCGCCGCTACGTAGAAGGGGATGTTGTGCTCCTTGGCCAGGACGGCCAGGGTGTAGGTGCCGATCTTATTGGCCACATCGCCGTTGACAGCGATGCGGTCGGCCCCCACGATGACGCAGGCGATGGCGTCGCGGCGGCGCATGAGAGAGCCGGCGGCGCCATCGGCGATGAGGGTGGCGGGGATGCCGTCGCGAGCCAGCTCCCAGGCGGTGAGGCGTGCCCCCTGGAGGAGGGGGCGCGTCTCGCTGACATAGACGCGCGAGAGCTTGCCCTGCTCCCAGGCGGCGCGGATGACGCCCAGGGCGGTGCCGTAGCCGCCGGTGGCCAGGGAGCCGGTGTTGCAGTGGGTGAGGACGGCGGACCCCGCGGGGATGAGCTGAGCGCCGTGTTGGCCTAGCCTGCGGTCGGCGTCGGCGTTCTCCTGGTGGATGCGCAGGGCCTCGGCCAGCAGCGCTTGGCGGGCGGCGGCAGGGTCTGGGGCCGCCTCCGCGGCCAGGGTCATGCGCTTGAGGGCCCAGGAGAGATTGACGGCGGTAGGGCGGGTGGCTGCCAGCTCCTCAGCGATCGGCCGCAGTCGGGCCAGGAAGTCCTCCATGTTGGCGGTTTCGATATGCTGGGCCCCGAGGGCCATCCCGTAGGCGGCAGCGATGCCGATCAGGGGGGCGCCTCGCACCCGCATCTCTCCGATGGCCGCCACCATCTGGTGTTGGTTCTCCAGTTCCAGATACACTTCCTGGTGGGGGAGGCGAGTCTGGTCTAGGAGTCGGACCCTACCGTTCGCCCACTCGATAGCCTTTACGCCTTTCAACTATGACCTCACCGTTGGAAGGAAAATCAACAAAAAACTTCTCGTGGTGTGAGAAGTTCTTTCGATCTACCCGCTCTCATCTCCCCCTTCGGCTAAACCGAAGGGTCGGACTTGGCACCGTGTCCGGCCTTGAGCAAACCACTGGGGCGCGGATCGGTTGCCGGGTTTCCTTGGGCCGTTCCCTCCACCACTCTGGATAAGAGCGTCTGCGGGCCCTATTCGATTTCCTAATTGATGTTAGCCCAGGGGATTAACCGGTGTCAAGCTAGTCTGATAGACGCTCCTCCTTGGCATCGAGGTCGTTCAGGCGCCAGCCCTCTTCGCCCCGGACGAGCTCATAGGTCACTCGAAACCGCCGCTGGACGAGGTCCGGCCCCTCACGGCTGAAAGCGATGATCACCACCTGTACGGAGGCCTGCTCGTCTTCTAGGGTGGGCGGGAGCATCTCCTCCACCCTGACGCCGGTGGCATTACGAAAGCCGTTGACAAAATCTGGCCAGGGTTGGAGCTTCTGGCGGTTGGCGGACTGGAGCTGGTAGGCCGCGCTGAACAGCTCGCGAGTGGCTTCCAGCTTTCGACGAGCGGCGGCCAGTGCCGCCTCGCTGTCGTCGTCGGCGACATCGTGCAGGAGCTCTTCAGAGATTGGCTCGTCGCTGTCGGTTAGCCACTGCCAAACGAGAAAGCGCTGGGGATCTTGCCAGGGCTCGGCGGTGGCGGTGGCGGCTGCCACAGCGGCAAGATAGTCAAGGACGGCCTGGGTGGGTAGATTGGCAGAGGTGCCCTCCAGGGGCGGTGCTACTCGTTGCCAGTGGAGGTCGGAGCCAGTCCAGCGAAAGGTGAGATAGAAGGTGGCGCCAATGCCATCGCTCAGGCCCGTGTCCAGGAGAACCAGTTCCTCCAGGCCGTCGTTGTCGGTGTCCACGGCCAGGGCGGGCGAGGTCAGGCCTTCTGGCGCCAGGTTGTCCAAGCCCTGGCGAAAGGGGCGGCGGTCCTGCTCCAAAGCTGGCGCTGCCTCCAGGAATTCGACCGCTGAGGAATCGAGAAGGCTCAGGCCAGCCAGGGCGGGCTGATCTCGGCTGTCCAGCTCGATGAGGGCCATGAACAGCCCCTCGGGCAGCTCTAGGATGCGCGACTGAGGCGGCGCTTGGTCGTCCGTGTCTGGGCCATCCAGGTAGAGGAAGGCTGCCAGTTGGGGCTGATCGCGGCGGGTGAAGTGGTCGATGAGGCGCCCCATTACCTCGATGCGCCAGGAGGGTTCGTCCTCAACAACGTAGAGCGCGAGCGGCTCGCTGGGCGCCAGGGCGATGCCGGGAAAGGTCAGGCTGAGGAGGGCATCGCTGGATAGCTCCTCCAGGTGCTGGCGGAGCTGGGCCTCCAGCGGAGACGTAGGCGATGGCGTCGGCTTTTCTTCCTCCCCCTGGCAGGCGGCAAGGATGGCGGCGAGGGCCAGGAGGAGAAGGGCTGCTAGCGTCTTTCCGCGCATGAGCACCGGGCCGTCGATTCGCTATTGTCGGCCCACCCCCTGACTAGAAGGACTCAGGAATCTAGTATAGCTCAGAGTGAGGGCGAAGGGGGAGTAGGGCACTGCCTGCCGACAGGCAGGGCCCGCGAGCCAGAAGGGGCTGTCCTTGACCGTCCTCATTTGCCACAGCTACAATGGATCCGTGCTTCCTCTCAAGCCATTTTCCAGAGGACAATCCCAGCTATGAGTCGCCTTGGTGACCTGAAGACGAGGGCCGCAGACGAGATAGAGGCCCGTCGTGAGCAGCTCATCGAACTCAGCCTACGCATCCATGCCAATCCGGAGACGGCCTTTCGAGAGGTGAAGGCGGCCGGCTGGCTGAGCGACTACCTGGAGGCTGAGGGCTTCGCTGTGGAGCGAGGCATCTGCCAGATAGGTACCGCCTTCCGGGCCAGCTATGGCAGTGGGCGGCCGCGAGTGGCCTTCATCGCCGAGTACGATGCCCTGGCGGGCATCGGTCACGCCTGCGGCCACAACATCATTGCCACGGCTTCGCTGGGCGCGGCCATCGCCACCAAGGCTATCGTTCCCGAGGCGGGGGGGACGGCTCTGGTTATCGGCACACCGGCTGAGGAGGCGGCTGGGGGCAAGGTGTTCATGGCCAATCGGGGTGCCTTCGATGACCTGGACGTGGCCATGCTGACCCATCCGGCCAACCGCGACGTGGCGGTGACCTATGCCCTGGCCTGCCTGGAGCTGAGCGTGCAGTATTTTGGGAGGGCGGCGCACGCGGCCGCTCGTCCCGAGGTGGGCATCAATGCCCTGGACGCCCTGGTCATTGCCTACAATAGCGTCAGTGCCCTGCGGCAGCACATTCGCGATTCCGCCCGCATTCACGGCATCATCACCGATGGTGGCCAGGCGGTGAATGTGGTGCCGGAGCGCGCGGCGGGCGCTTTCCTGCTCAGGGCCGAGGACGACGACTACCTGGAGGAGCTAAAGGAGAAGGTGCTGGCATGCTTTCGGGCGGGGGCGGAGGCCACCGGCGCGCGCCTCGAGTACCGCTGGGGCGAGGAGTCCCGCTATCGGGCTATGCGCAGCAATCGCACCTTGGCCGAGGCCTATCGCCGCAACATGGAGGCCCTCGGCCGCCAGGTGCTGGAGTGCGACAGCGGCCGCTCGCTGGGCAGCACCGACATGGGTAACGTCAGCGCTTTGGTGCCAGCCATTCATCCTACGGTGGCCATCGCCCCGCCGCATGTCACCATCCACACCCCCGAGTTTCGAGAGGTTGCGGCGTCCGAGGCGGGTCATCGCGGCCTTCTGGACTCCGCCAAGGCCATGGCGATGACAGCGGTGGACGTGCTGGTGGACGCCGACCTCCGCCGCCGGATCGAGGAGGAGTTCCGTGGCGGCCAGTGAGCCGGTGATCGCCCTGGACGCTATGGGCGGCGACTACGCTCCTGGGGAGATCGTGAAGGGAGCGCTGCTGGCCGCCCGCGAGCTGAGGGTGCAGGTGGCCCTGGTAGGGCTGCCTGCCCTGGTGGAGGAGGAGCTGGCGAAGGGGGGGCCGCGGCCGGAGGGCATTCGCCTGGTGGCAGCGAGCGAGGTTATCGCCATGGACGAGCACCCCGCCCAGGCTGCTCGGCATAAGAAGGATTCCTCCATCGTGGTAGGGCTGAAGCTGCTCAAGCAGGGAGAGGCCGACGCCTTCGTCTCCGCCGGCAATACGGGGGCGGTCCTGGCGGGCTCCATCATGTACCTGGGACGCCTGCGGGGCATCGAGAGGCCATCCCTGGTGGCGCTGCTACCGCTGTCGGGTCGGCTGACTCTTCTCCTGGATGTGGGGGCCAACGCCGATTGCAAGCCGAAGTACCTATTGCAGTTCGCCGAGATGGGCAGCGCCTATATGGAGCGGGTGTGGAAGGTACAGAGGCCGCGGGTGGCTCTCCTGGGCATCGGCGAGGAGGAGACGAAGGGCAATCTGTTGACCCAGGAGGCCTATGCTCTCCTCAAGAAGGCCAGCCATCTTAACTTCATCGGTAACGTGGAGGGGAGGGACATCGCCAGCGGCGTGGCCGATGTCATCGTCACCGACGGTTTCACCGGCAACGTGGTGGTCAAGACGATGGAGGGCATCGCTGCTTTCATCAGGGGCCAGCTCGAGGGTGCCATCAGGAGCAGGTGGTACTACATGCTGCCAGGCCTGGCTTTAAGAGGGGCTTTTCGCGGCGTGCAGAAGCGCACCGACCCTCGGGAGTACGGCGCCGGGCCTCTCCTGGGGGTCAAGGGGCTGGTGTTTGTGGGGCACGGCCGCAGCGATGCCGTGGCTATCAGGAGCGCCCTGAGGGTGGCCCGCGAGGCAGTCATCTCCGGCATGCTGGAGGCTATGCGCCCGTCGCCGGAGGCGGATCAGCCTCTGGCTGAAGCGCCTGGAAGGGGCGCCTAGTCCAGTTGGAGAGGAGCTTCCTCACAGACCGAAGAGGTAGGTTGGGAAAGGAGTGACTAATGGCAGACCCCAAAGAGGTCAATGATGGCCAGTTCGAAAGCGAGGTGCTGAAGGCGGAAGTACCGGTGTTGGTGGACTTCTGGGCGCCCTGGTGCGGCCCCTGTAACATGGTGGCTCCTATAACGGAGGAGCTGGCCGAGGAGTACGAGGGCAAAGTCAAGTTCGTGAAGCTGAATGTCGATGAGAACCCCAGGACGGCCTCCCAATACGGCATTCGGGCCATCCCCACGCTGCTCGTGTTCAAGGGTGGGTCCCCCTTCAGCGAGATCGTCGGTGTTCGCCCCAAGGCTGAGTTCAAGAAGCACCTTGACGCTGCTGTGGGGTAGGAGCGTCCGGCGGCGTCGCGCAGGGCAGGATTTGGCTGTAGAAGACGGCCCCGCTGGGGTTGGGGAGCTGGCCAAGCTTCGGCGACAGGAACGGCGTGATGAAGGAATATGACATTGTGATCGTAGGCGGTGGGCCGGCCGGCCTGACGGCCGGTCTCTACGCTGCTCGCGCCCGCCGCAGGACGATTGTGCTGGAGCGGACGGGCACGGGCGGGCAGATCGTCCTCACCGATCTTGTAGAGAACTATCCAGGCTTCCCCGACGGCATCAAGGGCTTTGAGTTGGGTCAGGCTATGGAGCGGCAGGCCAAGAGGTATGGCACAGAACTGCTCTACGTGGAGGCCACCGGTCTGGAGCGCCGAGGCGACATGCACCTAGTGAAGACGGCGGAGGAAGAGTACTTGGCGAAGGCGGTTATTTTGACCTGTGGTGTCGACCAGAACCGGCTGGGTGTGCCGGGCGAGGCCGAACTGACGGGCAAGGGTGTTTCCTACTGTGCTACCTGCGACGCCGCTTTCTTCAAGGACGAGATATGCGCTGTGGTGGGTGCAGGGGATGCCGGTCTCAGTGAGGCGCTTTTCCTGACCCGCTACGCCTCCAAGGTCTACGTGGTCAGCGATGTGGTGCTCGCCAGCGAGATCGTTCAGGAGCGGGCCCTTGCCAATCCCAAAATGCAGTTCATCCTGGACTATGTGGTAACTGAGGTCCTGGGACAGGATAGGGTGGAGGGTCTGCGCCTCAAGAACCTCACGACCGCTGAGGAGTCGACCCTGGACGTGGCGGGTGTCTTTGTGTTCATTGGCTGGCACCCCAGTACAGATTTCCTGAAGGGCTACTTGAAGATGGACGAAGGAGGGAACATCTACGTCAACCACTGGATGGAGACGGAGATCGCCGGCCTCTTCGCCGCCGGCGACGTGCGTGTCGACTCGGCCCGGCAGTTGGTCACCGCCGCAAGTGACGGCGCCACCGCTGCCATCCGCGCCGACCACTACATCAGTGATCACTTCGCGGCAAAATAGGCCCGCTCGCTATCAAGCGCGGGAGTGGATGGGCCCCGGTGGGCCTCTCGGTCTTCAAAACCGATGCGGGGCGGTAGGACCGTCCTGGGTGGGTTCGACTCCCATGCACTCCCGCCACCATTTCGAATCTGGAGTTGCTCAGGGGTTTCGCTGCGGTTGTCGGGCTGGCACGTGTTTGTGCATTGTCTTGGCCGCGTACATCTGGGTGTCGGCCCGCTGCACTATTGCATCGACGTTGTCGCCAGCCCAGGGGTAGCCCGACACCCCCAAAGACACACGTAGGTCCACCTGTACGCCGTCTTCATTAACGACTAAAGTCCCTTGCAGAGCCTGTTGCAGGCGCTCGGCCACAATGTAGGCACCCTCCTTGTTGGTGGCGGGCATGATGACGGCGAACTCATCGCCACCGATGCGGGCCGGCACATCGGAGCCGCGCACGCCCTCTGGTAGCAGCTTGCCCACGTGAGCCAGGACTACGTCGCCGGCCTTGTGGCCATAGTGGTCGTTTATCCCCTTGAACCCGTCGATGTCCAGCACGAGCACGGCCAGATGGCGTCGGAAGTTGCGGGCCAACTCCAGCTCGCCCCGCAACCTAGCATAGAAGTAGCGACGATTGGGCAGGCCGGTAAGATCGTCCAGCGTGGCCATGTCTTGCAGCTCCAAGTGGCGGGTCTCGGTGCGGGTCTGGTATTGCTGTGCCGATGCGATGAGGCGGCCTCGGCCCAAGGCACCGAAGGCGAAGCCGAGGAGCCCAACGCTCAAGATGGCGGACGCCACTACCAGCAGGTCGAGCTGCTCTGGGCCGAACGCCTCCTGCGCCAGGACGACCGCCAGACCGATGGCTGCCGCTGCAAAGCTTGCGATTGGGAACATGAAGGCTGGGCGGCGCAGGACAGCGCGTTGAGCGCTGGAGTCAGTTGCCCGCGTGTTCTGACGACGCTCCTGCTGAGCGGAGTCGGCCGTTCGGGGATCCTCCACGGTTTCTTGCTGGCTCGTCATTATCCTTTCCCTCGCCCCGGCGCTCTCGCGGCCACCAACTGCCTGTGGTTGCTCGCTGCGTGTGCGGGTGCTGGCGGCTTCTCGCCTTGTCTTTTCACCAACGCCAGAAATGCCTTTACCACCGCGGGATCAAACTGAGTGCCAGCACCGCGCTCTAACTCAGCTATGGTCTTCGCCCTGCTGAGGGCCTTACGGTAGGAACGCTGGTGTGTCATGGCGTCAAACACGTCGGCCACGGCCAAGATGCGAGGTTCGAGGGGGATCTCTTCGCCAGCCAGGCCGTCGGGGTAGCCCTTGCCGTCGAAGCGCTCGTGGTGATGGCGAACGATCGGCACCAAGCGTTGCAAGCCCTCGACGTGAGCAATCACCCTAGCCCCCAGTGCGGCGTGCTCTTTGATCTGGGCGTACTCTTCTTTGGTCAGCTTGCCGGGCTTGTTGAGGATGTGCTCGCTGACGCTGACCTTGCCGATGTCGTGCAACAGGCCGGCGATCCGAATGTCCCTCACTCGTTCGGGGGGAAACCCCATCTCCTCGGCGAGGGCCGCCGCCCAGAGGCTGACCCGTTCCTGGTGGTCGCGGATGTAGGGGTCCTTGATCTCGGCTGCTGCCGCTACAGCGGCAATAGTGCGCAGGTCTAGGTCTGCAAAAATGTCAGGCACGCTGAGATCCTGAAGAGCCTTGGCCAGTTCCTTGGCCGCGGGGCAGAGCACTCTTGGCTGCTTCTCCTCCGGGGTCTCGGACGGGGCGGGCGGCAGCTCGATAGCCTGTCCCCGCTCGATCGCGCCGCGAGTCCATGCTACCCGCTTGGCGTCGTACAGGGCAGCGTCTGCTATTCTCACGAGCTCGTCTGCGGTTGTTGCGTCCTGGGGGAAGCAGGCTGCGCCGGCGCTGATGCCTAGCCAGGCTGCAGCGGGGTCATTTATCTCCTTCAGCCTTGCGGCAATGCGTCTGTTTATGCGGTTGACGACTCCTTGCGCTCTTGATGAGTCGGCGTGCGATAGTATCGCCGCAAACTCATCGCCGCCGTAGCGGAAGGCGGTGTCTGAGCGGCGTACTCCCGCCCGGATGCAATCAGCAATGAGGGACAGGGTCTCGTCACCGGCCTGGTGGCCGCGGGAGTCGTTGTAGTGCTTGAAGTTGTCGACGTCCATCATGACTACGGAGAAGCCGCGCGCGTAGCGCTTCGAGCGCTCTATCTCCTCGGCCAGGCGCTGGAAGAAGTGGGCGTGGTTGTAGAGGCCGGTGAGGCCGTCGGTGATGGCCCTCACCTGCAGCTCGGCGTGCAGTCTCTCTCGCTCTTGCTCCGCCTGCTTGCGGTCGGTGACGTCACGGGCCGTAGCCTGGAGTCCGGCGTACTGGCCCTGCTCATCGAAGAGGGGATGGCCGTTCCATTCCAGTACCCGGGTCCCCATCGGTGTGACGTAGCGGTTCACAAACCCCCTCACTAGCGCCTTGCTCTTTATCATCTCTCGGATGCCCTGGGCGGTCAGCTTGGCGTCCTCGGGATGCACAGAAGCTCTCGCGTCAGTACCCAGGAGTTCCTCTCTCGGCGTTCCAAAGAATTGGCAGGCGGCGTCGTTGAGGAAGGTGTATCCGCCATCTCCATCCACCCTGGTGACAATGTCGCCGGTCAGGTTGGTAGTGTCGATGTATTCCTGCGTCTTAGCTGCCAGGGCATCGGTCATCTCGTTGAGGTCACGAGCGAGGGAGGTCACTTCTTCGGGGCCGGACACTTCGGCCCTCGCCTCTGGGTCGCCGGACGTGATGGCCCTGGCGCTTGCCCGCAGCGCGGCCAGGGGGCGCACCAGCGACACGATGAGCATTGCTATCGTACCGATGGCCACCAGGAAGGCGGCGGCGCTGAAGCCGATGAGGAGCCAGAGGGTGGTGTCTGCGGCGCGGTCTGCTGTGGCGCGGCTGGTCGCCAACTCCTGTTCCTGCTTGTGGGCCAGCCTGTCCAGATCGGCGGTGATAGCATCAGCCTCAGGCAGCATTTGGGACCCCAGGGTAATCACCAACTGCGATCTCGTCTGGGGATCGGCCTCCAGCAGAAGGGGAAGGCCGAGCTTCACTTTCTCATTCAACTGGCCTATCCGCTGAGTCAGGCTGTCGATGGCCACGATCTCATCCGGCTCGCCTCGGGCCGCAGCCTCCGCTCGCGCTACGCTTAGGTGCTGTTGGATGTCGAGCGCGATCTCTTGGTGCTTGTCAGGAAGGGTCGGATCGTCTGAGAATACGACGCTGGAGAGCAGAGCCTCCCCGCGGTGGAAGTCGGCGCACGCCTGCTCTAGAGCCATAGCGGCGGCGGATGTGCGCTCCATCCCGTGGTGTCGCTGCTGGTCGTCGTAGGCGCGCCAAACGGCCACGGTGGTGACGCCGGCCAGGACTAGGAGGAGCAGGGTGCCTGATGCGATGGCTCGGCTTTGCGCGGACCTGAAGCCTAACATTTTCGACGCCAATCCTCCTTCGAGATAGGGTCTGGCCTCGGCCAGTTCGCTATCGGGGAGGCAGCGCCGGGGGCCGTTCGGCCTTGGCGGGATGCGCTGGGGGAGTGCCCAGCAAGCCCGTCGTGAGGCGGCTGCGCGCCTTCAGCTGGAAGCCGCGGTTGCCTTTAGCTCCACTATTTAAGGACGCTCAGGTGAAAAATTGGTTACAAATTCTGCCCTGGCTTGGGAGATGAACGAGGACGGTGTAGGGGGCTGTGTGCAAGAGAGGGTGGGTCGGCAATAGGCGCACCAGGTGGTGTTGAGGGTTGCCCCTCGCCTGATATATGCTCGCAGGGCCATGCTGTACGTTCTCTACGGCCGCGACGACTTCTCCCTGCGGGAGGAGCTAGCCCGCATCAAGGGCGAGCTGGACTCCGACGGTATGCTTTCCTCCAATACGGACGTGCTCGATGGCCGTGAGGTCAGCCCGGAGCAGCTTATGGTCATCTGCGACACGATGCCCTTCCTCAGTGCTCATCGGCTGGTGGTGGTGGAGGGCTTGCTCAAGCGGTTCGAGCGTCCGGAGCGGCCGCGTCGGGGTGCCCGCGGTGCCAGGGGCGGGAGCGCGGAAGCGCTGGAGCGCTGGCGGGGCCTGGCCGACTACGCCCAGCGCATGTCGGACACGACCACGCTGGTCCTGGTGGACGAGGAGCTGTCGGGCGAGAATCCGCTGTTGAAAGCCCTTCGCCCGGCAGGGCAGGTGCGGGAGTTCCGCGCGCTGCGGCCGGGGGCCGTTCTTCAGTGGATCCTGGAGCGAGCGCAGAACCAGGGCGTGGACATCTCGCCGGCGGCGGCTCGCCTGCTGGCCGACCTGGTGGGGAACAACCTGTGGGTTCTGGTCAGCGAGCTGGACAAGCTAGCGGCCTACGCTCAGGGCCGACGGGTCGAGGGGGCGGACGTGAGGGCGCTGGTCAGCGAGGCGCGCCAGGTCAACATCTTCGCCATGGTGGACGCGATCGTGGAGAAGCGAGGGGCGGTGGCTCTGCGCCTGCTGCGGCGACTGAGGGCGGCCGGAGCGGAAGGAGGCTACCTTCTGGCCATGGTGGTTCGCCAGTATCGGCTCATCATCCAGGCCAGGGAGCTGATGACGGCTGGTCTCGCTACCCAGGAGATCGGCCAGCGACTGGGGATTGCCTCCGAGTTCGTTCTCCAGCGGATTCTCGATCAGGCTCAGCGCTACTCGCTGTCGCGCCTGAAGGCGGCCTATCGGCGGCTGCTGGAGGCTGATGTTGGGGTGAAGCGGGGGCACTACGACGAGGAGATGGCCCTGGAGCTGCTGGTGCACGACCTGGCCAGGATATGAGTGCGGCCGCTGGAGGCTGCTTTCCGTGGCCCGGCGCCTGTTGGTGGACGAGGTGACAGCAGTCCAGGAGGCTTCTATTGCGGGGGTCGAATGGACCCCAGGACCTTTCCCTGCACCTCCGCGTTGGCAGGGTGGGTGTAGATGGGGGCCATGGCCTCATTGGCCGGCTGGAGGCGAATGCGGTCGCCCTCGTGGTAGAAGCGCTTGAGGGTGGCTTCCTGCTCCCGCTTGAGCCAGACGGCCACCATGTCGCCGTTGTCGGCGGTGTTGGCGGTCTCCATGAGGACGATATCGCCGTCGTTCACCAGGGCGTCGATCATGGAGGTGCCCTTCACCCGTAGGCCATAGACATTGGGGCGGCCGCCGACCATGTCGCGGGTGACCTCGATGGATTGGGAGTAGTCCAGGTTGCTCCAGGTGTCGGCAGCAGGTACCGGTATGGGCTGGCCGGCGGCGATCTGGCCAATAATGGGCACGGCCACCGTCCGCGGGCGGCGGCCGCCGCGCTCTAAGAGCTCGATGGCCCGCGACACCTCGCGGTCGCGGCGGATGTAGCCATCGCCCTCCAGCTTCTTCAGGTTGTAGTCCACCACCGAGGTGGAGCTGATACGGCAGCCGTCCTGGATCTGGCGAATGCTGGGGGGATAATCGTGCTCCTCGATGAACCGGCGAATGAAGCGGAGGATGCTCTGCTGTTTGGGCGAGAGGTCTTTGGCCATACGCCCCTCCTTTATGTCATCGAACTTCTGTTCTGCCGAACAAGTATACTGGCAAGCAGGCGAGTTGTCAATCCCTGCTGGCCCTTAGTACAATCCCGTATGCAGCAATGACGGACGGAAGGCCCGCCTGGCGGCAGTCAGGGCGGTGCAGTCTTGTGGGGCCGGCGGGCAAGGGCTGAGGCCGTCTTTGTCAAGGCAAACATGACGTGAGGCCCTCTTCTCTGCGATTTGCTCGATTTCGCCACGGCCGTCGCCGGGGGTATGCCCTGGTGGAGGGCGAGCTGCTCAGGCCCATAGTCGGCAGCCCTTTCGGCCGCTGGCGGTCGGGCGAGGAGACGGTACCCCTATCGCGGGTGAGGCTGCTGGCCCCCGTGAGACCGTCCAAGATCCTGGCAGTAGCCCTCAACTACCGTAGCCATCTGGACCAGTTCGACCAGAGTTCAGCGCCAGCCAACCCCGAGCTGTTCATCAAGCCGCCCTCGGCGGTCATCGGGCCTGAGGAGGCGATCGTTTTGCCCGCCACTGCCGGGCAGGTGGACTACGAAGGCGAGCTGGTGGCGGTGATCGGCCGCCGGGCGAGAGACCTGACGCCTGATGAGGCGTTGGCCTATGTGCTGGGCTACACCTGCGGCAACGATGTCAGTGCTCGCGATTGGCAGCAGAACGACCTCCAGTGGTGGCGAGCAAAGGGCTGCGACACCTTCGCTCCGCTCGGCCCCTGGATTGCCACCAACCTCGATCCCACCAACCTGGAGCTACAGACCCGTGTCAATGGAGAGGTCGTCCAGCGGACCAACACCTCCCTTCTGATCCACGACGTGGCCCGCCTGGTGAGCTTCGCCAGCCAGGTGATGACCCTGGAGGCGGGCGACCTCGTTTTCACGGGCACGCCGGGGACGACCGCGCCCCTGAAGCGAGGCGATGTGGTGGAGGTGGACATCGGCGGCATCGGCATCCTGCGCAATCACGTAGAAACCGCGGTGTAGCAACTCTCCCCGATCGGCGTCCTACTATTGGAGCGGTTGTCGGGACCTTCCAACTGACAGCGCGCAGTGGCTTGATTACGGGCCTATTGAAGGACCTTCCTCCGAATAGATCCCCGCTTCGCAACCCCACTGGTTTCCTCCTGGTCAGCGCAGCAGGCTGAGCCTGCCCAGGCCTCGTCACGCCCGCGGAAGGCGACGCGTTGAGGACGGGGCTTGTTGGCTTGGATTCGCCCGCTGAAATCCCGCAGGTTTCCCGCCACCGTACAACTCATAGGGAAGGGAGGGAGATGGCAGGTGGCAAAGCAGATCTGGCGGGCAACCGACGAGCAAGTTCGGGCAATTCTTGCGGAAGAGGGCATTGAGCTGACCGAAGAGGAGCTCCAGGCGCTGCTCGATTATCTGCCCCTCTATCTTGACGCTGCCCTGAAGGAATGCGTGCTGGCGCTGGCTCGGCAGCAGTTGAAGAGAAGGAAAAGGGGAGACGACGAGCGCCCCGGTGGGGCCAGCGACTAGACAAGAGCCAGGGTAGGTCTCACACAAGCAGAGACACCCCGGCTGTCGGGGTGTCCTGGAGCTTCGGCTAAGGGTCTCTCTTTAGTTCTCGCTGTTGTCTGCCGAGGTGCGGCTGCCCACGGACTGCAGCACTTCTTGGGCCTCGGCTGATACGCCTGTCGCGCCGCAGTCGCGGTAGGCGGCGAAGATCGCCCGATCGAGCAGGCGCAGGCCCGCGGGCTTGAGCTGGGCCCTCTGTTGCTGGCGCAGGCGCAGTAAGCGATTCAGCCGCCGGAGGAAATGGAACTGCAAGCTGGAATAGCGATCCTCCGGCCCTTCCAACAGGGCGGCTAAGTCATCCCTAACCTCATGCTGCGCACCCAAGTGCTCCATGCCAGCCCTAACCTCGCTTGAGACAACCTTCATCCATAGCATAGCCCTTGCCCCTTCAGATGGCAAGGGCTTGCAGATAGAGTATCGGTGAGAATTTGGTTGATGGAGGGAGAAACTAGGAGGGAGGAATTCCTTGTTGGCGGTAACGATAATATGCCTCGTAGGCGTTGGCCACAGCCGTGCATAGGGCCTTCTGAGAAGGACAGACGTAGCGCTGCCTAATCTCTTCTACCGCCTCCTGAGGCCCATCGCCTATCCTTCGACCGGCCAGCACCTCGTCGAGGAGTCTGGTCCCCAGGGGCAGGACGCCTTTGACAGAGGTACCCAGGATGAGCCCACCACCTATTTCCGCCTCCAGCTCCACCGAAACCACGGAGGAGGAGTCGCGCGGCGCCAGGCTCTGGGGCAGGCGAGCGTGGCCCACGAAGATGACGGTTGTCTCAGTTCTCCGTGGCGAAACGCGGCCTTCCTCGGTGGGCGCGCGAGCCTTTATCTGCATTGGCCATCACCCTCCTTCCGCCGTCGAGGTTGCTCGGGCTGCAACAGCGACGGCGCTAGCGGGACTTCTAGTGCCTACCAGCAAAGTATCGGTTATCAGGTGTAACAACTGGCATTCCCCGACGCGAAGAAATGGATGCAACTTCTGTGAAATACGTGAAGAGCCAGGAGCGAGGCGGTGAGATCGCTGCCGCTGATGGCGTGGTGGAGAGGGTGCAGGAGGTCGCGTTGCGCTAGGAAATCCGGTGGCGACCCTCTAGTCGTCCGCTGGCTGCCCGCGCAGGAGGCGGCGCCCGTCGTCTACCAGGCTGTAGATCACCGGAATCACTAGGAGGGAGAGGATGGTGGAGGTGAACAGCCCACCGATGACGACCGTGCCCAGCTCGGCGGCGATGAGGACGCCCTCATTGAGGCCCAGGGAGAGGGGGATGAGAGCGAAGATGGTGGCAACGGCGGTCATCAGGATGGGGCGGGCGCGGGCCCGTCCGCTGTGGATGAGAGCCTCACGGGTGGGAAGGCCGCGCGCTCGCTGTTGCTCCACGAAGGTGATGAGGACGATGGCGTTGGTCACCACAATGCCGATGAGCATTAGGAAGCCGATCATGGCCGCAAGGCCAATCTCGCGCTGGGTGATGAACAGGGCGAAGAGGGAGCCGGTGGTGGCGAAGGGCAGGCTGGCCATGATGATCAAGGGGTTCACCACCGAGCCCAGGCTGGCCACCATGACGATGTAGACGACGAGCACGGCAACGACCATGACCATATACAGGGAACCAAAGGCCTCTTCCTGCTCCTCAAAGATGCCGCCCTTGTCGATCTCCACGCCGGGAGCCTTTTCCACCTGAGCGATGGCATCGTCTACCTTGCCTGAGACGGCGCGCATGTCGTCGCTGGTGATGATGCCGTAGATGGTGGCGGCTCGCCTCTGGTCGACGCGGCTCACCTGCACCGGCTTCTCGGCCAGCGTCACCGTGGCCACGTCGCCCAGGGTGGGCGTCCCCCCGGGGGCCAGGGGCAGGGCCAGCGCCCCTCCGTCGGCGCCGCTGTTGTCGTAGGCCACCCGCACGTAGATGTCGGCCGTGAGACCGTTTAGCTGGGCCTGAGTGGCCTTCTGGCCGAACAGGGCATCCTTCACCCGCTGCGAAACGTCCTCGGCGCTGAGGCCGTAGGCTGAAGCCTTCTGGGAGTCTACCTGCACCTCGATTTCGGGCCGGGCAGACACCAGGTCACTGCTGACATTGGTCAGGTCTTTGACGCCCTTCAGGTTCAAGAGGAGTTGGTCATTGGCAGCCTGCACGTCCTCCAGGCTGTCGGCGGAGATGGTGATCTCCACCTGGTCGGTCTGGCCGCCCGCGGACATCTGCTGCACGCTCACCTCTTTCTCGCCGGGCAGAGAGTTCAAGCTGTCCCGCAGCCAGTCTGCCGCTTCATCGATGTTCACCCCGTCGAAGTAGGTGAGATACATGCTGATGGTGCCGCTGGTGGGAACGCGTCCGGAGGCCAGTTGGAAGGAGGCGAAGCTCCCGCTAGGGTCGGGTTGGCCGATGATTATGTCATAGATGTCCAGGCCCTCTGCCTTGTCCAGAAGCTGCTTCTCGATCTTCAGGGCCTTGGCCTCGCTGGTGGCCAGGCTGGTGCCTGGGGGAAGCTCGACGCTAGCCCAAAGGGCATCGGCCCCTCCGCCTGGCAGGAAGCTTATGCCGATGAAGGGAAGAAGGGCAAAGCTGCCGATGAACAGTACGACGCCCGCCGTCAGGGTGGCCAGGCGGTGTCCCAGGGCCCAGCGGAGGACGGGAGTGTAGATGCGCTGCAGCCAAGTCTCCTCATCTTCGCCCTCGCCGGACGATGGGTGGGGCTGCCTCGGGCCGAAGGGGAGCAGCCATCCGAGCCAGCGCGCACGGCCGTCCTGCGCGGCTGCCACCGGCAGAAGGTAGCGGGCCAGGACGGGCACTACCGTCAGGGCCACCAGGAGGGAGGCCAGCAGGGCGATGGTGACGGTGAGAGCGAAGGAGAGGAAGATCTCGCCCACCAGCCCTCCTGCCAGGGCCAGCGGCAGGAAGACGGCCACCGTGGTGAGGGTGGAAGCGAAGACGGCCGTGCCCACCTCGCGGGTGGCGGTGTAGGCAGCCTCCGATAACTTCTCGCCGGCACGGGCATGACGGTGGATGTTCTCTAGGACGACGATGCTATCGTCCACCACGCGGCCGATGGCCACCGTCAGGCCGGCCATGGTGATTATGTTGAGGGTCATGCCCTGCCAGACCAGAACGATGAGGGCGATGATGATGCTCAGGGGAATGGAGACGGCGGTCACCAGGGTGGTGCGCAGGCCGGTGAGGAAGAGGTAGATGATGATGACGGCGAAGAGGAAACCCAGGGCTCCCTCTCGCAGCAGGGCATTGATGGACTCCTCGATGTAGTCTGCCTGGTCGAAGAGGGTGACGATCTCTACATCGGCGGGCAGGCGCTCGCCGAGCTTGTCGATCTCGTCCTTGACGGCGTTGGCCACCTCCACGGTGTTGGCATCGGTCTCTTTTACCACTGAAATGGCCAGGCTGGGCTCGCCGTTGGTGCGGCTGATGCTGGCGAAGGGGTCAGTGGCCATCTGAACCTGGCCGATGTCCCCTAGCAGGACGGGCGAGGTGGCCTCGGAGCTGGCCACGGCCAGGTTGCTGACGTCCTCCAGGGATGTGTAGCGAGAGGTGGTGCGCACCGGCAGCACCCGCCCCTCGCTATCGAAGATGATGCCACTGGGTTGGGAGACGTTGTTCTCCTGAAGGGTCTTGACTACCTGCTGGGTGGTCAGCCCGTACTGGGCGAGTTGTTGAGGGTCGAGGGTGACCCAGACCTGCTGGGCGGCTACCCCCTCGATGGAGACCCGGGCCACGCCGTCCACTTGCTCCACCGCGGGCAGCACATCGCTGCGGGCTATGGTCTCCAGCTCGGAAACATCGCGCTCGCCCAGGAGGCTGAAAAAGATGATGGGGAAGTCAGCAAGGTCGATGCGGTCAACCGTGGGCTGCTTGGCGCCGCTGGGCAAGACAACGTTGGTGACGCTGGCCGCGATCTCTTGCTCTACTTTTTCCATGTCGGTGCCGTAGTCGAACTCGGCGATGAGGACGGACAGGTTCTCGGTGGAGATGGAGTGCAGTCGTTTAAGGTCGCTGACGCCGGCGACGGCGTCTTCTACGGGTATGGTCACGTCCTCAAGGATGGCGTCGGGGCTGGCGCCGGGGTAGGTGGTGGCCACCGTGACCACCGGCAGGTCGATGTCGGGGAAGAGCTCGGTCTTGAGGCGGAATATGGCGAAGACGCCACCCAGGATGACCAGCAATGTGATCAGGAAGATAACAGCTGGCCTGCCCAGGGCCAAACGGGTGATACCGGTTATCCAGTCCACGCGTGCTGCTCCTGACGGCTGAGGGCCGCGACGATGATGGTCAGGGCCTGCTCGATGCTCTCCAGGTCGGCGCTGTCCATGCGGTCGAGGAGCTCGGACAGCCAGTCCTGGCCGGAGGTCCAGAGCCCATCGATGAGCTGGTGGCCGCGGGCGGTCAAGCTGTTGAGGATGCGGCGGCGGTCCTGGCGGTCGGGGCGGCGGACGATGAGGCCGCGCTCCTTGAGGCGCTCAAGTATGCCGTTCATGGTGGGCAGGGAGACGCCCGCAGCCTGGGCCAGGCTGCTGCAGGGAAGGGGTCCATCGACGAAGAGGGAGAGGAGCACCTTGAGCTGGGGCATGGTCAGGTCGAGGCGGTGCCAATCGCGCGGCACTTGGTTGCGGCCCGCTTTGAAGACGTCCTCAGCCAGGGAAAGGATGCGCTCCTTCTGGTTGCGGTCCTGGGCAGCCATCGCCACGTACGCCTCTGGAGATACTTAGGTTTGTGCTAAGTATATTCTCCGGCCTTGGCTGAAACAAGCCCTCTAGGGGCTGATTTCCCCTGCTGGAGAGCATCTTAGGCGGGGGCAAGAAAGGAGGGCGGCCATGCTCTGGCTGCCCTCCTTGTCACTGCGGAGCGCCTGGCGATGGGCAGGCTTGGTTCTAGAGTCGCAGCTTGCCGTGGGACGGCTGCCGTCGACGCTGGCGGTGGGGTGCCCCTTCCTCGGCCTGAAGCTCTTCGGGAGCCATGCCACCGACCTCGTGGACGTAGCCACAGGAAAGGCAAGAACTGTACGAACCGTACCAGTCCTCTTCCATGATCATGGAGCCACGACAGCGGGGACAAACTCTGGGCGGAGCGGCTTGCATCGCTACTTCGAACCCCCTTCCGTTGGCCGTGTCGCCCAGAGGCTCGTTCCTGCCTGGCCAAGCAGGGCCTCGAGCGGCACAAAAAAGGCCTTTTGCCAGTAACCGCCGGCAAGGCCTTTCGTGCGCCTCCGAGGTTAGTTGACGGATTCGGGTTGAAAGGCTAACCCTACCCTCGCCACAGCGAGAGATTCACCCCAGAATTTGGTCCCCCGTTCCCTTATTGGGATTCGGCGCGGGCGATCGTGACTTCAATCACATATTATAGCAATAACGAGAAGCTGTCAAGCAAATGCGGGCAATTGTCCGCTGCCGGCCTTTGCTCGCCTATCGCCTCCCCCTTGACCGAGCGAAAAGCGAATGATACCTTCACTCCACCGATAACATGCTGTCAACAGTCGTTCCCGGTCGCTAAGGAGCAGGGTCAGCCGTGCAGCAGTACATTGTCCGGCGCGCTCTTCTTAACATTCTGGTGATCTTCATGGTCATTACCATGGTCTTCCTTGGCCTGCGGGTGACGCCGGGCGACTTCGCCGTACGTCAGGCGGGGGCTCAGATCCCGGGCCATTCGGCGGAAGAGGCGAGAGAGATCGTCCGTCACGATCTGGGCCTGGACAAGCCCGTGCTTAAGCAGTATTGGGAGTTCGTGAGCGGCCTCTTCCAGGGCGATCTGGGCGACTCCTTCGTCAGCAAGCAACCCGTCATGCTGGAGCTGAAGGACCGGTTGGCGCCCTCCATCGAGTTGGCAATCCTCCAGATCACAGTAGCAATAATGGTAGCTGTGCCCATAGGCATTATCTCGGCCATTCGCCAGGACACCTGGCTGGACTATATTCTCCGCTTATTTGCCATCTTCTGGCTGGCCGTACCCTCCTTCTTTGTGGGCGTACTGCTCCTTTACTCTCTGGCCCGTTGGGCTCACTGGAGTCCGCCCATTACCAACTACAAAGGCTTTTTTGAGGATCCTCTTTTGAACATGCAGGCCATGGTTCTCCCAGCCGTAGCGGGGGGTCTGGCCATCGGCGCTATTATCATGCGGTTCTTGCGATCGCAGATGCTGGAGGTGCTCCGTCAGGACTATGTACGTACCGCTTGGGCGAAGGGTCTGCGGGAGCGAGTGGTGGTTCTAAGGCATGGCCTCAAGAATGCTCTCATTCCTGTTGTTACCGTTATCTCCCTCCTCCTCGCCGCCATCGTCAGCGGGAACGTGGTTCTGGAGACCCTCTTTCAGCTGCCGGGCATTGGCTTCTACGTTGTCAATGCCATTCAGCAGTACGACTATCCGGTGGTCCAGGGAGTAGTGCTTGTAATGGCCGCAGGTCTGGTGTTTGTCAACCTGCTGGTTGATATGGCCTACGCCTGGCTTGACCCCCGGATTCGCTACGGTTAGTCGCCTGCTGGAAGGAGGGGTCCCGTGCTGGCGGGACAAGAGAGAGCCGAGGTGGAGGTCCTCGCCGCGGCGGAAGAGCTTGTGCTGCCGCGACGGCTGGGCTGGCTTTTCCTCGTCGGTCGTTTCATACGGCGCAAGCCTCTGGGTGCTTTCGGGCTGGCGGTCGTCTTGTTGATGGCAGCGGCCGCCGCCGGTGCGCCCTGGCTCTGCCGTTATGACGCCGAGGAGGCTTTTCGGGTTGCCAACCCTAACTACCTGCCCGGCTCACTGGAGCCGGAGGAGAGGTTGGACAGCCGCTCGGGTCCCAGTTGGAAGCACTGGTTCGGCACTGACCAGTTCGGCCGCGACAACTACTCGCGAGTGGTCTGGGGCGCTCGGCGCTCCCTGGGAGTGGGTCTGGGCGCTCTGCTGTTCGCTATCATCTTCGGAACAACCATCGGCATTGTCTCCGCTTACTACCGCGGCTGGTTCGACATGCTCGTCCAGCGGATCATGGATTCCATCCAGGCCTTTCCGGCCATGCTCATCCTCCTGCTGCTGGTGAGCCTCACTGAGCGCAATCTGATTACCCTGACCCTGGGCTTGGGCTTTGTGGTCATCGCCGCCGCGCAGCGCATCGTGCGCAGCGCTGTCCTCTCGGCCCGCGAGGATCCGCACGTGGAAGCAGCCAGGGCCATCGGCTGCTCCCCCTTCCGTCTGATGGCGGTGCACATCCTGCCCAACGTGGCGGCGCCGATAATTGTTATCTTCTCCATCGGCATTGCCAGCGTGATTCTGGCGGAGGCCGCTCTGGCATTCCTGGGCCTGGCGCCTATCGAGCCGCCATCCTGGGGCATGATGCTGGACGAAGGGCGGCGGTACATGACTAGTCAGCCCTCGACCATGCTGGCTGGCGGTGCAGCCATAACTCTGACGGTGATGGGCTTCAACCTGGCGGGGGATGCCCTGCGCGATATCCTCGACCCCCGCATTCGCCTTACCTAGGAGGAGTCTTGGATAAGGGAAGGGAGGTGTGACTATGGATGAGTCAAACTATTGGCGGCGCTTCTGGCGTCGGCGGCTGTCGCGACGGCGGATGCTGCGAGCGGCTGCCCTGGGTGGCGCTGGCCTTGCGGCGGCTGCGGTGGTGGGCTGCGCGGAGGAGGAGAAGGAAGCCACGCCGACGGCCCTGGTCAGTCCAACCGTTGCCCCCACGGCCACGCCCTTTGTCTACGAGCCGGCGGCCTATCAAGGCGGCACCCTCCACTTGCCGGGCTACGAGGCCTTCGTGTCCGACACCCTGGACCCCCACCAGACCGAGTTCGGGCCCGTCTACAGCTCTCATTCTGCGGTCTTCAGTAAGGTCTTAAGGTACGATGACATCGAACGGGGGGTCATCGTTTCCGACCTGGCCCAGGCGATGCCGGAGATGCCCGACCCGCTCACCTACATCATCCGCTTAAGGCCAGGGGTGCGCTTTCAGCGGCCCAGCGCCGTCCTCGACCGGGCGGCCAGCGCTGAGGAGAAGGCGGTGGGCGGCCGCGAGCTCACGGCGGAGGATGTGAAGTACAGCTTCGAACGGCAGATGAACGAGGAGAGCCCTCGCCGCGCCCTGTTCCGCCGGGCCCATCAGTATCAGACCATCGATAGCATAGAGGTGGTGGACCCCCTCACCCTCAGGATCCGCACCAAGCGGCCCACGGCCCCCTTCCTCCACTTCCTGGCTGATAGCAGCGCCTTCATCGTGGCCAAGGAGCTGGTGGACGACACTGACCAAATGAACCGGCAGGAGGCCATGCTGGGCACCGGCCCCTTCATGTGGGACAAGCTGAAGCCCCTGAGGGAGTCGTCCTTTGTGAGGAACCCCGACTGGTTCGGCTGGGGCGAGCCGGAGCTGGACAGGCCTCACATCGACGGCTACAAGTCCTTTTTCCTGTTCGATGATGCTTCCGTTGAGGCCGCCTTTCGTACCAAGAAGCTGGACGTGGCCTTTCAGGTGAATAATCCTGAGTGGGTGATCAAGCTGCGGGAGGACGAGCCCGACCTGATCAGCGTCGACAAGGGCTTTGCGGCCTGGATCAAGGCTGCCTTCAGTATAGACCAGCCGCCCTACAACGACATCAGGCTGCGGCGAGCCATCCACCTGGCCAGCGACCGTCAGCAGATGCTGGAAGCTTTCTGGCAGGGCTACGGCAAGATGCAGGGGCCAGTGGGCTGGGTTCTCAAGCGGTGGGCCCTGCCGCAGGAGGAGCTGCTCAAGAAGCCCGGCTATCGGCTGAGCAAGGAGGAGCGGGAGCAGGACGAGCAGGAGGCTCGGCGGCTCTACGAAGCGGCGGGAAGCCCGGACCTGAAGGTTATCTTCGCCGACCAGCCGCCCTACATCCCTCAGTTCGCTCCCCAGTATGAGCGGCAGCTGGAGAAGGTTCTGGGGGCCAAGGTGGACTACGATATATGGACCTACCCCCAGATAGCGGCCGGCGGGGCTCGGGGCGAGGTTCCCTTTGCCTTCGCCTACGACAACGGTTGGATCGACCTGGACGACTGGCTCTATCCTTACTTTCACACCGATGGGCCCAAAAATGAATCCGGCCTGTCGGACCCCATCTTGGACGGGATGCTGGAGGCTCAAAGGGAGGAGTTCGACCCCGCGGAGCGACAACGGCTGGGCTACGAGCTCCAGCACTACCTGCTGGACAACGTTCTGACTCGTCTGGACTTCGTCGCCGCTACCTGGCTATGGGTGGCCTGGCCCTACTACCGCAACTTCCGGACCACGCCCTTCTTCGGGAACTCTTTCCTGATGGCCGATGCCTGGCTCGACCGGTCGCATCCCATTTGGGGGAGCAGGCCCTAGAGGGTACTGTCTCCAAGATGTGGCGACTCGTCCCCTCGCTTTGCTCAGGGCAGGCCTCTTCGCGCTGCTCAGAGCAAGCCTTGTCATTTTGCCCACATCGCCGGTGAGATTCTTCGCTCTGCTCAGAATGACTGGGCCATGCTGTCACCCTGAGCGTAGCGAAGCCTGCCCTGAGGCTGTCGAAGGGGGTCTCACTTCAGATGGCATACTACGCCCGGGTGTCGCTGCAACTCGCTGACAGAACACCCTAGAGGGCGGCGGCTAGAAGATGGCGGTGGTGCTGCCACCATCCACCTGGATGGTGGCACCGCTGATGTAGCGAGCCTTCTCCGAAGCCAGGAAGACGACGAGGCCAGCGACGTCCGCGGGCTGGCCCAGGAAGGCGGTGGGCGTCCTGGTCTCCTCTTCCTCGAGCACCTCCTGGAAGGGGCGGCCCTCCCTTTGGGCGCGGGCCTCGAACAGGGAGAGGAGCCGCTGGGTGGCGATGTTGCCTGGGCAGACATTGTTCACAGTGATGCCATCCTTGGCCACCTCCCGCGATAGGGTCTTGGCCATGCCCACTACCCCCAGGCGGACGGCGTTGGAGAGGATTAGGTGGTCGATGGGCTGCTTCACGGCCACCGAGGTCATATTGATGACCCGCCCGCCTTGTCGGCGCAGGTAGGGGAGGGCCTCGCGGGTGGTGCGCACGGCGCTGAGGAAATTCTGGTCGACGGCCTTCTGCCACTCCTCCTCGGAGAAGTCGTCGAAGGTACCCACGGGGGGGCCGCCGGCGTTGTTCACCACGATGTCGATGCGGCCAAAGGTCTTGGCGGTCTCACGAACCAGGCGCTGGATGTCATGGTAGTTAGACATGTCGCAGACCAGCGGCAGGACGCGAGCCCCCGCCTGCGAGCGGATCTCCTCGGCGGTCGCCTTGAGGTCCGCTTCGCCGCGGGCGCAGATGGCGACATCGCAGCCCTCCTGGGCCAGGGCGAGGGCGATGGCCTTGCCCATGCCGCGGCTGGAGCCGCCCACTATCGCTACCTTTCCGGTCAGTCCTAGTTCCATTTTTCTGCCACCTTGTCTTCTATCGAACGCTCCTCTCCAGGTATCCTATTCGATCTGGCGACAGTGTCAAATAGCTATCCCTGTCCCTTGACAGGCAAGGGGGCGTCCGCTATAGTCCAGGTGTTTCCTGCACCTTAGTAATCGAATAGTCGTTGGCAAGGGTGCCCCGCATGGTCTCCGCCTTAGGCGGAGGCCGGGGTTAAAAGCGAAGCCGGTGTGAGGCCGGCGCTGTCCCGCAGCTGTAATCCGCCTTGGGCGGAAAGTCAGGTCGCCTGCCCTTGTCAGATGCACCAGCTTTCGAGGGAGAGGCATGGGCACAGGCGGTAGAAGAGCACGCGAACCCTTGCCAGTCTCAAGGCAAGGGTTCGTTCTTTCTTCTGCCCGAAGGTCTATTCGCAGAGTCCTCCGCCTCGAGATTGGCGGGGGATTTTCTACGTTCCTCAGAAGGGAGGAGATGTGAGCAGTCTTGTTCAGCGTGGCCTGCTGTTGTTGGCTCTCGTCGGCGTCCTGGCGGCGGCTGTCGCCTGCGAGGACGGTGGAGGGGAGCCGACGCCGCACGCGCCCCCCATGGGGTCAGCCGCCGAGGTTTCTTACCCGCTGACCATCGTCGACACCGTGGGGCGCGAGGTGACGATCGGGGCGCAGCCGCAGCGCATCGCTTCGCTCTCGCCGGCAGCCACGGAGATTCTCTTCGCCATCGGCGCCGGCGATCAGGTTATTGCCGTCGACATGTTCTCCAACTATCCGGAGGAGGCCACCACCCGCCAGCAGCTAGACGCCTACGAGCCCAACCTGGAGGCGATCGCCGGGATCGGCCCGGACCTGGTGCTCCTGTTCTACGACCCCGGGGAGCTGGCCGATTCCCTGGAGAGGCTGGGCATCACGACGGCGGTGCTTGGCTCTGTCGAAGAAACGCCCGAATCGGTGGAGGCGGTGTTCGACCAGATAGGGTTGCTGGGCTTTATGACAGACCATCTTCAGGAAGCCGGAGACCTGGTGGCGGAGATGCAGGACAGGGTTGACGCCGTCGAGGAGGCCCTGGCGGGCGTGGAGCAGGGGCCGCGCATCTTCCACGAGGTAGACGCGACGTTGTACACGGCGGCGCCCGACAGCTTCGTCGGCGGCCTGTACAAGATCCTCAAGGCCCAGAACATCGCCGCAGGGGCCGACCAACCTTTCCCTCAGCTCAGCCAGGAGGTGATCATCGAGAGGGACCCGGAGGTGATCATCCTGGCCGACGGCGCCTACGGCGAGTCCCCGGACACGGTGAAGGCCCGTCCGGGATGGGGGAACATCTCGGCGGTGCGCAGCGACCGCATATTCGTCATCGACCCGGACATGGTGAGCCGACCGGGGCCGCGGTGCGTGGACGCCCTGGAGGCGCTGGCCGAGTACCTCTATCCGGAGAGGCTTGAGTGAAGCCCTTCGACTCCGCTCAGCGCAGGCTCTTCGGCTCTGCGGCCCGAGCCGAACCGCTGCCGGAGGCCGCCCTCGGTGCGCTGCTGGGGCGAGCGCTCTGGCCCCGCCTAGCCCTGGGCCTGGGCGTCCTGCTGGGGGCGGCCCTGCTGGCGGCGGCCATCGGGCCGGTGGGCATCCCCGCCGACGCCGTGGCCCGCATCCTGCTCTCGCGGCTGCCGGGCGTGAGCCTGGCCGATAGCCTGCCGCAGAGCTGGCAGGACATCGTGTGGGAGGTGCGCCTGCCGCGGGTGGTGATAGCGGGCCTGGTGGGGGCCACCCTGGCTCTCTGCGGGGCCACGTACCAGGCCGTCTTTCGCAACCCGCTGGCCGACCCTTACCTCATTGGCGTGGCGGCTGGGGCCGGCCTGGGAGCGACCGCGGTCATCGTCTCGCCGCTGGACTACACTGTCGGGGGCGTGAGTCTGGTGCCCCTGGCTGCCTTCGGCGGCGGCCTCACTGCGGTCGCCCTGGCCTACTCCCTGGCCCGCGTCGGGCGGGTCGTTCCCACCGTCACCCTGATCCTGGCCGGGGTGGCCATATCCTCTATCGCCACCTCGGCGACGGCCTTCCTCATGATCAACCACAGCCAGCGGGTGCACACCACCCTCACCTGGCTCCTGGGCGGCTTCAACCTGAGCGAGTGGAGCAAGCTGTGGTGGGTGCTGCCCTACGTGCTCCCGGCGGCGGCCGTCATCCTGCTCTACGGACGCATCCTGAACGTGCTGCAACTGGACGAGGATCAGGCCCAGCAGCTTGGGGTGAACGTGGAGCGGGTGAAGCTGCTGCTCCTGGGGGCGGCGTCGCTGGCTACGGCGGCGGCCGTCTCCGTGAGCGGGATCATCGGCTTTGTGGGGCTCATCATCCCCCACGCGGTGCGCCTCCTCTGGGGGCCGGACTATCGGCAGCTCTTGCCCATGTCCATGGTGCTGGGCGCTGCTTTCCTCATCCTGGCTGACCTCCTGGCTCGTACCGTGAATTCGCCCAGCGAGGTCCCCGTGGGCATTATCACCGCCTTCTGCGGCGCGCCCTTCTTCCTCTACCTGCTGCGGCTGCGCCAGCGGGCGGTCTTTTGAGGGCGACATGCTGGAGATACGCGACCTGACGGTGGCCTACGGTGAGCTGGTCGCCCTGCGGCAGGTGAGCCTGTCGCTGGGGGCTGGCGAGCTGCTGGGGGTGGTGGGGCCGAACGGTTCGGGCAAGTCGACCCTCATTCGGGCCATCACCCGGCTGGTGCGGCCCCTGGGCGGTGGTATTCAGCTCGACGGGAAGGAGGTGGGCCGCCTCTCCCAGCGGGAGCTGGCGCGCTGGGCGGCGGTAGTGCCCCAGAACCCCTACTTGCCCGATGCCTTCACTGTGCTGGAGGTGGCTCTGATGGGCCGCACTCCTCACCTGGGTCTGCTACAATCGGAGGGACGGGCTGACCTGGCGGTGGTGCGGCGGGCCCTGGAGCAGACCGATACCTGGCACCTGGCCAGCAGGCGGATGGGCGAGCTCTCGGGGGGCGAGAGGCAGCGGGTGGTGGTAGCCCGCGCTCTCGCTCAGGAGACGCCACTCCTGCTTCTGGACGAGCCTACCGCTCACCTGGACATGGGCCATCAGGCGGTGGTGTTCGATCTGGTCAGGCAGCTCTGTCGAAGGGAGGGCAAAGGCGTGCTGGCGGCCATTCACGATCTGAGCCTGGCTGGCCAGTACTGCGACCGATTGGTGATGCTGAACGAAGGCCGCGTCGTTGGTGAGGGCGAGCCGCAGGAGGTGCTATCGCCCCGGCTTCTGGCCTCTGTGTACGGAACGAGGGTGTCGGTCTTCCCCCATCCCCTGACAGGGCGGCCGGTGGTGACGCCGATGTCGGAAGCCGCCCGCTCAGGCCTGGAGGCGAGGGGAAGCGTCGGCACATTGAGGAGCTGAGGGATGTCGGCAACAGAGGCCGGACGCAAGGCGCTGGTGATCGTCCTTACCGGACACGGCAAGGGTAAGACTACCGCCGCGCTGGGGGTGGTCTTGCGAGCGTGGGGCCGCGGCATGAAGGCGGTCGTCCTCCAGTTCGTCAAGGCGCGCACGGCCAACTACGGCGAGAATCGGGCGGCCAGGAAGCTGGGGATCGAGATGATCCCCCTGGGCGAAGGCTTCACCTGGCTCTCCAAGGACATCGAGAAGGACAAGGCCACCGCCCGCGAGTGCTGGGAGTTGGCCCGCCAGAAGATCGACTCTGGCCAGTATGACATCGTCGTCTTGGACGAGATGACCTATCCGATGAGCTACGGCTGGATTCCTGTCGAAGAGGTGATCGATACCCTGCGCCAGCGGCCGCAGGGCCTGCACGTGATCATCACCGGCCGCGATGCCCCCCAGGAGCTGATCGACTTCGCCGACCTGGTGACGGAGATGCGGGAGGTCAAGCACCCCTACAAGAAGGGCGTCAAGGCACGGCCAGGCATCGACTTCTGAGGTGTCGATGACCCAGGTCTGGTCGCGTCAGGAAGCGGCGCTACCATGATACCCATCGGCGATAGCGTACGCACTCGCACCTTCCCCTACGTCAACATCGCCATCATCATCGCCAGCTTCCTGGTGTTCTTCTATGAGGTGGGTTTCGCCAGCAACATCAATGAGTTCTTCTTCGACTGGGCGGTAGTGCCCGCTGATCTCAGCGACTATCTGGACAACCCCGGCGATCACTCCCTGCGCGTTCTCTTCACGCCGATCACCGCCATGTTCCTCCACGGCGGCTGGTTCCACATTGTGGGCAATATGATCTTTCTGTGGGTGTTTGGCGACAATGTAGAGGACGCGCTGGGGCATCTTGGCTACCTGGCGTTCTACTGCCTCTGTGGTATCGCCGCGACGGCGGCTCAAGTATGGGTGGACCCTAACTCGGCGGTGCCTATGGTGGGGGCCAGCGGTGCCATCGCCGGCGTCCTGGGGGCCTATCTGGTGCTCTATCCTCGCGCCACCATAGCTGCCCTGATAATGCCGTTCTTCTTCTGGACGGCCTACGTACCGGCCTTCCTCCTCATCGGCTTCTGGTTTTTCATCCAGCTATTCAATGGCGTGGCCTCGATCGGCTATGCCGTAGGGGCCAGCGAGGGCGTGGCCTGGTGGGCGCACGTGGGCGGCTTTTCGGCCGGCTTCCTGTTGGTTTGGTTCTTGCGCCCTCGGCGTCCCACCGCCGCCATCGGCCGACCGACGTGGTAGGTTGGCCCCTGTCTTTGATGCTTGGCTGACTCCCCACTACGCCTCAAACCGGCAGATGGCACTTCAGTTGAGCGGGCGGTCTTCGGAAACGCTGTGCTTTACGGGAGATGCGTCCTATTTGCTGGCGCGAGGAGTTGATGCGTGGGTCTGCCCCCGTCTTGAGTAGGTGAAGTCATTGGGGAACTGCCGGCGAGCGCCGCACCACTTGCAAATGCCTTCGGTCGTGGGGCCATTTGGGTTTCCAAGCAACCAGTGATGGGCGCCGTGCGAGCAGGCCGGATTGACCGCGGGAATGACTGCCGCGCTCTCGTCGTCTACCATCGTCCGCGACCGTAGCTCGATCCGCGTGAACGGCCCCCCACGTAAAGCTTATGCGCCATGGATGATCCCCCTCTCTTCGACCCTTAGGCAGCCAGTAGCCAGTCTCGCCTGGCTCCGTACGCGAATGGCTCGACTTCCCCACCCCGCTGGACGGAAAGAGGGGGGCTGTGCCCCCCTCTTTCGCTGTCAGCCCTAGTAACGGCGCGAAGAACTGGCGGGTTGCTTCCGGAAGCAGTCGCTACAGTACACTGGGCGATCGCCACGGGGCTGGAAGGGGACTTCGGTCTGCTTGCCGCATTGGGCACAGACGGCGGGGTACATCTGTCGCGGGGCCCGGCCGTAGCCGCCGCCGCCGCCGCCGTAATCGCGTTCGCTGCGGCGCGCTTGACGGCAGGACGGACAACGCTTGGGCTCGTTGGTGTAGCCCTTTTCGGCGTGATAGGCCTGGTCGTCAGCGCTGAAGGTGAAAGACTGACCGCAGTCCTGACAGGTGAGAGTCCTATCCTCGTAACTCATCGATGACCTCCTTTCGCTCAATAGTTGGCGATGGCTTGGTCACCGGAGTCCAGGATACTGGGGAACGATGCCGCGCAACACTAAACGATCACCACTGTCGTAAGGATACCACAAGCGGAAGAAATGAGCAATATCGCTTTCCTGCTCAGCCTAGGCTCGGAACTCGATGCGGCTGAGCAGGCGGCGCTCGGCCTCGGCGGCTATCTCCTCCACCAGGCCGCCGGCCACCCGACCGACCAGCCGCTCCAGGATGGCCCGCCGCGGCCGCAGGTAGGCCAGCCGTCGCGGTACTCTGCCCAGCTCGGTGGCCATGTCGATGGCTGTGTCCAAGTCGCCCAGCTCATCCACCAGGCCCAGTTCCTTGGCCTTGCGAGCGGTGAACATCTCGCCGGTAGCGAGGCTGCGCACCTTCTTTGGCTGCAGGCGGCGGCTGCGGGCGACGGCGTCCACGAACCAGTCGTAGTACTCGTCCATGAGGGTCTGCAGCTTCTTCTGCTCTTCGTCGGTGGGCTCGCGGAAGGGCTGGAACATGTCCTTGAAGGCGCCGGCCTTGGTCACGAACACCTTCACGCCCAGGCGCTGGAGGAGCTCGCTGATCACCGGCCGAATGGAGATGACGCCGATGGAGCCCACTATCGCCGTGGGGATGGCCACGACCTTGGTGGCGGCGCAGCTCGCCAGGTAGCCGCCGGAGAGGCCTGAACCGCGGATGAAGGCCACGACAGGTTTCTTGGCCGCTACCTTGGCTATCCCCAGGTGGATCTGCTCGGCGGCCGCCGCCGAGCCTCCCGGCGAGTCGATATCCACTACCACCGCCCTCACACGAGTGTCGTCGCGCAGGGCAGTGAGCATGCGACCGTACTCGGGGCTGCGGATGGTCGTCCCTAGGATGCCGAAGAGTTCCACCATGCCGATCCTGGGGGCCAGCCACGGCAGGCCTACCGGAGGAATTTGGCTCACGTCTTAACCTCACAGAACTGGCGATGCCTCAGCCTGCCTCCTGGCAGGCTCTCCACCAAGTATAGCGCGGACGGGCCCGGAACGGAACCGAAGCTTTTGGCGGCGGCTTTGAATATGCTATCATGAGCTTGCCTGCGTGTCTGGGGAGGTTTTTGGCGTAAAATGCGCATAATTCTTTTCACTGGCAAGGGCGGGGTAGGCAAGACCACTGTGGCAGCCGCTACTGCCCTGCGAGCATCCCAGCTAGGCCATCGCACTGTCGTCCTTAGCACCGATGCCGCCCACAGCCTGGCCGACTCCTTCGACTTGCCCCTGGGGCCCGAGCCGGAGCCTATCGTCGCCAACCTGTGGGGCCAGGAGACCGACATTTACTACAACCTGGAGAAGTACTGGGGAAAAGTGCAGGAGTGGGTACGGGCCCTTCTCTCCTGGCGCGGCCTGGACGAGCTGGTGGCTGACGAAGTGGCCAGCCTGCCGGGCATGGACGAGCTCTCCAACCTGCTGTGGATCAACGATCACTATGCCAGCGGCCGCTACGATGTGATCATCGTGGATTGCGCTCCCACCGGCGAGACCCTCAAGCTTCTGAGCTTTCCCGACATCGCCGGCTGGTGGGTGGAGAAGATCCTGCCCGTCCACCGGCGGATGGCGAGGGTGATCCGACCGATGGTGCGGCCCTTCAGCGATATCCCTTTGCCCACGGACGAGGTGTACACGGCTGGCGAGGACCTTTTCCAGCGCCTGGAGGAGCTGCGTGTCCTTCTTGCCAGCGTCGATGAGACTTCGGTGCGCCTGGTCCTCAACCCGGAGAAGATGGTCATCAAGGAGGCCCAGCGCACATTCACCTACCTCAACCTCTACGGCTACGCCACCGATGCCGTGATCTGTAATCGGCTCATTCCTGCGGAGGTGGAGGATCGGTACTTCCGGAGCTGGAAGACGGCTCAAGAGCAGTACTTCCGCCTTATTCAGGAGTGCTTCTCCCCCCTGCCTCTGTTCACAGCGCCCCTCATGGAGCAGGAGGTGGTGGGCCTGAAGATGTTGGAGCAGGTGGCTGCTGCCCTCTACGACCAGAAGGACCCCGCCCAGCTCTTCTTCCACGGCCCTGTTCAGGAGGTAATGAGAGAGGATGGTCGCTATGTGCTGACCATCAGCCTTCCCTTCGTCAGCAAGGAGCAACTTTCGCTGGCGCGGCAGGGCGACGAGCTCATCATCAACGTGGGCAGCTTCAAGCGCAGCATCATCCTGCCGCGCATGCTCCACGGCCTGAGCACGCTGGGGGCCAAGTTCGAGGGGAACAAGTTGCGCATCGTCTTCGGCGAGGCCCCGCAGGAGGAAGACTCGCCATGATCGAGGGGACGGACGCTAGCGAGCCTGGGCCGCGTCCCAGATGATCTTGGCAACGTCCACTATCATAACGTGGTCGTAGACCATATAGCCCAGGATGGCTTCCCGATTGAGGGTATAGGCGTTTCGCCGTCCCACCTTGCGCTTGGTGATGAAGAGGCCCTCCTCCAGCTCTCGCACGATCTGATAGACCGCGCGCTCCGTTAGTCCCGTGCTCAGAGCGATCTCCCGCAGGGTAGCCTGAGGGTTCTGGACGATGTGGAGGATCACCAGGCCGTGGTTGCTAAGGAAGTTCCATCTCTTGGGCATAGCCAACTCACCCTTCTCTAGAGGCGAAGCAGACGCTTCGCCTCCGCTCTTGAGCGCCTCTGGACGGCCGCCGCTAGCGTTCCCAGAGCCCGAAATAGCTGGGCCATAGGCAGGGAGCCGAAAAGGCGCTGGCCGAGGAGGACATCCTCGTTCATTGAATAGGCATCACGACTAAGAGATATAGGTTTCACCATATCTCCACCATTCAGCCAAGATTTTTCACCATTTTCTACCATAGGTATTGACAATCAGCGCTAGGGCTGCTATTTTTGTTAGGTGAATATAGATTCTCAATTCTATATTGACAAGGTAAAAGAGTCATATTAGTAGCCTAATAAATGCTTAAGAGAGTTGAACTTGTTGGCTTCATTATGCAGAAGGAATGCGCTTGTTGTCTAGTGGTGCAGTTCTATAGAAGAACTTCTAGGAAACGCAATCGGGATTCTTCGATGACACGATAAGAGGGAGACGGTTCTTGAGAAGCGTCGGCGTACACGAGCCTCTCAGCCGGCCGGGGGACGTGACCGTCGGTGATCGCGTCTTTCACGACTTTGCCGAGCGTTACCGCCAGTACTTCCCGCGAGTATTCGCCTATGTCTACGGGCGAATACGGGACATCCAAGCAGCCGAGGACGTAGCCTCAGAGGCCTTTGAGAGGGCTTTCGTTAAAGCCGATACCCTCCGACACGAAGAAGCCTTCGGCACCTGGCTGTTCACCATCGCCAGAAATCTCCTCATCTCCTACTGCCGCAAACGCAACCGCTTTGGCGGCCCAATCAGCCACGAGTTGGTAGACTCCCTGCCGGGGGACGCCGCCCCTGAAGATAATTTTCTAGAGCGCGAGGAAGTGGCCAAAATCATGGAACATGTCCGTCGCTTCCCGCGGAGGGAGCAGGACATCATCGCCCTCAAGTTCGACGCCGAGCTGACCAACGTCCAGATCGCCGAGATAATGAACCTGAGCGAAAGCAATGTGCGGGTCATCCTCTGCCGCACATTGCAAAAGCTAAGGAAGCTTCTTCAGGAGGAGGGTTAGCTCTCCTCTTCAGGGGTCAGCCAGAAGTCCGTAGACCTCTTGTCCTCAGGCTGAATCGCCCATCAGGCATGCCCCGTTATGGCCTTGCGCCTTAGGCCGCCGCAAGTTGGCGGACGCGCTTCACCAGCATCGGCAGAGAGGTGCCTGCCGGCGCCCGCAGGATGATATCGCATAGGGGGGTGAGGGCTGTCTCGTTGGGGTTGATCTCGATCAGTCTGCCCCCGCTCATCTTCACGTCTTGGGGGAAGCCGGCGGCCGGATACACCACCCCCGAGGTGCCCACCAGGAGCATACAGTCGCACATGTGGGACTGGCGAATGCACTCGTCGAGGGCGTCGCGGGGTATTGGTTCGCCGAACATCACCATGTCGCTCTTCACCATGCCACCGCACTGGGGACACTTGGGTGGCAGCTCCTCGATAGGGAACTCGTCGATGGGCCAGCGGGTGTTGCAGGCTATGCAGCGCAGCTTCACGCGGCTGCCGTGGATCTCGGTGATGGCCATGCTGCCAGCCTCCTGGTGGAGGTTGTCGATGTTCTGGGTGATGATGTGTTGAAGCTGGCCCATTTGCTCTAGCTCGGCGAGGGCGTAGTGGCCGGGGTTGGGCCGGGCCTGGGCCAGGGCGTCGATGAGCTCCTGCAAGGGTCCCGTGCCGCTAATCCTCTCCTCCCACCACTTCTTGGGATCCCGCATGAAGCTCTGGTAGCCCAGCATGTCCGGCTCGCCGTGCTTGGTCCAGAGGCCGCCCGGCCCCCGAAAGGGCGGTATGCCGCTCTCCACCGAATGGCCTGCTCCGACCAGGGCTACCACGTGGTTGGAGGCCACCACCAGGCGCGCCGCCTCCTCTATGGCTTCCTCTAGTAGCTCTTCGCTGGTCATCTCTTTCTCCTGCCTCTCAGCACTGGCGGGCCTCTCATTCTGGGGCTTCGCCCGGCCCGGCAGCCTGGCTGGGGAGCACCTGCACGACGATGGTCCTGTCGCGTGGCCCATCGAACTCACATAGGAAGACGCCCTGCCAGCGGCCCAGGGCCAGACGCCCGTTATCGATGGGCACCGTCAGGGAGAGCCCCGTCAGGCTAGACTTGATGTGGGCGGGGGCGTTGCCCTCCAGGTGGTGGTAGTTACCCTTGCTGGGGACCAGGGTCTCCAGGCGCTCCAGGATGTCTCGGCCCACTGAGGGGTCGGCGTTCTCGTTGATGATGATGCCAGCGGTGGTGTGCGGCAGGTACAGGTAGCAGACGCCTTCCTCGACGCCGCTGCGCTGGATGACGTCGTTGACCCTGTTGGTGATCTCCTCCATCGCTTCCTTGGCCCTGGTGAAGACGCTTATGTGCGATAGCACGATTCACGCTCCTTCCCTTTTTCCGCTCCCTTATTATAGCGTGAACCTCCCCTATTGGTGCTAGGGTCGTTTTCTTGACGTCCGTGGAGCCGTCTGCTACGTTGCCGGCGAGAAGCCATGAAAAGAACGGTCATCACCATCGCTGGCTCCGATTCCAGCGGCGGCGCCGGCATCCAGGCCGACCTCAAGACCTTCGCTGCCTTGGGCGTGCACGGTGCCTGCGCCGTCACGGCCGTGACCGCTCAGGGCAGCACGGGGGTGCAGGCCATCCACGAGCTTCCGCCAGAGCTGGTGGCTGCCCAGATCGATGCCGTCGTGGGGGACATGGGCGTCGACGCCGTGAAGACGGGGATGCTGGCTAACGCGGGGATCGTTCGCGTGGTGGCGGAGAGAGTACGACAGTATGGCCTGCCGAACCTGGTGGTCGATCCGGTGCTGGCTGCCAAGAGCGGCGACCGTCTGCTAAGGGAGGACGCCCTGAGCGTTCTCAGGGCGGAACTGCTTCCTCTGTGTACCGTGGTCACTCCGAACATCCCGGAGGCGGAGGCGCTGGTGGGCCGCCGTCTGGAGACGGACGAGGATTTGCAGCGGGCAGCCCAGGAGATAGCGGCGCTGGGGGCAAGGAGCGTGGTGATCACTGGCGGCCACGCCTCGGGGCCGGAGGCGGTGGACCTGCTGTACGACGGCAGGGGCTTTCGCCGCTTCTCGGTCGCGCGCCTGCCCACCCGCCACGGGCGAGGCGCGGGGTGCACCTTCGCCTCGGCTATCGCTGCTTGGCTGGCCCAGGGGATCGGCATCGAGGAGGCGGTGGGGCGGGCCAAGGAGTATGTGACGGCGGCCCTGGATCATGCCTTCGCTCTGGGGAAGGGGCCGGGGCCGGTACATCACTTCTACCGCTGGTGGGAGGACGAGGCTCGTTGACATTGGGGCGCCTATCTGCTAATCTGAAAGTACCAATCGAATAGAGCCGTACGGGAGCTCGGGTAAGCCGGGCTGAGAGGCCCCGATATGTCGGGGCGACCGTCGGAACCTGATCTGGGTAATGCCAGCGTAGGGAATCGGAAGAGATGTCCTGAACAACGCGCCGCTGGTACAGCCAGCGGCGCGAATCTCTTAAGGGGGCGTCTCTAGAAAGGAGCCAGTCATGGCTTCCAAGGACAAGCCGGTGACGCAACTGTATTATGCCCGCCAGGGTGTGATCACCGACGCCATGCGGCGGGTGGCCGAGCGGGAAGGGCTGGAGGCGGAGGTGGTGCGCCAGGAGGTGGCCAGGGGCCGGATGGTGATCCCGGCCAACGTGAGCCATCTGGCCATGGAGCTGGACCCCATCGGCATCGGCCTGGCGGCGAGCATCAAGATCAACGCTAATATTGGCAACTCCGCCATCAGCTCCAACATCGAGCAAGAGCTGGAGAAGCTGCGCCTGGCCGTGCGTTTCGGCGCTGATGCGGTGATGGACCTGAGCACGGGTGGTGACATCGACGCCATCCGGGCAGCCATCATCAACGAGAGCACTGTCCCCATCGGCACCGTTCCCATCTACCAGGCGGTGACCCTGGTCGATCGGGTGGAGGACCTTACTGCCGAGGATCTCCTGGCAATGGTCGAGCACCAGGCTCAACAGGGCGTGGACTTCATGACCATCCACGCCGGCGTCCTTCTGGAGTACATGCCGCTGGCGAGCGAGCGAGTGACGGGCATCGTCAGCCGTGGTGGCTCCATCATTGCCCAGTGGATGCTTTATCATCACAAGCAGAACCCCCTCTACGAGCGCTTCGACGACATCTGCGACATCTTCCGCCGCTACGACGTGGCCTTCAGCCTGGGCGATGGCCTGCGGCCGGGCTGCCTGGCCGACGCTAGCGACGAGGCCCAGTTCGCCGAGCTGCGCACCCTGGGCGAGCTGACCCGGCGCGCTCGCGCCAGGGACTGCCAGGTGATGGTGGAGGGGCCGGGCCACATCCCCCTGGACGAGATCGAGATGAACGTCAAGCTTCAGCAGGAGATCTGCGACGAGGCGCCCTTCTACGTGCTGGGGCCTCTGGTGACAGACATCGCCCCCGGCTACGACCACATCACTTCGGCGATTGGGGCCACCGTGGCCGGCCACGCCGGGGCCAGCTTTCTCTGCTACGTGACAGCCAAGGAGCACCTGGGCCTGCCCGACCTGGACGACGTAAGGGAGGGAGTTGTTGCCTACAAGCTCGCCGCCCACGCGGCCGACGTAGCGCGCAAGCACCCAGGGGCGCGGGCGCGGGACGACGAGCTATCGCGGGCCCGCTACGACTTCGACTGGGAGAAGCAGTTCGATCTCTCCTTGGATCCCGAGACGGCCCGCCGCATGCACGATGAGACACTGGCTCCCGACATCTTCAAGGGGGCTGAGTTCTGCTCCATGTGTGGGCCCAAGTTCTGCGCCATGCAGATCTCTCGCCACCTGGGTGAGGAGACGTCGAGGCAGATTCAGGCTGAGCAGGAGAAACTGGCTAAGAGGCACGCTAAGTAAGGGCAGGCCGGAAGGAGAACTGTCGCTATGGAAGACTACCTGGAGATCGCTGGCAAGAAGTTTCGCTCCCGCCTGATAGCGGGCACCGGTAAGTACCGCAGCACCGAGGAGATGTTAGCCGCCCTCGAGGCTTCGGGCACGGAGATCGTGACGGTAGCCATCCGCCGCCTCAACCTGGACAATCCCAAGGAGAAGACCCTCCTAGACCTCATCGACTGGAGCAAGTACACCATCCTGCCCAATACCGCCGGTTGTCGCACGGTGGAGGAGGCCCTGTTCACTGCCCGCCTGGCCCGCGAGGTCACGGGCTCCGACTGGATCAAGGTGGAGGTGATCCCCGACCCTAAGTACCTTCTTCCCGACGCGGTGGGGACGCTGGAGGCCGCCAGGGTGCTGATCGGCGAAGGCTTCACCGTTCTGCCCTACATCCACGCCGACCCCATCCTGGCCCGTCGCCTGGAAGAGGTGGGGTGCGCCACCGTCATGCCCCTGGGCTCGCCCATCGGCTCTGGCCGCGGCATCTTCACCCTGGAGGAGATCCAGATAATCGTGGAGGAGGCCAGGGTGCCGGTGGTGGTGGATGCTGGTCTGGGGGTGCCCTCCGATGCCTCCCTGGCCATGGAGGTCGGGGCCGACGCCGTGCTGGTCAATACGGCTATCGCTGAGGCGCAAGACCCTGCTCTGATGGCCGAGGGCTTTCGCCTGGGGCTGGAGGCTGGGCGGCGGGCCTACCTGGCGGGACGCATCGCCAAGAAGGCTTACGCCTCCGCCAGCAGCCCCATCGAGGGGGTAGCCCGGCCGGCCGCTCGTTCCTGATGAAGCTGCCCATCCCCTGCCTGACCCTCATCACCGACCGCCGCCTGTGCCAGGGCCTATCGCTGGAGGAGGCGGTGGTTCGAGCGGTCGGCGGGGGCGTCAACGTAGTGCAACTGCGGGAGAAAGACCTGGCGGCGGACCAGCTCGTCCCTCTGGCCGACCGCCTGCGGGCGATAACGCAGGACAAGGCTCTTCTGATCGTGAACAGTCGTCTCGATGTGGCTCTGCTCTGCGGCGCCGACGGCGTCCATCTGCCGGAAAGGGGCCCGTCGGTGGCTGTGACCCGTCGTCTGGCGGGCGACGGTTTCATCATCGGGCGCTCCGTGCACAGCGTGGAGGAGGCGGTGAAGGCGCAGGATGAGGGCGCGGACTACGTGCAGGTGGGGGCCATCTTCCCCACCCGCTCCCATCCCGGCCTGTCCCCCGCTGGCTTGGCTCTCCTGAAAAGCGTCGTCGCCAGGGTGACCATTCCCATTGTGGCTGTGGGAGGCATCACCGCCGGGAACGTGGGGCAGGTGATGCAAGTGGGGGTCAGGGGCGCCGCTGTCATCTCGGCTATCCTGAGCTTGCCCTCGCCCGGAGCGGCGGCCCGACGGCTGGCCGAGGCCGTGGTCGAGGCCTCGGCAGCGCCTGCCCGGAGGGCGAGGACGTGATCACCCTCACTGTGAACGGCGAGAAGCGAGAGATGGAGGGGCCAGTCAGGCTTACCGTCTTCCTGGAAACCCTCGACATCAACCCCCGCTACGTGGCCGTGGCCCACAACGGGACTGTGCTCCAGCGCCAGAAGTGGCCGGAGGTTGTGCTTCAGGACGGCGACGTTCTGGAGATCGTGCGCATGGTAGGGGGAGGCTAAGGGGCTTCCGGTGGCAACTCCCGACGTCCTCATCGTTGGCGGTGGCGTTATCGGCTGCGTTATCGCCTACTACTTGGCCGGGGCGGGCGTCCGGCTGACCATCCTCGAGCGGGGGGAGGTCGGCGGCGAGGCGTCCGGGGCCTCGGCGGGCATCCTGGCCCCGCTGGAGCTGTCCCTGGAGCCGGGTCCTCTCCTCGACCTCTGCCAGGCCAGCATGCAACTTCACCCCTCGCTGGCCGACACCTTAGGCGAGGAGACGGGCATCGACGTGGAGTATCTGCGTTCGGGCATCCTGCGGGTGGCGCTGACCGACGAGGACGCCGACGAGCTGCACGCCCTTGTGGAGCACCAACGGCCGCGGGGCGTGATGCAGTGGGTGGATGTAGAGGCGCTGCGCCGCCTGGAGCCGCGACTGGCGGCCGCTCGCGGTGGTGTGTACTCTCCTCAATACCACCAGGTGAACGCCGATCGCCTGACCCAGGCCCTGGCCCAGGCGGCGGTCGCTCGCGGCGTTATCCTACGTCAGGGTGTGGCGGTGAGAGGATTCGTGACCAGCGGCTCGCGGGTGACCGGCGTGCGCAGTGACGAGGGGAGGATGATGGCCGGGCAGGTAATTCTTGCCGCTGGCTCCTGGACGGCCGCCCTCGGCCGCCGATTGGGCATGAGCCTGTCGGTGAAGCCGATGCGGGGGCAGATGCTGGCCTTTCCCGACTTCTCCTCGCCGCTGAGGCACATCCTGTTGGGAGAGGATGGCGGCTACCTGGCGCCCAAAGCCAACGGCTTCCTCTTCGTCGGGGCGACGGTGGAGGACGTGGGCTTCCGCAAGAAGACTACCGCCAAGGGTCTCGCCGGCCTGCGGAGGATGGCCGCCACGTTGGTGCCCAGTCTGGCCTACGTCGAGGTGGCCTCGGACTGGGCTGGCCTGCGGCCGGGCTCCCCCGACGGCCTTCCCATTCTCGGCCCTGTCTCCGGCTGGGAAGGGCTGAGCGTGGCCAGCGGCCACTTCCGTAAGGGCATTCTGCTGGCGCCGATCACCGGCCGATTGATGAGTCAGTGGCTAACGCAGGGCAAAGCGGAGATGCCCCTGGAGCCGTTCAGTCCTGCGCGGTTCGCTGCCAGTGCTCGTTGATCCTCTCGACGAGCCGCCGGGCCGCCTCTCGCACGTCGGGGGCGGCCACCACTGCCCCGATGACCGCCACGAGGTCGGCCCCCGCCTCTAGGACGGCGTCGATGTTCTCCTCAGTGATGCCGCCGATGGCCGCCACGGGGATGTGGACGGCTTGTTTGACGGCGCGGAGCGTCTCGAGGGTGGCCGGTCGGGTGTCGGCCTTGGAGTCGGTGGGAAAGAGGCGGCCCACCGAGACGTAGCTGGCGCCGTCGGCCTGGGCGCGCAGGGCTTCTTCGACGTTGTTGGTGGAGCAGCCGATGATGGCGTCCGGCATCAGCCGCCGCACGATGCTCACCGGCAGGTCCTTCTGGCCGACGTGCAGGCCGTCCGCTTCCGCCGCCAGGGCCAGATCCAGGTGGTCGTTGATGATCAGGGGAACGCTGGCCTGGGCACAGATTTCTTTCAGCCTTTGGGCCACCGGCAGTTGCAGCCCCTTCTCGCGCTGCTTGTCGCGCAACTGGACAAGCCTGGCCCCACCCTCGATGGCCTGGCGGGCTATCTCGTCCTCGGGACGATCGCCGGCCACCTCCGGATCGATGATGACGTAAAGCCCTCGTGGTAGAGAAGCAATTCTATCCTTCATAGCAGACCATGCAATAGAATGGTAACAAAGCGCGTTCTTTGCTGAAAGTCGATGCGACGTTATCGGCGAGCCTTCCTGATAATAGGCGTCTTCCTGGTGCTGTTCGTGGCCCTTCTTGCCGGGCTATGGGCCAACAGGTACACGCGGGTGGCCCTGACGACGGCCTCCATGATGCCTGACCTGTTTGTTGACTTGCCGGTAAGTCCCCTGAAGCTGACGACCTCGGAGCCGGTCAAGGAAGAGGTGGCCTTCTACTACGGCTCGCGGGAGGTGATGGCCGACCTCTATCGGCCCAGCGACGGCGATCGCCACGGGGCGGTGGTGGTGGTCATCGGCGCTGCCCCGCGGGCGCGCACCGACCCGCGGGCCGTGCGCTTGGCGAAAAGCGCCGCTCGCGCCGGCACGGTGGTGATGATCCCCGACCTGAAGCATCTTCTGCGCGACGAGATGGTGCCCGAGGAGATCGAGGCGCTGGTGGCTGCCTTCCGCTACCTGAGGGAGCAGGGGTTCGTGGACGGGGAGCGGGTGGGCTATCTGGGCTTCTCGGTGGGGGCAGGCATGGCCCTGGTGGCGGCCAGCGACCCCCGCATTAGCGACGATGTGGCCTTCTTCGGCTCCTTCGGCGGCTACTACGACCTGATGGACGTGATCGCCGCCGTCACCAGCGAGACCATCACCGACGACGGCCGGCGGGAGGACTGGGATCCCGACGACAAGACGGTGCGCGTCCTCCGGCGCAGCCTGATCTACCACGTCGATGACGCTGGCGACCGCGACATCCTGACCCGCATCTTCCTGGAGGACGACGAGTCGGCCAGGCAGGAGGTGGGCGAGCTCTCTCCGCGCGCGCGCCTCCTCTTCGAGCTGCTGGACAATCGCGACCCCGACCGGGCGCAGGAGCTGCTGGCGCAGCTTTGGCCGGAGGACGCTGCCACTCTGCGTCGGCTTTCCCCCAGCGCTAGCATCGGCGGCCTGCACACCGAGCTGTTCATCGTTCACGACCGCCACGACAAGTTCCTGCCCTGCGTGGAGTCGCGGCGGCTGGCCGAGGCAGCGCGGGGCGAAAACGATGTCTACTATGCCGAGCTGGACCTCTTCCGTCACGTGGACCCCACCGTCACCGCCAATCCGCTTACCTTTCTGGCCGAGCTCATTCAGTTCTTCTTCCAGGCCTATCGGCTGATGCTGCGGCTGGCCTAGCGCCCATTATCCGCGAGTTGTAGCGACAGCGGGCCGGTTGAAGCGAGACCCTTCGCTGTGCTCAGGGTGACAACGACGGCTAGCGTCATTCTGAGCGCAGCGAAGAATCCCGACAAGAGGCGGCGTTCTCCGGAGTTGATGCATGCCCACGAACGCTGCCCGTCTATCGCCGCCAGGAGGCTGCCTATAACTGTGCCCTGGCAACAGGGAGACAGTACAGTCTAAGGCCTGGGGGAACTTTTTCGCTGTCGCCAACGTCCTAACAGCAGAGAATCCAAGCGCCTGAGGAGGGCGCGGACTCCGGAGGTGTTAGGATGGTTGGCATTTTGCGAGGGACAGCCGTTTTCGCTGCGGCCCTGGGTGGGTTGCTCCTGTTCGCCCAGTCGGCGTTGGCGGACGGCATAGTCATCCCTGACCCCATAGAACCGATCCCGCCAGACCACGTTGTGGTTCCCTTCCTGCCCATCAAGTACCACCGGGTGGATGTGGAGATCGACAACCAGGTGGCCCAGGTGGAGATCGACCAGGCCTTCCTGAACGAAGGCGATTTCGAGCTGGAAGCCACCTACGTCTTCCCCCTGCCTGAAGACGCTGCCATATCCGACTTCGCCATGTATGTGGATGGCGAGCGGCTGGAGGGACGCATTCTGGACAAGGAGAAGGCCCGCGCCATCTACGAAGACATCGTGCGTCGGCGGCGGGACCCGGCCCTGCTGGAGTACGTGGGCCACAATATGTTCCAGGCGCAGGTATTCCCCATACCGGCGCATAGCGAGCGGCGCATCCAGATCGCCTACACTCAGGTGCTGAGCCAGGACAGCGGCCTCGTTCGCTTTGTCTACCCCCTGAACACGGAGAAGTTCTCGCCTCGGCCGCTGGAAGAGGTGACCGTCAGCGTGGACGTGCGCTCGGAAGCCCCTATCAAGGCTGTCTACTCGCCCAGCCACGACATAGCCATCAGCCGCCAGAGCGAGACGCACGTCACGGCTAGCTATGAGGCCAGCGACGTGACCCCCAGCACCGACTTCGAGCTGTTCTACACCCTCTCCGCCGAGGACATCGGGGCGAGCCTCATCACCTACCGCCAGGGGGATGAGGACGGTTTCTTCCTCCTGCTGGTGGCGCCGAAGGCGGACTTCGGCCAGCAGGAGGTGGTGGCCAAGGACGTGATGGTGGTGGTGGACGTCTCGGGCAGCATGGCCGGGGAGAAGCTGGAGCAGGCCCAGGAGGCCGTGCAGTTCATCCTCGACCACCTCAACCCCGACGATCGCTTCAACATTCTGGCCTTCAGCACCAGCGTTGACCTCTATGCGTCGACCCTCCAGAGCGCCAGCCGGGCTGACGACGCCGAGGACTTCGTTCGAGGGCTGACGGCTATGGGCGGCACCAACATCAACGATGCGTTGCTGCAGGCCTTGGAGAAACTGCCCGGGGAGCGACCGGAGATCATCATCTTCCTGACCGATGGCCTGCCCACCGTGGGCGTTGAGGAGGCGGGGCCGATCATCGCCAACGTTCGGGAGGCTGCTGGCCCGACGGTAAGGCTGTTCGCCTTTGGCGTGGGCGATGACGTGAACACTGTGCTGCTGGACAGCATCGCCCAGGAGAATCGGGGCGCCAGTGACTACGTGCGGCCGGGCGAAGACATCGCCCGGACAGTGTCGGGGTTCTACGAGAAGGTGAGCACGCCCGTGCTCACGGACATCAGCCTGGACTTCGGGGCGATCAGCGTCCTCGACGTGTATCCCCAGCCCCTGCCCGACCTGTTCGCTGGCTCCCAGCTTGTCGTCGTGGGGCGCTACCGAGGCGAGGGAACGGTCACCCTGGGCCTCAGCGGCGTGGCGAATGGGGAGGAGCAGACCTTCTCCTACGCCGGCCAGGTCTTTCCGGCCGAGTCCAGGGGGATGGACTTCCTGCCTCGCCTGTGGGCCACCCGCAAGATCGGCTACCTGCTGAACCAGATACGCCTGTACGGCACGGAGCAAGAGCTTGTGGATGAGATCGTGGACTTGAGCCTGCGCTTTGGGGTGATGACCCCCTACACTTCCTTCCTGGTGGAGGAGGAGGAAGTCGAGATCTTCTCGGAAGAAGGGTTGGGAAGGGCCGCTTCTGATCTGGCGGGGGAGATGCCGGGGATTATGGCGCCCGCAGTCGGCGCTTCTGCTGTGGAGGGCGCTGAAACCATCGAGGAGTATCGCCAGGCGCAGGCGGTGGCGGACAGCGGGTCGACCAGGGCCAAAGCGGTGGGCGACAAGACCTTCATCCAGCGTGACGACGCCTGGATCGACAGCCGCTATCAGGAAGGGATGGCCAGCACCAAGATCGGCTTCGGCAGCGATAACTACTATCAGCTTCTGGGGCAGCGACCCGATTGGGGCCCCTACTTCGCCCTGGGCGAGCACGTGATCTTCGTGGCCGACGGCCAGGCCTACGAGGTCACTGAGGGTGAGCACCCGCCGGTGGAGGTCCCCTCCAACCCGGACGTTCCCGACCCTCTGGGGCCAAACCCAGACCTTGTGCCGCTTACAGCCGTCCAGGGTAACGGCGGCACCAACTGGACGCTGGTGGGGGCTCTCATCACCGTTGGGGCTGTCGCGGTGGCAGGGGTAGGCGGCCTCCTGGCGTGGAGCAGGGTTCGCCGCGCCAGGGAGAGCTCGCAGAGCTAGACGGAGCTGTACGCCAAGCCGCAGCGTGGCGCCTGCCTTCCCGATGCCCTTGGCTATGAGGATGAGGAGCCGACCCCCGCTTGCGGCAAGATCGCCTTCACGTTCGGGCGGGACGCCAACTTCGGGATCTACGTGATGAACGCCGACGGCGTCCCGACCAAAAGATCACAGACCGTTTCTGTGGCTAGAGTGAAGCAGTAGCTCCCACGCCGGCTACACATCCTTTTGGGCGAAGACCCACATCGCTGCGCCGCCAAGCACGATGGACAGGAGGCCAAAGGTCAGAACCACCTGTAACAGCTCCCACGTCTGCGACTCCCCTTTGAGAGCTGGTAGCATGTCATCCAAGACGTTGCTGGGCGAGAGGTAGTCGACGCCCAGGAGCTGGAAGATGGCACTCTGCATAGAAACCAGGACAAGAAGCAAGGCGATGGAGATGAGGGTATTGCCGATGAAGCTGCTGAAGGTGATGCCAAGGGTCGTCAGGAAGACCAGAATCACCCCGAGCGACAGGACCGTCAGGACCACACCGGTTACCGTAACGTCGCGCTCGGCGTAGCGAGCTACCAGATAGGCTGTAGGCACCGTCACAACGAAATAGATGAACGACACCGTGATAACGCGAGAGGCCAGCTTGGCGAGGATATACTCATAGCGAGTAACGGCCTTGCTCAGGATGGAGTCGGCAACTACGCTTGATTCGGAAGAGACCGTGGCAGCGCTGAGGACGATCACTACAATGGCTGAGGGCATCACAGCCACTTGTAACCATCCACGCAGTATCTCCGACGCCGGCTCCTCATCAGCAGTCGCTGCAAGCACTGGGATGGCCGCGGAAAGGCCCAACAACACCAGCCAGAGCCGAACCAGCCAGGATCTGGTCATGCTGGCCAGATCAGGCCGCAGCAGGGCCAGAAAGCGGTCCCTCCTCATCAGATGCGGCTGAAACGGCCCGCGCCAAGCCTTGAGCACTGTCTTCCTCCACTCGCCGCAAGAACGCCTCTTCCATTCGCTCCGTAGCCGTGTTGATTGACACCAGTTCGACCCCCGTTTCTCTTAGAGCAGCCAACACCGGTGCCAACCGTGCCGCCAGTGGCTGCCCGCGGGGGAAGGTTATATGCAACAGGTTATCGTTTCTCTCATACTCCAGCCGGTCGTCTAGTTGCGCCAGGCGCTCACACAGGCCATCGATGTCGCCGTCAAGCTCCAGCACTAGTGTGTGGTGGGGCACAGACTGCCGCATCTCGGCCATCGACCCCGAGAAGATGAGCCGGCCCTGATTCAATATGGCGACGTCGGTGCAGACACGCTCCACGTCGGTAAGGACATGGGTGGAGAGCAGTATAGTTCGACCCGCGCTCAGCTTCCTGATGAGGTCGAAGATCTGCCTCCGCCCCGCAGGGTCTAGCCCCAGGGTGGGTTCATCCCATATGAGCAACTCAGGGTCATTGATCAGGGAGGCAGCTATTCCCAACCGTGTCATCATGCCGGTGGAGAAGCCCTCGATCTTCTGAGACGCTGCTGGCAGCAGATCGACCGCCCGCAGAAGCGAGGCCAGGCGCAGCATGGTGGTTTCCCTGGATAGGCCAGATATCGCCCCTACGAAACTGAGGTATTTGATGGGTGTCAGATCCTTGGGGAACCGAGGATTGGTGGGTAGAAACCCCACGCGCTCACGCAGGTGGGCAGCGTTGGCTGTCATCGGCTCTCCGAACATCCTCACCTGCCCTGCCGTTGGCTTCTGAAGGCCCAGCAGCAACTTGAAGGTCGTGGTCTTGCCTGCTGCGTTAGGGCCCACCAAACCAAAGATGCTGCCTTCTCTTACCTGCAGGTTCAGCGCGTTGACAGCGATGTACTTGCCCGCATAGATCTTCGTAAGGTTCTTCGTTTCGACAACCAGCACGGTGTCACCACCCGCCTCCATTCGCCACCCCGGCTCCCTCTCCCCCGCTGTTCAGTATACGGAGTCGAGCACATAATAGACAGCCCTGTGAGTCGTCAGCAACTTTTGGAATCTGTACGCGCAGTTCCTAAAGGATCTTGCAGACATCTTCTTGCAGCACGGCGTGCCGATGGGAGATCGTCGCCATGTCTTGGTCCTCTGCCCGCTTGGGCGGCCTTAGCTGGTATTGGTGTCTGATTTCGCGCCGTCAAGATCATGAGCAACGCAGGTCACTGGGTTTGCCGGGTTATCCAGACCTACGAGGTCTGTCAGGCGCCAGCCTCAATACATAGCGGATGGGACAAGTGGTTTCACGCCACCCTGAGAGTGGCGAGCGGCGCAACCCCCCGCAGCATCCCCTAGCTATCTCGGCGAACCTCTTGGGCGAACCCTGTTGCGGACTGCGTCGGGGGCAGTCTGCCGATCAGGAGGGGGTATTCTTACCACATAACGTAGCCCCAAGGTGTATTTACATACCCCCCATCTTGACGGCAGGGAAGGCAGGCGCTATTTTGGCTTCGACTGGCTGGTAGGCATAGGACATGCGCCGCTGGTCTGGCTGGCTGGCTTAGGAGCAAAGGTAGGTTTTGTCCCATGAAAGCGTTGTATGTGAACGTGACCGCTCCCCGCATGGTGGCGACTCGAATGCTCGCTCGCCTGTCGAAGAAGAGAGCCTATTTCGGTCCCTTGGCTCCCCTGCAGGAGGAAGATGTTGCGTGGCCGCCGAAGCTAGAGCCGCACCATGTGCGCGTCCGCAATCGCCTTGGGGGCATCTGTGGCTCGGACATTCACTTCGTCCAGGCCGATGGCGACTTCCGCATCGCGCCGGCGGCTCTACCGGGAATCACTCGCATCTACCTGGGTCACGAGATCGCGGGCGACGTGGTGGAGGTAGGGTCAGAGGTCAAGGGCTACAAGGTGGGCGACCGAGTGGCGGCCCGGACCTTGGCCGGGAGCTGCCTAGGCCAGGGCAGGGAGCCGCTGTGCAGGTACTGTGCGGTGGGGAACTACGCTCTCTGTGAGGAAGCACGGCAGCAGGACCCCCACAGCGTCGGGGGGGGCCATGCCGAGGAGTGGGTGGCCCACGAGGGCAGGTTCTTCCCCGTCCCCGAGGACCTGAGCGACGAGCAGGCCGTCCTCCTGGAGCCGGCGGCCTGCGGTCTGCGAGCGGCCCTGCGGCGGCGGGCGCAACCGGGCGACCGGGTGATGGTTATCGGCTGCGGCACGATAGGGCTGATGACCCTTCAGTCCATTCGCGCCATCCAGCCCGACTGCGAGATCACAGCCCTGGCCCAGTTTGACTATCAGGCGGATATGGCCAGGAAGCTGGGAGCCAGCAACATCATCATGCTGGGCAGCGATGCCTACAGCGAGGTGGCGCGCCTGACTGGCGGCCGCGTGTATCGGGGACGGCTGGGGAATCGCACCGTTGTGGGAGGCTTCGACATCGTCTACGAGTGCGTGGGCAAGGCGCAAACCCTGCGCGACGCCCTGCGGTGGGCCCGGGCGGGCGGAGCGGTGGTTCTGGTAGGCGTGAACCTGGCGCCCATGCAGGTGGACCTCACGCCCGTGTGGTATTCGGAGGTCGAGCTCGTCGGGATAATGGCTCATGGCGGCGAGGACTGGCAGGGGGAGCGGGTGTCCACCTTCGACCTGGTTGTGCGCCTGCTCAGGGAGGGAAAGCTCAACTTCGATGGCTTCATAACCCATCGCTTCCCCCTGTCTCAGTACCGCCAGGCGTTCCTGACGGCCATGGACCAGGCGCGCAGTCACACCATTAAGGTGGTCTTTGACCACAAGGCCCAGGCGGCTGGAGGGAGGTAGTTGCCATGCCCAAGCTCATGGCTGGGGCGGCCAAGAGGATCATCACGCCGGAGGAGAACCTGCGTCTGGCCGGATACGGGGCGATTTTCAGGCCCTGGCCGTGGGGTCACCGAGTTGCCAGCGGCGTTCACGACGACATCTTCGCTCGCTGCCTGGCCCTGGGCGACGGCGAAAAGACCCTGGCCTTCGTCGTCCTCGATCTTGTCCTGCTGTACCAGGGTGACATGGAAGCGATCCGGGAGCGGGCGCGGGAGAAGACAGGCCGGGAAGGCCTGATGGTTGCCGTGGGCGCTACCCACAACCATTCCGCTCCGGACATGATCGGGGCCTACGGCGGCGTGCCCAGGCGCTACAGGCGGCTCGTCCACGAGCGGGCCTCGGACGCCGTAGCGGAGGCAGTGGCCAACATGGCGCCAGCGCGCATTGGCTTTGCCACGACGCGGGTGGAGGGCATCGTCAGGAACAACCGCGACCCGGAGGCGGGGCCGGTGGACGAAGAGGCGGCGATGATGCTGGTGGAGGGGGAGGACGGCGGCACCCTGGCGGTGCTGGTCAACTTCGCCTGCCACGCCGACGTCCTGGGCAGGCGCAATACCCTTGTCACCGCCGACTTTCCGGCCTACCTGCGGCGCGACCTGGAGCGGGAACGAGGCGGGACGGCCATCTTCTTCAATGCCGCTCAGGGAGACGTCTATCCGCGACAGACCGTCGAGGACCACGATGATGAGAAGGGGCTGCGTACGTTTGAGGAAGCGGAGGCGGTGGGCTCTGCCATCGCCAAGGCGGCCCTGGACGCGCTGGCGAAGACGAAACTGACCTCCGATGTGACGATCGACGCGCGGGTCACCTATCCGGAGGTATCGGTGGACAACCGCATGATGAAGATTGCGCGCTTTCTGCGGATGATCCCCCGCAAGGTCTACAAAGGTCGCGTTCGCTCAGAGACGTGGGTGGTCAACATCAACGACGCCCAGATCGTGACCCTGCCCGGCCAGTTCTTCTGTAGGCTGGGGCTGGAGCTGAAGGATCAGATGAAGGGGACGTACAAGTTCCTCTTCGGCCTGACCTGCGACGATCTGGCCTACGTGCTGCCGCCGGACGAATGGGACCCCAGCCGAAAGGGGGAGGAAGAGCCGCTCTCCCTGGGCATCAACACCTGGCCGGCGCTCAAGGAGCAACTGCCGCCGCTGTAGCGCCCGAGAGGCACCTGTCACGCCCGCTTCGACGGGCAGGGAGCCCTCGCTTGGCAACCCTCGCGCCTGCGCCTCAGGTCCTCCGCTCCCTAGTATTCGGGGAACTTGACTCCTTCGAACCAGACAGCATTCGCGGTGGTGAGGTCGGGCGGGTTGAAGTTGGCCTGCTGGTCGACAATGACGTCGAGGAGGGCGGGCTTGCCCGAATCCACCGCTCGCTTCAGGGCGGCGGTGAGGTCTTTGGGGTCCTCCACGCGCTCGCCGTACCAGCCGGCGGCTTCGGCCATCTTGTCGTAGCGCACGTCGGTGAACTCCACGCCGATGTAGCGCTTGGCAAAAATGTCGTCCTGGGCATTCTTGATCATGCCGAAGGCGCGGTCGTTGTTCACAATCATGACGATGTTGGTGCCCAGGCGGGCGGCGGTCTCCAGTTCCTGGATGTTCATCATGAAGAAGCCGTCGCCGCATATGGCATACACCGGCCGGTCAGGGTAGATGAGCTTAGCGGCAATAGCCTTGGGAAGGCCGTCGCCGCCCTGGCCGGCGTCGCAGGCCCAGAGATAGGAGTTGGGCTCGTAGAGGCGGGTGAGGTACTGGGTCCAAACGCTGGTGTTGCCGCCGTCGGTGACGAAAAGGGCATTCCTGGGGAAGAAGGCGCGGGCATCCCTCATCATGCGCAAGGGGTGCATGGGCACAGCGTCGGAGCTGGCTAGATTCTCGAAGTTCTGCAACCAGGCGGCCTGGGCAGCCCGATATTGGGCGAATTGAGGGCTCTCCTCTCGCGGCTCGATCATGGTCTCCAGGGCGGCGTTGATGTCCCGCAGTGTGGCCTTAGCGTCGCCGAGGATGGCCAAATCGACCTGTCGGTTCTCGGCGATGCTCTCCGGGGCGGTATCGATCTGGATGATCTTCTGCTCCTCCGGCTTGCCCCACATCGGCGGCTTTCCCCACAGGTCGAAGGCGCCCAGACGCGAGCCGATGACCAGCGCCAGGTCAGCCTGGGCGTGGGCGGCGATGGAGCCGAATCCCAGAGGTATGAGGTAGAGGGGATGGTCTTCGGGGATGGTGCCGCGGGCGGTGACGTTGGTGGACATAGGGCACCCCAGAAGCTCGGCCAGGGCGATGATCTCAGGCGTGGCTCCCGAGCGCAGCGCTCCCCCGCCGGCGTGAATGATAGGGCTTCTGGCCTGGGCGAGCATCTCGGCTGCCTGCTTGACCAGTTGGGGGTCGCCGCTGGGAGGGGCGGTGGGGCGATAGCGGGCGGGCGGCAGGATGTTGACCTCGTCTTCTTCGCCCTCCTCGAAGAGGACATCCACCGGCAAGTCGAGGTGGACCGGTCCGGGCCGGCCGGTGGTCGCCTGGCGAAAGGCCTCCTGCACCATCTCGGGGATTCGCTTCCAGTGAGAGACGACGGCATTCCACTTGGTGATGGGCTTGAACAAGCCGAGCTGGTCGCACCCCTGGGTGGAACCGTGGTCGGGGTAGGACATCCAGGTCTGGTTCTGGGCGGTCAATACCAGGATGGGTATGCTGTTGACATAGGCCTCGTAGACTCCCGGCACGAGGTCCACCGCCCCTGGGCCCACGGTGCCCACGCAGACCCCCACCTTTCCGGTGAGCCGCGAGTAGGTGTCGGCCATGTGGGCGGCTGCCTGCTCGTGGCGGGTCATGATGAAGTCGAGCCCTTCTTCTCGGCCGAAGCGATGGATGGCGTCCAGCAGGGTGGTTAGCTGGCCGCCGGGGATACCAAAGACAAAGCGTACGTCCTCCTGGATGAGACATTTCACTAGGACATCGGCTCCCAATATCTTACTCACAGCGCTCTCCTTTCTGCCCGCTAAATAGTCCACGACAAAGCTGGGCTTGTCAAGCAGGGGCGATGGGGTTGTGCTGTCTTGTTATTCGGCGGTTGTCGCGCGGCAGCCGGACACGGCATCAGGGGATGAACGTCCAGGTGGCTCCGTTGGGGTCGGTGATGAGGACGAGGACGTGGCTAAACTGCTCCAGCTCGGTCAGAGTAACGATCTCTGGCCAGTCGGGGATGAAGCGGCTCCAGACCTGATTGGCACCGAGGGCATAGATCACCCCCACCTGACTGCTGATGTCGGCTATAGCCGTTTCTGTGTCCTGTGTGGGGCCGGCATAGCAGACGCTATTCCATCCCTGCCCCAGGTTCACGTTTGTGTGGGCTGTGCTGGAAATTTCCTGCTGCCAGGTGGCGTCGCTGCCCATGAGAATGAACAGCGAATCGTAGGGGCTGAGAGCAGTGATCGTGCTGATGTCTGACCGGCCGGCGAACCACCTGTCGAACTGTTGATCGGGCCTCAAACGGTAGATGGCCACGACGCTGTTCAGAGCGTTGGCCAGAGCGCTCTCAAGGGGCTGCTTTGGCCCCCGGTAGCAGACGGTGTTCCAGCCGTGCACCAGGGAAACGGGGAATATGTTGTCGGGTGGGGGTGGGCCTGGGAATAGCTCCGGCCCGAAGCCGGCGAAGAGGGCATCGGCGTCGCCTTGATAGGCGTCGGAGGTGATGCCTGCGACCACCGCGATTGGCTCATCGGAGGTGATGACCGCGGCTCCCTCAAAGTCCTCTGGCAATAGCGGGTCAGTATGTTGGTCGAAGGTCTTGGAGCCCGTCACGCTATCGCTGAAGCTCAGGGAGCCGCCGTCCAGCTCGTCGCTGTGGTAGGTGACTTCGATGTTGGCGGTACCGCCGCTGGCGACCTGAACTCGGAACCAGGAGTTCCAGCCAGCGGCATCGCCGAGTGGTCCCTTCCAGCCGGAATTCTTGTAGAGCACCGGCAGCCAAACGCTGGGGGAGGCCGTCGATTGGGGGATGCCCACGAAGGCCTGGAAGGAGGCTTTGTCCGGGAAGGCCGAGGCCGTCGTCTGGACAACCGCCAGCGGCTGCTCACCGGTGATGACGGCCGAGCCCACAAAGCCATCGGGTAGCTCGGGTTCCAGGCCTTGGTCGATGATGGTGGAGGCCTGCACGACAAAGGTCTTGCGAAGAGAGCCGTCGGGCTTGGGAAGGCGCTCATCGCAGCAATAGGTGACGGTCACCTCGGTCGTCTGGGTGGGGTCAGCGGTGCTGATGGCAAACTTGCTGTTCCAACCGGTGTCCTCGCCGAAGTTCTTGAACACCACGGGCACTAGGACAGCGGTGGAGAGGTCGCTGGTCCCGGAAGGATCCCACCCCAAGCCCTGATAGGAAGCGAAGCTGGGCCGTGCGCTGCTGAAAATGTCAGCGCCGGCGGCCAACAACGGAGCCGCCTCCTCTTCATCGTTAGCCACCGTTTCCACGATGAGGGAGCCCTCGAACTGTTCGGGCAGTTCCTCAGTCATGTCGGCCTGGTTGCGTAGGATGGAGCCCCCCGCCGGCAGGGGCAGGCCGCCGTTGGGGCACTGGGGGTCCGCCAGAGCATCGGCTGGCGGCTCGCTGAAGACCACCGTGCCGTCGTGGCTGAGATAGGTCATCTGCACACAGGCGCTGGTGGATGTGCTTACGTTCTGGAGGGCGAAGCGCGTGTTCCAGGCACCGTCGGGGCCGAAGCGGCTGTAGATGAGCGGCAGGTAGATACGGTTGAAGCCGGCCGAGAGGCCGTCGTCGCCGCCCAGGGAGAGCACGTCTCCCTCTTCGATGTACTTGAGGATGACGGTCTTTATGGGCTGATCAGCTGTGACCACGGCAGAGCCAGCGAAGCCGTGGGGCAGGTCGGGCTGCTCGGCCTGATCGAAGACCGCCGAGGCGCCGGGAGCGAGCTCCTCCACCCTGTCCTGAGCGATGCGCACGCCGTCGGGGTCGTAGTAGTCGACAGTGACCGAAGCAGGGTACAGGCCAGCGTTCTGCACCCAGAAGGAAGTGTTCTCTACCCCCAGGGTATAGGACTGGCCAATGAAGGCGGCGGCAATGGAGGGATCAGTGGGCTTAGCCTTAAGGCCGCGAGGGGTGTCGAAGATCAGGAGCATCGCCAGCAGCGACAGAAGAATCCCCCCACCTGCTGCTGCCCACACCCACCACCTCATGGCCTGATACGTGCTCTTCTCCCCCATGCCTGAACTCGATGTCCTATCGTAGCTCGGCTGTATTGGGAAGTCAATTCAGCGTGGCGGGCGTAACTGGTGCAAGGGGGTGGGCGATTCAGCCTACGCTCACCGCTTCGCGGAGCCGCCGGATCATTACTACTTCTTTTCCCATATGAACTCGCAGATGGGGTCGCCCTTGGGGATCGCCTTGGTGAGGACCCACCTGTATTGTGGATTGATAGCCTCGGCAATGCCGTCACATATGGGCTGGAAGGCGTAGCAAACATCAATAGGGAGGTTCTGGAGCGGGCAAGCGGTAACCTGTTTCACTACTCTGTCCGAACTGGCGTCGGTGGGCTTGCCCACCACCCTCAGCACCTGCTCCTCCAGCAGGTGTGTGAGCGCGGAGAGGGCGAGGGCATCGTTGCCTGTGATACCCAGCTCGGGTGCTATGGAAGCGGTCTGGTTTCCCAGTCGCTTCAGGTAGGGGTAGATGATTTTCTGGGTCTCCTCCGAGCCAAACCTGTCCACCATGGCTTGCATCAGCATCGCGGCGGCCTGGCTCAAGAGAACCACCGACTGCTGGTGAGCTACCTCTGGAGGTAGCCGCGGCACCTGCACTTCGGCCATTGCCTTTCACATCCTTTCCCTGTTCTTGTGCGGCATCATTATACGCTATGCCGGGGGATGTCGAGGTGCTCGGTCAAGCCAGGCGCGGAGCAGGGGCGCTCCGAGTGGCCGGCAAGCCTGCGGAACACCCCTGCGGAAGGGATGGGCTTTGATGGACACAAGCGGCGGCGATTTCCACATAGGCGGTGAGCGCTCGGTTGGGGCCAGTACGGCCGTAAGCACAGAAAGGCTGAATATTCGTTTCATTTTTCCCCGTCTCCTTGTCCGTTTGATAGGACTGGTGCTTCGCCAGTCCGTCCACTATCGCTGCCTGCTGTTGGCCATCGCTGGCAGCCAGACCTACGATGGTCCTGGGTCGTGCACCCTGCGCATTCCTTCAGAAGGGAGGAATGTGAGGATAGCCAAGGGGGTGTGGAGGAAAAGGGGGTCGTTGGTTCTGAGTCCGACGTCCCTTTTCGATCAGGACTTGTTGTGGCAGTAGTGCGCTATCACCTCCTCCCTGCTCTACCGTGCAGGCCCCCGCCAGTGAGCGCGGGAACTCGCTGAGCAGGTTGCCTGGCACAGCAGTCCCTTGTCGGAAGTGCCCCGTGAAGGAGCCAGCAGGGAGGATGGAGACCACTGCCACGAAGGGAAACGCCGGAACGGGCTTCCCGGCCATGCCTTGCCGGGGTAGCCCCCTGGCCGGCTTGCGGCGTTCGCAGATGCGGCGTCGGGCACTATGTCCCAACCTCCTTCGGTAGCCCGGCGGCCATAGCCTGTCGGCCTTAGGCCCGTAGCTTTGCGCTCCGCCCTTTCGGACGGGTTGCCTTTATCGGGAGTGCGGGCACTCCGCTCGACGTTGCCTGGTTAACATAACCAGGCTCTCATATGTTAGACATCGGCAGCGGCCATCTGTTACAGCGAATTGACGTTGCGGGGGGATTGTTGCGTTTGGGGGGAGGGTGAAGGGGGGGTGGTCGAGCTAGTGGTCGGGCTGTGGCGGCTTCTGCGTGGGGGCGAAGCCGTGGCGCATGAGGTTCTCGGTTACGGTGCGGGGCTCCATGAACTGCCTGAGGTAGTCGGGCCCACCGGCTTTGGAGCCGATGCCCGACATCGCGAAACCTCCGAACGGCTGGCGGGCCACCATGGCGCCCGTGCAGCCGCGGTTGATGTACAGGTTGCCGACGCGAAACCGCTCACGCGCCAGCTCGATGTGGGAGCCGCTGCGGCTGTAGAAGGAGCCGGTGAGGGCATATGGGGTGTCGACGGCGATGTCGATGGCTTCCTGCACCGTCGAGGCGCGCAGGATCGCCAGCACGGGACCGAAGATCTCCTCCTGGGCGATGACGGCCTGCCGGCTCACGTCGCCGAAGATGACCGGGGCCACGTAGAAGCCTTCGTCCTGGGGGGCCGTGCCCTGGAATAGGATGGACGCCTCGCCGCGGCCGATCTCAATATAGCGTTCGATTCCAGCCTTGGCCTCGGCGGTGATGACCGGCGGCACAAAGGTGGCGGGGTCTTCGGCCGGGCCGACACGCAGGCTGCGCGTGGCCTCGACAACCCTTGAGACGAGGCGATCGTAAATGGCGTCCAGGGCGATGACGCGGCTGCAGGCACTGCACTTCTGGCCGGCGTAGCTGAAGGCGCTCTTCAGGATGCCAAGCACGGCCTGGTCGAGGTCGGCGTCGTCGTCGACGATGATGGCGTTCTTGCCGCCCATCTCGGCGATGACCTTCTTGACCCCCCTCTGGCCCTCCTTCGTCTGTCCGGCCGTCTGCACGATCCACAGCCCCACCTCGCGGCTGCCGGTGAAGGCGATTAGATCCACGTCAGGATGCTCCACCAGTGTGGCCCCCACCGCGCTGCCGGGCCCCGGCAGGAACTGGACCACCCCAGGCGGGGCTCCCGCGCGGCAGAGGATGTCGGCAAGGCGGGCGGCAATCAGCGGCGCTGGCCGCGCTGGCTTGAGGATGACGGTGTTCCCCGCCACGAGCGCCGCCGTCGTCATCCCGCAGGAGATGGCCAGCGGGAAATTCCAGGGGGAGATGATCGCCGCCACGCCGCGGGGCTGGTAGCGATAGTCGTTGTACTCTCCGGGCAGGGAGAGCAATTCCTGGGGACTGGCCAGGGCGATCGCCTGGCGCGCGTAGTACTCCAGGTGGTCGATGGCCTCGTCAAGGTCGCCGTCGGCCTCCCGCCAGGGCTTGGCCTCTTCCAGAATCTCGATGGCGGCCAGGTCATGGCGCTCGCGCCGCATGATGGCTGCCGCGTCGAACAACACCTGTGCCCGCTCCCTTGCCGACCGGTCTCGCCAGGCTGGGAACGCTTGTCTAGCAGCCTGAACGGCTTGATGTGCGAGATCGACGTCCGCGTGTCCTACATCGGAGATGACTTCGTCCGGGCGGGCGGGGTTCACGCTTGGCTGCCGCTCCGCGGTCTCGACGTGCTCGCCGGCCACGAGCGGACCGCAGGTCTCGGGAAGGCGCGCCCTGAGCTGTTCGATGGCAGCGGCAAGGTCCTGCCGTCCGCGCGCCGTGTGGAAGGGAGTATCGGGCACGTTGCGGAAGGGGCCGGGGACGTCGGCGGGCCGGACACGAGGGATAGTGGTTGAGGGTGGTCCCGCGGGCGGCGTCACACCGGGCGCGGCCAGCAACTCGGAGATGGGGGCTCTCTCTTCGAACATCTCGAACAGCCAGGACTGGCTGGAGGCACTCTCGAGCAGGCGTCGCACCAGGTAGCCCATGCCCGGGATGAGCTCACCCACCGGCGTGTAGATGCGCAGTCGCTCGTAGGAGGCGATGGCCGCCTGTAGCGCCTCGGCCATTCCGTATAGAAGCTGGAACTCGAGGGCGCGAGGCGGCAACCCCCGCTGCCGCGCGGAGACGATCGCGTGGGCGATGGAGCGTGCATTATGGGTGCCGAATGCCGGGAGCAGGTGAGGGTACGCATCGAGCAGAACCTCCGTGCAGCGCTCGAAGTTGGCATCCGTCTCCGCCTTGCTCTCGAACACTGGCGTGGGCCAGCCGTGCTGCGCGTTGATGATCCGCTCCTCATCCCAATAGGCTCCCTTGACCAGTCGGATCGTCAGTGGAGTGCCGCGGTCTTTTGCGAATTCCGCCAGGGCGCGCAGATCGTCGAGGTTCTCAAACAGGTAGGTCTGCAAGGCCACCCCGACATGCGGATAGGTGGCGAACTCCGGCTCAGCCAGCAGGTCGCGGAGGATGCGCAGTGTCAGGTCCTTGAACTCGTACTGCTCTATGTCCACATTGAGGAAGGCCCCGGCCTCGACAGCGCGGCGCATGATCGGGCGCATGCGTTCACGAACCCGCGCACTGGTGTCGTCGGGCGCGGTGGAGCTGAACTGGGAGTAGAGCGACGTCAGCTTGATCGAGACGTTGAGGCGGGGAACAGTACCCCACGGCGCCTCATCGAGCGCGGGGTCGGCGGGCCAGCCCCGGACAACGCGGTCGAGGGTGTCGAGGAGTTCGAGATAGCGGGCCTGGTATTCGTCGGCCTCGACCTCGCTCACCGTGGCCTCTCCCAGCAGGTCTAGCGAGAAGCCGAGGCCGTTGCGGTGCAGTTTCTCTAGGACGGGCACGGCTTCCCGCGCCGTGCGACCGGCTATGAAGCGCTGGCCCACTTCAAGGACGCCGCGCTCCACGAGAGTGGCGAGGGCCGGCCGGGCCAGCGCGCTCGAGGTGAGGGCTGTGCTGAGGCGGCGGGGCAGCAGGCTGAGTTCCTCGCCGCCGAAGTAGTCGCGGAAGTGGCTGACTATCGCTTCCTCGTCCTGGAGCATGGGGAATACGTCGACGAAGCGCAGGAGCTGCGTCTTGACGGCTTCGTCGGACACCGCACGGCGGAGGAGTTGCTCGTACCACCACTCGCCCTCCCAGAGGTGGGGGCGATGGCGGTCCATCACTTCGATCAGGTCGCGTCCCAGATGGTAGATCTCTTGCTCAGTCTC
>DAOUEZ010000044.1:0-72439 GCA_034429995.1 Dehalococcoidia bacterium
AGAGGCCCTGGCCTGGGAGCACGTCTACAATACCGTGCGCCCCCACCAGGCCCTGGGATATAAGACGCCTAAGCAGTTCCTGGAGGACTTCGCCCTTGCGCGCCCTCCTTAGTGTCACTAATGTACTGGACGAGTACAAGGGCTTGCGGGCCAAGGGACAATGGGCTAAGATGTTCGCGCCGCAAGGGGGGCGGCCATCTTTTTAAGTGCTGGGAGCAAGCGTTCGATGTCCAGGGAACTGAGCGTAGCGATCGTGGGGGCCACCGGCATGGTGGGCCGGGAGCTCATCAGATTGCTCCTTCAGCGTCGCTTTCCCACTAAGTCCCTCCGATTGCTGGCATCCTCCCGTTCGGTAGGGAAGAAATTGCAGGTGGGGGACCAAGAGATAGAGGTGCAAGATAGCAACAACAACTCCTTTGCGGGAGCAAATATTGCCTTCTTCGGAGCCACCCCAGAGATATCGCGGAATCTGGTGCCCGCCGCTGCCAAGGCGGGGGCCGTGGTCATTGACGATAGCCCCGTCTGGCGCATGGAGCCCGACGTGCCGCTGGTGGTGCCGGAAGTAAACGCCGACGACCTGGAGCAACACGGGGGCGTTATTGCCATCCCCAACTCCTCCACAACGCCCATAGTCTTGGCCCTCTGGCCGATCCATCGAGTCAACCCCATCAAGCGCATCATTGTCGATACCTACCAGCCGGTCTCCGCCACTGGCGCCCGCGCTGTGGGTGAGCTGACAGAGCAGGCACGAGCGGTGCTGGACGGCAAGAACGTCACGCCTCACGTCTATCCCCATCAGATCGCCTTCAACCTCCTGCCGGAGATCGATGTCTTCATGGACAACGGCTACACCAAGGAAGAGTGGAAGATAGTTCAGGAGACGCGCAAGATCATGCACGAACCCGACCTTTTGGTCTCAGCCACCTGCGTACGGGTGCCGGTGTTCGTCGGCCATAGCGCGGCGCTACATGTGGAGCTGAGCCACCCCATGCCTGCAGACGATATACGGGACATCCTCCGCGAGGCGCCGGGAATCACCGTCCAGGACGAGCCCAGTATCAGCCTCTACCCTCAGCCCTGGACGGCGGCCGGCCGCGATGACATCTTCGTCGGTCGCCTACGCCAGGATGTCTCCCATCCCAACGGCTTCGCCATGTGGGTGGTGTCCGACAACCTGCGCAAGGGGGCGGCTCTCAACTCCATCCAGATCGCCGAAGAACTGATTGCGCGAAACCTGATATAGGGGAGGTTTGCGATGGCGGAACTGGGACGACTGCTGACGGCTATGGTGACCCCCTTCGATGACAAGGGGAAAGTTGACTACGCACAGGCCAAGCGTCTTGCCGGCGCCCTTCTCGACTCGGGCAGCGACGGCATGGTGCTAGGCGGCACCACGGGCGAGACACCGACCCTGTCCCACGAGGAGAAGCTACGGCTATTCGCTGAGGTCAAGGCGGCGGTGGACGACCGCGGCGCGGTCGTCGCCGGCACCGGCAACTACAACACCGCCGAGAGCATCGAGCTCTCGCGCGAGGCGGAGAAGGTGGGCGTGGACGCCCTCCTTCTGACAGTGCCCTACTACAATCGACCGCCCCAGGAAGGGCTATTCCGCCACTTCGAGGCAATCGCTAAGAGCACCAACCTTCCCTGTATCCTCTACAACATCCCCGGCCGCACCGGCACCAACATGACGGCGGAGACGACCCTGCGCCTATCGCGGATCCCTAACATCGTGGGGGTGAAGGAGGCCAGCAGCAACTTCGGCCAGATCGCCGCCATCATTCACGGCGCCGGCGAGGGCTTCCGCGTCTGGAGCGGCAACGACGGCGACACCCTACCCATTCTTGCCCTCGGTGGCTACGGGGTGATCTGCGTCATCTCCCACCTGACGGGTCTCCAGATGAGACAGCTCATCGAGAGCTTCCTGGCAGGCCGCACGGAGGAGGCGTCGCAGATTCATCGCAGGCTGTTGCCTCTCAACAACGCCCTCATGACCCTGTCCAGCAACCCCATTCCCATAAAGTACGCCCTCAACCAGATTGGCTTCCGGGTGGGCCCGCCCCGCCTGCCCCTGGTGGAACCTGACGAGGCGACGGGCGCGAAGATCATGGCCGAGGTCCGCCGCCACCACATCGACCTGCCGGTGGCGGGGTAGGCGGCAGGAGACCCGCTCGTCCTGAGCCTGTCGAAGGGCGAGCATAGCCCCCGCTCATGGTTCGACGGCGCTCACCATGAGCGGGCCCTCTAATCGAGCTGCCGACGCCTGCCTGACAAGCCCTGGCGTCCGTCAGATGATGGGGTTGATGATGATCGCCTGCTCGCGCTCGGGGCCCACAGACACCAGGTCTATCGGGCAGCCCACAAGCTCCTCGATGCGCCGTACGTATGCCCTGGCCTGGGGCGGCAGGTCTGCAAAGGCGCGGACCGGCTTGGTGTCCTTCTGCCAGCCGGGTAGCTCCTCATAGATCGGCTCCACCCGCAGAAGGGCTCTGTTGCTGCTGGGGAAGGTCTTGGTAACCTTGCCGTCCAGACGATAGGCTGTGCACACCTTGAGGGTTGGATACTGGTCGAGGATGTCCAGGCGGGTCATGGCCATCCCGGTCAGACCATTAAGGCGGGCAGTATAGCGGCTGGCCACAGAATCGAACCAGCCGCAGCGGCGGGGCCGACCGGTCGTCGCGCCGTACTCGTGCCCCCGCTCGCGCAGGGTGTCGCCCTCCTCGCCCACGAGCTCAGTGGGCATCGGGCCGTTGCCCACCCGCGTCTGATAGGCCTTGTACACCGCCACTACCTTCGTTATCTGGGTAGGCCCAATGCCGATGCCGACGCCAGCGCCCGCGGCCGTAGAGGACGGCGTCGAAGAGGTCACGAACTCGTAGGTGCCAGCATCGAGGTCGAGAAGGGTGCCTTGTGCTCCCTCCAGGAGGACCGTCTCGCCCCGTTCCAGCGCGTCCTGCACCAACTCCGCGGTTTCGGTGACGAAGGGGGCGATCTTAGCGGCATACTCTGTGTAGCTGGAATAGACCTCCTCGAACGACAGCGGCTCGGCTCCGTACAGCTTCTCCAGAACGGCATTCTTATAGGGTAGGAGGAAGGACAGGCGCTCGCGAAAGGCCTCGGGGTCGACAAGATCGGCCATGCGGATGCCGGCGCGAAATACCTTGTCGGCAAAGCAGGGCCCCACGCCACGAGCGGTGGTGCCGATCGCACCCTTGCCCCGCAGCTCCTCATCCAGGCGGTCGATCATCAGGTGCCAGGGCATGATGATCTGGCAGCGGCTGCTGATGTTCAGCTTCTCGACACTCACCCCCCGCGACTGCAGGTCGTCGATCTCCTCCAGGAGGACCTTGGGGTCGATGATCACGCCGTTGCCGATGACGCATACCTTGTCGGCATAGAAGATGCCCGCTGGCACTAGGTGAAGGCGGGTCTCGCCGAATTCGTTCACTACGGTATGCCCGGCGTTGTTGCCCCCCGAGTAGCGGGCCACCACGTGGGCCTTGCGGGCGATGAGGTCCACCACCCGGCCCTTACCTTCGTCTCCCCACTGGCCGCCGATGACAATGATTACTGACATAACTTCCCGCCAGAGGCCGATGAGCTTGCGGGCTAAAGGCCCCTGGCGGCTCCTCTCCTTTCGTCTTGTTTCCTATCCGCGGGGAGTATAGCAAGAAAGGAAAGCGATTGCAAAGCACTGTACTCGTCCGGTGGACACAATTGACAGCGTGATCGATGCGTGTATATTGCTTGCGGTTATGTTTAGCCCTTTGATGATCAGGGGGCGGCCGATATGAAGACGTTGCGGATAGTTCTTGCGGCACTCGTCGCTGTCAGCGCTGGCGGATGGTATGCGCGGAGGCGGTGGCTCAGCTAGGGCCGCGCGAGGCTGACAGCGTCGCTCACTCGCGGTCCGCCTCTTCCCGCAGGGCGCGGCGCTCGGCTCGGGCCAGGCGACGCCTCTTGGCACGGGCAGGGCCGCGGCGGGTGCGCATATAAGCGACAGCGACGGCAAGGGGAGCGAGAGCCATCACCGCCAGGGCGATGAGCTGAGCGACGCGCAGGCCACCAGCGACCAGATCGTCCCCGTACCAGTGGCCGCCGATGTCGGTTCCCCGCAGGAAGCTGATGCCGAAACGCATGGCGGCGTAGAGGAAGGCCCAGGCGAAGAAGATCATGCCCTCGCGCTTGAAGACCCGCCGCAGTACGAACAGAAGGAGGGCGAAGATGATCAGGTCGCCCACTATCTCGTAGGCAGTGACCGGGTGCTGAGCCAGCTCTGGGGCCACAGCGGAGTAGATGGGATAGCTGGGGCTATCGGAGTGAGTGTAAACGAGACCGATGGGCCAGTCGGTGGTCCTGGCATAGATGTCGCCATTGACCAAGCAGCCGATGCGGCCGACGGCCATGCCCAGAATGGCGCCGATAGCGGCCACGTCGGCCATCGTGCCCCAGCGTGGCAGACGGCGCCAGGCGGCGTAGGCCACCGCCCCCAGGGTGCCGCCGACCAGGGCCCCGTAGATGGAGATGCCACCAGTCTGGATGGCGAAAACCTCCGCGGGGTCGTCGCTGAAGTCGCCGAGGTGCTCCAACACGTAGAGGGTGCGGGCGCCGATGATCCCGCCGACGACGAGGCACAGCGCCATGTTGTAGACAGTCTCATCGTCGATGCCGGCGCGGCGGGCGAGGAAGGCGGCCATCAAGACACCAACCACCACTCCCAGGGCAGTGAACAGGCCATGCCAGGTGATCGCCAGGCCAGCGATCTCGAAGATCTCGGGGTCGATGCCGTTCTTGATGACCAAAGGCACCAGGGCGCTAAGAGCTTCCATCGTGCTCCTCTTCTTCCATGGCGTCGGGGGAGCCGGCCTGCGCCATCGCTGATCGGCGGGTGCGGACCGGGGATGGTGTGGGCGAGGGCCAGCACCTCCCTATATACCACATTTCCAGAGGCTAGATCACGCACCTGGAGCTCGGCGCCAAGGGCGAAATAGGCGGCCGTCAGGGAAGTCTAGGGGAGAATGCCTTCTCGCACAGGCGGCGCGTCTCGGCGGGGGAGAGGCCTTGGCCCAGATAAGTGGGGCCTACACGAATCTCGAAATGCAGATGGTTCTCGAGGTTGGGGTCGGTGATGCCTTCCGGCGTGCCCGAGTTGCCCACATAGCCCAAGACCTGCCCTGCCTCCACCACCATGCCCTCTTGAATAGCCTCGTCTACGGCCAAGAGGTGAGCATAGCGGGTGGCGATGCCGTTGCCGTGCTCCACCCACACCTGGCAGCCGCGCAGCCGATCGAGAGCGGCGGGATCAGTGTAGCCTTGCTGCTGGGTGCGGGCCAGTAAAGCGTCCATCTCCTCGGCCCTGATGTCCTGATAGTCATGGTCGGCGCGGATAACCACCCCTGTCTTGGCAGCCAGCACCGGCGTCCCGCGGGGAATGGACACGCAGTTGTAGCCATCGTAGAAATCGATCCCCTCATGAATGCCCGAACGATACTCGCGAGGGGCGTTGGGCATAAGACCGTCCCAGGAGGGGAGGCAGGCGCCCTCGATGGGGAAGCGAAAGCCGTGAATCACGGCTTCCAGAATGGGCGGCGCTGTAGGCTCGGCAGTGGGAGTCAGCGAAGGGCTGCTCTCGCTAGTAGGGCTCGTCTCCGGCGGGACGATGCTAATCTCCCTGTCGGCGTCCTCAGAGGACGACGTGCAAACTACCCCTAGGGCCACGGCCGCTGCTGCCGCCAGGGCCACCAGACCCAGGCCAGCTAGGTTACCTAGCCAGCGGATAGCTTTCGTCCTCCCTTCAGGAAGATCGACCTCTTCGTCGCCAGGCGAACCGCCTCAGCATGGGCACGCTCCTCCAGGGCATCGTCCAGGGGCAACAGCTCGACCCGGCCGTACCTGCGCCGGAGAGCGCTGGCGATGAGATGATCAGCGAAACGGGGGTTCTTTGGCAAGAGCGAGCCGTGCAGATACGTACCGAAGGCGTTTTCTCCCTGCACCACCCCCTCGCTGCCGTCGCGGCCGTTGTTACCGAAACCAGCGATAACCGTGGCCAATGGGCGAGCGCTCGGCCCCAGGTAGGTGCGGCCGCCGTGGTTCTCGAAGCCAACCAGCGTTCGGCCCTGCCAGCGCACGACCACGTTGCCAATGAAACGCCTGGCCGCCGGGCCCGGGTGCACCGTCCAGGCATCGAAGATGCCCACGCCCGCCAGCTCCTCGCCAGCGGCAGGGCGATAGTAGCGCCCCAGAAGCTGATAGCCGCCGCAAATCGCCAGCAGCACCACGCCGTCATCCACCGCCTGGCGCAGGGCCTGGGCCTTGGTTTCCAGCAGGTCCGCCGCTACCCGCCGCTGCTCGCGATCCTGGGCGCCGCCGATGAAGATCAGGTCGTAGGCGGCCGGATCGAGGGCCTCGCCCAGCTCCAGCTCGTCCACCGCCAGGGTGATGCCTCGCTGCTGGCAGCGGCGGCGCAGGGAGAGGATGTTGCCGCGGTCGCCATAGAGGTTCATCAGCTTTGGGTAGAGGTGAGCGAGGCGGAGAGCGGCTTCCACAGCCTCAGGCCTCCTTCCAGAAAGGCGGACGCTGGCCCCAGCGGGCAAGGAGCTTGCGCACCTGGAGCATGGCGGTGTAGGTGGGAATGACGTACAGCCGCCCGCCCTCCGGCGTGAGGGCCAGGGCCATCTCGAGAGCGCCCTCCGTATCCTGTTCGATGACGGGATCGGCGTCGATATCGGCGTATTTCAGGCGGAGAGCCATGTCGGCCGCCCGCCGGCCGGAAGCCAGCAGAAGAGCCGCCTGGCCGGCCAGCATCTCGAAGTCGACGTCCCAGATCCAGGAGACGTCCCGCCCGTCGGCGATGTCATCATTGAGCAGGAACAGCAGGTTCTTCAGCCCCTCCTCGGCGCTGATCGCCCGCAGCACCTGGTTGAGGCCGGCGGGGTTCTTGGCCAGGATGGTCTGCACCTCCCGCCCGCGGACGGTCATCCTCTCCTGGCGGCCGAAGGCAGCGGTGAAGGAAGCGACGCCCGTTTGGATGGCCTCTGGAGGCAGGCCCAGGGCAACGCCGACGCTCACCGCCGCCAGGGCGTTGTAGGCGTTGTAGAGGCCGATGAGAGGCAACGACAGGTCGAACTGCCCCGAGGGGGTGGATAGGGCCAGGCTCAGGGGATCGCCGAGCCTTTGCTCTACCCTGCTAGCCTCGATGTCGGCGGCCGGCCGCGCCCTGCCACAGCCGGGGCAGGACCAGTGGCCCACGTGCCCATAGAACACAGCGCTGTAGGTGTACTCTCGACCGCAGGCGGGGCACCAGCGAGCATCGGCGGCGTGCTCGATCTGCTCCACGGCGCAGGAGGTGTCGCCCACGTCATAGAACAAGACGGGCCCGCGGCAGGCCTCGGCCAGGCTGGCCACACCGGGGTCGTCAGCGTTGAGGACGACGGTGGTGGAGGGAGGGAGAGCAGCCACCGCTGGCCGCCAGACGGCAGCCACGCTGTCCACCTCGCCGTAGCGGTCGAGCTGATCGCGGAAGAGGTTGGTGAAGGCGACGACGCGGGGAGAGAGGGCGACAGCCGCTTCTGGCAGGGTCGCCTCGTCCACCTCGAAGATGCCCAGGCGTCGTTCGGGCTGGGGGAGCTGGCCGCGGGCATCGGTCGCCTCGATGAGGCAAGCGGTGATGCCCCGCATGAGGTTGGAGCCGCTGTGGTTGTGGACGGGCCGGTAGCCGGCCGCCTGAACGATGTTCCTGACCAGGCGAGCGGTGGTTGTCTTGCCGTTAGTGCCGGTGATGAGGACGCAGCCCTGGCCCAGGCGCGCCGTCAAGCGACTCGCCAGCCCTGGCGCGACGGCGTCGGCAACCAGGCCGGGGAGAGCGGTGCCACCACCGAAGCCCAGGCGGCGGCTGAGGGCTGCCGCTGCCTTGGCCGCCGTCACTGCTGCTGCCGTTCGCAGACCCAAGACCGCGCTCACTGACTCCCCTTGCGTGCCTCGATCACTTTCACCAGACCACCCAAGAGACTGTCGACCGCCACCATCTGAAAGCCCGCCCTCTGCACGTTGGCGACGGTGTCGCGGTTGATGTTGTCCCCCGACAGGCGCAGCCAGGGCGGGTTCAAGAGGTCCATGAGCCGACCAAGGAGACGGTTGCCCAGGCGAACGTGCTCCAGAAGGATAAAACGGCCACCCGGCTTGAGCACTCGCCACACCTCCGTCAGGCCAGCAATGGGATCGGGCACCGAGCAAAAGACGAAGGAAGTGGCAGCGTAGTCGAAGGAGTCATCGGCAAAGGCCAATCGCCGGACATCCATGACGCCGAGTCCCGCCGCCTTTCCGTTCTTGCGAGCCCTGTTTGCAGCCCAGGTCAGAAAGCTCGGGCTCGGGTCTACCGCCACCACCGCAGCCTCGGGCGGATAGTAGGCCATGTTCATCCCTGTTCCCACGCCTACCTCCAAGACGCGACCGCCCTCTACTTTCGACCAGAGGAGGCGCCTCCAGCTCCCAGGCACTAACTCTAGGATGACATCCTCCAGGTCGTAGCGATGCTGCGCCACCCTGGTCGGCTTCCAATCCTGCCCCTGGCTCGTTTCCGGGGACTTGCCCACCGTAGCCTCCTCACCAGTCAGGTTCAAGCTGCCGGCTTGAATCGTCGCAAACGCAGCGAATTGGTCACCACCTCCAGCGAACTGAAGGCCATGGCCGCCGCCGCCAGGATCGGGTTCAGGAAGCCGAACTCGCCGAAGAAGGGCTGCAGGCCGCCCGGCACGCCTGTCCTCGAGAACAAAGGATACAGAATGCCTGCCGCAATGGGAATAAGGGCCACGTTGTGGAAGAAGGCTTCCCTTCCACCTTGTCCTCAGCCATCTCCAACCCCTCACCCTCTGAGCCGCCCTCGCTCAACGATTGGCCAGGGTGTAGAGCTCCTGTAGCTCCTGCACCACCTGATCCTCGCGGCCGTTCCTGATGCCGTCGATGACGCAGGTGTGGAGATGGCCCTCGAGGATGATGGCCTCCATCTTCTCGATGGCGCGGCGGACGGCAAAGGTCTGCTTGAGGATCTCCGGGCAGTACTTGTCCTCCTCGATCATCCGCCGCACGCCGGCCAGGTGGCCGTCGATGTAGTTCAGGCGCTTAAGCACGTCCTCGCGCACCTCATGCTTCACGTGACTCACCTCCTGCTCAGTCTCCGCTGGGTCTATTATAGCATAACCCACCCCCAGGGGGAGGGGGTGTAGCTATATTACCGTTCGTGCCCCCTGTTGTCAAGGGGGGCGACGCGGGGTACAATGTGGCCAAACAGAAGGCCTACAGGAGGGATTGACGGGATGGCCAAGACAAAGGTTGCAGAGGCACCCCCCTCCACATACCTCACCGCGGGCCAGCGACTTGACATCGGCCACGAACGGCTGTGTGGCTGCCCGCCTAGCCACCTCAACTGCATGAGCGCAAAGGAGTGGATCAAGTCGCAGTTGGGCGTATGGCGGTTCAACTACCAAAAGCGCGACATCCGCGACAAGAGCGTTCATCCTGCCACGTTTCCCATATCCCTGGCAAAAAAGGTAATCTCACTGTTCAGCCACCGTGGAGAGCTGGTACTTGATCCATTTGTCGGCTCAGGAACAACCCTCGTTGCTGCCCGCGATGTCGAGCGCAACGCGGTCGGATTCGATATCAACGAGGCGTACATCAACCTGTCGTGGACTCGCCTGAACAACACGCCACGGTACCTTCTCGCCGAGCAAGTGCCGATCAAAGATGACGCGCGGAACCTCCATCGCTACTTGGACCCGGAAAGCGTAGCCCTTGTGTTCACGTCGCCCCCTTACGCGAACCTGTTGAACAGAAGGCGCCGGAACAAGAGCCGGCGAACCTATGATCGGAAGAACGCTCAGTATCTGCGCGTCGAACAATATAGCCAGGATCCGAGCGACCTAGGCACCTTGCCACTGGCTGAGTATTCGCGCGAGATGGGCCAAATATTCTCGGGCATTCTACCGCTGCTAAAGCCGAAAGCGCACTGCGTGATCAACGTGCCAGACATGTGGTGGGAAGACGAGAGGATTACCATCCATGTGGCGCTGATAGAGACGCTTCGGGACGTTGGCTACGAGTTGCGGAACATCATCATCTGGGATCGCACCAACATAGTGAACCGCATCGGCATTTTTGGCTGGCCGTCCAACTACATCACCATGGGGACTACCTTCGAGTATCTCCTCGACTTCCGGAGGCCTCCAAGCTGAACCGCACACGGCCAAGGCTGTGGTCATGACAGCAGACCCGAAAGCCGTCGCCGATCTGTTAGCGGATCCTTTCGACAACGTGTACTGGTTCGCACGTATGTTCGTATCGAGCGACCAGTACGGCGGCGTGGGCACCGACAGTAAGCGCGTATCGCGTCTCGTATCCGTTCTAAAGCAGCTGCTGCCCGATGTGACCGATGAACCTGCCAGCATTGAGGGGGCGAAGGAAGCGGTCTTTGAAATCCTGAAGGACAGAAAACCAGGTACGGCAAAGTTCGCGCAGGTGGAACGGCTTTGCGCGGAACTGGACAGTCTCCTTGCCACAAAGCGAGACCTCGAAGTGTTGGTCGTCACCCTGGAACACGTCGTGGTACCTACTAACGACATGCTTGCCCGGATCCCAGACAGCGATGTGCAGTTTGCGGAGACAAAGGCCAAGGAGTTCTTAAAGGCTAAGGGCGAGCACGGTGTTAAAGATGTTATCGACATTTGGGACCAGATCGGCGCCAAGGGCTCCTTGGAAGCCGAGCGAGCGCAGATTCTGCAAGGGTTCCCCGCCCTCCGGGGGACTATGCAGGCACAGGGGCTCTCGCACGACGAGGCTGATAGCGTCCTGACGGCCTTCGTCCAAGAGTTCGAGCGCAGGGTGGGTCAGAAAAGGAAAGGAAGGGCCGGCGGGTCGCTTGCTGATGTAACCGGCCTCATCCTCAAGCACTTCGGCATCGAGGGCGAGTCTCCCAGTCCCGACCCGCAACATATCACACGACAGCTAGAGATGGACAGAATCGTAAGCAACGCGCAGGGACGGAAGATCGGCATATCCTGCAAACGAACCAGCCGAGAGCGCTGGAAACAAATCCGCACTTCCCCCGAGGTACTCGAGGCAGCGGGATTCGAGGAAATGTGGGCTGTTGTGACATATGACCGAGATGTGTCGATGGACAAAGTGAGGTCGCTAGGAAAAGCAGGCTTCTTCTTCTACCTTCCCGACGACAGCCAGAAGTACATAGAGCTACGCCAGGAACCACAAGTGCGTCACTACGTCCGGCCACTGTCCGGTTTCGTCGCGGACCTTCGCAAGTTCCTAGTGGCCTAGAGGAACGCCCGCCGCCCCCTACGGCTTGAGCAGCACCTTCAGCGCCTCGTCCTCGCGGTCGGCCATGAGCTGATAGCCGCGGGGTGCCTCGTCCAGGGGCAGGACGTGGCTGACGATGGGCGCGGTCAGACGCTGAACAGGATGTGGAGGACATCGCCGTCCTGCACGGCGTAGCCCTTGCCCTCGGTGCGGAGGATTCCCCGTTTGCGAGCCTCGGCCAGGGAGCCGCAGCCCAGGATCTCCTCCCAGCCGATGGCCTCGGCGCGGATGAAGCCCTTCTCCATGTCGGAGTGTATCCTGCCCGCCGCCTGCTGGGCGGGAGTTCCCCGCGGCACAGTCCAGGCGCGGCACTCATCCCCCACCACCGTGTAGAAGGTGACGAGGCCCATCAGGTCGAAGGTCTGCTGGAGGACCCGCTGCACGCCGGAGTCGGTCAGGCCCATGTCCTGGCGAAACTCCCAGGCCTCCTCCTCCGAAAGCTCGGCCAACTCCATCTCCAGCTGGCCACAGAGGGCGACCACCCGCGTGCCCTCACCGCCGTAGCGAGCGGCGAATTCGCTCTCGATGTCCGTAATGCTTGAGGCGTCCTCCTCCCCCACGTTGACTACCAGAAGGACGGGCTTGAGGGTAAGGAGGGCATAGTCCCGCAGGGACTTCTCCTCCTCGGCGGTCAGGGTTTGAGCTCGCAGGGGCATCTCGCTTTCCAGGGAGGCCTTCACCCGCCGCAGGAGCTCCATCTCCCGCTCGCCGGCCTCTCGCTCCCCCGGCTTGGACGAGCGCACCACCGGCGCAAGCCGTTCCAGGCGCTTCTCGACGACGCCAAGGTCAGCCAGAACCAGCTCGACGTCCATGGCAGCGATATCTCGGTGAGGGTCGATGCTTCCCTGAGGGTGAGGCACATCCTCTCGCTGGAAGGTGCGAACGGCGTGGAGGAGGCCGTCGCTGGCGGAGAGGGCAGAAAGGACCTGGCTGGAGGGCCCGCCGCCACGACTGGAAGTAGCGCTCATGGCAGGCAGGTCGATGTAGCGCACCTCGGCCGGGGTAGCCTTCTTGGACTGAAACTGGGCGGCCAGTTTGCTCAGGCGCTCGTCGGGGACCTTCACCACGCCGATGTGCGTCTCCACGCCCGCCCTGTAGCCGCCGGTCTCGGCGTGGCCATGGGTGAGGGCGTTGAAGACGGTCGTCTTGCCGCAAAGGGGAAGACCAACGATGCCCAGGTCCATACCGCCACCCCGCCACCAGCATAGTGCCGCCCGAAAAGGCTGTCAACGCGAGGGAGCGCCCATCGCCCGCGGGCAGACCTCCCGCAGGCAGCACTGAGAGCACAGCGGCGTCTTGCGGCAGACGCTCTTGGCATGGCGATCGATGAGGGCATGGTATTCGTTGAACAGGTGCACGTCGCGCGGCAGGGCTTCGCTGAACATCGCCTGCCAGGAGGCGTAGTTGTCCCCGGCCGGTGCCAGGCCCAGGCGGGAGAAGACGCGGCGGGTGTAGGCGTCGATGACGAAGCTGGGCTTCTCAGCCGCATAGAGGATGATCGAGTCGGCTGTCTCCTGGCCGATGCCGTGGGTGGCCACAAGCTCCTGCCTGAGCTGCGGCAGGGGCAGGGCAAACAGGCTGTCCAGCTCGCCAGCGTGCCTGTCGAAGAGCATCTCCACGAAGGCCTTCAGCTTGCGGGCCTTGGCGTTGTAATAGCCGGCGGGATGAATCAGGCGGGCGAGCTCGTCCAGGCCGATCTTCAGGAGCCCTTCCGGTGACAGGACACCCGCCGCCCTCAGGTTGTCGATCGCTCTCTCGACGTTTACCCAGGCTGCTGATTGAGTGAGGATAGCCCCAACCACGACCTCGAAGGGTGAATCTCCTGGCCACCAGTGCTGGGGGCCGTAGGCGGCGTAGAGGCGGCGGTATATATCGAGAAGCTTCTCGGCGAGGGCCCTCCCCACGGCTGGCTAGCTCTCCTGAGAGCCTCTAGCCGGTTTTTGAACCCAGTCGGCAACGGTGGACTCCGGCACACCATCGTAATAGAAAAAGTAGGGCTTCAGGTCGAGCACCGGTGTGCCGTCAATGGCATCCAGGCCGCGCACCCGCAGCACATTGCCCCTCCGCTCCACGAGAGCCACCACCTTCACGCCGATGGGGTTGGGCCGAACCGGGCTGCGGGTGGCGAACACCCCCTGCAGGGGAATCCGAGGGTCGCCGCGGGGGTGGACATGCGTCGTCGTCTCCCGAGCCCCCTCCGAGACCAGGTGTATCCAATAGATGACAAAGATATGGGAGAACCCATCGAGGCCGTCCAGGGCGCCCGCCCATTTGTCCTGCACGACGATCGTGGACTCCAGGCCTTCCCAGCCGCCCGTACGCGGTGCCGTCACAGAGCTGCGCACCACTCCAATGGGCTTCACAATGACCGGTTGCAGCATCGCACCGTCCTCCGGCTCAGTACAGTCTCAGGGGAACGCCGCCGCTGGTCAAGGCCGGCCAGGCAGCGGCCGCCGCGGCAGAAGGAGCACAGCCAGCAGAAAGGCCAGGGCCGCCGTGCTGCCGCCGAGGAAGAAGGGCGCCGCTGCCCCTACCTGGTCCCACAGGACACCGGCGAGGACGCTCGACAGGAGGATCATCAGCCCCATGGCACCCTGGTAGAGGCCGAGGGCGGTACCCCGCCACTGCGCTCCGACGAAGTCAGCGACCAGCGCTCTTCCCACACCCTCGGTCAACGCCATGTAGACTCCATATGCGGCAAACAAGAGCCAGACGTAGGCTCCGGCATCCACTACGGCGAAGCCGAAGTAGACGGCAGCAAAGATGGCGAAGCCGCCAGCAATGACGCCCCGCCTCCCCACCCGATCCGAGGCGATTCCCGCCGGCATCGACAGGAGGGCGTAAACGACGTTGAAGAGCGTATAGGCCAGAACCGCCTCGCTGACCCCCAGTCCGAGGTTGCGGGCCCGCAGGATAATGAATACGTCGCTTGAGTTGCCCAAGGCGAAAACCAGGCTTATGACCAGAAACACATAGTAGGGGCGCCCGAAGTCCCTGAATCGTGGACGCGGCTGCGACCCAGGCTCCTCTGGGGCGGGAGGCCTGTCGCTAACGCCCCGCAGCACGATAACCGCCAACACAGCAGGCACAAGGGCGAGGGCAAAGATCGGGCGGTAGTTCTCGCCGATGAGCGCCAGCAAGGCCAGTGCGGCCAGGGGGCCTACTACTGCGCCCGCTGTATCGGCCGCCCGGTGAAAGCCGAAGCCACGCCCTCGAACAGAGGGGGGCGTCCACTGGGCTATAAGGGCATCGCGCGGGGAGGTACGCAGGCCTTTGCCGAATCGGTCGACCACGCGGGCAAACATCACCGTAGGCCAGTGGAAAGCCACGGCCAAGAAAACCTTCCCCACGGCCGACACGCTATAGCCGACCAGCACGAAGGGCTTTCGCTTGCCCACCTTGTCGGAAAGCCAGCCCGAGACCACCCTGAACATACTGGTTGTGCTCTCGGCCAGCCCCTCGATGGCCCCCACGATGGCGCGCGGTGCTCCCAGGGTCTCGGTGAGGAAGATGGGAACCAGGGGGTAGATCATCTCGCTGCTGATATCGGTGAAGAAGCTCACTATGCCCAGACGGAAGACGTTTCTCTCCACTCCGGGCACGATGGAATCCCTAGCGACGGGCGGGATAGCATCTAGCGGCGACTTGCCGTCTTTGGCGCTCATCTGACCTACTGACGAAAGGTTAGCACCCGCTCGCTCCTGGGGACAGCAGCCACAGGCCCTGTGTTGTCACTTCAAGCCTGTGGTGAGCTCGCCCAGGGGCTGCACCAGCGGCTGGCCATCAATCTCCCCTTCTGGGGATGACCCTTCCCCAATAGCGCCGTATCTGCTATAATCTTGACAAATGGCCCAACAGCCCAACCGATACACCGCCCGCGACATCCAGGTGCTAGAAGGGCTGGAGGCGGTGCGACGCCGCCCCAGCATGTACATCGGAAGCACCGACCAGCGTGGCCTCCATCACCTCATCTACGAAATCGTCGACAACAGCATCGATGAGGCCATGGCTGGCTTCTGCGACCGTATTGACATCGCCATCCACCCTGATGGTCACGTAACTGTCAGCGACAACGGTCGTGGCATCCCCATCGATACGCACGCGCGCACGCGGAAGTCGGCCCTGGAGACGGTGATGACCCTCCTCCACGCCGGCGGCAAGTTTGACCACCAGGCCTACAAGGTCTCCGGTGGCTTGCACGGCGTGGGCGCCGCCGTAGTCAACGCTCTCTCCTCAGAGATGTGGGTGGAGGTGCGCCGTGATGGCACGGTCTACCGCCAGGACTACCAGCGGGGCGTGCCCCAAGGCCCCACGCGCGAAGTGCGAGGACCAGGGCACGGCCAGGGCAATGGAACCACCACCTGTTTCTTGCCTGACCCCAAGATCTTCCCGGCCCTAGACTACGATTTCGCCACCCTGATCCAGCGCTTTCGGGAGATGTCCTATCTCACCAAGGGCGTGTGGGTCCGCTTCGTCGACGAGCGCCAGGACCGAGAGGTGAACTTCTACTTCGAGGGCGGTATCGCCAGCTTCGTACGCCGGCTCAACAAGGATCGCACCGTCGTTCACCCCCAGCCGATATACATCGAGGGCACTGTCAACGGCACCATCGTCGAGGCGGCCATCCAGTACAACGACGGCCTGCCCGAGTCGACCTTCAGCTTCGCCAATTGCATCAACACCATCGATGGTGGCAGCCACCTTACCGGCTTCCGCAGCGCTCTTACTCGCGTGCTCAACGACTATGCGCGGAAACAGAAGTTCCTCAAGGAGAATGACGCCAACCTCTCCGGCGATGACGTCCGGGAGGGCCTGGCGGCGGTAATCAGCGTGAAGCTGCCTGAGCCCCAGTTCGAGGGGCAGACGAAGACCCGCCTGGGCAACGCCGAGGTGAAGGGCCAGGTAGAGTCGTTGGTGGGCGAGGAGCTCGGCCGTTATCTGGCGGAGCACCCTGCCGAGGGGCGGCGAATCATCGAGAAGTGCATCACCACCGCCCGCGCTCGCGAGGCCGCCCGCAAGGCCCGTGACTTGGTGGTCCGCAAGGGCCTGCTGGACGGCACCATGCTCCCCGGTAAGCTCGCCGACTGCTCGGAGCGCGACCCTCGGCACTCTGAGCTGTACATCGTGGAGGGCGACTCAGCGGGCGGCTCGGCCAAGCAGGGGCGCGACCGCCGCTTCCAGGCCATCCTGCCGTTGCGGGGCAAGATCCTCAACGTGGAGAAGGCTCGCCAGGACAAGATCTTCGGCCACGCCGAGATCGCGGCGATCATCAAGGCCCTGGGGACCAGCATCGACGAGGAGTTCGACCTGTCGCGTCTGCGCTACCATCGGGTCATTATCATGACCGACGCCGACGTCGATGGCTCCCACATCCGCACTCTGCTCCTCACCTTTTTCTTCCGCCACATGCCCGAACTCATTCACGGCGGCCATCTTTACATTGCCCAGCCGCCTCTCTACCGCATCCAGCGCGGCAAGGAGCATCACTGGCTCTATTCTGAACAGGCCAAGGAATCCTTCCTGAGCAAACAGAAGGACGGTAAGAACATCGTCATCCAGCGCTACAAGGGCCTGGGCGAAATGAACCCCGATCAGCTCTGGCACACCACCATGGACCCCGAGCGGCGCCTTATGCTTCAGGTAACAGTGGAGGACGCCATCCAGGCCGACCGCATCTTCGTTCAGCTCATGGGCGAAGAGGTGGAGCCGCGCAAGCGCTTCATTCTGGGCCACGCCAGCCAGGTACGCAACCTAGACGTGTAGGCAACGGCCCCTACGCCAAGGCGAACCTATCCCGCTGCGTATAGCTTGTGCTGCCGGATGTACTCTTCGACGGCTGGCGGCACCCAATAGCGGATCGATAGCCCTCGTCGCACCCGCTCCCTCACCGCTGAAGCACTAATAGCGATAAGCGGCATTCGTAGCCAGATCACCCTCTCCTGGATACCCCTCGCTAGCTCCTCCGCGAGGCTTTCCCCCAACCCCACATCTCCCGGCTCCGGCCGCTCGGCCACCGCCAGACAGGCCAGCTCGAGGATGCGCTGCGGCTCATGCCAGTGGGGAAAGTCAACCAGGGAATCGCCACCCATGATGAAGAAGAACTCCGTCTCGCGGCCCAATTGGTCGCACAGCTCAGCCAGGGTCTCCGCCGTATAGGACGGACCCTCCCGCTCTATCTCCAGGCTGGAGACAGCGAAGTGAGGATTATCACCAACAGCGAGCCGCACCATAGCCAGGCGACTCTCCCTCGGCGACAGCTCCTGCCCTACCTTGCGCCAAGGGGCACCGGCCGGCGCGAATAGCACCTGGTCCAGGCCGAGCGCCAGGCGCGCCTCCTCCGCCAGGATCAGATGCCCGATGTGCGGGGGATCGAAGGTGCCGCCGAGGACGCCCAGCTTCAACCTTCCCACTCCACTTCTGTCCGGCCCAGGCGGACCTTACCCCCTGGCTGAATGCCAGCCCGTCTAAGGGCAGCTACCACGCCCCAGCGACTTAGACGCCGCCAAAACTCGGCTCGCCCCTCCTCCTGTTCCAGCGGCATCATCTCGGCGAATGCCTCCACCTGCTCTCCGCTCACCCTATACACGTCGTTGGATACCGATACGCTGAACCGCCCGCTGAGCGGCTGTGGCCTGAGCACCGGCAAAGGTGAGGGCTCCTCCACCTCCTCGACCAGCGTCGACAGCTCTTGGGCAATCCGCTGCAGCAAGTGCCCCACACCCTGGCCAGTGGCCGCCGAGACGAAGAAGGGCTCGATCTGCCTGCCTGCCAACAGCTCCGTCAGTTCCCCCGTGCGCTGGGCCACGTCGGGCAGATCGAGCTTGTTCACGGCCACGACCTGGGGCTTGGCCGCGAGGTCCTCTCGGAACTGGGCCAGCTCGCCGTTGATCACCTGCATATCAGCAAGCGGATCCGGCCGACTGCCATCCAGCAGATGGACGAACATGCGCGCCCTTTCGGCGTGCCGCAGGAAATCATGCCCCAGCCCTACGCCCCGATGCGCTCCTTCAATCAAGCCGGGTATCTCAGCCACTACAAACGTCTTGTATCCTGTCTCCACCACACCCAGCACTGGCTCGACCGTCGTGAACGGATATGAGGCGATCTTAGGATGCGCCGCGGAGATCATAGCCAGGAGAGTGGACTTGCCAGCATTTGGTACTCCAAGAATGCCAACATCTGACAGCAGCTTCAGGTCTAGAACCAGGCTTGCTTCCTGACCCTTCTGTCCCCGCTGCGCTATCCGCGGAGCCTGGTTCGTAGAAGTGGCGAAGCGAGCGTTCCCCCAGCCACCAAGACCCCCACGCGCTACGACCAGCGTCTGGCCTGCCTCTGTAAGATCCCCAAGCAGAGACAAATCGCCGTTCCCTTTCCTGCAGCGAGCCTCCGTCCCAACAGGCACCCGAACAAACAAATCCTTACCCCGGCGCCCATGCATCTTGGCCCCGCGCCCGTGCTGTCCTCGCGCTGCCCTCCAATGGCGACGCCGTCCTACCTCCCAAAGGGTGCTCAAGGAGGCATCAGCCAGCAAAAGCACATTCCCCCCAGAGCCACCATCACCGCCATCAGGGCCTCCTCGGGGCACGAATTTCTCCCGCCGAAAGCTTACTACGCCAGAACCGCCATCCCCACCAGCGACCCAAATCTCTAGGTGATCGATCATAGCATTCCACTAAAGGACATTATACTTTGGAAAGGTATCCCAAATGAAACTCCCTCTTTAGTCATCGTCATAGGGATGTTGGCCCCGTGGAGGGCTATATGACTGAAGGGGGACAACGGGGATTCTGTGGTGGAGCGTATGTGGACTAGCAACTCGATGCCGTCGGTAGTGAAAGCAGGACTTCCTCAGAGGGAGGGGCTAGGAAGGTTATCCACCAAACGAACGCGATATCCACGCCCTTTGTGGAGAACTAGGGTGCAAGGAGGGGGCGAATTTCGCCTATCTCGCGTGTGAACTGAGCGTCGAGGGTTAGAGCGTGGTCTACCTTGCGCAGGCCGTAGATGACAGTGGAGTGATCGCGATCACCGAGGAGGCGGGCGATCTCAGTCACCCGCTGGTGTGCATCCTCTCGCAGGAGGTACATAGCGATGTGGCGCGCCTCGGCAATCTCCTTAGCACGGCTCTTCCCGGTTAGGGTTTCAGTGGCTAGGTCGAAGTACTCGGCAACGGCTTCGAGAACCGCTTCGGGGCTGGGATGGGGCTTCTCGCCTGAGACTAAGACGGGGGCGAGGGCCTCAGCGACGAGGTCAAGCGTTATCGTCGCCCGCAGCAGGCGGGCGAAAGCCACGATACGGTTGAGGGCTCCTTCTAGTTCACGGATGTTGTTGTGGCAGCGTTGGGCCAGGAAGTCGAGCACGTCGGGCGTGACCTCTTGGTGTAGCTCAGCCGCCTTGGTATTGAGGATGGCGAGACGGGTTTCAAGAGCGGGCGGCTGAATGTCAGCGATGAGCCCCCACTCGAAGCGGGAACGCAGACGATCCTCAAGCAGCGAGATCAGTCTGGGTGAGCGGTCGCTGCTGATAATGATTTGGCTGCTGGCGGCGTGGAGGTCGTTGAAAGTATAGAAGAACTCCTCCTGGGTGCGTTCTTTGCCTGCCAGGAACTGGATGTCATCGATGAGGAGAATGTCTACGTGACGGTATTTCGCCCGGAACTCCTCGCTGCGGCGCTGGGCGATAGAGGTGACAAATTGGTTGGTGAACTGCTCTGCGGTAACATAGAGAACGCGGTAGTGGTTGCTCCAGGCTTTATGGCCAATGGCGTGGAGCAGGTGAGTCTTACCCAGGCCGGTGCCGCCGTAGATGAATAGGGGGTTGTACCCGGCCGCTGGCTTGTCAGCCACAGCGAGAGAGGCAGCGTGGGCTAGCCGATTCTCGTGGCCCACTATGAATCGGTCGAAGGTGTACCTCTCGTTGAGGCGGGGCTGCGGGAAAGGGTTTATCGGTGGCCGCGAGACCGCAGCTTTGGGCTGGAACAGGGGTTCGCTGGAACGCATGCCGTCCGGGCGGGAGCCTAGCAATTGAAAGCTCACCTCCACCGGGTGGCCGATGATGCCGCTGAGGGTCTTGGCAATAAGGGGACGGAGCTTGGTAGAAAGCCACTCAGTGGCGAAGTCGTTGGGGGCCCCGACAACGAAAAGGCCGTTGTCGAAGAGCACGCCGACGGTGTCCTTGAGCCATGTCTCATAGTTGGGACGTGTCACCTGTAGTTGGAGCTCAGCTAGTGCCACCTCCCACAGGTGCTGAGGGCTTGTCTCCGTCCGAGAGGTAGCCGGTTCGTTCATGTCAGACTCCCCCGGGGTGGCAAAACGAAACGCGAACGGCGGTTTTCAGTGGACGGGGGCAACATAGCAAGGCAGTATGAGGGTATCAAGAGTTTTATGGTAAGTGGGCAGGAAAATGTTAACCCTTTCGGAAGCCTCAAACCGCGCGCCTTGTGTGCACCCAGGCTTGCTGGCGTCTTTGTAAGGGGACTATAATGGCTCGGCCTCCAGGATCAGAGGGGCAGCGGAGATGCTTCTGGCTATTGACGTAGGCAACACGAACATCACGCTGGGCGTGTTCGAGGCCGAGAGGCTGAAGGCTAGTTGGCGTGTGGCCGCCGATGTTAATAGGCTGGCCGACGAGTATGGCGTTCTGATGGTGAACCTCCTAGCGCATGGGGGTGTCGGGGCTGAGCAAATCGATGCTGCTGTGATGGCGAGCGTGGTCCCCGATCTGGATCCCATCTTCGAGTCGGTGTGCCGGCGCTACTTTGGCGTACGGCCGCTGGTGGTGAGCGCTGGGGTGCGCACAGGCCTGCGCATCTTGTACGATAGCCCCCGTGAGGTAGGGGCGGACCGGGTGGCCGATGCCGTGGCTGCCATCAGGCTCTACTCACCGCCGCTCATTCTGGTGGACCTGGGAACTGCTACTGTGTTCGATGCCATATCCAAGGACGGCGACTATCTGGGTGGAGCCATCGCCCCTGGCCTGGTCATCGCCGCCGAGGCTCTCTTCCAGCGGGCGGCCAGGCTCTATCGAGTGGAGCTAGCGCGGCCCACGAGCGCTATCGGGCGCAACACGGTGGCTGCCGTCCAGTCTGGGGTGATCTTTGGCTACGTGGCCCTGGTAGAGGGCATCGTCGGTCGCTTCAAGGAGGAGTTGGGGGAGGAGGCGAAGGTGGTGGCCACCGGTGGTTGGGCCGAGCTCGTGGCCCAGGAAACAGACGTTATCGATGTGGTGGACACCAAGCTGACCCTGACGGGGTTGCGCTTCATCTACGAGATGAATTGCTGAGATGCTAAAGGACAAGGTTGTCGTTCTAGGGGTGACGGGCAGTATCGCTGCCTTCAGGGCGGCTGATCTGGCCAGCAAGCTGGTGCAGGGCGGCGCTAGCGTGGATGTGGTGATGACGCCGGCGGCCACGGAATTTGTTACGCCCCTGACGTTTCGCTCGATAACTCCAGGCAGCGTTATCGTCGACATGTTCGGCGGAGGGCTTGAGCATGTGGAGCTGGCCCACCGCGCCGATGTGGTGGTGGTGGCGCCAGCCACGGCTACCACCATCGCTCGCCTCGCTCACGGCCTGGCCGAGGACATGGTGAGCCTCACCGTCCTGGCCACCAAGGCGCCGGTGCTGGTCTGCCCGGCCATGGACTCGCAGATGTTCGAGAATCCTGCCACCCAGGCTAACCTGGAGACCCTGCGAAAGAGGGGCATGACCCTCGTCGGCCCGGAAATCGGCCGCTTGGCCTCTGGCCGTATGGGCCTGGGCCGATTGGCGGACGGCGAAACTATTCTGGGGGCCATCCGCTACGTCCTGGGGCGAGGGGGTGACCTGGCCGGCCGTGAGGTGGTGGTCACGGCCGGCGGCACACGGGAGCCCATCGACCCCGTGCGCTATGTGGGCAACTACTCTTCCGGCAAGATGGGCTACGCTATAGCTGAAGCGGCGCGCGACCGCGGCGCAGAGGTGGTGCTGGTGAGTGCCCCCACTGCTTTGGCCACTCCCTACGGGCTGCGGCTAGCGCCGGTGCAGCGGGCGGCCGAGATGCGCGATGCTGTCGTTCAGGAGTGCCGCGACGCCCAGGCGCTGGTGATGGCGGCAGCCGTCGCTGACTATCAGCCGACTGCCACCGCCGAGCAGAAGATGAAGCGCGGTGCCAAGACCCTGAGCCTCGAGCTGACGCGCACGCCCGACATTCTGGCCGAGGCTGGCAAGGGCTTGATCAGGGTGGGGTTTGCTGCCGAGAGCGAGAACCTGCTGGCCAATGCCCGGCGGAAGCTGGAGAGCAAGGGCCTCGACCTGATAGTGGCCAACGACATCACTGGCCCTGAGACCGCCTTTGAGGCTGACACTAACCGGGTGGTCATCCTCGACCGGGCCGGCGGGGAAGAACACCTGCCGGCCATGACCAAATACGAGGTCGCCCAGCGCATCCTCGATCGGGTCGTTGCACTTCTGGCCAAGGGCTCCTGAGACGAAGGGGTCCTGCCGGTTCTACATACATACGCTCCGGAGGTAGCTGACTATGGCTTATCAAACCCTTTTGTATGAGAAGTCGGGCAGGGTCGCCAGGATAGTCCTCAACCGCCCGGAGCGCCTCAACGCCATCGACCTTGGGCTGCCCGACGAGCTGGAGGCGGCGGTGGCTGAAGCTAACGCCGACGCCGAGGTGCGGGTGATCATCCTGAAGGGGGCGGGACGCGCCTTCTGCGCTGGCTTCGACCTGACGCCCGGGCTGCTCACGGGGCCGCCGATGGGGCAGTGGGACCCTACCGAGGACTACCTGTTGACCACAACCCTTGCCCGAAAGTTCATGAGCCTCTGGTATAGCCGCAAGCCGACCATCGCCCAGGTGCACGGCTGGTGCGTGGCGGGCGGCACGGACATGGTGCTCTGCAGCGATATCATCATCGCCGCCGAGGACGCCCAGATCGGCTATGCGCCGGCCCGCATCTGGGGCTCGCCGCTGACCGCCATGTGGGTGTACCGGCTGGGGCCGGAGTGGGCCAAGCGTCATCTCCTGACGGGCGACGCCATAGATGGCAAGACGGCGGAGCGCATCGGCTTGATTTACAAGGCCGTGCCCGCCGACCGCCTTGAGCAGGAAGTGGAGGGCCTGGCCCAGCGGATGGCCAACATCCCGGTGTCTCAGTTGGCTTCGATGAAGCTTCTGGTGAACCAGGCCTACGAGAACATGGGCCTGCGCACGACCCAGCTCCTGGGCTCTATCCTCGATGGGCTGATGCGACACACGCCGGATGGCCTGGCCTGGCGACGGCTGATCGACGAGAAGGGGATCAGGGCAGCCCTGGAGGCTAGGGACGGCCCCTTCGGGGACTACAGCGCGAGGAAGCGGTAGAGGGAAGATGCGTCCGCTCATGGTGAGCTTGTCGAACCATGAGCCCTCGCTCCTCCTTCGACAAGCTCAGGACGAGCGGGATGCCGTACGCCACAAGGAGCCGCTCATGGTGAGCTTGTCGAACCATGAGCCCTCGCTCCTCCTTCGACAGGCTCAGGATGAGCGGGCAGAGGCGGCCTCAGCGGGTCATCTTGCGGGTGAAGGTGACCAGGAAGAGGGCAATCATGAAAACACCCATGAATGACTCGCCGGCGCCGAGGAAGCGGCCCGCCCAGCCCTGGGGCTCAGGTGACCAATCGCCGTAGCCGAGCGCTGTAAACGACACGGCGCTGTAGTAGAGGGCGCTCAACAAACCGCCGGTAAGTACTCCAGGTAGCAAGTAGACAAGCGCTAATCCGAAGACGACAGCCGCCGCCCAGCCGATCACCCGCTCCGGCCGTTCGCCGTAGCCGTACAGGAACCGTAGGAGGTTCAGGCCCAGGATGGCAGGAAGACGACGTTCCTTCTGGGCCAGCTTGCGGCGGGCCTCCATCTCCCGGTAGTGGAACTCCCCGGCGATGTCGTACATGCCGGCCTCGGTGTGCCACTGCTTCAGGGTTCGGTACACGGAGGCGGCCTCGCGCAAGAAGCCCTGCATCTCCTCGGCCAGCACGTAATCTCCCCAATTGGCACCCTCCAGATTGGCGTCGCGCAAGCGCGCCTCGACCAGCCTGGTCCGCTGGAGATCAGCCGCTGTCAGGTCGGTTTCCTGCAGGTTGGCTCCCTCCAGATTCGCGTCTCGGAGGCTGGCCCGCCAGAGCTTGGCTTCCTGGAGGTTCGCCCCTTCCAGATTGGCGTCTGACAGGATGGCGGAGGTCAGGCTAGCCCGCCGCAGGTCGGCCCCTCCCATGTCGGCTCCCTGGAGGTTGGTTCCGTGGAGGTAGGCTCCCTGAAGGTTGGCTAGCGCCAGAAGGGCTCCGGCGAGGCAGGCTTCGCGGAGGCGGGCTCCCTGGAGGTTGGCCTCGAGGAGGTCAGCTTTCTCGAGGTTGGCTTGGTGGAGGTTGCCTCCCTGGAGGTTGGCGTCCCGGAGATCAGCCGTCTGGAGGTTGGCCCCCCGGAGGTTGGCCTGGAGGAGAACGGATCCCTGGAGGTTAGCCCCGTCGAGGCGGGCTCCATGGAGGTCGAGCGCACCCAGGTTGGCTTGCCGCAGGTCCGCCCTGCGAAGGTCGAGGCCCTCGGGCCCGCCGTGCTCCTCTATCAGGCGCAGCACATCCTCGCGGGTGAGGCGCTTTCCGGCATGCGGGGGCGGGCCCTCCGACTCGTCCATGGCTCAGCCACCGCCTCTACTTCCGGCGCCGGGCAGGGCGCGCGGGCGCTCTCTCCCCCACCAGGGCCAGCACCAGGTTCACCAGGGTGCGGGTGGGGATGCCCGTCGCCCCCTTCACCCAGGCTCCCTTGTCCTTGTCGGCGCTGTCGGTGGCGGCCATGTCCAGGTGGACCCAGGGGGTGTCGCCCACGAAGTCGGCCAGGAAGAGAGCGGCGCTGATCGCCCCGCCTTCGCGCTTGCCCACGTTCTTGATGTCGGCGACGTCGCTCTTCAGGTGCTCCTTGTACTCGTCGTAGAGGGGGAACTGCCAGAACTTCTCGCCCGCCGCCTCGCCGGCAGCGATGACCTTCTGGCATAGCTCCTGGTTGTTGGTCATGCAGCCGGTGGCCGCCTTGCCGATGGCGATGACCATCGCCCCGGTGAGGGTAGCCACATCGAGGATGGGCGACAGGCCTTCCCGCCGGGCGTAGGCGATGGCGTCGGCGAGGATGAGGCGCCCCTCGGCGTCGGTGTTGATCACCTCGATGGTCTTGCCGCTCATCGCCCGCAGGACGTCGCCGGGCTTGGTGGCCGAGCCGGAGGGCATGTTCTCGGTGGCGGGGATGACGGCGGTGACGTTGATCCTGGGCTTGAGCTTGCCGATGGCCCACATCGCTGAGATGACGGCTGCTCCACCGGACATGTCGCCCTTCATCGCCTGCATGCCCGCCGAGGGCTTGATGGAGATGCCGCCGGAGTCAAAGGTGACGCCCTTGCCCAGCAGCCCGAGCGTCGCCTTGCGGTGGCGGTCGCCCCGATAGCGCAGCACGATCATCTTGGGCGGCTGAGTGCTGCCCGCGGCCACCCCCAACAGGGCGCCCATGCCCAGCTCTTGCATCTGCCCCTGCTCCAGCACCTCGCACTCCAGCCCGGCGTCCTGGGCGGCGGCCTGGGCCTGCTCGGCCATGATCGTGGGCGTGAGGTAGTTGGCCGGCTCGTTGGCCATGTCGCGGGCGCGATTGGCGGCCTCGGCCAGGGTGCAGCCAGTGGCCACGCCGCGGCGGAGGGCGGGAGCCTTCGTGCGGTCGAACTCCACCAGGGTCAACTCATCGATCTGGCGCTCGTCTTCGTTCTTCTTCTTGTGTCTGGTGAAGCGGTAGAGACCCATCACCGCCCCCTCGGCGATGGCCTGGGCGCACTGCTGAGGGTCGAGGTCGCCGACGCCTGCCCCGTGCACGATGGTGGCCACTGTCTTGGCGCCGAGCCGCCGCAGGTAGCGCAGGGCGGTGGCGGTGACGTCGCGGACCTTGTCCAGCTTGAACTCTTGCTGCTTGCCCAGGCCGACCACCAGCACGCGGGGGGAGGGCAGGCGACCGAGGGTGTGGATGAGGGTCAGTTCGTTGAGCTTGCCCTTGATCTCCCCTTCCTCGATGAGCTGGCTGATGGCGCGCCCCAGGGCCTTGTCCACGGCGCCGGTGGCCCCGCTGGGCCTCTTCACCCCCTCGAACAGGTTCACCACGATAGCCCTGGCCGGGTGCTGGCTGATATCTCCCACTTCGACTTTGATCTCCATGATGGGCGCTCCTTGGGCAGCCTCAAAAAGATGTCGGGCCGCGAGGGAATCATAGCGAAAACGCAACCGGGCAGCAACGGGGCGAAACGACGGGGGCATTGCCAAATCTTTAAGGCCGTGCTTAAATAAACTCAGGGTCAAGAGAAGGGGGCCTGAATCGTGGCGGATCGAGTGGTTCCGGCGATTAGTCGAACTGTTCGCTTCGTCAACAAGGTTGGCGTCGTTGAACTCCTCATAGTGGGCGTGGCCTTCGTCCTCTACTACCTGGTGCGGGGCGTGGTAGTAGAGCGAACCTTCGAGGCCACCTCGCGGGCCATCCGTATCGTCGAGCTGGAACAGCGCCTGGGTCTCTGGGTCTGGGAGACGAAGATGCAGGCGTGGGTGATGTCCAGCGACGTTCTGGTCCACCTGTTCAACAATATCTATGTCTACGCCCACTTCCCGCTCATCGTTATCATTGGCCTCTGGCTCTTCTTCTTCCACCGCCAACGCTATGTGCTCCTGCGCAATGCGTTCCTCATTTCGGGAGGCATCGGGCTGATCATCTTCAACCTGTTGCCTACAGCGCCGCCCCGCCTCCTCCCCTGGCCCCTGAGCGACCAGGTCGTGGACACGATGTTTGCCTTCTCCAGGGTGAACTACGATATGCAACCGGAGGCCTTCGTGAACCACTACGCTGCCATGCCCAGTCTCCACTTCGGCTGGAATCTCCTTCTGGGCATTGGCATTATCTGGACGGGCCGACACTTCGTGGGGATAGCCTTCGGGGTGATGATGCCCGCGGCCATGTTCCTGGCCGTGGTAGTTACCGGCAATCATTTCATAGTCGATGTCCTGGCCGGCACGGTGGTGGCCCTGATAGGCCTAGGCGTTGCTCTGCTTCTCCAACGCCATGGCCACCGACTGTGGCGGCTCATCCTCCCCGACCGTATCTTTCACCACCTGGCTCGCTCGTCTGGGGCCTAGTCAGGTAGGCTGCTACAGTCTCGCTGTGGAGGGAGAGAAGACCACGCTGGGGGCGCTTGTTGCCCTGGTGCGACGAGCGAAACGGCGTATTGGCCGGCGCGACCTTCTGGAGGCCGCGCTGGTTGCTTTTGCCTTCCTCCTCTACTTTCTAGTACGGGGCAGCGTTATCGACCGGCCCCACGACGCCTTCCAGAATGCCCTCGACGTCATCGATGCGCAGAGATGGCTGGGCATTTTCTGGGAGCCGGACATGCAGGAGTGGATCATCGACAACAGGTTCCTGACCCAGGTATCCAACTACGTCTACTTCTGGCTGCATTTCCCGCTCATTATCGCCTTTGGCCTGGTTCTGTACGTCGTCGATCGCCGCAAATATACGTTCCTGCGCGATGCCTTCTTGGCTTCAGGAGCTATCTCCCTGATCATCTATGGTCTCTACCCCGTGGCGCCTCCTCGCCTCCTGCCCGAGCTAGCAGAACGCTTCAACGTCGTCCTTAGCCTCGATTTGCAGGCCTTCGTGGACACCATGAACGTCCATCTGGGATACGGCTATCAGGCCCAGTCCATGCAGCCCTTCGTGAACCCCTATGCGGCGATGCCCAGCCTCCACTTCGGCTGGGACTTCCTTCTGGGCGGCGGGATCATCTGGGCATTTCGGCGCTACCCTTTCATCTGGCCGTTGGGCGTTGCCCTGCCGGTGATGCAGATCTTGGCCATCGTCGTCACCGCCAACCATTACTTCCTCGACGCATTTGCTGGCATGGGCGTTGCCCTTCTCGGCGTGGCCATCGCAGCGGCCCTGCAGCGCTGGGCCTATGCCCCCTTGGGTCGGCTGGTCAGGCGCCTGCCTTGGGTGGAGCCTTCCGAGGAGGAGAAGGCAAGGCCCTCGCCGGTTTAGGAAGGCTTTGGGGAACTAGCCCCCACTAGGGGAGTTCCTAGTTCCAGGGGCGATAGGCAGGCAGGGGCCTAAGCCCTGCGTAGACCTCCACTGAGACCTCGCTCGCGTGGGGCAGCCAGCGCTCCCAGTCCTGGCGGGCCTGGGCGGCCTCCCTGCTGGCGAGGGCCTTCTGGATGATGCCCTCATCCGAGAACATGAAAACGGTCATCCAGTTGGGCCCGGGGCGGGAGGACCGAACGCGAAAGCCAGCGGTAATGCCGGGGATCTTGAACATGTTGTGCAGGTGCACCCCCAAATACCACCGCTCGAACTCTGGCAGCACATCTGGGTCAATGTGGGCCTGCACCACCAAGAGAGGCTTACTACCCACAGGCAGGCCTCATGTTTCCTCTATGTGCTGCAGTATGGCCGTGATCGCTGGCTCGATGTCGGCCGAGGTGTTCACGCTGATGTGGGGACGGCCGATAGGCTCTACATCGCGCTGCATGCGTTCATAGACCTCCGGTCCGGCGTCGGAGAGGTCCTGGGAATGGAGGCCTTTCACGCGGGCCTCCAAGCGCTCGTGCACCACGGCCGGGGACACCTGGAGGTGCACCAGGATGAGTTTGGCCTTGTGCTCGTCGGCGATACGATAGACCTGGCGGCGGTTCACCTCGCGCAGGTTGGTGGCGTCGAGGATGGCCGCGATTCCCCTTGTCAGAAGGCGGCTCAGCACTAGGTGACAGGCGGAAAAGAGGCGACGGCTCTCCTCAGCGGAGTAGGTCAGCTGACCGAACAGCGCCTTGCGTAGAGCGTCGCTCTCCAGGCGGGCCATCGGATAGCGAGAGATGAGGCGGCGGCAAAAGTACGACTTGCCGCTGCCTGGAAGGCCGCTCAGCACTACCAGGGTGGGGCTGGTTCGGGGTGGGGGCAGCGGCTGGATACACTCCTCGATCCTGCGGGCGTCCTCCAGAAGCTGCTGCCTTTGTTCTTCCACAGACCTATGGCTCATTGTAGAAGGCCAGGCCAACCAGGCCCGGGCCGGTGTGGATGCTCATCACCTGACTGAACTCACTGACGAAGAGTTCCACCGGTCGGAACTCCTCTCGGACCTTGTCAGTCAGCTCCTCGGCTTCCTTTGCTGCTCGCGTGTGGAAGACGGCAACGTGAACGGGCTTTTCCAGCGCCAGGCGCTCCCCGGCCAGCCTCAGCAGGCGCGCCATCGCCCTGGGCTTGGTGCGCACTGCCCCCAATCGGCTGATTTTGCCGTCATGGAGCTGGAAAAGCGGCTTCACTTGAAGGAGGGTGGAAAGCCAGGCGACCACCTGCGGTACCCGCCCCCCCTTGGCCAGATACTCCAGAGTATCCAGGACGCCCAGCATATAGAGCCGAGGGATCAGCGCCTCGGCCTTGTTGGCTGCTTCCTCCAGGGCGGCGCCGTTGGCGGCTGACCTGGCTGCTGCCAGCACCACGAAACCCAGGGCTGCAGCGGCGCAACGGGAATCGATCACCTTCACCCTCAGGTCGGCCATCTGCTCTCTGGCCAGGGCGGCGCCATCGCAGGCGGCACGGTAGGTGGCCGTGAGCTGGCTGCTGGTGACAATACAGAGAATCTCTCTACAGCCTCGCTGGTAGGCCTCTCGAAACGCATCGAGAAAGGCTCCCGGTGGTGCCGAAGCAGTAGTGGGCAGCCGCCGTGCCGATTTCAGCAAGGAGTAGAACTCCTCCCAGCTCAGAGAGTCGTTGTCCATATAGGAAGTTTCCCCGAACAGGAAGGCCAAAGGCACAATAGCAATCTGGTACTCTTCCTGTATCTCCTGGGGAATACTGCATGCGCTATCCGTTACTATGGCCAGCCTAGCCATGATGGATGATAGGAATGATTGCTATACCTCGACGTTCTTGCATAAGTATAGCGCACATCGCCTTGCACGGGCTACAGTGCTGTGCTATACTCACTCCGAAGTAAGAGTAAGGAAGGGACGCCTCCAACTACCGAATCGGAGGGCGATGCTCACTAAGGAAAGACGCCAGGAAATCATCGCCGCCCACCGCCTTAACGCGAGCGACTCGGGTTCCTCGGATGTGCAGATAGCTCTCCTCACTGAGCGCATAAAGCAGCTCACTGAGCACCTAAAGGTCCATCGCAAGGATCACCATTCCAGGCGTGGCCTTCTGAAGCTAGTGGGGCAGCGGCGCCGACTCCTGCGCTATCTGAGCAGAACGGACGTCGGACGCTATCGCGAGCTCATCGCTAGCCTGGGCCTTCGCAAGTAGCCAAGAGAGCAGCTGACAGGAGAGGATTCCCCCGCAACGCCCTTTTTGAGACGGCGATCAAACCTCAGGGTTGCTATCGGAGGGACCGCGAGAAGTTCCTGAACGCTCGGGAGGATGGATACTATTATGCCAAAGTCGTATGAACGAGAGATAGGCGGTCGCCCGCTGACGATCGAGGTGGGGAGGTTGGCTGGGCAGGCCAACGGGGCGGTCACTGTCCGCTACGGCGATACGGTTGTGCTGGTGACCGCCTGCACCAGCGCGCAGCCTCGCGAGGGGGTAGACTTCCTGCCCCTGACCATCGACTATGAGGAGCGGTTGTACGCCGCTGGCAAGATCCCTGGCGGCTGGTTCCGCCGCGAGGGGCGGCCCAGTGCCGAGGCGGTGCTGGCGGACAGGCTCACTGACCGCCCCCTTCGTCCCCTCTTCCCCAAGGGCTTCCGCAACGACATCCAGATCATCGTCACCGTGCTGTCGGCTGACCAAGAGAACGATCCTGATATCCTGGCCATGATCGGTGCAGCCACGGCCCTCTGCATGTCGGATATCCCCTTCGACACGCCGGTGAGCTCTGTGCGAGTGGGTCATGTGGATGGCCAATACGTGGCCAACCCCACATTCTCCCAGCTTAAGGAGAGCCTTCTCGACCTAGTGGTAGCGTCCACCAAGGATGCTCTGGTGATGGTCGAGGGAGGTGCGCGTGAGGTTCCCGAAGAGATGATATTGGGGGCGCTGACCTTCGGCCACGAGGTGAATCAGCAGGTCATCGCTCTAGAAGAAGAGGTGGCCGCCGCCGAAGGGAAGCCCACGGCTGTCTTCGTCCCTGTGGAGATGGAGGCGGGCGTGCGTGAGGCGGTGGACGAGTTCGTAGGTGAGCAGGGGTGGGAGCTGCTGGCGCGTCCGAAAGATGAGCGGGAGGAGGCTCTGGCGGAAAGGCGGCAGGAATTGCTGGAACGCCTGGGCGACACCTATCCCCCCGAGCAGGTGCTGGCCGCTTTCGCTGATGCGCTGAAGAGCCAGGTGCGTCAGAAGATCCTCCAGGAGGGCATCCGCCCGGACGATCGCCCGCCCGGGGAGATTCGGCCCATTAGCTGCGAGGTGGGTCTACTGCCGCGAACCCATGGCTCGGGTCTTTTTACCCGCGGCCAGACTCAGGTGTTGACGATCGCTACCCTCGGGTCCCAGCGTGAGGAGCAGCGGTTGGATGGCCTGGAGCCCGAGGAGAGCAAGCGATTCCTTCACCACTACAACTTTCCCCCCTTCTCGGTGGGCGAGACGCGACGTGTGGGCATCCCCAGCCGGCGCGAGGTGGGCCATGGCCTTCTGGCCGAGCGGGCTCTGGAGCCGGTGGTCCCCAATGAGGAGGACTTCCCCTACACCATTCGTCTTGTCTCGGAGGTGTTGTCCAGCAACGGCAGCACGTCTATGGCCAGCGTCTGTGGCAGCTCTCTTGCCCTTATGGACGCTGGCGTGCCTATTAAGGCGCCGGTGGCAGGCATAGCGATGGGTCTGGTGATGGACGAGGACGGGCGCCACACCATCCTCACCGACATCGCCGGTCTGGAGGACGCCCTGGGAGACATGGACTTCAAGGTGGCGGGCACTGCCGAGGGCATAACGGCCCTTCAAATGGACATCAAGGTGAAGGGGATCACCGTGGAGGTACTGGAGAAGGCGCTGGCGCAGGCCCATGACGCCCGCCTGGAGATTCTCGACCGCATGCAGGAGACGATACCTGCCAGCCGGCCGGAGCTCTCTCCCTATGCCCCCCGCATGTATCGCATTCAGATTCCTCAGGAGAAGATTGGGCAGGTCATCGGCCCTGGCGGGCGGGTCATTCGCTCGATCATTGACGAGACCAAATGCAGCGTTGACGTTCAGGACGACGGCACGGTTCTCATTGGCTCCAACCGCGAGGAGATGGCCCAGCGCGCGATCCAGATAATTGAGGGACTGACCAAGGAGGTGACGGTGGGCGAGATCTACACCGGCAAGGTGACTCGCCTGACGTCCTTTGGTGCTTTCGTGGAGATCCTGCCCGGCAAGGATGGGCTGGTGCGACTGGGCGATCTGGCCGAGTATCGCGTTGCCCGGCCTGATGATGTGGTGCGGGTTGGCGATGAGGTCATGGTTATGGTGATCGAGGTGGACCAGATGGGGCGCATCAACCTCTCGCGGCGGGCGGTACTAGAGGGCACTTCGGAGCCGCGGCCTGCTGCTGGCCGTGGAGGGCCGGAGGGAGACCGAGTGCCGATGCGAGGCGGCTCGGGCCCGTCCGGTGGCGGTTCTGGCAGGAGGCCCCGCGGCAATGGTCCGCCACCGCCACGGCGTCAGGGTGGCGGTGGCTTCAGGGACAGGCGGCCGCGGGAGAGGCGTCCCTGGGACGACCGGCGTGGGCCGAGCGGGCCGAGCAGGCCCAGCGAGCCGCGCGGGCCGAGCGGGCCGCCGGGCCCGCCCCCGCCGCCCCGTCCGACCCAGGGCAGGCGCTAGCGGGGCAGGCCTCGATCTCGCATCGGGGAGGTATCCCAGGTGGCGATCAGGGTAGTGGTCAGCGGCAGCGGCAATATGGGACGGGAGGTTCTCCTGGCCGTCTGCCGAGACCCTGACCTAGAGCCGGTGGGCGTGCTGGAGAAGTTTTCCTCCGAGGAGTTTCTCTCCCTTCCCGACAGCTCCGATTTGGTGCCCTTGGGAGCCGACGCAGCCGCCCTGTTGGCTCGGGCCCGCCCCGAGGTCGTTGTCGACTTCAGCAATGCCGAGTGGACGCCCATCGCGGCCCGCGCTGCTCTCGACGTGGGTGCTCGTTTTGTCAGCGGCACCACTGGTCTCTCCGATGAGTTCCTGGCAGAGCTGGAACGCGAATGCCGCCAGAGGAGGCTGGGAGCGGTGATGGCGGCCAATTTTGCCATCGGGGCCGTGCTCATGATGCACCTGGCGAAGCTGGCGGCCCGCCACTTCGACTACGCCGAGATCATCGAGCTCCATCACGAGAAGAAGACCGATGCCCCCTCCGGCACCGCTCTGGCTACCGCCCGGCAGATGCTCTCCGCTCGCGGGCACCCCTTCGAGCATCCTTCTACGGCGAAGCAAACCCTGGAGGGCACCCGCGGCGGCGTTCTTGACGGCATTACTGTCCACAGTGTGCGGCTGCCGGGGCTGGTGGCCCATCAGGAGGTCATCCTGGGCACCCTGGGGCAGACCCTCACCATTCGGCACGATACCACCAGCCGCGAGTCCTTCATGCCCGGTGTTCTTTTGGCGATCAAAGAGGTCATGAACCGCCAGGAGCTGGTAGTGGGGCTGGACAAGCTTATCGGTCTGGATTGATGGCTCAGTCCTGGCCGAGGGCTCGTCTCGTCCAGAAACCTCCCGCACACCAGCAGGAGGGCTGAGAGGACAGTGGGTGACTACAGACACTTGCGCGGCTGGCGGTACTTGTAGTATCCTAAGAGTGCCTCTTTTGCACGGAATCACATTTCCCCATTGTTTGAGCGACGTTTGCGAGACCAAGCTACGCAGGAGACCAGGATGAACCTGGCCGAACTGGAGGCCAAAACCCGCGAAGAGCTGATGGATGTGGCCAAGGATATGGGCATCAGTGGCCACACCGGGCTCAAGAAGCAGGACCTCGTCTTCCGCATCCTCCAGGCCCGCGCTGAGCAGCAGGGCAATCTGCTGGCCGGCGGCGTCCTGGAGATTGTGGAGGAGGGGTACGGCTTCCTGCGGGGCGATGGCCTCCGCCCCGGCGCTGGCGATGTCTACGTCTCCCAGTCCCAGGTTCGCCGCTTCGGCCTGAGAACCGGCGATTACGTTACCGGCCAGGTGCGACCGCCCAAGGACAGCGAGAAGTACTATGGCCTGCTGCGGGTGGAGGCGATCAACAGTATCGACCCCGAGATAGCTAAAACTCGGCCTCACTTCGGGTCTCTTACTCCTGTCTTCCCCGACAAGCTGATCAATCTGGAGACGAGTCCGAAGGCACTATCGGCTCGCCTGGTGAACCTCGTGGCTCCCATCGGTCACGGCCAGCGGGGAATGATCGTCTCGCCACCCAAGGCGGGCAAGACGATGCTCCTCAAGAGCATCGCCAAGGCCGCCATCACCAACTACGAAGATATTCATGTGATGATCCTTCTCATCGGCGAGCGGCCGGAGGAGGTGACCGACTGGCGGCGCACGGTGGTAGAGGCGGAGGTCGTCGCCGCTACCTTCGACGATGCGGTGGAGGATCAGACGCGGGTGGCAGAGATGGGTCTGGAGCGGGCCAAGCGACTGGTGGAGTGCGGCAAGGACGTGGTCGTCCTGCTGGACGGCATCACGCGGCTCACCCGCGCCTACAACCTGGCCGTACCTCCCAGCGGGCGCACCCTGTCGGGTGGTATCGACCCGGCATCACTTCATCCCTCCAAGCGTTTCTTTGGCGCTGCCCGCAACACCGAGGAGGGCGGCAGCCTCACCATCATCGCCACCTGCCTGGTCGAGACCGGCAGCCGCATGGACGACGTGATCTACGAGGAGTTCAAGGGCACCGGCAACATGGAGATACATCTCACGCGCCGCCTCGCCGAGAAGCATATCTTTCCGGCCATCGATGTCGCGCGCAGCAGCACCCGCCGTGATGACCTCCTCTTCGACCCCGAGACCTACAGGCAGGTGATCCTTCTGCGGCGGATGCTCGCTCTGGTGAATGCCGATGCCAGTGGCACCACCGAAGCCACCCAACTCCTCCTCGAACGGCTGAGCAGGACTCAGAACAACGCCGAGTTCCTGGCTACCCTCAAGGACGCGATGTAGAAGCGAGCACTCTCCTTCCCCAGAAGCCAGACGTCGGCCGGCCAGCCTCGCGCAGCCTTCGTGAAGCAAGCATTGTTCTCTATAGGCGGTAAGCCACACCATGGCCTGGGATGACGAGATCGACATGTTCTACCGTGACCTCTCCTCATTCCACTTCAAGGTCGTCGAGACGGACAAACTATCGGCGGAAGACCTCCAGAAGGTCTTCTCCCTATTCGACATGAACTATCGCCAGGCTAACCGCGCCTATCTGGAGAAGTCGCTCGCAACCCTGCGATACCTCGCCCTGGCCGAGCACGAGGGGACGACGGCCGGTTTCAGTCTCGGCGAATGCCGCGTCATGGACCTGCCGCACCTACCCGCGCAGGTAGTCAACCTCGCTGGCATCTGCTGCATCGCGCCCCAATTCCGCCGCCGAGGCCTCTTCGCCGAACTGGAGCGCCTCACCTTGGCGGCCGGCGAGGTGCCACCGCATTCACGCCGCCTCACTTGCGGGCGCATGGCTCATCCCGCCGGCATGCGAGTTTTTGTTCGTCACCCGACGGTGGTCCCCAAGCCAGGGGTACGGCCGACATCGTGGCAGCAGGAGGTCGGCCAAGCCCTCGCCGCTGCCTACGGCAGTCACGCATTCGACCCGGAGACGTTCATCTGCATCGGATCGGGTGAACCCATCGGCTACCCGATCATCGAGTTCCAAGTGGAACCCTGGGAGTGGGCGGTGTTCAGGCAGGTCAACCGCGATCGGGGCGACGCCCTGCTGGCCATGGTCTGGACGCCGGACGCCCCACCAGGGTGGTAGCCGCTGCCTTGACTTTGCCCAGAGCGGTGCATATACTACCAATGGTATCGCCTCTCTGGGGCGAACCTAGTGTTTCTTGGGCTGAACACTCGCTGGTTTATCTTTGGCGGTGGCGCCCGAGTGGCGCAATGGTAGCGCAACCGATTTGTAATCGGTAGGTTGGGGGTTCGAATCCCCCCTTGGGCTCCAGTGATAATGTGAGATAATGGCGGGGTGGGTGAGTGGTTAAAACCGACAGGCTGTAAACCTGTTGCCTGAAATGGCTACGGAGGTTCGAATCCTCCCCCCGCCACCAGGAAAGTGCAAATTCGAGGGAAGGCTGGAGGCGGTAAGCCTGGGCCCCTATCGGTCACAAGCCTGCCCACATAGCTCAGTAGGTAGAGCACGCCCTTGGTAAGGGCGAGGTCGCCGGTTCGAATCCGGCTGTGGGCTCCAATCGTCAAGGAGGTATGTTGGCATGGCCAAGAAGAAGTTCGAGAGGACCAAACCCCACGTAAACGTGGGCACCATCGGCCATATTGATCATGGCAAGACCACCTTAACCTCAGCCATAACCAAGGCCCTCGCACTCAAAGGCCTAGCCGAGTACATCGACTTCTGGAGCATCGACAAGGCGCCGGAGGAGAAGGCACGGGGCATCACCATCGCCGTCGCCCACATCGAGTACCAGACCGAGAAGCGACACTACGCCCACATAGACTGCCCCGGCCATCGCGACTACATCAAGAATATGATCACCGGTGCTGCCCAGATGGACGGCGCCATCCTGGTGGTAGCAGCCAACGATGGCGCCATGCCCCAAACCCGAGAGCACGTGCTGCTCGCTCGCCAGGTCGAAGTGCCGGCCATGGTGGTCTTCCTCAACAAGACAGACATGATGGAAGACCCAGAGCTGCTGGACCTTATCGAGCTGGAGGTGCGGGAGCTCTTGAACAGCTACGGCTTCCCAGGCGATGAGATGCCGATCGTGCGGGGTAGCGCCCTTAAGGCCATGGAGAGCGAAAGCACTGACCCCAACGCGCCGGAGTTCAAGTGCATCTGGGAGATCCTTGACGCCATAGATAACTACATCCCTGCCCCCGACCGGCCACGCGACAAGCCCTTCCTGATGCCCATCGAGGATGTCTTCGGCATCAAGGGCCGTGGCACTGTGGTCACCGGCCGCATCGAGCGAGGCGTGGTGAAGCCAAGCGACCCGGTGGAGATCGTGGGCATTCGCGATACCCGCGAGACAGTGTGTACCAGCGTTGAGATGTTCCGCAAAACTCTGGACAGCGGCGAGGCCGGTGACAACGTAGGCTGCCTTCTGCGGGGCATCGAGCGGGACGAGGTTGAGAGGGGGATGGTTCTGGCTGCCCCTCGCTCCATCAGGCCCCACACCAAGTTCGAAGGGGAGGTCTACATCCTCTCCAAGAATGAGGGCGGCCGCCACACTCCCTTCTTCGCTGGCTATCGGCCTCAGTTCTACATCCGCACCACCGACGTCACCGGCGTCGTCACCCTCCCGGAGGGTGTGGAGATGGTGATGCCTGGAGACAATGTGCGGCTGTCCGTTGAACTGATCCAGCCTGTGGCCCTGGAGGAAGGGGTGCGCTTCGCCATCCGCGAGGGTGGCAACACGGTAGGCGCTGGCGTTCTTACCAAGGTACTGGGGTAGAGGGGAGGCTTTTCTCTACTGCATGGCTAAGAAAGAGGAACGGGTGGTAATCCATCTGGCTTGCACGGACTGCCGCTCGCGAAATTACACGACGACCAAGAACCGTCGCAACGATCCCGACCGGCTGGAGTTTCGCAAGTTCTGCCCTCGCTGCCGCGGCCATCGTCTGCACCGGGAGGTACGCTAGCGGCAACCAGGCCTGCCTGCCGCTAGGGTAGGGCTCAGGGGAGAGAGTGCTGAAATGAGTCGCGAGATGAGACGCCATCCGGCGGTCACCAGGGCTCCCAAGCGGGGCAGGGCTGCCATTCCCCGCGGGGCACCGCGGGTGGCGCCCGGCAAGGCCAAGGGAGGGATTCTCTCCTGGCGTCCTCGCTGGATCGCCGATATCATCACGGAGTTGCGCAAGGTGGTGTGGCCTACCCGTCAGGACACCCTCCACCTGACCGTAGTCGTGCTGATAGTGTCCACTGCCATCGGCCTTGCCCTGGGCGGCCTCGATCTGGGATTTGCCTGGCTGGCAGAGCACATGCTCTTACGATAGGCGGTGGAGTAGGTGGCAGCGCGGAGAAAGAAAACCCCGGCGGTGAAAGGCGCCGCCCCTCCCGAAGAAGCCGTGGGAGAGGCTTCTGCGGTTGAGGAGGAGCAGCGTCAGGAAGAAGAGCAGAGGCCCGACGGCGACCGCTGCTGGTACGTCATCCACACCTACTCCGGCTACGAAGACAAGGTCAAGGCCAACTTGGAGCACCGCGTCCAAAACATGGACGTAGCGGATCTCATCTTTGAGGTGGTGGTCCCCTGCGTGGACGAGATCGAGATCCGCGATGGCCAGCGGCGCACCGTCCCGCGGAAGATCTTCCCTGGCTACGTGCTGGTGCAGATGATAGAGCTGAGGCGGGAGGATGACCTCTCGGTCTCCAGTGACGAGCGAGCGCGCTCCAGTCGTGCCTGGTATGTCGTGCGCAACACCCCTGGCGTCACCGGCTTCGTCGGCTCTGGACACCATCCCACGCCCCTCGACGAGGCCGAGGTCAACTCCATCCTTCGGCAGATGCGGGCCGAGGAGCCCAGGGTCAAGGTAGGCTTCACTCTGGGCCAGAGCGTGCGCATCGTCGACGGCCCCTTCATCGACTTCATCGGCACGGTGGACGATCTCAACCTGGAGAAGGGGAAGGTGAAGGTTCTGGTCTCCTTCTTCGGGCGGGAGACGCCGGTGGAGTTGGACTTCCTCCAGGTGGAGAGGCTGTAGCTTGGCTAAGAAGGTTCGCGCCATCCTCAAGATCCAGCTCGAGGCGGGCAAGGCCACCCCCGCCCCGCCGGTGGGCCCCGCCTTGGGTCAGCACGGGGCCAACATCATGGCCTTCTGCAAGGACTACAACGATCGCACCACCTCCCAGGCGGGAACCATCGTCCCGGCGGAGATCACCATCTACGAGGACCGCTCGTTCACCTTCATTCTGAAGACACCCCCTACCTCGGAGCTGATCAAGCAGGCGCTGGGGCTGGAAAAGGGAAGCCCTACCCAGAAGCGGGAGAAGGTAGGAGAGATCCCCCGCCAAAAGCTGCGGGAGATCGCCGAGATCAAGATGAAGGACCTGAACGCTGACAACATCGAGGCGGCCATGCGCATGGTGGAGGGCACCGCTCGCAGCATGGGCGTAGACGTGGCGGAGACGGTGGGTTAGCCATGCCCAAGCACGGCAGGAAGTATCTGGAAGCCCTGGCGAAGATAGACCGCAGCCAGCGCTATCACCCTACCGAGGCGGTGAAGCTGGTCAAGGATGTCTCCTTCGCCAAGTTCGATGAGACGGTCGAGCTGCACCTGCGCACCGGCCTTGACCCCCGCAATGCCGAGCAGCAGTTGCGGGGGACGGTGGTGTTACCCCACGGCCTGGGCAAGCAGGTGCAGGTGGTGGTGTTTGTCGAGGGAGAGGGAGCCAAGCTGGCGGAGGACGCGGGCGCTGATTACGTGGGCAGCGACGACCTGGTGAAGAAGATCGAGGGTGGCTGGACCGACTTCGATGTGGCCCTGGCCACCAAGGAGGCGATGGGCAAGGTCACTCGCCTCGGTCGCATCCTCGGCCCTCGCGGGCTCATGCCCAACCCCCGCTCGGGCACAGTGGTCGAGGCCGAGGACCTGCCCAAGGCCGTCCGCGACGCCAAGGCGGGTCGGGTCGAGTTTCGCCTGGACCGCACCGCCCTCGTGCACGTGCCCGTGGGCAAGGTAAGCCTGGACGAGGAGGAACTTCTCGAGAATATAGCCACCCTGGTGGAAGCCATCGTCAAGTCCAGGCCGCCAGGGGCCAAGGGTCAGTACATCAAGAGCGCAATCCTGACCACCACCATGGGCCCAGGGATAAGGCTGGACCTCCAGCCCACCCTATCCCTAAGCACCAGCTAGAGTCTATAATCGAATAGAGCGATAGGCCACAGACAGCGGGCGGGCCAGTGGCCCTTAAACGTCCCGGACGATGCCCGCCGAGGCAATGAGGGAGTATCGCGGCCCGAGACTGCGGTACAGCCCTCGAGGGAAAAAGGAAAGCCCTTGCCTTGCTGTGGCAGGGGCTTTAAAGTCTAAGGCTGTTAAGGAGCGATTATGCCCACGCCCAAGAAGGAGCAGATGGTGGAGGAGCTGCGAGAGCGCATCGCGCGCAGCACCATCGCCGTGGGGGCCGACTATCGCGGCCTGACCGTGCCGGAGATGGACCAGCTACGGCGAAAGATGCGCAGCGCCGGCGTCGAGCTGAAGGTGGTGAAGAATACCCTTACCCGCCTGGCCGCCGAGCGAGCGGGCAGGCCCGTCCTCAATGAGCTGATCGACGGTCCCACCGCTCTCGCCTTCGGCTACGGCGACATCACGGATGTCGCTCGTGCCTTCAACGACTACCTGCCGAAGGCACCCGCCTCCTTCTCCGTCCGCGGCTTCTACCTAGAGGGGCAGGTCCTGCCCGCCCGTGAGCTGGCGGAGCTGGCAAGGCTGCCGCCTAGGGAGGTGCTCCTGGCCCAGGTGGCCGGCCAGTTGCAGTCGCCCCTGGCAACTCTCGCCGCCTTGCTAGAGGCGCCTCTGACCACCTTCGCGGGCCTGATGCAGGCAACCCAACAGGAACTTGTGGCCCTGTTGGAGACACGCGCCCGTCAGATGGAGACCGCCTAGCGTGGCTCTCCTAAGGCAATCATTCGTTAGGTAATGGAGGGAGGAGAAGGACATGGCTGAACGAGTAGATCAGGTGCTCGACATCATCAAGGAGATGACCATCCTCGAGCTGCGTGACCTGAACAAGCGGCTCCAGGATGAGTTCGGCATTACCGCCGCTGCCCCCGTGGCCACAGCAGCGCCCGCCGCCCCTGCCGCCGCGCCAGCGGCTGAGGAGGAGGAGAAGACCGAGTGGATGGTTACTCTCAAGGACTTTGGCGCCAACAAGATCAACGTCATCAAGGCCATCCGTGAGGTAACAACTCTTGGCCTCAAGGAGGCCAAGGACCTGGTGGAAGGCGCCCCGGCTACCGTCAAGGAGGGTATACCCAAGGGCGAGGCCGAAACCGTCGTGAAAAAACTGGAGGACGCGGGCGCCACGGTCGAAATGCAGTAGAATAGATGAAGCCCAAGAGTCACGGGCCAGGGGTTCGCGAGCTGTGACCCTTGGGTCATGACCCGATCATGACCTGCTACGTTTGCGGCAAAGAGGCCACCCATCGTTGCCCTCGCTGTGCCAAGCTCTACTGCGACGAGCACGGCGATGAGCTGTGCGCTGCCTGTCAGGACCCGGCCAGCGCCATCCCCTCGGGCGCAGTCTTCCGTGGCTCCCTCCTCGCTCTTCTGGTGGCCTCCATCCTGGCCCTCTGGCTCCTCATACAACCGCCCGGCCTCCCCGGAGGAGAAGCCGGCGAGGAGGCTGTCCTTCCCCTGCCGACAATCACCCCGGTCCCCATGGCCACCACCCCTGCCCCAGCCAGCCCAACGGCTACCCCTCCGGCAACGCCCACAAAGACACCCCCTGCCACGGCTACGGTTACGCCATCGTCCACTGCCGAGGCCACCCCATCGCCAACGCCCAGCCCTACTCCCGAACCACCTCCGTTTACCGAATACGAGGTGCAGGGCGGCGACACCCTGTCCTCCATCGCCCAGCGCTTCGACACCACCGTCGATGAGCTCGTCCGCATCAACGGCCTGGAGAGCCAGGACGTGATCATCGACGTGGGCCAGAAGCTTCTGGTGCCTACCCCCTAGGGCGAGGGGCCGTGGGAGCGACGAAGGCCATGACCCCGCCCGAGGCCGCAGAGTATCGACCAACCATTCGCGACCTGCCCGCCTCCGAGCGCCCCCGCGAGAGGCTGCGCGACCGCGGCGCCGCCGCCCTTAGCAGTGCCGAGCTCTTAGCTATCATCCTGCGCACTGGTGCCCCCTCCGAGAATGTCCTGGCCCTGGCCAGTCGCGCCCTGGCTCGCTTCGGTGGCCTGGCCGGCCTGGCGAGGGCCAGTTTCGGCGAGCTGTGCGGCGAGCGGGGCTTGGGCGAGGCCAAGGCAGCCCAGGTGAAGGCCGCCCTTGAGCTGGGCCGCCGCCTGCTCTCCACCCAGCCCCAGGAGCGAGCGACAGTGCACTCGCCCCAGGACGTGGCTAATCTGGTCATGGCCGAGATGGACCTCCTCGATCAGGAGCACCTGCGGCTGCTCCTGCTGAACACCAAGAACCAGGTGCTGGCCATGCCCGAGGTCTACAAGGGCAATGTCAACTCCACCGTGGTGCGGGTAGGCGAGCTCTTCCGAGAGGCTGTCCGCGAGGGCTGCCCTGCCCTCATCGTCGTGCACAACCACCCCTCCGGCGACCCCACGCCCAGCCGCGATGATGTGGAGATGACCCGCCAGATGGTGGAGGCCGGCCAGCTCCTGGGCATCGACGTCCTCGATCACATCGTCATCGGCCGCCAGAGCTACGTCAGCCTGCGCGAGCGTGGCCTCGGCTTCCCCAAAGCTTAGCTTGAATGGAGGATCACTAATGCCTGGCTACCCCATCATCGACGCCCATGTCCACACCTTCCCCCGGCCGGAGATCGGCTGGCAGGCTCAGTCCGGCGCGGGGTTCAGTGGTCACGCCGGCACCGTCGAGGAGCTTGTCGCCCTCATGCGCGAGGGCAACATCGCCAAGGCGGTAATGGTGAACATGACGCCCGTGCTCGAGATGCGCCAGGCCGCCCTGGCCAAGCTTCCCCCTGACCTGGCGCCGTCCCAGCGCACGGAGGCCGAGGAGAAGATCCGCCTGGACATGATCGCCCGCTTGCAGAGGCGCAACGCCTGGACCTGCGCCGTGGCCCGTGAAAACCCCGGCCTGGTGCCCTACATCAGCCTCGACCCCAGCATGGACGGCGTTGCCATGGTTCAGGAGATAAATGACCGGGTCAAGGAGGGGGCCAAGGGCATCAAACTCCATCCGGCCAACCAGCGTTTCTTCCCCAACGACGGCCGCCTCTACCCCGGCTATCAGAAGATCGAGGAACTGGGCCTGCCCATCATCACCCACTCGGGGGCTGCCGCCCTGGCCGGAGACCCCGAGCAGTACGCCCGCCCCGCCAACTTCGCCGATGTCTTGCGCAACTTCCCCGGCCTCACCCTTGTCTTCGCCCACATGGCCCGCGGCTATTTGGACGAGACATTGGAGATCATGCAGACTTACCCCGACGTCTATCTGGACACGAGCAATGCCATCGAGGGGACGATGGCCTCCCACACGCTGTCCGACGAGGAGGCGGTGGCGATGATCCGCCGCGTCGGCCCCGACCGCGTGCTCTTCGGCTCCGACTGGCCCTGGTTCCACCCCATCAAGGACGCCCAGCGCGTCGATAGCCTGCCCCTGAGCCCGGAGGAGAAACGGATCATCTTCTACGAGAACGCCCAGCGCGTCCTGGGGCTGTAGCAGGGTGAGCAACACCACCTGGCGCTTCCTGGACAGCAGCTCGGCGTCAGGCGCCCGCCAGATGGCCGTAGACGATGCCCTCCTCACCCTCTGCGGCCAGGGCCAGTCGCCGCCCACCCTGCGCCTGTTTGGCTTCCGTCCCCCCTGCCTGTCGCTGGGCCGTTTTCAGCCCGTCCCACCCGAGGCCTGGCGAGAGGCTGGCCTGGAGGTCGTGAGGCGGCCCACCGGCGGTCGCGCCGTCCTCCACCGCCGCGACATCTGCTACAGCGTCATTGCCCCCGCTGACCATCCGCTGGTGGCAGGAAGTATCCCTCAGTCGTACGGCAAGATCGCCCGCGCGCTGGCCGAGGCTCTGGCCATTGTCGGCCTGCCGCCGCTGGAAGAGGCCGCCGTCCACGACCGCTCGGCCGAGGGTGACTGGTGCTTCGACGCAGTAGCGCCCCATGAGCTGGCCCTCGACGGGGCTAAGCTGGTGGGTAGCGCTCAGTTGCGGCGCGACGGCATGCTCCTTCAGCAGGGGAGCATCCGCCTGGAGCCCCCTGGCGGGAAGCCCTCGGCAACGATATCCCTGGAGGAAGCGCTGGGGCGCAGGGTCTCCCGCCGCGAGATCGCCTCGGCTCTAGTGGAGGGCTTCGGCCGCGCCTGGGGTGTGCAATTTCGCCGCGGTCGCTTGACCGTTGAGGAAGAGCAGCTAGCTCAGCGGCTGGAGCGGGAGAAATACGGCAACCCTGCCTGGACGTGGCAGCTCGACCTGCTGCCATCGGCCAGCGGCTGATCCGCTAGGGCTTGCCGCGGCCTGTTCCCTGGCCCAGAAGGGCCTGGGCCTCTCCCTGGACGATGCGATAGACCTCGGCCAGGGGTCTGCCGCTGGCCTCGGCTAACCGCCGACAGAGCTCGTACTCGGGCGCCGCTTGCGGTGACTCCCCCCGTAGGCGCTTCACCTTCACCGCGGCCGGCCCCAGGCTGGACTCAAACGCCAGCACCTCCCGTTCCGCCTCCTGGCGTCGCACCTCCCGCAGCCGCACCCCCAGCGTGGACGTCTCCCGCAGGAGCAGTGAGACGATGGCACCCTCCGCCTCCACCGGGCAGAGCACGGAGAGGATGACTCCAGGGCGCCCCTTCTTCATCTGGATGGGCGTGAGCCAGACGTCGGCGGCGCCGCTGGCGAACAGCCGCTCCTGCACGTAGCCTAGGATCTCCGGGCTCATGTCGTCGATGTTGGTCTCCGCCAGGAGCATGAGCGGCCCGGCCTCCTCTACGGTCGTACCCAGCCACAGGCGCAGCACGTTGGGCCAGTCAGGGATATCCCGGCTGCCGGCGCCGTAGCCCACGCACTCCACCTTCATGGCTGGACGCTGAAAGCGAGCAAGGGTAGTGATGATGGCAGCGCCGGTGGGCGTCAGGAGTTCCCATTCTTCCCTACCTTGATGGGCAACCGTAGGTGCCCCCACCGAGGCCACAAGCTCCAGAGTGGCCGGTGCTGGCACAGGCAAGGCGCCGTGGGCGCTCTGCGTCGTGCCGCCGCCCAGCGCTAAAGCTGAAGCGAACAGCTCTTCTACCCTCAGGAGGCGCAGGCCGGCCACGGCCCCCATCACGTCCACGATAGCGTCCACCGCTCCCACCTCGTGGAGGTGTGCCTCTGCCAGAGGCAAGCCGTGTACCTTGGCTTCCGCCTCGGCCAGGCGGCGGAAGATGGCCGCCCCCTTCTCCTTATCGGCAGGAGGCAGGGAGCCACCCTCAATGATGCTCAGGACATCGGCTAGCCTTCTTGACGGCTGCTTCTTAGCCACCGCCACCTTGACCTGGGTAGCGGCCAGGACCGCCCGCTGTACCTTGCGAGCGCTCAGGCGGTAGCCCGTCAGCGGCAGCTTAGCCAGTTCCGCCCTCAGGCTCTCCAGGGAAAGGCCTGCATCCACCAGGGCGCCCAGGATCATGTCGCCGCTGGCGCCGGAGAAACAGTCCAGATAGCTAACCCTAGCCATCGTCCGGGGCTCAGAAGGGGGAAGCAAGGCCTTCCCTAGGGAAGGGCGTCCTTCAAGCGCTGGGCCTGCGCCTCGGCGAGCTGCTCCATGAGGTCGCCGCTTCCCCTGCCCATCACCCAGCCGACCATCAGGCTGGCTCGAGCTGGCCCCTGCCTGAAGATGACCACATCGTTGGCGAAGGTCTCCTCCTGCGCCTGCTCACCGAGTGCGGCCTTGGCCGTGATGCGCAGCCAAAGCATCTCGTCCACCCAGCCAGGGTTAGCCATCTCCTCCACATCAACCCCCTGGGCAGCGCCAAACAGGTCCGCCCAGTCGGTGGTGCGGGCCGTTTGCACGGCATCGGCGAACGAGGCGCTGGCACCCTCCTCGCTGGCGTAGAGGCTGGCCGTGCTATTGACCAGGATGAGCCCTATCTGGCTCACGACCTCCTCGTTGGCCGGATAGGTGACGTCGTAGCCCAGAATCCGCCCCCACTCCTCCAGCATAGCCAGCCGCCCTTCCTCGTCCTCGCTGCCGGCGGCCGACTCCTCATTGGTCACGAAACGTTCTTCCGCCAGAACGACGCCCGAGGGCAGGTCCTCCAGCTGCAGGACCATTGGCTGAAGCTGCTCTTTCAGCTCGGGCGGGATGGGAGTGGCAGTAGGAGTGGGACTGGCCCCAGGAGTGGGTGTTACCTCACCTTCGCCCCCGCCGCCGCAGCCCATAGCAGTAGCAAAGAGGAGGGCTATCAGAACTGTCAGAGCACCTACCACCAGTCGAAGCTCTCTCACCACGCTACGCCTCCCTTCAATCCTTTCGCTTCTGCCAGGCCAGGCGGTTGATCATCGCCGCCATGTAGCCGGCGCCGAAGCCGTTGTCGATGTTCACCACCGCCACGCCGGGAACACAGCTATTGAGCATAGCCAGCAGGGGAGTCAGGCCCTGGAAGCTCGCTCCATAGCCCATCGACGTGGGCACGGCGATGACCGGCGCCGCCACCAGGCCGGCCACTACGCTGGGCAGCGCCCCCTCCATGCCCGCCACGGCCACCACCACCTTCGACTCCTGAAGGACGGCCAGATGGTCCAGGAGGCGGTGCAGGCCAGCTACTCCCACGTCGTATATGCGCTCCGTCCGGCTGCCCACGAGTTCCGCAGTGACTGCTGCCTCCTCGGCCACCGCCAGATCGGAGGTGCCAGCGCAGACGATGGCAACACCGGGCAGCAGCGGCTCGCGGCGGCGATTCACGCTGATCGCTCGGGCGGTGGGGTGATAGACGACGTCAGGGATGCTCTCCTTGAGGGCAGCATACGTCGAAGCATCCACTCGCGTCACCAGCAGGCGGCCGTCCTGGCTGAGAAGCCTCTCGGCGATGGCCACGATCTGCTCGTCGGTCTTCCCCTGGCCGAGGATCACCTCCGGGAAGCCCTTGCGCAGGGCCCGATGATGGTCGACCTCGGCGAAGCCCAGGTCCTCGTAAGGGAAACGCCGAAGACGCTCCAGCGTTTCATCAATGGACAGGGTTCCCGTTTGAAGGGCGGTGAGTAGTTCTCGCAACCTGACGTCGTCGATGCTCCACCTCCTGTCCGCCTGCTGCAAGCAGAACGGATCATAGCATCGCCTTCAGCTTGCGTAAACTTGACCGCCGCCCCATAATGGCGCGAGGATGAAGCCGAAGGCGGCGGCCCGACGACTGCCCAGCGAAAGGTGGGGGCATGTATTCTGGATCTCGTGGCTGCTGGCAGCCCTGGGCTTCGCCATCGTGGCTGGCTTCGCTGCCGCCACCGACTACTTTCCGGCCGACTTGTGGCTGACCCATCGCCTCCAAGACGCTGATGCCGCTGCCTTCAGCGATGCCCTGGACTGGGCCAGCCGACTGGCCGAGATGCCCCTGGTAGTAGCCGTTGCCTTTGGCGGCGCTTTAGGGTTGTGGCTGTTGGCCAGCCGCCCGGGGGCAGTCTGGCTGGTGGCGGCTCTCGTAGTGTCCCTGTCGAACAGAGGCGTCAAGGTCTTGGTGGACAGGCCGCGACCGGTGGGCGACCTGGTGGACGTGAGCGAGAAGGCCTCGGGCCTTTCCTTCCCCAGTGGCCATGTCACCGCCGCCGTCCTCGTGTACGGTTTCATCTTCTACCTGGCCGGCATGCTGATACCCGTCCGGGTCTTGCGCTTTCTGGTGCAGGCATCTTGTCTGGTCGTCGTCGTGCTGACAGCATTGCAGAGAGTGTACGTAGGCGCCCACTGGCCCAGCGATATCTTGGGAGGTTTGCTGTTCGGCGGCCTTGTCCTAGCGCTTCTGATCTGGAGCCACCGTCGGTTCCGCTCCCTGACGACGGGCACATAGCTTTTGGCTAGAACAGGCAAGGAATAATGAACTGGCTGGACGCGGTCATCGTGATCGTCATCGCCTGGTTCACCTTCGCCGCCTTCAGGGCTGGCATCATCCGCGAGGTGGTGACCGTTATCGCTTTCGTGGTAGGGGTGCTGGCCGCCGGCTTCTACTACGATGACCTTGCCGAGAATGTGCTCCTGTTCATCGACGACGACACGGCCGCCAACGTGCTGGCCTTCGTCGTCCTGTTCGGCGCAGTGGCCCTGGGCGGGCAGTTGGCTGCCATTCTGCTGAAGCAGATGGTGGGCTTGCTCTGGCTGGGCTGGCTCGACCACTTGGTAGGGGCCGCCTTTGGGCTTCTCAAGGGGCTCATCCTGGTCGAGGTCTTCCTTATCCTGTTCACCACCTTCCCCTACCTTGGCCTGGACGGTGCTATCCGAGGTTCAGCCATCGCTCCCCTCTTCCTGGACGGCGGCCCTGCCCTGCTGAAGCTCCTGCCCGGCGAGTTCAATAGCGCCGTGGAGGCCTTCTAGCCTGAGCCGAGGTAGCGTTCCGTTGGTTCATGCTTTCGAGCCCCTTGGCTTCCCACCAAGAGCATCAGTTGGCGAGACGCTATCATCAGATATCGAAAGTAGCATACGGCTTGACAAATCGTGTATAATAACACAGATTTTTGGGCATCCTAGTATTGCCTGTATAGGGGCAGGCGGGGAAAAGGTGCGGAGGTGGTGGTAGACGTCTGAGAGGCCTTTTGACATCGGAGGTTTGTTATTAGACGTATGGTTGTTCGCCGTCGGCAGGACGTTCCTGATGCGGCGGGCCGAAGCGATTTGGCCAAGATAGCGTCCCCCGCGCTCACACGAAGCAGAAATCGAAGGTATTATCTACACACCATAGTACTAGTCACTGTAATCGCTGCTACCCTTCTGGCGGTTTGGCCTGGCTCACGGGCTATCATTCAGGGCAGTTTTGCTGCTGAGGTGCCAGTTTCCCCATCGCAGCAGGTTAGCGTCGAGCCCCACAGGGGTGGTTACCTGCGTGCCACTGTTCTGCTCACTACCGACACGGGGCTGGGCCCTATCGATGTGCTGGCGGCCAGTGCGTCGCCGCAGATCCCGCCGGTGGAAGAGCCCGTGCAGACAGTAGAGGCGCCGGAACCCGCGGAGGAAACAACCCCTGAGCCGGAGCCCGCGGAGGAAACAACCCCTGAGCCGGAGCCCGCCTACTTCACCTACATTGTCCAGGAGGGTGATACAGCGGCCTCCATTGCTGCTCGTTTTGGCCTCCAGTTGGAGTCCCTTCTCTGGAACAACTCTCACCTGCGGACCGACCCCGACCTTCTTCTCATCGGCCAGGAGCTGACTATCCCCACTAGGGACGGTATCCTCTACACCGTCGAACTGGGTGATACCCTGCTCGACATCGCTGCTATCTATGAGGCGGATGTGGAGAACATTGTCGGCCTAAGCTCCAACGAGATCGGTGACGCCGATAGAGTTCTGGAGGGGTCCGTTCTGTTGCTGCCTGGAGCGGTGCCGCCTCCGCCTCCGCCGCCGGCAGTGACGCCCGAGCCCTTCTTCGCCGCCGCTGCTCCAGAGGAGGTCCCTCCTGCCGGGGACTTCTCGCCTCCACCGCCCGCTGCTTCAGCCGCGGTCAGCGGCTTCATGTGGCCGCTGGTGGGTCCCATCAGTGACTACTTCGGCACGCCCAGGGGCGCTGGTACCTACCACTCGGGCCTTGATATCTGTGCCCCTACCGGCACTCCCATCGCCGCGGCCGCTGCGGGCCAGGTAGTGCTCGTATCCGCTGGCGGTGGCTACGGCAACTACGTGGTCATCCGCCACGACGACGTCTACGAGACCCTCTACGCTCACCTCTCGCAGATATACGTGGTGCAGGGGCAGTGGCTGGCTCAGGGCGAGAGCGTCGGCGCGGTGGGATGCACGGGCTGGTGCACTGGCCCTCACCTGCACTTCGAGGTAAAGCAGGGCGGCGCCGCTGTCGATCCCCTGAGCTATCTACCCTAGAGGCCAGCACAAGCCTCCGGCCGTCTAGCGCTTGTAGTCGAGCACTATCACCTGGGTCTCGTGGGGCAGGTTGCTGGAGCTAAACGAGACCTTGGCCAATGGTTCCACCTGGGGAAGGCCCATTTCTGTGAAGAGGCGCTGAAGGGGATCCAGGGGGGCTGCTGAATGGGCCGTCTTATAGTGCATGGGGATCACTACCGCCGGTTCTAGCAGGCCCACCACCTCGGCGGCCGTGTGAGCGTCGATAGTGTTCTTGCCGCCCACAGGAATAAGCAGCACATCCGTCCCGCTCATGTCCTCTGCCTGCTCCGGCGTGGGCAGATGGCCCAGGTCCCCCAGGTGGCAGAGGCGAATGTTGTCCATCTCGATCATATAGGCCGTATTCTTCCCTCGCGGGGAGCCCTTCCGCCCGCCATGGTAAGTGGCGATGCCAGCAATGAAGACGCCGGCTATCTCGTATTCGCCAGGGGCAGTGATGACGACGGGTGTGCCGCTCACCGCTTTGAGGTAGTTATGGCCGGGGTGGTTGTGGCTAATGGTGACGATGTCAGCCGTGAGTTTGCCGATAGAGTGGCCGGTGGCAGGGGAGCAAGGGTCAGTGACGACCACAGCCTCGCGGCTGCGCAGGCGAAAGCAAGAATGACCGAGCCAAGTGATCTCCATCGGGCGACGGCGCTACCCAACCTCCTCTTCAACCGGGCAACTCGCCTCTAGGGCAGTGGGCAAGGGAAACTATTCAGGAGGCGGTTCGCCTTCCTCCTCTTCGGCGCCGCGGCGGCGCCACCACATGAGTGCCGCCAAGGCCCCGCCCACGGCCGCGAGCAGGGCTATCAGCTTGCGCAAAGTGCCCCTCTCGTGTCGCTCCTCCTCGCCTCCAGGGGTCTCCTCTTCTGCCATTGTGGTCATCTCCTTCCCGGTTCTGTAGGTCCCCAACCAGCGCCCACCTGACTGCCGCTAGGCGGGTGCGCGGGGAGTATAGCAAAGGCGCAGGCAGGCGGTCAACACTTGACACGCTCTCGGCGCCGATGCTACAGTGGAATAGAATTAGCACTCTTAAGCTTAGAGTGCTAATTTTCCTTTGAGGGCAGGTCATGTTAACTGATAGAAGGGCGCGCATTCTCCAGTTCGTCGTTAGGGAATATATTGACAGCGCCACCCCCGTCGGTTCGGGGACAATAGTGAGCAAGTACGGCCTCAAGGCTTCGCCCGCCACTATCCGCAGCGAGATGGTGCGTCTGGAGGAGGAGGGCTATCTCGACCAGCCTTACACCTCGGCTGGCCGAATCCCCTCCGATAGGGGTTACCGTCACTATGTGGAGAGCCTGATGGAGGAGGAAGAGCTGTCGGAGGAGATCAAGCGCACCATCCGCCACCAGTTTTACCAGGTGGGGCCAGCCTCCGAGGCCTGGGCCCAGCTGGCGGCGGCCATCCTGGCTCGCTCAGTGGAGAACCTGGCCTTGGTCACCGCCCCCCACTCTGTCCGCGCCCGCCTGCGCCGCTTGGAGTTGGTGAAGATGGGCGATGTCCTCGCCCTCCTTATCGTTGTGCTTCACGAGGGGCATCTTCGGGAGGAGACCCTCACCCTGGATCGAACCGTCTCCCAGGACGAGCTGACCCGAACGGCCCAAAGGCTCAGCTGGCTGTTTGCCGGCCTGTCGGCAGCACAGATGCAGCAGCAAACGGTCGAGTTATCTCCCTTCGAAGACAAGGTTACCCAGGCCATTATTCGTGTCCTGCAGATAGAGGACGAGTCCAGCTACGAGCCCGCCTATCTGGACGGCCTGCGCAACGTCCTAAGCCAGCCCGAATTCTCCCAGACGCAGACGATCCTGGACTTCCTAGGTGTCCTGGACGAGCGCAGCCTCCCCCGGCTTATCCCATTCCACTGGGCTGTTCCTGGCCACGTCACCATCATCATCGGCGCCGAGAACCCTGAGGACGCCATGCGCCACTGCAGCCTGGTAGTTGCTCGCTACGGTCAGCCGGGCGGCATGACGGGCGCCCTGGGGGTGCTGGGCCCAACTCGCCTGCCTTATCCGCGGGCCACCTCCATGGTGCGCTACATGGGCTCGCTCCTGGGCGAGCTGGTGAGCCTGTATTACTCGTAGGAGGCTTTTGGCAAAGACGATGGCTGACGAGCAAGAGAAGGAAAACGCTGGCCAGGACGCGCCGGCTGGAGATCCGGCGGAGGCCCCAGCCGAGCCGGAGACCCTGGAGGCCGCCAGGGCTCTGCTCCAGAAGGAGAAGGAGGAAGCCCAGCGCTTTCTCGCCAACTGGCAGCGCGCCGAGGCCGATTTCGTCAACTACAAGCGGCGCGTGAAGCAGGAGCGCGACGAAGCGAGGCGCCTGGCCAACGCTGCCCTCATCATCAACATCCTGCCCGTTCTCGATGACCTGGAGAGGGCCCTGGCCAGCCTGAACATCCAGCTCGTCGGCCTCACCTGGTTCGATGGCATCCGCCTCATCTACCGCAAGCTCCAGCTCGTGCTGGAGAGCGCCGGCGTGAGCCAGATCGAGGCCGAGGGCCAGCCCTTCGACCCCCGCTTCCACGAGGCGGTGATGTACGGCGAGGGCGAGGAGGGGAAGGTTGTGGCCGAGGTCCAGCGCGGCTACAAGCTGAACGACCGCGTCCTGCGCCCGGCGATGGTCATCGTCGGCAAGGGCAAAGAGGAGAAGAAGCCGCCGGAGGGGGAAAATGCAACCGGCGAGGGTGCGGGCTAGGAAAGCGCTATGACACTACGTGCCGTGCCACCATATGCCGAGCGCGTCCTGCGCCGCGAGCCCGTGATGGGCCTGTACTACTTTGAGCCAGAGGTACTGGAGAAGTACTGCGGTCACCAAGAGAAGTATCACTTTCACGACAGCGTTCTTGGGGGGGCCGTGGCAACTAGGGATCAGTACTACCTGACCCTGCCCGAGGCTTCCAGGCGCCGGGACATCTTCGCTACGGTTGATTACGGGAGGAGGAAACTCAAAGGTGGTGGCGCGGCGATTGCCGCGTTCTTGTACCACCTGGGCCGCCTCCCACCGAAGGAGCAGTGCTACTGGTGGTCGTTCGAGCTTGAAGCCCCAGACTTCGACGACGATGACCCAGGCTTTCAGAAATGGCTGGATCAGGAACTTGAAGGGGCCCTCGTCACGCACCCAGACCCCATTCGCAGCGTCTACGAGGCTATTCGCCAGGTCAACGCTGTAGTGGCACCAAGCAAGCTCTTCAGACGGGAACGCGAGGACCCAAATCCACACCTGGTCTATCCCGTGAGCAACACGCGCAAGGCGTACTCTGCAACTCACAAGGAACTCCGGAAGCTCATAGGTCCCGACTCTATCGATGTCCGTGTCGTGAAACAGCTCATCGCGGAGATGCGACTCCAGCCCGCGCTGACGGGCGACGAACGCCCGTGGGCCCTATTTAAGCGCCTCCTCTCTGATCTCCCCGCGGATGAACAGAAGCAGATTCTCGAACCACTCGAAAGGAGTGCAGCCGCGAGAAGCTTGGACGCCCATGAGATTGACGACCTGAAGCTGGCGTCGGAGGACTACGTGGAACGGTTCAAGAGGGACTGCCTCGACATCAGCTCTTCACTGGTGCGTATCGCGGAACATCTGACCACGCTGCTCAGTCCCCGTGTGGCGTGACTTAGGAGGTGGGTAGTCATGCCTAAAGTAATTGGAATCGACTTGGGAACGACCAACAGTTGCGTGGCCGTCATGGAGGGCGGCGAGCCAGTCGTTATCCCCAACGCCGAAGGAGGCCGCATCACCCCCTCGGTCGTGGCCATGAGCAAGAGCGGCGAGCGCCTCACCGGCCAGGTCGCCAAGCGCCAGGCGATCACCAACCCCGACAACACTATCTTCAGCATCAAGCGCCTCATGGGCCGCCGCTTCGAGGACCCCGAGGTGCAGGGGGACGTTAAGGTTCTGCCCTACAAGCTCGACGCCGCCGAGAACGGCGATGCCCGCGTCTGGATGGGCGATCGCTCATACTCGCCGGCCGAGGTCTCGGCGATGGTCCTCCAGAAGCTGAAGACCGACGCCGAGGCCTATCTGGGCGACAGCGTGGGCGAGGCGGTGATCACCGTCCCTGCCTACTTCAACGACAGCCAGCGCCAGGCCACCAAGGCCGCCGGCGAGATCGCCGGCCTCAACGTCCTGCGCATCATCAACGAGCCCACGGCAGCCTCCCTGGCCTACGGCATGGACAAGAAGGAGGAGAAGGTCATCGCCGTCTACGACCTGGGCGGCGGCACCTTCGACATCTCTATCCTGGAGATCGGCGAGGGCACCTTCCAGGTCAAGTCCACCAACGGCAACACCCACCTCGGCGGCGATGACTTCGACCAGCGGATCATCGAGTGGCTATGCGACGAGTTCAAGCGCGACCAGGGCATCGACCTCAAGCAGGACCGCATGGCCCTCCAGCGCCTGAAGGAGGCCGCCGAGAAGGCCAAGGTGGAGCTGTCCACCGTCATGCAGAGCGAGATCAACCTGCCCTTCGTCACTGCCGACGCCAGCGGCCCCAAGCACATGAACATCGTCCTCACTCGCGCCAAGCTGGAGCAGCTTGTTGGCGACCTGGTGGAGCAGACCGTCGGGCCCTGCCGCCAGGCCCTCGAGGACGCCGGCGTCACCGCCGCCCAGGTGGGCGACGTCATCCTGGTCGGCGGCCAGACCCGCATGCCCCTGGTGCAGGAGACGGTGAGCAAGTTCTTCGGCAAGCAGCCGGGCAAGGGCGTCAACCCCGACGAGGTGGTGGCCATTGGCGCCGCCATCCAGGCCGGTGTGCTCAAGGGCGAGGTGCGCGATGTCCTTCTCCTGGACGTGACGCCCCTCACTCTGGGCATCGAGACCTTGGGTGGCGTCGCCACGCCCGTCATCCCCCGCAACACCACTATCCCCACCGCCAAGAGCCAGACCTTCACCACCGCCGCCGACAACCAGCCCAGCGTCGAGGTTCACGTCTTCCAGGGCGAGCGGGCTATGGCTGCCGACAACAAGTCGTTGGGCCGCTTCCTTCTCGATGGCCTCCTGCCGGCGCCTCGCGGCATGCCCCAGGTCGAGGTAAGCTTCGACATCGACGCCAACGGCATCCTCAACGTCAGCGCTCGTGACAAGGGTACCGGCCGCGAGCAGAAGATCACCATCGTCGCTGGCTCTGGCCTGTCCAAGGAGGACATCGAGAAGATGAAACAGGAGGCGGAGACCTACGCCGAGGAGGACCGCCACCGCCGCGAGGAGATCGAGCTGCGCAACCAGGCCGACAGCATGGCCTACCAGGCCGACAAGACCCTCCGCGAGCTCGGCGACAAGATCCCCGCCGACATGAGCACGGAGGTCGAGGGCAAGATCAAGGAGCTGCGCGATGCTCTCCAGGGCACCGACAGCGAGGCCGTCCGCCGGGCCGTGTCTGCCCTATCGGAGGCTATGCAGAGGATGGGTGCCCACGTCTATGGCCAGGCAGGTGCCCCGCCGCCGGAGGGCGGCCCGCCGCCCGGCCCCGAGGGCGAGGGCCCCGCCGACGAGGGCACCGTCGAGGGCGAGTTCCGGGAGGTGTAGGAGGCGGATTTCTTACCGTTGAGCTGGTTACCCCTTGACAAACTTGCGTTGACGTATTAGCATTAGGCTGAGGACTGAACCTGGGCCTGTGTCCAGAGCGTAGGCCCTCAATCGCCCCGCGAAGGCGGGGCTTTCATTTGGCTTCACGGTCGAACGACGATTCCAATCGGTCCACCAGCTACCTTGTTCACCTCTTTGACCCTCGCATCTCCCAACTGTTCCCAATAGTCTGCCCCAAAATAGGCCTGTGGGAACACGTGTCGATATGCTGCGTAAGCATTCAAATCGGCCAACTGGATAAAGTATGAGTCTTGAGAGCGCCTAAAGTTTGGATCTTCCACGATGGACGTTGCAGGGCGAGACAGGGAAATACCTGGGGCGAACCTTGAAGGCACATGACTAAACCGCCGCATTCGCCGAAACATCATCCGAACAAAATCTGGATACCCCTCATCGGGGAACACGACACAGGTATCCTTTCCGTAGTACGTAAATCTTTCGATCCGCTCAATCATATTCCGCCACGCCGTCTCCCGAATATCCTCGCCCCTGCTCTGCTTCGCCCACTCCCCCTTGTCAATCAGCACGGCCCACGTCCTGATAGTGCCCAGCTTGCGCTGAAAGCGGAGCGCCAGTCTGTAGATCCGGAGCCTTACCGAGTCGCCAATATTTGAGCCTGCGAATGGACCGGTTCCATGAAGCAGGTAGCCTGCCTTCAGCTCGGCACGCGGACTCAGCTCAAATTCCCGCCGCAGAAATCGCCGGAATGTTACGATTTCGTCAAGTGTACTTAGCCAGGCGTGATCTTCGACAATCAGCGCACATAAAACGAAAGCATCAGTCGGCGATCCTTGGCTCTTGAGGCCTGTATCGCCTGAGTCATCGATGTAGAAGAGATACACAGCGTGGTGCATTGTCTCACACAATCGCTACATACGGCCAGGGCCAACTGCCTACTCCCCCCCTTGCCCCTTGCCAGCTCCAATCTGCTAAAATAGATTGGTTACCCATGGCCACGACAAAGCGCGACTACTACGACGTTCTCGGCGTTCCCCGCAACGCCAGCGCGGAGGAGATCAAGAAGGCCTTCCGCCGCCTCGCTATGCAGTATCACCCCGACCGCAACAAGCAGGTCGGCGCGGAGGAGCGCTTCAAGGAGATAAACGAGGCCTACGAGGTCCTCTCCGACGCTGAGCGGCGGATGTCCTACGACCGCTTCGGCCACGAAGGCCTCCGCGGCTTCGACCTCGGCCGCCCCTTCGACGGCTTCGACATGGGCGGCTTCGGCGATATCTTCGACGCCTTCTTCGGCGGCACAGGCACCCGCCTGCGCCGACAGGCCCGCCGCGGCAACGACCTCCGCTCTCGCCTGACTATTGCCTTCGAGGAGGCCGCCTTCGGTTGCCAGAAGGAGATCGAGGTCACCCGCACCGAGCTGTGCCCTCGCTGCGGCGGCCAGGGGAACGAGCCCGGCAGCCAGCTAGCCCGCTGTCCCGCTTGCGATGGCACTGGCGAGGTCAGGCGTATCCAGCGCAGCGTCTTTGGTCAGTTCGTCAACGTGGCCGTCTGCCAGCAGTGTGGCGGCGAAGGGCGCATCATCACCGAGCCCTGCCACCAGTGTCATGGCAGCGGCCGCGAGCGCCATCGCCGTCGCCTGGAGGTCAAGATTCCCGCCGGCGTCGATGACGGCTCGCAGATGCGGCTCAGGGGCGAAGGCGACGCCGGCCTGAACGGCGGCCCGCCGGGCAATCTGTACGTGGACATCCATGTCAAGCCCCACGAGCTGTTCCAGCGGGACAACAGCGATATCATCTTCGACCTGGGCATCAACATTGCTCAGGCCGCCCTGGGTATGCAGCTACAGGTTCCCACCCTCGATGGGCCCCACAGCCTGAAGATCCCGCCCGGCACCCAGAACGGGCGCGTCTTCCTGCTCAAGGGTAAGGGCGTGCCCCGCCTGCGCGGCCAGGGTCGCGGCGACGAGCTGGTGCGAGTGCGGGTGGTTGTCCCCACCAACCTCACCGCTGACCAAAAGCGTCTGCTGAAGGATTTGGACGATACCCTGGAGACGTCCACAGACTCCCAGGACGACAAAGGCCTCCTGGGCAAGATCAAGGGCGCCCTGGGCTAGGCCTTTTCCTCATGGGGCCGGAAGGCGCCTCTGAACAAGGACCCTCGCTCTTCGCCGATAGGTCATGTCATCGAGAAAGCGATCCGCCGCCCGCTGGCTGGAGCTGAGCGTCGAGGTAGCCCCCGGCGCTGAGGAAGCCGTGGCCGACGTGCTCCGTCGCCACGTTTATAGCGGCGTGAGTATCGAGGCAGCCGAGGCGTCGGTGGTAGTGAAGGGCTATCTCCCTGTCGATGGTGACCTCGCCCGTCGGCGGCGCGCCCTGCGCCGCCAGTTGGCTCCCCTCGCCTTGCCCTCGCCGCTGCGCAGCCGCTGGCTGAGCGAGGAAGACTGGGCCCACGCCTGGAAGGAGTTCTTCCCTGTTCTGCGGGTGAGCCCCCGCTTGGTCGTCTGCCCCACATGGCGCTCGTACCGCCCCCGCCGGGGCGAGGCGGTCATCCGTCTCGACCCTGGCATGGCCTTCGGCACCGGCCAGCACCCCACGACGCTGATGTGTCTGAGGGCCCTCGAGGAGCTTCTGCGGCCCGGGATGGACATCCTCGACCTGGGCACTGGCTCTGGCATCCTCGCCCTGGCCGCCGCCAGGTTGGGGGCGACCTCTGTCCTCGCCCTCGATATCGACCCCCAGGCGGCGGCGGCGGCGCGAGAGAATGTCCGCCTGAATGGCCTGGAGGCGGTAGTGCAGGTCGAGGAGGGCAGCCTGGACGAGCCGCTCAGGGCCGCCTTCGACCTGGCGATGGCCAACATCAGCGCGGCGGTCATCGTGGAGATGGCTCCCGCCTTGGCAGAGGTGTTGCGGCCGGGTGGCGTGCTCATCGTTGCTGGTTTCAGCGCTGAATCAGCGGAACGAGTATCCAGCGCCCTGGCTCGCACCGGCCTCGTAGTGGAGCGGGCGCTGGCCGACGGCGACTGGCGTGCCCATATCGCCCGCAGGCTCTAGACCCATGCGCCGATTCTTTGTTTCCCCCCAAGCGATAGTCGGCCAGGAAGCCCGCCTGGGGCCTGACCTGGCCCGCAGGATGGAGCGAGTGTTGCGCCTGCGGGTCGGCGATCACGTGCTCCTCCTGGACAACAGTGACCGCGAGGGCAGCGCAGGGCGTGGTGCTCGCCTCGAGCGAGGGAACCGGCGAGCCCAGCGTTCGCCTCGTGCTCTACCAGGCGCTCATCAAGGGCCAGCGCTTCGACTGGGTGCTGGAGAAGGGCACGGAGCTGGGCGTGGCCGCCTTCGTACCTGCCGTTAGCGGCCGCTCGCAGGTTCGACCCTCCCAGGCATCGTCGGCCCGCCTGGAACGCTGGCGCCGTGTCATTGTCGAGGCCGCCGAGCAGAGCGGCCGCTCTCGCCTGCCCGGGATATCACTGCCCCTGCCGTTCGAGGAGGCTTGCGCGGCGGGCGCTGGGTTCCGCATCCTGCCCTGGGAGGGCGAGAGGGAGGTCAGCCTCGGCGATCTGCTGGCGGCGCAGCAACTGGCGGTCCCTGCCGTCAGCTTGTTCATCGGCCCCGAGGGTGGCTTCCCCCTGGACGAGGTCCAGCTCGCCCGCCGGCAGGGGGTGCGCACCGTCTCCCTCGGCCGGCGCGTCCTGCGGGCTGAGACCGCGGCCATCGTAGCCGTCGCCCTCGTCCTCCATGAGCTGGGGGACCTGAGGCGATAGGCCAGGCCCTATCTCCGCTTGCGTCCACGGCAGCGGGTCTACCCGCACCCCGTGCACCACTATCTCCCAGTGCAGGTGAGGCCCCGTGACCAGGCCGGTTCCTCCCACAGCGCCGATGACCTCCCCCTGAGCTACCTCCTGTCCCTCTGCGACCAACATCTGCGACAGGTGGTGATAGCCGCTGAAGACAGCGGCCCCATGGTCGATGATCACACTGCCGCCCCGCAGGTGCAGCTCCCCGGCGAAGGCTATGCGGCCGCTGTTGGCCGCCACCACCGGCTCGCCCTCGCCAGCCAGGATGTCAAGGCCGGTGTGGTGACTGAATGGCCCGCCGTTGAAGCTGCGACGCATGCCAAAGGTGTCCCCTAGTGGGCCAGCAGTGGGCAGGACGAATGGCCCCGACCACAGGCGCTCGCGTGTGACGGTAGCGTAGATGGAGGCTAGAAGCTGGCGCTCCTCCTCGATGGCGGCGGGATCGGTCAACAGTTGCGACTGCTCGGGCTCCAGTTGAATGAATTCTTCGGGAAAGGCAGCCTCCACCACCGTCAGCACCATGATGGGAAGGTTCATCAGCCCATCTTCGATCACCTGAACCTGGTGTTGGCCGGACACGAAGTTGGCGGCGACTCCTATCACGACCCACCAGATGTCGCCCGTCCAGAGCATCGGGTAGCGGAGTCCGGCGAAGGTTGTGGCGGCGTCACTAGAAGGTTCGCTGTTCCGCAGGCTAACCGTGAATACCTCCCCCTGCCTTACCGTGCTGGGCGAGAGCTCCACCCTGCCTGAATCGGCGGCCGTTGGCGGCTCCGGCGTGGGCGAGGGGGCTACCGTCGGGGTAGGGCTGGCCGAGGGCGACGGCGGAGCAGCGGTAGCGGTGGGAGCGGCCGTGGCTGTGAGCAAGGGCTCAGCCCCCATGCCCGCCGGCTCACTCTCGCTCCCCTGGCAGGCCAGAAGGACGACAGCGGCGGTCAGGGCGGCAAGGGCCAATATCCCGCCTGAGCGAATCATGTCGTGCCAATCTTACTGCAAGAACATCATTAAGTGCATCTCTCATCAGCGCTCGCTTTGGCGGCCCAGGACAGGGCTGATATAATCGGCAAGCAGGCAGCCCCTGAGCTGGGCTTGCCGCGGGATTCCGACGATTGGGGGGATGGAATGAAGTTCTGCATTATCGAGACCGCCTTGGGCTGGCTGGGCCTTGTGCTATCCCCCGCTGGCCTGCGGGCGGTCACCCTGCCTCGCCTCGGTAGAGACGCGGCCCTCAGCGAGGTTCTTGCCCTCGGCGCCCGCGAGGAGGCCCGCGACGACGAGGCGGGCGACCTGCCCGAGCGCTTGCGGCGCTACTCTCGCGGCCAGCCCGTCCCCTTCCCCGATGCCTTGGACTTCTCTGCCGCTACCCCCTTCCAGCGAGCGGTCTGGCAAGCCACTCAGGAGATTCCCTACGGCCAGACGCGCAGCTACGACTGGTTGGCGGTCAGGGTGGGCAGGCCGCGCGCCGCCCGGGCGGTAGGCCAGGCCATGGCGGCCAACCCCTGGCCCCTTATTGTTCCCTGCCATCGAGTGGTATCATCTAACGGGCGTCTGGGCGGCTACGGCGGTGGCCTGGACATGAAGGAGCGACTGCTGCTCCTGGAAGGAGCTATCGATGCTTAAGAGATGGGTTCTTTTCTTTTTGCTATTTGCCTCCCTGGCGGCGCTTGTTGCTGGCTGCGGCGAGGAGGAGGAGGAGGGCACACCAGCGGCCACGCCCGCTGCTACGCCTACCCCCTCCGGGGCAGCCTTCACCTACGGCGTGGCCAGCGGTGACGTCACCGACACCAGCGTCATCCTCTGGACAAGGGTAGGCGCGGGGGGAGAGGTCACCGCCGAGGTGGCCTCCGACGAGGCGTTCGAGCAGGTGGTCGCCAGCGAGAAGCTGCAGGCTGAGGCGGAGAGCGACTTCGTAGTCAAGGCAGACATCGACGGCCTGGAGCCCGACGAGAGCTACTTCTATCGCTTCCTCTCCCCCGACGGCACCGCCAGCCCCACCGGCACCTTCCTGACCGCTCCGCCGGCGGATGTTGCCAGCGACCTCGTCTTCGCCTATTCCGCCGATTCGGCCGCCCACCTCAAGCCCTTCACCCTTCTGTCTACGGTGGTTCAGGATGCCCCCGACTTCTTCGTTTACCTGGGCGATACGGTCATTGCCGACCCCGAGATAGAGGGCATGCCGCATGCTACCACCTTGCCGGAATACAGGGAGCTCTACAAGGTCAACCGTGAGGATGAGCACCTGGCCGGGCTGACGGCTGCTACCTCCACCTACGCCATCTGGGACGACCACGAGGTGGTCAACGACTTCGACAGCGAGACGGTCGACCCCGATATGCTGGCCGCCGGCCTTCAGGCGTTCTTCGAGTACAATCCCATCCGCCAGAGCCCGGACGACCCCAACCGCCTCTACCGAACCTTCCGCTGGGGGAAGGACGTGGAGCTATTCATCCTCGACGAGCGCCAGTACCGCAGCGCCGAGTTCTTCTGCCTGGACGAAGAGGGCGAGACGCTACAGTTTCCCACCCGCATCGGCGACGTGGCCTGCCTGGAAGGCCTCCGCGACCCTTCGCGCACCGTGCTGGGCACGCAGCAGAAAGAGTGGCTCAAGCAAGCCCTCCTGGCCTCCGATGCCAAGTTCAAGTTCATTATCAACGAGGTGCCGATAAGCGAGTTCCTGCTCCTCCCCTACGACCGCTGGGAGGGCTACCCCGCCGAGCGAGAGGAGCTGCTCAACTTCATTACCGACAATGGCATCGAGAACGTCATCTTCCTGACGACTGACCTCCACGGCGCTGTGGTCAACACCCTGGAGAACGGCTGCATGGAGATAATCATAGGGCCGATAGCCAGGGAGACCATTGGCGAGGAGCTGGAAACTATGGAGGTCTCGACCGATTTGCTGGAAGGGCTTCTCCCCGGCATCACCGACGAGTACTACGAGCTGGACACCTACAACTACGGCCTGGTGAAGGTGCTGACCAGCGAGACCCCCGCCAAGGTCATCCTCGAGATCAAGGACGGCGAAGGTAACATCCTGCACACGCTGGAGATACCGGAGGAGTAAGGGCGTAGCCTACAGCACCACCGCCCCCTGATCCCCCAGTGCGGCGCTCAGCCGTTGGCTCAGCGCGTCGCAGGCGCGCGCCCGCGGTAGCTCCAGCTCCACCTCGTCGCCATCCTGCTGGCGGATCGTGAGCACCACCTCGTCCTCCCCCTCGAACTCCTCCAGGGCGCTCATCACCGCCCGCAGACGCTGCTGATCGCCCTCGCTGTCCTCCGTCTCCCTGAGGGTGACGCGCAGGGCGCGTGCAGCGTTGGCCCTCTGGCGGGCGACAGGCGGGTCAGCGGCAGAATCGCCGTTGTCCGGCCCTGGGTTGGCTCCTTCCTGGTAGGCGCTGGCCTTCTGGACGCTTAGCTGAAGGCGGTCGTTGCGGGTGCGGACACGTACGTTCATGACGACGATGTTCCCCTCGGCCCACAGATCGCGCGTCTGGTCGTACACGTCGGGCCAGACGGTGACCTCCACGCTCCCCGAGAGGTCCTCGATCTCGGCGGCCAGGAAGAGGCGCCCGGCGCGCGTCAGGATCTGGCGAGTGGAGCCGACGACGCCAGCGATCACCACCTCCCGCCCTGCCATCTCCTCCGAGACCTCGCTGCACATGGCGGTCACCCGGTGGCTCAGGGCGGCAGCCGCCCGGCTGAAGGGATGCTCCGACACATAGACGCCCAGGAGCTCTTTCTCCCAGGCGAGCTGGCTGGCCAGGGGCACCTCCGCCTCGGCTGCTTCCAGGCTCGGGCCGGAGACGCCCTCCCCGAAGACGTCGAACAGGGTGGTCTGACCCGACTCCCGCACTTTCTGCGCCCTCTGCGCTATGCTGATGAGCCGGTCCAGGTTCGCCAGCAGGGTTCCCCGTCCGCCCAGGCAGTCGAAGGCGCCGGCCTTGATCATGCTCTCCAGGGCCCGCTTGTTGAGATAGCGGCAGTTGACCCGCTGGCAGAAGTCCTCGATGGAGGCGAAGGGCTGGCCGTCGTCGCGGGCCTCGAGCATCCCCTCTACGATGCCTGTCCCCACGTTCTTGATGTTCGCCAGGCCGAAGCGGATAGCCAGGCTGCCGTCCTCCCCTTCTTCCAGGGCGAAGCTGACGCGGCTGCGGTTGACATCGGGGGGCAGAACGCTGATCCCCAGGCGAGCGCACTCAGGGTAGGCCTCGGCCACCCGCTGAGCGGCGCCCGCGGGGTGATGCTCGGCCAGCATCAGCACGGCGGTCATGTACTCGGCAGGGTAGTTCGCCTTGAGGTAAGCCGTCTGGTAGGCGATGTTGGCGTAGCAGACGGCGTGAGCCTTGTTGAAGGCGTAGCCAGCGAAGGGCTCGATGAGGTTGAAGACCTGGTCGGCCTCGGCTCCGCTGTAGCCCTTAGCCCTGGCCCCGGACAGGAAGCGCTCCCTTTCCGCTGCCATTACGGCAGGGATCTTCTTGCCCATCGCCTTGCGCATGACATCGGCCTCGCCCAGGGTGTAGCCGGCGAACTTCTGGGCGATAAGCAGAACCTGATCTTGGTAGACGATGACGCCGTAGGTCTCGTCGAGGATGTCTGCCAGGTCAGGGTGGGGATAGCGGATATCCTCCAGCCGATGCTTGGCTCGAGTGTAGGTGGGAATGTGCTGTATGGGCCCCGGGCGGTAGAGAGCGACCATAGCCGCCAGGTCCTTGATGGCCGTGGGCTTTAGCTCCTGGATGTAGCGGCGCATGCCGCTGCTCTCCAACTGGAACACCCCGAAGGTCTGACCCTCCCACAGCGTGGCGTACGTCTTGGCGTCGCCATCGGGCAGCGCCTGGAGGTCGATGTCCACGCCACGCGTCTCACGGATGATTTCCACAGCCTTGCCGAGGATCGTGAGGTTGGCCAGGCCCAGGAAGTCCATCTTCAGCAGGCCGATGTCGGCCACGGCCTCCATGGCGTATTGGGTGGTGGCGATCGGTGTGCCATCGCTCTCCCTGCCGGCGGCCAAGGAATGGGCCGGCCGCTGCAGGGGCAGGAAGTGGACCAGGGGCTCGGGAGCGATGACCAGGCCGGCGGCGTGGGTGCTGGCGTGACGGGCGACACCCTCCAGTTCCTTGGCCGTATCCACCAGCCGCCGCACCTGCTCGTCGGCCTCGTAGATGCTGCTCAGCTCGCCGTTGCCTGCCAGGGCGCGGTCGATGGTCATGTTGAGCACGGCGGGCACCAGGCGGGCTACCCTGTCCACGTCGGCGTAGGTCATCCCCAGGGCGCGGCCGACATCGCGGATGGCTGCCTTGGCCCCCATGGTGCCGAAGGTGATGATCTGGGCCACCCGGTCGTAGCCATACTTCTGGGCCGCGTAGCGTATGACCTCGTCGCGGCGGTCCTCGGCAAAGTCCAAGTCAACGTCGGGCAGCTCCCGTCGTTCCACGTTCAGGAAGCGCTCGAACACCAGGCGGTACTCCAGCGGGTTGATGTCCGTAACACTCAGACAGTAAAGGATGATGCTGGCTGCAGCCGAACCCCGCACGGCCATGAGGATGCCCTGCTCCCTGGCGAACTGAGCGAAGTCGCGCACCACCAGGATGTAGTGGCTGAAGCCCGTCTGCCGCACCACCGACAGCTCGTACTCCAGGCGTCGGCGCGGTTCCTCGGAGCCGTTCGGATAGCGGCGGGCCAGGCCCTGGTAGCAGAGCTCGGCCAGATAGTCGTCCGCCGACATGCCTTGGGGAACGTTGGCCTCGGGCAGGTGCAACTGCCCGAACTCCAACTCCAGCTCGCACATTTGGGCGATGCGCCAGGTGTTCTCGATGGCCTCCGGCAGGTCGCCGAAGAGATGGCGCATCTCTTCCTCGGACTTCAAGTAGTAGGAGTCAGCGTCCCCCGCCAGGCGCATTCGCCGCTCGTCCAGGATCGAGGTGTTGGTGCCGATGCAGAGCAGGATGTCGTGGGTGGGCGCGTCCTGGCGATGAACGAAGTGGACATCGTTGGTGGCTACCAGCGGCAGGCCCGTCTCCCGCGAGAGGCGCACCAGCTTCTCGTTGACCTTGGTGGCCTCGGGGATGTTGTGGTCCTGGAGCTCCAGATAGAACTCGCCGAAGACCTCTCGATACCACTGGGCTGCTGTCAGCGCATCCTGCCAGCGGCCCTCGGCCAGCAGGCGCGGCAGCTCGCCGCTCTGGCAGCCGGAGAGCGCGATGAGGCCCTGGTGGTGCTCCTGCAGGAGCTCCTTGTCCATGCGCGGCCGGTAGTAGTGGCCCTCCAGGTGGGCCTTGGTCGCCAGCGCCAGCAGGTTGCGGTAGCCCTGCAGGTCCCTGGCCAGAAGGGTAAGGTGATAAGGGTGTCTGTCCTTGGGCTCGCGGGAGTAGCGCGACCCCTGGGCCAGGTAGGCCTCGACGCCGATGATCGGCTTCAGGCCGCGCGCCTTGGCCTCCTTGTAGAAGGGGACAACCCCGTAGAGGACGCCGTGGTCAGTGAGGGCGATGGCCTCTTGCCCCAGCTCTTGGGCGCGCTCCATGAGCTGGGGAATGCGGGCCAGGCCGTCCAGAAGACTATATTCCGTGTGAAGGTGAAGGTGCGTAAACATTTGTTCCTTTGGGGCGCGCAAAGGGTATTATAGCAGGGGAAGGGGAGTGTGCGCGTAGCTTATGTTAATATCCCCGAAAAATTTCGACAACTCGCCCGACGGAGACGTGAGTGTAGGCATTTCACAACGTTTCAGCGTTGTGAAGGAACCCCGATTGTCGACGTGCTAGTCGTCGGACCAGACAAACTTGCGCCGGAGGTCGTTCAGACTCGCGTACCCGACTAGCCCCTCGTGCTGGATCCTCCCGACGACAATGCCTGGATGGATGCCTATGCGCCGGGCAAACTGTTCGACGCATACGCGCGACGACGCCTGGGACGCGACAAAGGTAGCCCATTCGTCCGGAGGGATCAGCCAGTCTGCAGCGAATCCGTCCGCGGCGGCTTCTGCCTGCGCATCGTCGTTGATCCCCTTTAGCAGCCGGCGGCCCCACTCGTCTACGAATGTCCGCTTTTTTTCGCTATCCAGCACGTGTTTGGCTTCGTGGTAGAAGCTAAACCAGAAGATGTCCGTCCACCGCCTCCTCGTGCTCAGTTGGATCATCGCCTTGTCCGTCGAGACCCATCGGGCGACACCGTTCGCACCGCTCTTGGCGAACTCTTTGATGACGACAAAGGCCACCCCAGCGCTTGCGCAGAGATCCCTCATGCGCGGTAAGAAAACCTGTGCCCGCTCAGCTGTGAGACCGCGAATCTCCCCCAGCGCGTCGAGGAACTGCCGTTCGTTGTACGCCGCTGTGTTGATCTCACGCGCTTCGATATCACCCACCTGAAGCCACGCCCACAGCGCACCCTCGGATACCTTAGACTTCGGCGTGATGCGATACTGAAGGAGCGCCTCTTCGCGCTGGCGGAGCGTTGAGAACGACGCCACGCCGAAAAACTTCAGCAGTGCGGCTACCGTCTCTCGCTTGTTGCGGCTCCTAGGGATACACCGGCGTGCACGGAGTTCCCGCACCGGAAAGAATTCGAGCCAGTCCTCTTGCTCCTCAAGTTGGCTCTTCTCGCGAAGGCGGGCCTTGGTTAGCTGGTAGGACGCCTCCAGATTTACCCAGAAGTGCGCAGGGATTCCAAGTACCTTCTCCAGCTCCAGGGCTGTGTCGTACGTGATGCTCTTCTTTCCGTTGATGATCTCGCTTATCTTCTGTGCCGGCCGGCCCGTTCTGTCAGCAAGCTCTTTCTGCGTCATGCTACGGGTCTCGAGTTCCTCAGCGAGCAGCTCGCCGGGCGGGATCGCCAAGTCTGAGAAAGCCCGATCATCGGTCTTAGCCACCATAGTGCTTCGTCACCTCCTTGATCGTCACCGTTTCTCCACCGTCGGACGGAATAACGATGAGCCGCCAGCGTCTGGTCAGCGCGAGAGCCCATTGGCCCACGCGCTCACCCTTCAACTGGTGCGCCTTGAACGCCTGGAGGCGCTTGATCTCGTCGAAGTTCTGCGCAGCGTATATCGCCTCCACCCTCTGGATGTATTTTCGAGCCACATCCAGTCCCCACAGCCGAATCGCACGGTCCACCTCCTCATAGGCTTGGCAGAGCCTCTTGGTGTGGAAGACTACGCGCACTCTGCTTGTTCACCTCTAGGGTGAACATTATCACATGTCACCCGGTCATGTCAAGAAAAGCTTCACCCCAGCGGTGAAGAGTGTGGTACGGGCCAGATCGAGTCTTGTACTTCCCTACCATCCAGTTAGGACTTCTTGGCTCAACGTGCTGCCGCGCTCACGCCACGCTAGCTCCCCAGCGGCAGTTCACTCCCCGCTTGTGATAGTATACTCGGTGCTTGGCGCGCAGCGGCGCCAAGGCTATAGCTTCGTTAGCACGCTGTCAACCAACAGGAGGCAAGCCTCATGACTGAGGTGAAGTTCGGTGTGTTCGTGTGGCCGATGCCCCTCGAGCAGGCTCAGCGGGCGGAGGAGCTGGGCTTCGATTCCCTCTGGATTAGTGAGCACATGCTTTTCTTTGTGCCCACCTTCGACGCTATTACCGTGCTCGCTGCTTTCGCCGCCCGCACCCAGCGCATCCTCCTGGGCTCGGCCGTCCTCCTCTTGCCGCTCAGGCACCCCACTGTAGTGGCCAAGGAGGTGGCCAGCCTGGACATCATCTCCAACGGCCGTATCATCCTGGGCGTCGGTGTCGGCGGCGAATTCCCCCGCGAGTTCGTGGCCTGCGGCGTGCCCGTGAAGGAGCGCGGCAGGCGAACCGATGAGGCCATCGAGGTGATGCGCAGGCTGTGGAGCGAATCGGGCGTCAACCACGAGGGGCGTTTCTTCCGTCTGGAGGACGCCAACATGCAGCCCAAGCCCGTCCAGAAGCCCGGCCCACCCATCTGGGTGGCCGGGCGCTCGGAGGCGGCCATCAAGCGGGCGGCCAGGTTGGGCGACGGCTACATGCCCTATCTGTTCAGCCCGGAGCGCTATCGCGAGAGTCTCGAGAAGCTGGCGACCTTCGCCCAGGAACACGGGCGCGACCCGACGACCATCGAGTCCGGCATGTATCAGTTCATCTGCGTAGCCGATACTTATGAGGAGGCCCGCCAGCGCGCCGTCCAGGACCTCAGCGTGCGCTACAACCAGCCCTTCGATCGCATCGTCGACCGCTACTGCGTGCTTGGCCCACCCGACCAGTGCGTCGAGCGCCTGCTCCAGTACGTGGAGGCAGGCGTTCGCCACTTCATCCTAGTGCCTATTCCTTCGCCCCGCGGTCTGGACGCCGACCTCGAGACCTACGCCCGCGAGGTCGTGCCCAGGGTGCGCGCGGCCCTAGATTGACCCTCGTCTCAGAAGTAGGTTATGCTTTCTGTGGAGGCTTCGATCTGTCAACGACGAGAGGAGGCTCATGACAAAGATAACTGTTGAGGCCGTCGAGGAGGTGCTGGACGAGATCCGCCCCGCGCTTAGGGCCGACGGCGGCAACGTCGAGTTGCTGGGGGTTAGCGAGGACGGCATCGTCAAGCTGGAGATGGTAGGCGCTTGTGCCGGTTGCCCCATGGCCACGATCACCCTAAAGGCGGGGATCGAGCGTATACTTTTCGAGCGCATCCCCGACATCGTGGGCGTAGAGGCCTTCAGCGCGGGCCAGCCCGTGGGCGACCCGCGGTCCTTCTGAGGCGACGAGCGCTAGAAGCAACCGATAGGACAAAGGCAAGAGGGGCACCGTCGTCGCGGCGCCCCTTTTTGGTTGCGTTTCGGCCAGCCGGCCTACTATGCCTGCTCTAGCTCGAACGCCTTGTGGAGGGCGCGCACGGCGTCGGCCACCCGCGACTCGTCAATGATGCAGGTGATCCGGATCTCGCTGGTGGTGATCAGCTCGATGTTGATACCCTCGTTGAACAGGGTGCGGAACATCGTCGCCGCGTAGCCGGGTCCGCTCTGCATCCCTGCGCCCACGATGCTCACCTTGGCCAGACTGAGGTCGGACAGTGTCTGGCCGGCGCCGATCTGCTGGGCGAGCGGCTCTACCAGCTTCATGGCCTTCTCTAGGTCGTTGCGGGCGACGGTGAAGGTGAGGTCGGTGGTGTTCTCCACGCTCGCGTTCTGGACGATGGTGTCCACGCTTATGCCCGCGTCGGACAGCGATCCGAAGAGGCTGGCCGCGATGCCCGGCCGGTCGGGGACGCCGCGCACGGTCAACTTGGCCACGTCCGAATCGTAGGCGATGCCGCTTACCTTGTTTCGCTGCTCTACCATCTCAGTCCCTCCGTGAATGAGAGTTCCCGGCACGTCGCGGGTGCTGGATGCTACCAGAATGGGCATGTTGTAGACCTTGCCTAGCTCCACCGCCCGGTTGTGCATGACCCTGGCGCCGTAGGTGGCCAGCTCCAGCATCTCCTCGTAGTTGATGTCCTTCAGCTTGCGCGCTTTCGGCTCGACGCGCGGGTCGGTGGTGTAGATGCCGTCCACGTCGCTGTAGATCTCGCACTTGTCTGCCCCCAGGGCCACCGCCAGGGCTACCCCCGTCGTGTCGGAGCCACCGCGCCCCAGGGTGGTGATGTCCATCTCCTCGCAGATTCCCTGGAAGCCGGCCACGATGACGATCTTCCCTTCTCGCAGCTCCTTGTGGATGCGCTGGGGGTCGACCGAGAGGATGCGAGCGCGGCTGTAGCGGGCCTCGGTGCCGATGCCCGCCTGCGCCCCCGATAGGCTGATCGCCGGATAGCCCAGCGCTCGCAGGGCCATGGCCATGAGGCTGCTGGATACGGCCTCGCCGGTGGACACCAGGACGTCCATCTCGCGGTCCTCCGGCTGATCGCTCATCTGGTAGGCCAGGTCGATGAGCTGGTCTGTAGTCTTGCCCATCGCCGAGACGACCACCACCAGGTCGTCGCCCTTGTCCCGGCGAGCGCCCACCCGCCGCGCCACGTTCTTGATCTTTTCGGCATCCGCTAGCGAGGTGCCGCCGTACTTCTGAACAATGATAGCCATTGCTCTCCCTCAACCCTTCTCCACTACTCGTGCTCCCGCATTGCTGGGAGCTGTGACGATCGTGCGGCCTTTCGTGCCCGCACCGGCCGCCGCCTCAGCCATCGCCTGAACAATGCTCTCTTCGCTCTGGGAGGCCAGGGCTAGAACGGTCGATCCCCCACCCGACAGGAAGACGCCCAGGGCTCCCGCCCGGCGCGCCGCCCGGAAGATGGCTTCCATCGCTGGGAAGACCTTGGCCCGCGCCGGCTGGTGCAGCCGATCACGGGTGGCCACGTCCAGGAGGTCTAGCCTGCCCGAGGCCAGGGCCGCCACCACCAGGGCCGCGTGGCCGATATTATAGACCGCATCCTCCCGCGAGAGGAACTCGGGCAGCGCCTGGCGGCTCTCCTCGGTGGGCATCTCCATATCCGGCACGAAGAGGACGGCCTTCAGGCCCTCGGGTGCAGGCAGCCCGGCGTGAAACACGCTGTCGCCTTCGCGCACCGCCACCTGCAGCCCGCCGAACAGGACGGGCGCCATGTTGTCAGCGTGGCCCTCCAACTCGGTGCCCAGGGCCAGCATCTCCTCGCGCTCCAGCGGCTCGCCTAGGAGAGCGTTGGCCGCCAGCAGGCCGGCTGCCCGCCCGACGGCGCTGGCTCCCAGGCCGCGAGCCACCGGTATCTGTTGCCTGAACTCGGCGCTGAGACCCGCCGGCGACTGCTTGCCGACGTGCGAGAACAGGCGCTGGGCTGCCTCCACCACCATCCCCCCCAGCGGCGGACCCGGCGCGGGCAGCGCCTCCTCCGAGGCAATGACCACCACCTCTACCCACAAATCGAGGGCCATCCCCAGGCAGTCGAACCCAGGGCCCAGGTTGGCGGTCGTAGCAGGAGCGCGAACCGTGATGCTTTGCGCGGCCATGGCTGGTCACGATTCTAGCATCGGCCCCAGCCACGCTCAAGGAGAGGGTTGTGCTTGTAATTGGTCCATAGTTGGTGGATTGGGTGTATGGGAAGGTTTCAACAAGCACCTGCGGGTTGTCCGCCTTGCGGACTCCGCCTCCGGCGGAGAAACCCGCAGCTTCATAGATGGGCTAGCACAAGCTGGGGGATTCATCCCCCAGTACCCGACAAAACCCCCACCATCTTTGAACCGGTTATCCGCCCTTCGACAAGCTCAGGGCGAGCGGCGGGTCAGCCCTACCCCAGCCACCGCCTCCGCGCGTACCAGCCGCCGGTGCCCAGCGCGACCAGCGCCGCAGCCGCCAGGCCAGCGAGCGCGACGTAGCTGCGCCCCGACGAACCAGAGACCTCCGGCAGCTCCGCTATCCCGCCAACAGGAGAACCAGGCGTGGGCGTAGGCGGTGGCGATGGGCTTTCGGTGGCATAGAGGATGTCGTCATCCAGCCCGATGGTGCCTCCCAGGTTCTCCTCAGACCACCAGACGGCCAGCCAGTTGCCCCCGCCGTCGGTCGTCACTTGAGCGCGCAGGTCATGCCGTGAGTCTGTGTCGGCGTTGGTGTTCAGGGCAGCGGGGGCCGTCCAGGTGGCCCCCTTGTCCGTGGAACGCGAGATCAGGATGTCGCTGTCCCCCCCAATCGTGCCGCCCAGGCTGTCCCAGGAATCCCAGACCGCCACCCAGTTGCCGCCACCGTCGGTCGCCACTTGAGGGTAATAGTCACCTCCCGAGTCGCTGCCGGCGTTGGTGTTGAGCGCTGCGGGCAGCGTCCAGCTCGCCCCGTTGTCCGTCGAACGCGCCACCAGGATGTCGTCGTCCGTCCCGGTGGTGCCTCCCAGGTTCTCCTCGGACCACCAGACCGCCACCCAGTTGCCCCCACCGTCGGTCGTCACGCGAGGGTCCCAGTCATGCCCCGAGTCGGTGTCGGCGTTGGTGTTGAGGGGGGTGGGCGGAGTCCAG
>DAOUEZ010000045.1:0-5244 GCA_034429995.1 Dehalococcoidia bacterium
ATCCACTTGAGGCGACGCCTGGCTTCTCCTGACAGCTCCTGCCCGCGGCCTGCCAGGCGTAGGGCCCCGGGCGCTGTCCCTCTGATAATCCGCATAGCGACACCATTCTAGGTGTCACCCATGTTTCTGAACGAGATCAGGGGGTGCGCGATTCAAGCGGCGCGACGACGTCTTAGTGTGCCCTCAAGCACGTCGTGTAATCGAGGTTGCACGCGGTCAGAGGAGAGCCTGCTCCATCGGCAGGTGATCACCCTCCGCACAGGATCCGCCCGACTAGCTGCATTGTGCTAGACTTACAGTGCAGATATAGGTTCGGGATTGCGGGCCGTGGAGAACGAAGCACTGCTACTAAGGCCCATAGACAACGGCCAGGTCGATCAGACCGTGGTCGAGTACACCGGCGGTCAACTTGGCGCTGTGACGTACCGTGGTCCCAGTGGCCGTGAGTACCGCTTCAGCGCTTTACCCTCGGATAGGAAGCACTACGTACTCAGCGAAGATCTGGAGTACTTTCGACGCTTCGTGGACTTCCGCGTGCTCAAGGAGACGCGAATCGATCCGGAGCGCCAGAGGCGCAAGAAGTTCGAGAGCCGGGTCATCACAAAGGTAGCTGAACTGCTGAATGAGTATGGTCCCCCGCGGAAGCGCCGTGGCCATGGCAAGCGTGGCGGGCGACCGCCGATGCCTCTTGAAGAACTGCAGCGGCTCTGGCACCTGAGGCACCACTGCGATCCACCTTGGACAATTGGAGACCTGGCAACCCAGTTCCTTGACGACAGCTATTTCGACCCAAAGAGCGCGGTGAGTGCCAGGCTCTTTCGGTTCAAGAAGAAGCATCCTGAGTTGACCGGGACAGAGCACTGCTCTCTATGCGCTGAGGGTTATCACCCGGATCCCCCGAGCTCGTCCTGACAAAACGTTCCCCCGTAGTTTTGTCATCCCGCGGCTGGCGGTTGTGTGTCAGCATAGCAGCATGCCCAGTCGATGCTTTGAACGTGGCAGCTGGCTAGATCGATGTGCATCACGCTTTCGTCTCTGCCAGACTTGCCGAGCGTCGGTACGTAGCATGCCGTGCGCGCCGGACCGCCATCGAACGGCGCATCGGCAACATCGAGGAGAGCACTAGTGAACCGCAGACAGGAGGCCACGCGTGAGCGGGCGGACGTGGCGTTCGCGCTGTACCACCAGATGGGGGCTGAGCGGAGCCTGAAGCGCCTGCACGAGGAGCTTCGGGCGCTGGGTGTGGACATCAGCCTCGTGACGTTGAAACGGTACTCGAAGCGGTTCCGTTGGCGGGAACGGGGCGCTGAGCTGGACGCTGAGGCCGCGCAGCGCCAGCGCGAGCGAGGCCTCGAGCACATCCTCGCGATGTATGACCGTCATGCGCAGCTGGCGCGGGCCATGCAGGGCGCAGGCGGCTCGGCTCTCAAGAAGCTCATGAGCAGTGAGACCCGGCTCGCCGAAATGCGTGCGGCGGAGATCGCCCGTCTGCTCGAGCTCGGACTCAAGGCCGAGCGCCATGCCCTCGGCGAATCTTCTGACCGGCGGGAGATGGCGCTGACGACCTGGAACGCCGTGACCACCGAGATGGTCAAACTCTTCAGCGAAGTGAACGTCGAGCCCGACCCGGAAGCGCGTGCCCGCCTCTTTGCGCATGGGGTGGACCGCATCGTCGACCGGCACCTGACTGAGCTAGCCAATGAGGGGGAGGGCAGCAATGCGCGCTAGTCGCCGGGTGCGGCTAACGTACGACGAGTTGGGCGAACTCGCCGCGCGCGCTCATCCCGATAACCCGAAGCGACACGACCTCGCGGCGCTCGACTCAAGCGTTGAGCGGTTCGGCTACGTTACCCCCATCGTCGTCAACGACACTGACGGCCGCATCCTTGAGGGACATGGACGGGTCGAGACCCTTCTCAGGCTGAGGGCATGTGGCGCGGAGCCCCCGCCAGGCATCCAAGTGGGCTCAACCGGTGAGTGGCGGGTGCCAACGGTGCACGGCATCGACCTGTCACCCGACGACGCTCGGGCCTTCCTCATCGCGGCGAACCGCACAGTCGAGCTCGGCGGGTGGGATGAAGCGCGGCTCGCCGCCCTCCTCTCCGACCTTGCCCAGTCGGAGAAAGGCCTCGATGCCATCGGGTTCAGCGAAGCAGACCTCTCGGTCCTGCTCGAGAGTCTCGACATCCATGCTCCGCCGGGGGGCAGCGACCCGGACGACATCCCGGAAGAGCCGGCAGAGGACCAACTGTACGTTGCGCCGGGCCAGCTGTGGCGGCTGGGCGAGCACCGGCTCCTGTGCGGCGATGCCACCAGGAGCGAGGACGTGGGTCGGCTGCTGAGCGGGCGCAATGCTGACATGGCCGTCACGGACCCGCCCTACAATGTCAATTACGGCAATCATGGCGGCGCAGCCAGCGGCCCCCGGAGGCGGGCCCTGACCAATGATTCGCTCCCCGCCTCAGCTTGGGAGGAGTTCGTACGGGGCTGGGCGCGCCAGCTCCTCGACCACGTCGACGGCGCTCTTTACGTCTTCATGTCGTCGAAGGAGTGGCCGACCGTGTCCCGCCTGCTGGAGGAGGCCGGCGGCCACTGGAGTGACACGGTCATATGGGCAAAGGACCGCTTTGTGCTCGGCCGCGCCGACTATCAAAGACAGTTCGAACCCATCTGGTACGGATGGCGCAAGGGTGTCAGGCACTACTGGTGTGGAGACCGGGGCCAGGGAGACGTCTGGTGCGTCCCGAGACCGTCGGTCTCAGACCTACACCCCACAATGAAGCCAGTCGCTCTGGTGGAGCGGGCGATCGCCAACTCCTCCACACGCGGCAGCCGCGTGCTGGACTTCTTCCTCGGGTCTGGAACAACCCTCATCGCTTCTGAGCGACAAGGCCGTCGCTGCGTCGGTATCGAACTGGACCCGGCTTACGTCCAGGTCGCCATCGAACGGTGGCAAAGCTACACCGGACGTTCAGCGACTCTTGAGGCGGCGTGAACATGGTTAGGCGAATCTACGCGACGAGTCTGATGGGGTTTGAGAGCGACCACGGCGACAGCCTGACTCCGCACCAGAGTTCAGAGCTCGAAGCTTGCCGGCACTCGTTCCGGCATTTCCTGCCCTACTGGCAGTTCACGAACCGCGAGACAGGCGAGATCGGATCGCTCGCAGCACCATGGCCGGGCCAGGTGCAGTTGGCTGAACTGATAGAGCGCGAGCCCCGGGTCTTCGCCCTCAAGGCTGGCAAGCTCGGCTTCACGGAGCTGGAGTGCGCGTACGACGGCTGGGTTGCGCTTTTCCGGCAGCCGAATGCCCGGGTGCACCTGTTCTCGAGGGACGCCCGGGCCGCGCAGGACCTGCTGGGCTACGTGCGATTCGGGCTAACACACCTCCCCGAGTGGATGCAGCTCCGCCCGATCACCGAGGAAGCCGGTGGGGACACCGTCACCTCACTGAAGTTATTCGCCGCTCCAGACGACATCCGCACCATCGTGTCGTACGCCGCGGGGCCGCACGTCGCTATCGACCAGACTGCGACGCATTCCCACGTGGACGAGCTCGCCCACATGCCGTTCCCAGAGAAAACATGGAGCGCGATCCAGACCACGGTCGCTCCGAACGGCTCGTGCCACATCGTGACCCGCGGCGCCGGCGACGACAACTTCGCCGCCACTCTGTGGTCCGCGGCCGACAGCGGCCAATCACCGCTCGTTCCGTTCTTCGCGCCGTGGAACGCACGTCCCGACCGCGACCGCAGATGGCGTGAGGAGCAGGCTGTGACGCTCCCCTATCAGGGATTCTTACACTTCGCCCCCGAATCCCCGGAGGACGCCCTGGCTGGCGACGAGACGGCGATCTATATACCGCTCGAAGTCTGGGATCGCTGCTACGACCCTGGCCTGCCACCGCTCATGCCGGGCGACAGGACGCCGATCGTCCTGGGTGTCGATGCGGCGGTAACCGGCGACATGTTCGCAATCGTTGCCGTGAGCCGGCACCCGCGCCGCCCCGATGACCCGGCGATCCGTGCATGTAGGGCCTGGCGACCATCCGACAGCGGCGGCCGCGTCGACTTCGACGAGGTGGAGCGATTCATCCGGTTCCTCTGCAACGGTGGCTGTCCGAGGGGGCATCCTCGCGAGATGCCGCACCCGTCATGCGAGGCATGCGCCTCAGGCAACTTCTCACAGCCGCGCCACAATGTCGTGGAGATCGTGTACGACCCCTACCAGATGGAGGAGATGGCCCAGCGGTTGCGCCGAGATGGGGTGGCCTGGTGTAAAGAGTTTTCGCAGACTACGCAGCGGCTAGTCGCAGACGGCCTGCTGCACAAGCTGGCACTGCGCGGAGCGCTTGCCCATCACGGCGACCCCCTGCTGCGTGAGCATATCGGTAACGCTCGAGCGAAGCTCTCGAATGAGGACTCCCGGATGCGCATCATCAAGCGGACCCCAGACCGAAAGATCGATCTCGCGGTGGCCGCAAGCATGGCGGTGCAGCAGGTCCTATATCTCAACCTCTGACCGGTCGGCCAGGGGCACAGACAGTACCCGCTTGGCCACTTCTGGCCTGAAATGCTCCGCCGGCACAGCGGCCAGTATCAATCCGAGCAAACTGCCCTTCGGCACGTGCGGTTCTCACCCGGCGACCTGATGTTCGAAGACCATGCAGCAGGCTGGACAGGCGTCCCGAACTGCGCTCCGGCCTGCGCTCACTCTGAAGTTCGCATGCGGGCTGAAATCAGGCGGATGACCGATTGAGGCCGTCGTGATCCCGATCTGAGCGGTATCAACGCGGTCTCACCACCAATTCGCAAGTGATGCCGGTGGTAGGGATCACAAGCCCGGCCGGCGCTCCGCAGATCCCAGCTAACCGGCTGCCGCTCTTCCCCGGGAGCGGAGAGGTCCCGTAGAGCAGCAGCACATGTCGCCCCCTTTCCCCGCAACAGAGCTTGACTTCCTTCCCCATCCGAGTGATGTCTGTCTGTCGACGGCATCGACAGATGCCGCTCGGTCGGCAGAGCAGCCTCATAGCTTGGGAAAGGAGGTGCATCATGACCACCAAGCGCCAGCGCAAGAAGATCGCCCGCCAGCTGCCGCCTGTGGGTACCACTCTCACAGGCCGATCCAGGGGGCAGTCCCACACGGCTGTCATCGTGGAGGCCAAGGACCGCCCTGGCGGAAGGGCCGTCGAGTGCGGCGACCAGCTCTTCGCCTCCCTCAGCGCCGCCGCCAACGCGGTCACCG